>DYTN01000046.1 GCA_020725925.1 Methanobacteriota archaeon
TTGTTCGGGTCGACCGGGGAGACGTATTTCTGCTTGGCCTTGAGCGTGGAGAGGTAGCGCATGTAGAGTCTGCGAGCGAGGAAGAGGAGCGGCAGAACGATGAAGAGCAGTATGTAGGTTATCGGGCTCCTTAGGACTGCCAGGAGGAGCGTCAGGATGAAGGGAGGCTTGGTTATCTGGAACACGTCGACGGCGTTCGCCGCGGCGTTCTCGGTGACGGCGACTGCCTCTATCACGTACTTGCCCTCCGGCGTGCCCTTTGGCATGTGGATGCTCCTGAGGGTCGAGATGGAGGTCTCCACAAGGAGAGAGTCGTTGAGGCGGAAGAGCTCCTTGAAGTCCACCGAGGATTTGACCGAATAGGTCACGTTGACGAGGACCTGGTTGGAGAGGCCCATGTTGTAGAGGATCGTCTGGAAGAGGACGTCCTGGTCGGCCTGGATGGACTTGGTTATCGTCTCCATCTTCATATCTAGGAGCTTCTGGGTGCCTAGCTCCACTATCACCTTCACCGGGATCTGCTGGATGTTCCCGCCCGCGTCGATGATTATCTGGCCCGTGTACACCCCCAGCGGCGTCGTCGGCGATGCCATGAACTTCACCTGCACGTAGTCGCTCCTCTTGGGGTCGATCGTCAGCTCCGTCTTCTCGAACTGCGTGAACTGCCAGATGTCGCCCTTCACCGAGAGGCGCACGACCGTGTCCTTCTCCAAGTTGTTCGTGAGGCCCAGGGACTGGATCTTGAACTCGCCGGGCTCGAGGCGCACTTCTATCGAGCTAGCGGCGAGGGACACGGGGACCGGCCTCAGGACGTCCGTGATGTTCGTCACTATCTCCGTGAGGTTGGGGATCGGCGGTATCTCCGGGATGTTGGGGATGTTGGGCGCGGGGCCCGCGGTCCCTCCGGCGGGCGGCACCGTTGTCGTTGTCGTTGTCGTCGTCTGGATCGGGCAGTCGCGGGCGCACTGGCCGTATTCGCCGTACTGCGTCTCGCACAGGCCGTTGCCGCAGATGAACGGGGCGACGGACCAGGCCGAGAAGTTGGCGACGCCCGTCGCCGTTATCGTCATCGTGGAGATGTTAAGGTGGGTCAGGTTGTCAGGCCACCTTATCCAGGGCTCGGAGGTTCCGTTCGTCCCGTTCCCCGTCCCGTTGTTGCCGCAAACCCCGCCGAAGGTGAACGTCTCGCAGCGGTATACGCCGAGGGTCAGGAGGTCGCCGGGGAGGGGCCTGTCGGGGTTGGTGAAATTGAGGGTGACGGAGGCGTTCGAGAACGTGAAGTTCGTCCTGAAGAAGATGGCCTTCATCGAGTTGTAGCCGACGGTGTAGGTCGATATGTCGTCGAAGGTCACGGGGTTCGCGTAATTGTCGAATATCGGGACGCTTTCGAGGTTGACGGTCTGGGCGTCGTTGAACGCCCTGATGGTCACGTCGTAGGTCCTGTTGTGCAGGAAGCCCTCGTAGTGGCCGGCCACGATGTCGTTCTCCAGCTCCTGGAGGAGGAGGGACGATTTGTGCCTGAGGAAGAGGAACTTCAGGGGGTAGGACTGGTTCTGGGCGTCACGGGCGGTCCCGTTTATCTTCCAGGGGAAGTCTATGATGTCGTAGAAGGCGGGTGTCGAGTTCAGGTTGTTTATGAGTATCCCGGTGTCTTTGGCGTAAATCGTCAGGTCGTAGTCCCCCACGTCCGTGAAGTAGAAGCTTGACACCCAGAGGCCGGACTGCGGGTTGCCCTGGGCGAGGTAGAGGGAGTAGTTCCCGAGGGAGACGTTGGAGATCGTCGCGTTGGAATACGTGACGGAAGCCCAGACCTGGCTCACCTGGACGTTGTCTGTCACGTTGACCGTGAGAGTCGCGACGTCGCCTGTGACTATCGGGTCTATCGCCATGTCGAAGAAGAAGGGTGCGGTGAGGTCGGGGTAGTAGACGACGCCGGGCTTGATCGTGTAGGTGGAGACTGCGCCCGTCGTGTAGGTGCCGTGGAGCTTTATGTCGTAGATCCTAGCGTCCGCTCTAGGGATCTCGGGCATCCTGCAGGTGATGTTCCAGTTGTTTATCGGGTTCTCGATGTAGTTGGGGGGGTTGTTGACCAGGCAGGAGGTGGTTTCGGCGCCGCTCACGAGCTTCACGGACCAAGTCATGTTGTCCACTAGCGGCACGCCGGTCCAGGAGGCGTTCGCTGCGATCGTTATCGTGTCGTTGGGGTAGTAGGTCGCGAGGGTGGAGGGCGATATGACGAAGAGGCGCAGCTCCTTGACCTCCAGGAATATGGACGTGTTCTGCTCGGGCGGATTGGCGGTCGAGTTGAAGATGCTGATGTTGCCGGTGTAGTTCCCGCCGTTCGTCGGCGCGGCGTAGCCAACAAGGACATTCCTCGTCTCCTGCGGCTGGAGCGTCATGTTGGACGCCGGGGTGAGGACAAGGTAGGGCGAGACGTTCCCGTAGACGCTGAAGAAGAAGGCCTGCGGGACGTTCCCGGTGTTCACCACCGTTATGTTGGTCAGGTTCCCGACCGTGTCCATCGTCACGGACTTGTTGCCCAGGTCGGCCGGCGCGCGCGTCCAGTTGTGGTCGGCCGGCACGTCGACGGTGATGTTGATCACGGTGTAGTTGCTGCTGTTCCCGGACCCTATCCCGGAGGCGTTCACGAGGACGTAGTAGGTCCCGGGGCCCTGGGTCGCAAGGGAGCTCAGGTTCACCGTTATGTTCTGCTCCTGGAGCGGGGCCAGGTTGAAGTTGGTGAAGGGGTTGAAGAACGGCGTGAAGTTGTGGCACTGGGTGCAGTTGAGGAAGATCGAGCCCATCTGGGTGTTCCCGAAGGAGTGTATGGTGAAGTTCGTCCAGTTGGCCTTGCCGTGCTCTATCGTCAGGGTCGCGGAGGAGGGGATCGACATTATCTGGGGGTTGGGCGCGACCGACACGTTTATCGGGAGGAGGAAGCTCGTCACGTTCCCATCCGGGTTGAGCCAGGTGGCGTTCGCTAGGACCGCTTGGTCGACCGGCGGCGTCGCGTTGGCGATGCGTATCGTCACGAGGTTTGAGACCGCCCTGCTCCTGTTGACCTTCCCGTACTGGGTGACATTCGGGTCCGCCGTCCAGTTGGGGTAGAGGTTGCCCCAGGTGAAGTTCGTCCCGTAGGCGCCGCCCAGGCCAGTGTTTAGGATCGTCGCGTTTATCGTCAGGTTGAAGCCCGCGTACTGCGTCACACCCCTCACCTGGAACGTGTTGTTCGTCAGGTTCGTCGAGATCGCCATCGTCGTGTTGGTGACCACGCGGAAGGTCCGGGGCGGGACGGAGAAGTTGGTTAGGCCGGAGGTGCGCGAGCTCCCCAGCGGGATGGTGTCGTTAGCGTACACGACGACCGTGTAGTTGCCGGCGTAGAGCGGCGGCTGGTAGGCGGCGGAGTAGTTGGCGAGGTTCACGCTCCCCGAGACGAACTGCATCGTCGTGTTGGAGAAGTTGACGGGGGTCGAATTGACCGTGACCCAGCTCTGGTTGATGCGGTAGTTGTCGTAGACGTTGGCGTAGATCGTCGCGTTCTCCATGGAGTAGTCGACGAAGTTGGAGTCGAACCACACGTCGAATATGGTCGGCGGGGTGTCGGTCGTGTTGAGGCGCAGGACAGACGTCATGTTTGTCGGCTCCGCGGTGTCGTTCGCGAGCGTGTAATAGATTATGTAGAGCTGCTCGGGCTCGGTGGAGGGTATCGTGTAGTGCACCGTGAAGTTGCTCGTCCCGTTCTTGGGCGCTATGAATGTGCTCGCGGTGGGCTGGAGCAGGCCCGACGTGTCGTTGCTCACATAGAGGAAGAACGTCGGGTTGTCGAAGAGCTTAAGCGGGACGTTGCCGCTCACGGTGACGGTGAGGTTGATGTCCCCGTTGGTGTTCATCGGCGTCGTCAGGTTGAGCTCGAGGGACCCGGGCATTATCGTCCAGTTGCGGTCCGGGAGGATCGTCGCGTTGAACAGGACCTGGTCGTAGCAGTAGCCCGACCCTTGGGCGCAGGAAGAGGTCGTCGCGTTCCCCGATATGTTGACGAGGTAGTAGCCGGGGTCCTCGCCCAGGGGCGCGTCCATCCATATCGCGACGCTCTTGTCCGCGGCCGTCGGGGAGAACGAGGGTATCGTGAAGTTGGGGACGCGGGAGAGCTCCTCGGGACTCGTGAAGGTCAGCCACCCTGAGGGGAGGTTCCCGTCGCCGTTGGGGCGCACTACGACGTTCGCCAGCGGGTAGTTGCCCGTCGAGGAGAGGGTGAAGTTGATCATGAGCTTGGTCCTGCCGTGCCAGATCCAGTTGCCGACGGTGGGCTCCAGGATCTCCAGCCGCGGGTTGGACTGCACTATTATGCTGGTGGTGTTCGTCGCGCTGGCCGGCGTCACGTCGGGGTTGGACCAGGTGACTTTCCCGAGGATCGGGTTCCCGGTGCCGACGGAATACACCTGCGGGGTCGCGAGGTTGGTCACTATCACAAGGAGCGTAGCGTTGCACCACTGTCCGGGCTCCAGGATCACGCCGGCGCAGGAGGAGTTGGTGACGTTGTAGGCGAAGCCGACGACCGGGTTGATCGAGAAGTTGATGAAGCGCATCCTGCCGGTGCCGTTGTTGGTGACGTTCAGGCGCAGGTCGAAGGTGTAGTTGAGGTACTTGGAGACGTTGGTCGCGTCCGCGGCGAAGTCCGGAGCCTGCCAGAGGAAGCCGGTGGTGTTCCCTATGACGCTGAAGCCGCCCGTGGGCTCCGTATCCAGGTTCCCGCTCGTGTCGTTCGTCCACACGCTGACCGAGTAGGTCCCTCCGACCGGCGGGTAGTAGGACAGGTTGTAGCTCCCTATCTGCGCAGTCCCCTGCCAGCGGTCCAAGGTCCTGTTGACCTGGCTGCCGTTCCCGAGGGTTATCTGCGCCCAGACGGAATCGATCGCGTCGTTGTCGGCCGCCGAGGCGGTTATGTTCGTGAAGGCGTAGGTCGCCTCTATCGTCGAGCCGTTGACAAGGGAGCCGTAGACGTCGGGGGCGAACGGGTCGCGCAGGTCTATTATCCAGGTCGCGTTCTGCTGGGCGGGCGTCCCGGTGGCGTTCTCGACCCGGGCTATCAGCGTGTAGTTCCCGTGCGTGCCGTTGAAGGGGAAGCCGTAGGGCAGGATTGCTGTGGTGTTCTCCGATTTGGCAAGATACGTGTAGTTCTTGGAGATTGAGACGTTCAGGGCCGAGCCGTTCCCCAGGAGCTGGATGGTGAAGTTCATCGGCATGTTGCCCGTGTTGTTGACCTGCAGGGGCTCAAGGAAGCCGCTTGAGTTCATCCCGATTATCGTGTAGTTGGGCGCCGGATGGAGGGCCCAATCGAAGCTGAACGGGACGTAGACTGACACGTTGAAGTACTTCCAGTAGTTGGTCTCCGGCTGGTAGGGGTTCGTCGCGCTCTGGTCGGTCCAGTTCTCCAGGAAGTTCTGCGTCGCGTTCACGAGGTACGTCGCGTTGTACCAGCCCTCGTCCTGGCTCTCTGGCACGGTCACGAGCGGGCTCACGAACTGCGCGGAGCCGTTCTGGATAGTCGAAAAGAAGCTTGCCGGCTGGAACGCGGTCCAGTTCGAGAGGTTGAGGCTTCCCGAGACGTAGGAGACGGAGACGTTCTGGAGCCTGTAGTTGCCGCTCGCGTTCGCGTAGAAGAAGCCTACGGACTGGGCGGTGCCCTCGTGGTGGGTGTAGGCGAGGCTGCTGTTCGTGATCTCAAGGAGCGAGTTCCTCAGGACGTTCACGGGGGTCCAAGAGAACTGGAAGCCCGGGGAGGTGTCCGGCTCGGCCCACGCGCCGCCGCCCGCGAGGCATGCTATCGGCATCTCCGAGTCCGCGATGGAGCTGCACAGGTAGGTGGTGTTCGGCGGGAAGCCCGCCGGGACGGTTATGTTGAATGTCGCAGTGCAGCTCCCTCCGTAGGGGACGTCCCCGTAGGGCGGCCACTGGGAGATGCAATCCTTGAAGGCGGAGGAGGCGTTGCCGTCCACAAGCCATCCGACGGGGAGCTTGACGGCCATTCCGTTCGCGACCGCCGTGCCCTTCCTCGTCGCGTCGCCGGTGTTGTTGAAGGTTATCGTGACGATGAAGTTGTAGCCCTGCGTCTGCGTTATGTTGTAGGCGAGGCTGTAGTCGGGCGTCTGGCTCGAGAGGCCGGCCGCCTTGGAATACGCCGTGAAGTTGCCGACGAACGTCTGGTTGGCGTTCCCGCTCGTGTCGTTCATGAACACCCAGACGGAGTAGGTGGAGTTCACCGGCGTCGAGAAGTTGTACTCGTAGGTGAAGCCGTTCCCTAGCGGGCCCATGTCTACGAAGAGCGCGGGAAGGAGCTGGACTGTTAAGTTGGAGCCGTCGGTCCAGTTGGTTATATTGGCCCAGACCGTCGAGACGAGGATGTTGTCCGTGATGTTGGCGCGGATGGTCGCGTTGCAGTAGACGCAGCGCTCAACCGGCTGGGACGGGTAGAGTATGTCTATCACCGGGTTGACAGACAGGTTCCAGAAGTGGGGCGAATCGTTGTCCGCCACCGTGAAGTTCACGACCGTCTGGAGGTTGCTGTTGTTGGTCCCCGGCTCGGCGCTGATGTTGACGCCGCCGTAATAGTAGCCTATCGGCTGGGTGTAGGGAATCGAGAAGTTGAGGGTGAAGTTGAAGGAGGTCGTCGCGGAGGGCGTGCGCTTGGCGATCGTCGCGTTCTGCGCGCCGATTCCCAGGAGCGAGGAGATGTTCCCGAACTTCGTGAAGTTGAAGAAGAGGTTCGCGTTCCCAGTGTTTTCCACAGTGATGTTCCCGATGTATCCGGCCTCGCCCGTGGTCGTCCCGGGGACGGAGGGGTATATCTCCGGCGAGCGCACCCAGGTCTTGGCGAGCGGGACCTCGACGTTGACGGGCAGGGCGTCCCAGCAGGTCTCGGGGGTCAGCGGGTCGCAGTTGCCGGTGCTCGAATTGGCGAGGACCGCGCCCGAATAGTTGCCCGGGTCGTAGCCGAAGGGCACGGAATAATTCAGGTTGAAGTACTGCCAGGTCCCGGGCGGGATGGATGCGGGGTCCGTCACGTTCGGCGGCGAGAAGGCGGGCGAAAAGGCCGAGCAGGCGGTGCCGGACGTGCAGTTCAGCGTCACGTTCTGGAGCTTGTAGTTGCCAGTCGAGTTGATCGTGAGGGTCTTCACGACGGACGTGCCGTGGGCGACTGTGTAGTTGAGCGCGGGCTCGATGATGTCAAGGACCGCGTTC
>DYTN01000072.1 GCA_020725925.1 Methanobacteriota archaeon
AGACCCGCATTCTGAACAGCGAGAAGATGCGCGCCTTCGAATAGTCGAGTTCCACACCGGGATCGCCTTCGCCGATCTTGCCCAAGGCGTAGACCTCCCTGTCTGCCTGCTGCTTGATGAGGTCGAGGATGTCGTCGACCGTGATGATTCCTATAAGCTGGCCTTCGTCGTTCACAACCGGCGCGTCGAGAAGGTCGTACCTTCTGAACCAAGTTGCGACTTCTTCCTTGGAACGCGTGACGCCCACCTTGACAAGGTCGATCGCCATGGACTTCATCAAGTCGTTCACAGGCATGTCGGGCGGGGCGAGAACGAGTTCCTGCAACGGGATTCCGCCGAGGAGCTTGTGGTTGTCGTCCGTGACGTAGGCCGTGTAGATGTTCTCCGCCTGACCGGCCCTGTAGCCCTCTTGCAGCTTCGTAAGCGCCTTCTTTGCGGTCATGTTTGGTTTCAGGGCCACGAACTCGGTGGTCATAAGGGCGCCGGCGGTTCCTCCCTCGTAGGTCAGCAGGTGCCGGGCGTCTTCGGCCTCTTCGACATTCATCAGAGACATGAGCTTTTTTTTCGTCGTCTCGGAGACGTCCTTGAGCATCTTCGCGCGCGCGTCGGGGGCCATTTCGTTCAGGACTTGCGACATTTCTCCGTTCTGAAGACTTCCCAGCAACATGGCCTGATCAGAGCGACGGATGTCCTCGAAAACGGGGATCGCCTTCTGGCGGGGGAGGAGCCGGAAGATGATGACCTTCTCCTCGGGCGTGAGATGCGAGAACCCGTGCGATATGTCCATCGCGTGCATCCCCTCGAGGATGCCTTTGACCTGCTCGAAATTCTTTGAGGCAAGGTGCTCGCGGATTTCAGGCAGGAACAGAGCGAGTATGTCGGGTTTTCGCATGCGACTTGCAGTGAATGCCGAAGGGACTCCGCAGGGCACGGGTTCGGCGTGGAGTATAGATTAAACGGCAACGCGAAGTCAAGCATATCAGATGCCGTTCGGTTTCGGGTTTCAACTCTCGGATTTT
>DYTN01000024.1 GCA_020725925.1 Methanobacteriota archaeon
GTGAGGTTGGCGTCCCCGCACACGCTGTACATCGGCCTCGCGAATGTGGAGTTGCCTGCGTGCATCCGGACGCTCGATACAGTGGCGATATCGAAGTAGCCGTTCACGGTGGCCTTCTCGAAGTACGCGCGAGAGTTCCCGGACGCCTGGATGTTGAGTGAGGAGGGCATCTCCACATCATTGGCGTACAGCACCGCGTTGTCATTCAGATACATGTTGAGCGGGTAGCCGTCGGTCGATATCTGGCCGTTCGCCAGAGTGACGTTTCCGTCGTTCCGCACGGTGAAGGTGTGCTGATTGGACGAGGCCTGCGATATCGTCAGCCCGCATAGGTTCTCAGCGTTGATGACGGCCAGGGTTCCGGCGACGGTCACAGGCGTCACCGACCCCGCGATGCCCATGCTCAGGTGCACCATCGGGATGCCCGCGCGAGAGAGCACGACCAGCGCCTCCGCCTCGCCCTGGTCGTATCGCAGAGGCGAGATTGGTGTGCACACGTCTGAGAATATCGGCCTCTTCCTCAGCTCCTCCTTGGAACCGAGGATGGCTGCCGCGACTTCTATTTGGAAGTTGGCTTCCACAGCGGAAATGGCGCCATGCTCGACGTGCTTGGAGGTGTAGGCCATAGTGGCGAGGAACTCGTAGCACGAGGACTTCTCTGCCGGCATGTCCGTGGCAGTGACGGGAGGCCAGACGTAGTCAACCTCGGGCAGCGCGTCCGCGAGTATCGCGAAGTTGATGACGTCCTTGAGGACCGAGGGCCTCTTCTTCTTCGTCTCGACATCATACACTGCAGGTGGTTGGCCATCAGGCGAGATCAGCTGCACGCCGTCATCCGGAACCCGGTAGTCCGTCCCTCGCCTGGAGCATATCCTGATGCTCTTCGGTGCGGCCCTCAGGGCCTGGGAGACCATCCGCTCGTCGATGAGAGCTGTCTGGGCCTTCCTGTCGACCTTGGCGCCGGCCTTGTGAAGAAGTTCCAGCACGGAAGGGCTCTCCACCTTGACCCCTACCTCGGCCAGGATCCTGATGGAAGCGCTGTGCACGAGCTCGACATCTTCCTTGGACATCACCCTCATGGTCGCCCTGGTCATGCTCACTCCTCCTGAAGCCCCGCTGACTCCATCGGCCGGGAAGGCGAGGTAATAGATTAGGCTATTGCTCCGCGCAGCCTGCAGGCCAAGAAAAGTATTAATTCTAGACTCAGGTCTCACGCATAGGTCAGGTGAACCGATGGGTCTGAACATGGCGATCATGGAACTCGAGTCTGACAAGTCGCTCTGCAAGGGCAGGAAGCTCTCGACGGTGAAGGTCTTCCTAGATGAGCCTGGCAAGTGGGAGAAATACGTAGACGTAGACAAGGTCGTCGACCTGAAGAGGGCGACCGAGAGGCTGGGCAAGGAGAGGATGGACGCATTCTTCAAGAAGTCCAAGCTGAAGGTCGAGGGGGACGAGCTCTACCTCGAGAAGGTTAAGGACGAGGCCGACAGGAAGATGTTCGAGCCGTTCGTGAAGGATGTCAGGACGAAGTGGGTCCTGGTCGAGAAGGTCTCCGCCAGCGAGAGGAAGGACCTCGTGGCGGGGGCAAAGAAGGAGAATGTGGTGACGGAGTGGGACCTGTTGGAGTTCGACGAGATGTACTCCACGTGCGGCAAGTGCGGCCTCTCGTGGGACAACAAGAAGGGCTGCGTGGGCAACTTCGGCCCCTCGGGCTCGCCCGTGCCCGAGCTGGCCAAGAAGCACGGCCTGAACATCCTGTCCAAGGTCAACGAGCTGGCCGAGAAGAAGGCTGTCCTGTCCTCCAAGGACGCCGACGAGCTGCTCCGAGAGGTCCAAGTGCTCAGGGAGAAGGCTCCCGCGGAGGGCAAGGTGATCGTCCGCAGGATCGAGGGCACGCTCAACAGGCTCGAGGCCATGGCGAAGTGCGTGAAGGACTTCAACGTCGGGTTCTACTTCTTCTGACCGGGGTGCTGATACCCCTTGACCCCTGGATTCAACTCAACAGTTTCAGACAGAGACGAGGTCATCCTCATCGGCGGAGGCGCGGGAGCGCTGTCCCTGGAGCTTCTGCCGCTCAGGGAAGGCGTCGCGAGAGCGTTCGTCAGGGCCTCCCCGAGGAACCTGAAGCTGTCCGAGGGGGACATCAGGCGCCTGAGCGACCAGCTCTCATCTCGGCCGTATGCGAAGATACTGGTCCAGGACAACAGGAAGGGACTGCTCAGAAAGGCCCTGGGCAGCGCGGGCTGGGATATCACAAGAGCCATCGACCCGCGCGTTGGCAGGCACCGCTCCATGGTCACGACCTATGACATGCCCCTGGACGAGGAGCTGGTCGATTCAGACGGCGCTCGCCCGGACCTGGCGAACACGAGCCATATGCATGGTCTGAGCATAGACGTCGGGAATCGACGGGCCTGGGCGTTCTACACGGACGACGGGGAGACCGCCAGGGTGATTTCCGAGAAGGAGCGCAGGCAGGGCTTCCTGGCAGCCTCCGCAAACGAGGACCTGTTCGAGGCCGCGGAGTGCTTGGTCAGGTTCCTGGCGAGCACGGGGAAGTCATGGGCTGTGTTCTCCTCCGACCTGGGCAGGTTCGTGCGGAAGTATGATCCAGTCTCGATGTACAGGATGGCCCTCGAAAGACCCAAAGCGTTCGATCACAAGGTCGAACCCATTTCCAGGGAGAACAGGAAGGAGGCTGTGAGGCTCTTCTCCGAGTACTATGACGAATCGACGTTCGAGTCCGCCTTCAGGTTGCGTCGGTACAGGACGGACAAGCACTACTCTGTCTACGTGGTCAATGGCGGCTTCGTGATCACCAGGCTCGAGGGCGAGACCGGCCTGATATTCGATATCTATGTGACGCCCGTGAAGCAGGGCACCGGGCTCGGCACCGAGCTCATGAGGTGCGCCCTGACGGACCTGGCAGGGAAGGTCACATCATGCTACCTCCACACGAGCTACCCGCGCGCCAAGAGGCTCTACGAGAAGTTCGGGTTCAGGACGGTCTACACGCAGCTCGGCATTCGGTTGGACGAGATAGTCCTTCAGCGTCCCAGAGCAAGGTAATATACACCGACTCCGATAACTCGCCCGTGCCCGATTCGGGCATTCGGAAGGGGGTTGCGCCTTGATCGACCGGGACAGGATTTTCCAGATCGTCGACGACTACGACCTGAAGAAGGCCAAGATCGGAATGGTCGCCTCCCACTCAGCGCTGGACGTGTGCGACGGCGCGGTCGAGGAGGGTTTCAAAACGCTCGGAATCTGCCAGGAAGGAAGGGACAGGACCTACGCGAGGTACTTCAAGTGTCAACGCGACGCCAGCGGCAAGGTCGTGAGGGGCGTCGTGGACGAGTGCTGGACCCTGAAGAAGTTCAAGGAGATGATGGCCCCGAACTACCAGGAGCGGCTCCGAAAGGAGAACGTGCTGTTCGTCCCTAACAGGTCATTCACGTCATACATCGACCTCAAGGAGATCGAGGACGACTTCGCAGTCCCGCTCATGGGCAGCAGGGGCCTGCTCAGGAGCGAGGAGAGGGGCGAGGAGAAGGACTACTACTGGCTGCTCCAGAAGGCCGGCCTTCCTTTCCCAAGGAAGATCGAGGACCCCAAGGACATAGACAGGCTCGTGATCGTGAAGCTGCACCACAAGGTCAAGAAGCTCGAGAGGGGGTTCTTCACAGCCGCCTCGTTCCAGGAGTATCGGGAGAAGTCCAGGCAGCTCATGTTCCAGAACGTGATCACCGAGGAGGACCTTGGAGAGGCCAGGATCGAGGAGTATGTCATAGGCCCGGTGTTCAACCTCGACTTCTTCTATTCGCCCCTCGAGAGCAGGATGGAGCGGATCGAGCTGCTGGGGATAGACTGGCGGTTCGAGACATCCCTCGACGGGCATGTCAGGCTCCCGGCGCCGCAGCAGATGACCCTTCAGGGCCGCCAGGCCCACCCCGAGTACACCGTCTGCGGACACAACTCTGCGACCATGCGTGAGTCCCTGGTCGAGGGCGCGTTCGAGCTCGCCGAGAAGTACGTGAAGGCGACTCAGGAGCACTTCCCCCCGGGCATCATAGGCCCGTTCTGCCTGCAGACATGCGTGGACAAGGACCTGAAGTTCTACATCTACGATGTCGCCCCCCGCGTCGGAGGGGGCACGAACGTGCACATGTGGGTCGGGCATCCGTATGGGAACACGACTTGGCGGACGAACATGAGCACGGGCAGGAGGCTAGCGGTCGAGGTGCGAAGGGCCGTCGAGACGGATCAGGTCAAGGAGATAGTCACTTAGCGGCTCTGCTGGCTGTCTGGACAGTGCTATCGGCTCATAGCTAAAGCTTATAAAGGGGCAATCTATTCGCCGGAGTACCTTTTTCCGAAGGGGGTCTTGGTTTCGGATTCCCAGGAGAACGAGGGGAATAGCAATGAAGAGCGACTCAATGAGCAAGCTGTCAGCCAGCTTTATCGTGCTGGTAATGGCACTGTCAGCCCTGGTCTTCATGCCAGTAGGCAGCGAGGTCCAGGCGGCCAGCACGACGAACATCTATGTGCCCGTCCTATCATCAAGCGGGTTCTCTTTGGATGACGCGACCGTGAACCTGACCGACGTGCACACAGGAGCTGTGACGGCTGCCGTCTATGACGCGTCCAAGCCCGCGTACGTGGTGAGCAACGCTCCCTCGGGATACTACAGGGTCGACGTGACCCACGCGAACTACTACGACAGCCTCGGGGCCGCGGAGTTCAGGTTCGACGCCAAGTCCAACTACACTGTGACGCCGGTGTACCTCACGTCGTTTCCGACGAAGTCGTACTACTGGAACGTGACCGTCAGGAGCCCGGCCGGCCAGCTTGTTCAGGGCGCCGCCGTCGGGTTCTACGATCCCGTGAAGCGGGAGTTCGTCGCCACGGGCGTGACGAACGCCCTCGGCTGGGCGAACGTAAGCATGTTCGGGACGGCCGTCCTCGGGGACGTGTACCTGGTCGTGCTGAAGAGCCAGTCACAGGCGGGCCTCCCCGTGGAGACGTACACTCAGGCGGTCCTCGTCGACAGCCACGTCACGATGACCGTCAACCAGGCTACATCTAAGGTGGTGTCATCCTACATTACGGACTCCGAAGGGCCTGCGACCAAAGTTGTCTCGTACCTCATCAACACGGACTCCTCCATCCCATGGATCAAGAGGGTGCTCAAGAGCTACGGCAGCGCGATGGCATTCGACGCGTACAATGGCAACTTCGTGCTGGTCGTCGACGCGGACGGCACGGACGCACAAGTCCAGTCAGTGACGGTCGCGGGCGCGAACGTCCCGCTCACGATATCCCTGGGACCGCAGACGCAGAGGACCGAGCAGGTCTCCATTGCCTACGGTGCTGACTTCACCTCATTCGCCCTCAGCGTGGACACGACCTGGTCCTATGATGATGCCTACCCGGGGCTCATGTACAACGACATGGGCAGCCTCAGGATGCAGGTCGATCTCTTGCTCGGCAACGGGGACGGGACTCTGTCCGTCGGCGAGGTGAGCGCGTTCTACAACAAGGTCCAGGGATACGGCACGCAGTATGTCGCCAGCGACAGGCTGTTGACGGTGAACAACACCGTCTACGTGTCTGACCTGAGCGTCACTGGCTATGTCATGGACCTTGTCGACGGCTCAGTGCTCTCGACGGCGGGGGTCAACTACTCCTACTCCTGCGGGTACACCGCGGGCAGCATCGACGTCGACGCCGATGACTACACGGCCCTCGCATACGCTAGATACGACACTTCCTCAGTCGACTACAGGTACACAGTCGGCCTCGTGACCGGCTACGAGCTCGTGTCCAACACGAGCCTCCATGTCACTGTCACAGGCTACCTGACATTCGTCATCGATTCTCAAGAGTGGACCGGAGGCCCAGAGGTCGTTGCCCTCGGGTTCGAGAAGTCAGAGGGCCCGTCTGCGGGCGCAGGCATGGTCGTATCTCCCACGGTGTACGCAGTCACGGACGCCAGTGGGAAGAACGTCACGAAGTACATGGTCAAGGTGTACGCGAACGCAACCTTCGACTCTGGCGAGTCATCTGACCCGAACGGCAACCCACTGACATTCACCTGGGACTTCGGAGACGGCATCGGCACATCGACCACGGAGCTCGACACGGCGGTGTACAACTACACCACGGCAGCTGTCAATAGGACCGTGAATGTGACAGTCGAGGACGTCGCGGGCCTATTGAACTGGACCGAGATTAGGGTGGACTGCGACGACATGTACCCGAACCCGGTGATTTCCGTCAAGACGCTGACCATCAACACGACCGACAACTCGATTACGACCAACCAGCGGGATGTGGTGGTCTTCAACGCCACCAGCTCCACGGACGACGTCGTGTCTGAGGGCGACGGCCTGGGCATAATCGACTGGGCAGAGTTCGACTACGGTGACGGAAACAAGTCCGGCAGGATACCATGGACGGAGATCGAGCAGAACGCCACGCACTCGTACGCGGATGCGGGCGTGTACACGGTGAAGCTCAATGTCACCGATGTCGTGGGCCACTTGGCCAACGCCACGCTGACCGTCAAGGTGAACGACACGAGCAAGCCGACGGTCTCCTATGTCGTGAAGAACGCGACCTGGGGTTCGAGCCTCGTGGAGAACACCACGCTCTACTTCGATGCCAACCTGACGACTGACAACGTGGACAACAAGACCGACCTGCAGTTCTCCTGGTACTTCGGCGACGGGAACTGGCTGAACGGCACCGGCCTGGACTTCGTGAACGTGACGCACAACTACTCGCGCATCGGCTCCCTCACGACCTCGCTGAACGTGACCGATACCTTCGGCAACTGGTACAAGACCGCCAAGGTGATCACGATAGCCGCGGGCCCGAGGCCGAGCATGCGCATAGACAGGGTGTACTACGACCCGGCCAACTTCACCGAGGGCCAGCGCGGGTACATCATCGTGAACATGACGAACGCTGGGAGCGCGGTGGCAAACAATGTCGTGGTGACATTCTATCTTGTGAACCCGGACGGCAGCCAGAAGCTGCTGGGCACCTGGAGCTCGCTCCTGAACAACTCCCAGGCGGTGACGACCGTCGAGATCGGCGGCAAGGTCCAGGTGATGTTCCCGTACACCTTCGACAACAAGGGCACGTACACTATCAAGGTGAACGTCACGAGCACCAACCAGCTGAACCCGCACGTGGTCACGGCCAGCGGGGACAACGCCCTGATCGTGAAGGAGGCGGGCTGGAAGAAGTTCGCCCTCTGGGGCGGGATAGCGGGCGTCATCGTGCTGATCCCGCTGCTGCTCTACATGCGCGGCAGGTGGGCCAAGCGCGAGAAGAAGGGCCCGAGGCGCGAGAGGCCGGAGAAGGGCAGGCCCGAGAAGGAAGAGGAGCTCTAGCGTCAAACCACAGAAACCTCTTAACGCCCCTTTTCATTTCCTCATCCTGAGCTCAGATGCCATCCAAATGGCGCCTGGTCGACAGCGGCTTTGTCAGCCCCGCCGAGTCCGCAGCCCTGGACGAGGCCATCCTAGAGGCGCACATAGCCGGGCTTGTGCCGGACACGCTTCACTTCTATGTGCGGTCTGTCCCGACCGTCTCCGTCGGCTACTTCCAGAAGGTCTCGGAGTCACTCGATATTGGGGCGTGCGAGCGCCTGGGGGTTGCGGTCGTCAGGCGGAAGTCGGGCGGGAGCTCCGTATACACGGACTCAGGCCAGCTCATATATGGCCTAGTCGTAGGTGAGGACGAGGTTCCCAAGGACAGGGCAGAATCCTTCCAGATGGTCTGCTCGGCCCTCGCCCGGGCGATCAGCTCCTTAGGGGTCGACGCTAAGTACAGGCCCATGAACGATGTCGAGATAGGCGGGAGGAAAGTCTCTGGCAACGCCCAACTTCGGAGGAAGGGCTCTGTCCTTCAGCACGGGACGATCATCGTGGACACTGACGTGGCCGCAATGGATTCCGTCCTGAGGGTGAACCGGGCCAAGGACCCTTCAGCAGTCAAGCCGTCAGACCGGATCACGACCCTGGCCGTCGTTCTTGGTTCTGCCCCGCCGCTGGCCCTCGTGAAATCCTGCTTGGTCGGTGAGATCGAGGGGACCTTCGGATCGAAGCTGGAGCTGGGAGCCCTGACCGATCGTGAGCACGAGCTGGTCAGGAAACTCGTTGCCGAACGCTACGGTGACAAGGCATGGAACCTGAAGTTCTGACGACTACATCTCCTCGGGCGCTTTGATTCCGAAGCAGTTGAGCGCGTTCCTGAGGGTCCACATGCTGGCCTCGACGAGGGCCAGGCGCGCGTTCCTGGCATCGCCCTCGGCCTTCAGGACGGGCACATACCTGTAGAACTGGTTGAACTGCGCGGCGAGGTCCTGCATGTACACTGCCAGAACGTGGGTCTTCCGGTGCTCTGCGCAGTCTGCAACGACAGCGGGGAAGCCCGCAATCAGCTTGACCAGCTCCTTCTCCTGCTCGTTCTGGTACTGGTTCGAGTCGAATGCTCTGGTCCAGTCTCCCGCCTTCGCCAGTATGGAGCACGCGCGCGCGTGGGCATACTGCACGAACGGCGCGCTGCTGCCCTCGAAGTTGAGCGCGTCCTCCCATTTGAACACGATCTGCTTCTCCGCCTGTATTCGCGCGATGTTGTACCTGAGCGAGCCGATGCCCACAATCCTCGCGATCTCCCGCATCCGCTCCTCGCTCAGGTCGGTCCTGCGCTTCCTGACCTCATCGTAGGCTCTGTCCACGGCCTCGTCGATCAGGTCGTCGAGGTTCACAACGAGCCCCTTTCGCGTTGACATCTTCCCTTCCGGGAGCGAGACGAACGCGTAGTACACTATCTCGGGCTTCTTGTCCACGCCCATGATCGTCAGCGCGGCCGCGAGCTCCTGCATGGCCAGCTTGTGGTCCTCTCCGAGGATGTTTATCGCGACATCGGTCCTCGTGAACTTGTCCATATGATACGCAAGGTCCCTCGTGGTGTACACTGAGGTTCCGTCGGAGCGCGTGAAGAACCACTTGGTCTCCCTGCCGGCGATGCCGAAGCTCTCGAGCTCGAGGTAGTAGGCTCCGTCCTGCTCGTGGCAGTACTCGGACTTCTTGAGCTTCTCGATGATCCTGTCGACGCTCCCGTCCGCGACGAACCTCGACTCCCAAGTGAAACCGTCCACATCTATGTTGAGCCCGCGGAGGCTGTCCATGACACCTGCCAGGACCTTCTCGCAGTTCTCCTTGGTCAGCTTGACTGTGTCGGGATCCCCGTGCTCGAGCCTGTAGAGCATGTCGTCGACCTCCTTCTCCAGCTCGGGGTGGTCCTCCAGCTTCTTGTTGGCCTGCTGGTAGTGCAGCACGTACCTGTAGTCGTCCTTCGGCCTCTCGGGCTCCTGCTCGAGCGCGATGTGCTTCACCCCCCAGGTCATCATGACGACCTGGCGGCCGACATCGTTCACATAGAACTCCGTGGTGACATCGTACCCTGCCAGGCGTAGTATGCGTGCGAGCGTGTCGCCTATGATCGGGTTCCTGGCCCTCCCGACATGAATGGGCCCGGTCGGGTTGACGCTGGTGTGCTCCACCAGCACTCTGCTCTCCTTGCCCTCGTCCGGGGTCCCGTACCTGTCCTTCCTCCTCAGGGCCGATTCGACGGCTCCCTGCGCGAGGCTCTCGAAGACCACTCGGAAGTTCACATACCCCCCGCTGGTCTCGACCTTCTCGATCATCCCGTGCGGTTCGATCCTGGAGGCGATGTCCTTCGCGACCGCGTCCGGGGCCTTCCTCAATTTCTTGGACAACGGGAAGCACGGGAACGCGAGGTCGCCCATGCCAGTGGGAGGTCTCTCGAGCACCACTGGGGTCTCGACCTTGAGCTCCCTCAGCGCAGCCCCGACGGCCGCCTCGATGTCTTCCTTGAACCTCTGGAACGCGTCCATCCGATCGCCCTCAGTTGAGCCTGAACCTGAGTATCCCTGCCACCCCGCCGAACGCCTTCATCAGGAGCCCGCCCTCCTCTGACTCGCCAGAGATGAACTCCACCTTGGTGTTGTTCTGGTCGGCCATCTTGTGCATCTCCCCGACCAGGTCGTCCACCTCGTCCACCTTCATGACGGTGCCGCACTTGCCGCACTTGACCTCCTCTGTCGAGTCCTTGGCCAGCGCCTCCTGCTTGTTCCCGCACGACGGGCACGTGAGCTTCAGCCTGACCCTCCTGAGGTCCTCCGAGATAATGAGCGTGTCGACAGCGCCTATCATGAGCGCGTTCTTGACCTGCTCCTCTCCGTAGATCGACAGCCCTCCGTCCGGCCTCCTAATCTCCTCGAACAGCCGGTTCATGATGTCCTTCTCCCTCATCAGGTCGATGTCCTTGAGGGCCTCCCTGGCCTTTTCGACGAGCTCCTTGAGGCCGTACTCGTCGGTGTAGCCCGTGTCGAAGGTGTCCACGATCTTCTTCTGGAGCTCGTAGTGGAGGTACTCGCTCTTGACGAAGAAGTCCTTGGTGGGACCAGGCCCTCCGATGAGGATCCCCTTCAGGACCTTCTGCGCGAGGAACGACTCGTTCGCTATGTCCGCGACCTTCTTGTAGTACTCGTGCGCGGCGATCTCTATGAGCCTCTCGAACCTCCTGGCTGACTGGCCTCCCCTGCCGTGCTTGCTCGGGACCAGGGACTGCATGTTCTTGAGCGGGACTATGCGCTTGCCGTGCAGGTAGCCAATGGTCGCCTCGCTCCTGTCTATGACTATGAGCCCGTAGGTCTCCTTCTCCTCGAGCATGTCGTTGAGCGGCTCGGTGAAGAAGCTCGAATCGCACCTGTAGATGAAGGTGGGCACGGGGTCTGGCGGCTCGAGCACGAACTGCACCATGTCCGTCTGGTCGGCGCCCACGGACCTGTGCCCGACGAAGAACACGAGCCCGTTCTCGGGCGGCTGTCTGAAGTTCTTGAGCCGTGCGAGGATGGAGGAGATCGCCCCCTGCACGTTCTTGCGCGTGCTCGCGCTCTTTATGTTCGATGATTGAGAATATTCATTACGGAGGTAGCTCGAGACATCGGATACCTGTCGCGAGGGGGGTATGTAAAGGGATATGAGCTCCGTGCCTCTCCCCGAAAGCTTCTTCACCTCCTCGAGGCTCCTGCGGAACTCGTACTTCTGGAGGTCTGTAAGCTCGGTCATCCAGAAACCAGTCCGAAGCTTTTTGTACGGGTTAGAGCGTTCGCCATTATAAAGGTTGAGCACTGATGGAACCCGTCGTTTTGTCGCTGGGTGGCTCTATCCTGGCGAGGGATGAGGTCGACACAGCGTACCTGCGAAAGCTCGCGAAAATACTGATCGGCATGTCGTCGAAGTACAAGTTCTATATCGTCACAGGCGGGGGCAAAATCGCGAGGTACTACATCAGGGCCGGGAGGGAGCTCGGGGCGGACGAGAGCTTCCTCGACGAGATGGGCATCGAGGTCACGCGCCTGAACGCTCGGATGCTCATCACTGCTCTCGGGGACCACGCGAACCATGCGCCTCCGAAGAACTACGACGAGGCGGTGCACGCAGGCAGGGCACACTCGATCGTCGTCATGGGCGGCGTCAGTCCCGGGATCACGACGGATGCGGTCTCTGCCCTGCTCGCAGAGCGCGTGAAGGCCAAGAGGCTGGTCAACGCCACGTCCGTCGATGGAGCGTACACTGCGGATCCGAAGAAGGATCCGGGAGCCACCAGGATTCCTAAGATGACTCACAAGGAGCTGTTGGAGCTCGTGTCCCGGTCGCCGTCGGGGGCGGGGCCGAGCAACGTCTTCGACCCCGTCGGCGCCAGGGTGCTCGAGAGGTCAAGGATATCCCTGGCAATCGTCGACGGGCTCGACCTGCCGAACCTGAGGAGCGCGCTCGAGGGCAAGGAGTTCAAGGGGACCTTGGTCTCCTGAGTCTAGAGCTCCTCCAGGTCGTTGCTGCTGATCTCCTCGACGCCGCACGACGCGAACCGCTCTCTCAGGAGCCTGTACGCGGGCTTCGGCATGCCCTTCTTGTGGAAGTAGACCTTCTTCGCGCCGAGGCTCTTCGCGGTCATCTGATTGATCATCTCGATGCTGAGTGCCTCGAGCGCGTAGTTGGCGGCCATGTGTCCGATCGCGACCTTCCTCGACAAGGCTATCTCGGTGAACCTGGGGGCGTAGTGTCCCCCTCCTGCGCATACAATGACAGGATGGCAATCGTCCTTCACGGAGAGTATCGAGCTGGCAATCGCCTCTGCAGCGTCCTCGCGCCCCCAGAGCTCCTCGTAGCTGCCTATCTCGATGTAGAACCCGGGCGAGTCGAGGATCGGTCCGTGGTGTGTCGTCTCGAAAGATACGTTGAACCCAAGACCCTTCGCGTTCGAACTCAGGGCCCTCAGTGCCGAGGTCATGAGCTGTGGGGATGATGGGCACAGGATTCCGGGCTTGCCACCGAATTCGGCGGAGGAGTAGTTCCCCATGGGATGTACCGTCAGCGTCGGTATCCTCGATTCGGCCTTGTGCCTGGATGCGAATATAACCACTTCCACCGGATGGCCCAGCGCCTTGGACACCCTCTGGTCAACGTAGTCCTCGTCTAAGTGGATGCGGTCCACCTGGACCATTCTGAAGTCGTCCTGGGCAAGCACTGGATGTCCGTCGAAGGTGCTTTCCTCAGTCCAGCTGCCTTTCTCCAGCAGCCTCGCCCTGATGTTCATCGAGGCAGGGTCCTCGGAGGAGGTGACAACCAGCTTCACAATACCTTGACTGCGGTAGCCAGAATTTACCATTTTCGCCCGAAACTCTTATAGCCGCTCCGAGGTTCTCTTCCGGCGAGATGGCCCTATTGACCAAGACAACCATCGGGAGTCTGTTCAGGTTCAGCCAGGACCTGCACGAGTCGATCGAGCTGGCGCTTGCGTTCCAGCGCGAGCACGGGATCGACGTGTTCTCTGACGGCGAGCAGAGGGCCGACATGATATCCTACTTCGCGGAATCGTTCGATGGCCTGGCTGTGGAGAGCGGCATGCCCGTCGTCACCGGCAAGATAGGTCTCAGGAACGGGCCGGAGTCGTTCTCGAAGGTCAAGGACCTGGAGTACATCAGGTCCAAGCACCCCGAAATCAAGGTGAAGATGGCCATCACTGGCCCGACCACATTGGGGATGACCTGCGGAAGCCGGAAGATCAAGTCGCACTACAAGAGCATCATGGACTTCGCTCTCTACCAAGACATCGCTGAAAGCCTTGTCCCAGTGGCGAAGGCGCTCGTCGACAGGGGCGCCTATGTGCAGCTAGACGAGCCGTTCCTGTCTCAGGGGTACAGGGACCTGGATGCGAGGGTCAAGCTACTGGACAGAATAGCTGAAGGCCTTCCCAGGGAAAGCGTGAGCGTCCACGTGTGTGGTTTCATCGGAGGGTTCGGAGTCGTGAACCACCTGGCGAGTCTCGAGAACATCTCCGTCCTCAGCTTCGCGTTCGCGGGCAGGACGGAGCGGAGGAACATCGAGCACGTCTCAAGAAAGGCCCTTGAGGAGAACGGGAAGAAGCTTGGTGCGGGATGCATCTCGGTGACCCCACTCTACGAGAAGGAGATCGACACGCCAGAGGCGGTCGCCGCAAAGCTCGATGAGATAGCCAGCAAGGTCGGCAGGGAGAACATCGCCTACGCGCACCCCGACTGTGGTATGAGGGCCACGAACAAATCCCTGGTTCCGTTGATCCTGAAGAACATGCGGGCGGGGGTCGACCTCTTCGGCTGATCACCGAGCCGTTCGCGGGGGCAGCAACGCTTGGGCTCTAGGCTGTTGAGCGAGGAGGACGCGAGGCGGAACGTCAACTACCTGGCAACCCTCGATTTCATCGTCTCCCTCGGGTTTGGACTCATCTTCCCGCTCTTCCCCTTGTATCTGACTTACCTCGCAGGCGGGGAAACGGACGTAGGCATCCAGGTCGGCATCCTGTTCTCGTCGTTCATGCTGACGAGGGCGCTCCTGGCGACCCCGTTCGGCAACCTATCCGACAGGGTCGGAAGGAAGAGGATCATCCTCATCGGCAGCTTCATGTATGCGGTCCTGGCCGTCCTGTTCACCATCCCGGAGAGCTGGACGGGGCTCGTATTCGTCCGCGGCTTCCAGGGCGTCGCGAGCGCGATGGTCTGGCCCGTGAGTGAGGCGCTCGTGATCGACTCGACGCCGCCCTCCCTTCGAGGCTCCGCCATGGGCAAGATTGTGATGTCGTCAAACCTCGGGATGGTCATAGGGCCCTTCGTGGGGGCAGCCCTGTTCGGCCTCGCCCACAGGACCCTGGGCTTCTCGTTGGGAGAGAGCTACAGGTTCCCGTTCTACTTCACGGCTCTGCTGGCGCTCGTCGGTGCCCTGCTCGCCTGGAGGAACGTCACGGACGCCATCGCGCCAAGAGCAGAGTCGACCAAGCTCTCCCTCAGGCAGATAGGGAGACCAGAGGGCGTCGACAAGGACGGCCTCAGGAACCTCAGGGCGCTCTACGCGAACGCCGCCATGGAGGGCTTCGCGTTCTCCAGCTTGGGCCCGCTGATGGTGCTGTTCCTGGTCTTCAGGTTCCCCGAGCTCGGAGCGGACACGATACCGCTCATAATCGGAGTCGCGATGGGCCTCGGCGCTCTGGTCGCGTTCCCCGCGGGGCGCATGGCCGACCGGGTGGGCAAGAAGCGGATGTTCGTGCTGGGCGGGTACCTCTCCTTCGTGGGTACAATGTTCATACCGTTCTGGTCCGCACTCGCATTAGTCATATTGTTCCTTGCGGCCCGCAGCATGGCCTTCCAGGTCGCCAGCCCTGCACTCAGGGCTTTGCAGGCCGACATCCTGCCCGAGCGCGTGCGCGGGAGGCTCATAGGAGTGCTCGAGACCATGTCCAACCTCGGGGCGGTGGTAGGCGCGATCATCGGCGGGACGCTCTGGGACTACTTCCACGGCATCGACCTCGGCCTAGCAGCGCCCTTCGACGGGACGATGATCCTGTTCCTGTTGTCGGGGGCGCTCGGCCTGGTCACGGTCTCAATGGTCCAGCTCCTGATTAAGGAACGTGGCAGGGCCTGACCGCGTGGAATGAAAAACATGCAGAAGGGACCTCGAAGAGGTCCCGGTTTATGGCGTGCCGCCGCCAGGCCTCTGCTCTTCAGTCTCCGGTGGGCCAGCCTTCGGGGGTTCCTGGAGCTGCCTCATCAGCTGCAGGTTCCTCATGAACAGCAGCACGACGAGCGCGGCGAGGATTATCACCGCTATCAGAAGGGCGATCGATGGCCCGCTCGAGAGCTGGTCCACTAGTGTCTCCGGCCCTTCGGTGACGGTCACCACGACGGTCGCGTTCTTGCCTCCTGCCGAGACCGTTATGGTTCCCGAGCCCGCGGAATGGCCTGCGGAGAAGTTCGCGGAGGCGCCGCTCGGGGACGCCTGCACCGTGCCGATCGTCGTGGACCAGGTTATCGTGCCTGCGGAGACGGCGTTCCCGTACAGGTCCACTGCAACCACGCTCAGAGTGGCCTCCTCTCCCCCCTCGAGGCTGACTGCCACGGGCGTGACGACGAGCCTGTCCAGGGCAGCAACCACCACTGTCACGTCGATTGTCTCAGTGACGCTGCCCGAGGTGACGGTGATGACTCCCGTGCCGGGAGTCGTCGGGCTCGTGTACATCGCGACCGGCCCATTGGTCGAGATCGGCGTTATGGACCCTCTGGTCGTCGACCACGCGAAGCTCGCTCCGTCGATCTCGTTGCCGTACTGGTCCTCTGCGGAAGCCACAAGGCTCGTCATCGACCCGACCTGGATGGTGATGCTCGTCGGGCTGACGACGATGCTCGCGAGAGGCCCTGGCACAACCTCGACAGCCGCTGATTTGGAAACGGAGCCCACGGTGGCTATCACAGTCCCCGACCCGACAGTCTGGGAGGCCGTCAGTACTCCCGCCTGCGTGATGGTGCCTGCTGAGGCGCTCGCGCCCCAGACGATCGTCAGACCGGAGATCTCGTTCCCGAAGGCGTCATAGGCGGACGCAGAGAACTGCTGCGAGCCGCCCACTTCCACCTCGGCGCTCGCGGGTGAGACCACCACCTGGCTGACTGGTCCAGGCAGGATCGATATCGTTGCGCTGACTGTCAACCCCCAGGTCGCAGCCTGAAGTACGTCCGACCCAGTCACTGTGCCCGCGATGTACGCAGCCGAGACATGGCCTTCGCCGAAGGCAAGCACGGTGCCGAGCCCGTTGAGCGATGTCCAGTTGTAGTCGAGTCCGAAGACCTCCTCGCCGTATTCGTCGTAGGCGTGCACCTCGAAAGTCGCTGCGGTGCCTATCCCGAGGCTCACCGCGTCGGGCACTACCTCCAACCAGCTCGGCTCGCCTCCTCCGGCGAACTTGTATGCATACCAGCCGGAATCGTCACCGACGACGAGGTATCTGTCGCCTATGGCTATGGAGGTCATCCAGAGCCCGTCCGTCTGCCAGGAGCCGAGCTGCGCGCCAGTCTCGGCATCGAGCCCGTAGAACCATCCGTGGTCCGCGGCGACGTAGAGCACCCCGCTCGCGTATGCAGGTGCGGACCATACGGGTCCGCCCACGATCGTATGTGACCACTCGATATCGCCGGTCGCAGCGTCGAGGCAGAATACCTCGCCATCCGACGACACCTGGCTGCCGATGTAGACATACCCGTCCACGACGACAGGTGCAGTCATGCCCACATAGTAGCCCAGTCCAGAGGTTGCCCAGAGCAGGTCACCGGTGACTGCGTCTAGCGAGTACATGGTCCCCCCGTAGTCGGCGATGTAGAGGACGCCGTCGACGACCGATGCTGCGCTGTCGAAGTACGTTCCTGTGTAGTAGGTCCACAGGACGGCCCCGGTCGCGGCTTCCAGGGCGACCAGGTCGCCCATGTCATCGCTGGCGAACACCATCCCCGCCCAATAGGTCGGGCCGACGAAGCCCCAGCCCGGTACCGGCAAGGAGTACACCCACAACAGGTCGCCTGAAACGGCGTCGTTCGCGAACAGCCTGCCACCGACGCCATCGTACCAGAACACCATTCCTGCGCCCACGGCCACGGAGGTGTCTGGCCACGAGTTGTTGAGCCGATTCGTCGTGAAGGACCATTCGACGGCGCCAGTCATCTGGTCGAGCGCGTACATCGTGATGTCGCTCCCGTCGGTGACGAAGGCCGCGTATACGAGACCGTACGCCACGGTCGGGGAGCTCGGGTCATAGCCCGAGTCTCCAAGCTGGACCACCCAGTTCTCCGCTCCCGTGTTGATGTCCAGAGCTCGCACGCTGCCATTCCCGTCTGTCACGAACACCATGTTGTCCGCAATCACTGGCGCGTACCAGCACGGCCAGTAGCCGGTGCTGTAGGTCCACTCGTAGGTGAGGGGCAGCTGGTAGCCGATCGGAGACACTCCAGCCCTCTGCGCATTCTGGTGGAAGGTCGGCCAGTCGTTGGAGCCGGCGTCCCCCAGCTCGATCAGGACGGTGCTCGAGTCCGAGGCTCCCGGATCGAGGGACGATGTGACCGTGACGACGGTCCTGTCCACGACGCCGAGCTCGGCATCCCCTGGGACCTCGATGAGCACAGTGATGAAGACCGAGCCGAGCCCTGGGACGCTGCCGGTGTCGACCACGCCATCGCCGTCCGTGTCGATGAGAGGCGTCAGCCCGTCGGCCTCCATCAAGGAGACGTTCCACGAGTGCTGCGAATACGGCTCGATGTCAAAGGTGTCTGGGTAGGCTCCCGTGTTCACAACCTCCATGGTCGCCAGGCCCGATTCGCCCGGGTTGAGCGAGAAGTACGCCGTCGGCCCGATGGTGACGCCAGGAGGCGGCACGAGGCTCGTCACAGTCGCCGCCTCGGACACGTTGAGATCGGTGCTCGAGGTGAACACGACCATTGAGGTCTCCGCAGTTCCTCCTGGCGTGCCAGCAGGTACGTCCACTCGGATCACGATTGTCGCGGTGCCTCCAGTCGGAAGCGCCCCGGTGTCCGGGACACCGTCGGAGTCCGTGTCGTTGAGGGGCGTGATGCCGTCTGCCTCGAACAGCTCGACCGTCCAACCAAGGGCTCCCAGGACGATGCTGGCGTCGAAGGTGTCGGTGCCATTGATGCCGATATTCGTCACGTCGACTGAGAAGTCGACTTGGGCGCCCGGCAGGGCGTCCATCGTCTGCGTCCTCGGCTCGATGTCCAAACCCACTGGGACCTGTCCTCTGAACCCGTACAGATCCCCGCCCGAGTCTCCGACCCAGAGCCATCCATCAGCGATCGAGACGAGGGAGTAGGTCCAACCATTGGGCAAGTAATACTCGAACTCTATGAACCCGCTGGCGGCCTCGAAAGCCCTGAGATAGCCGTTCGGGCTCAGACCGTACACGTATCCGTCGGCATATGCCATACTCGCTTCCAGCCACCAGCCGACGTAGTACGACCAAAGGACTACTCCGCTGGCCAGGTCCAGGGCGTAGTAGTAGCCCCAATCGGTGCCCAAGTAGAGTGCCGTGCCGTCGCAGGCAGGTGTCGAGTAGTAGATTCCGCCCAGGCCCGTGGTCTGCCATATGACGGTTCCCGAGGCGCCGTCTATTGCGTACATCGAGCCCGCGCTAGTGCCAATGAGCACCATGCCCTGGGCGCACACTGGAGCTGCGTATATCGACGAGTCGAGCCATGTCGACCAGACAAAGGCTCCCGTGAACTCGTCGAGCGCAAGGAGCATCCCGTTGCCGGTCCCCATGTAGACTATGCCTGAGGCGATGGTGACGCCCTCCACGGTCCACTGGCCCGAGGCGTAGCTCCAGACCAGGGACCCGTCGGCCGCGTCCAGGGCGAACACGACTCCGTCCCAGGATGCGCCTATCACCAGGCCCTCGTGCACAACGAGATCGATCCTGGGATTGATGTCGAAGCCCAGCTCCCAGTTCTGGACGGACCATATGATGGCGCCCGTCCACTCGTCGAGGGCGGCAATCTGGCTGCCGTTGCCGCCGAAGCATACATAGACCGCGCCGTCGACGACCGTCGGCGTCATGCCGTAGAAGCCCCACCCGCCGAACTGCTGCCGCCAGATCTCCTCGCCCGTGTATGCGTCCAACGCGGCAACGAACCCGTAGTCCGATGCCACGAACAACATACCGTCAGCGTATGCCGGGCTCGAGAAGTAGAGCATGTAGTCCGTTCCTTCGGTCCACTCGAGCGTCAGGGGCAGGTCGAGCGAGCCGGCTGCTGCGCCCCGCCTCGCGAAGTTGTTCTGGAAGGTCGGCCATTCCGCACTGGCCGGTTCCGCCAGGTCGATCATCACGATCTCTTGATCCGACTCGTTCGTATCCTCTGAGGAGGTTGCGGTCACATAGGTCCTGTCGACTATGCCCATGCTGGCGCTCAGCGGGACCTCGACCTGGATGACTATCTGGACGGATTCGAGTCCAGGTATCAATCCGGTATCGGGAACCAGGTCCCCGTCATTGTCGACAAGGGGCGTGGTCCCATCCGCCTCGAACAAAGTGACGTTCCAACCGTGGCTGGAGACCGCAGTGATATCCATGGTGTCAGGCAGCGCCCCGAGGTTCTCGACGGTCATCGTGGCCTGGGCGATGTCTCCAGGCATGAGCGCGAAATACGCCCTCGGGCCGATGTTGACTCCTGGCGGAGGCACCAGGGCGTTCACCCTGGCGTCCTTGGAGATGTTGAGGTCGTTGCTCGAGGTGAACGAGATCGTCGCAGTGTCCTCGTCACCCGGGTCTGCCGTTGGTGAGATATACATCCTGGCGATGATCATCGTTGAAGCGCCATACGGCAGCGAACCGGTGTCCGGCACTGTGTCTCCGTCGGTGTCATTGAGCGGCGTCACACCATCTGCCTCCCAGAGGTCGACCAGCCATCCAAGCGGGCCGACAGAGACGGACGCATCGAACGTGTCCGGTCCGGAGGTGCCCATGTTCGTGACGTTGATGTTGAAGTCGACGGTGTCTCCAGGCAGGACGTCGACGCTCTGGTACGCGGGCACGACGTTCAGCCCGACCGGCATCTGGCCGACGTATGCGAGGACCGTGCCCGACCAATAGGACTCGATCCACACCCAGCCGTTGGAGAGCGCGGGGGACGATGTCAGGCCCCAGTCATAGTACTCCTGGTCCACGATCGTGCCCGTCGCCGCATCGAGGACGTGCAAGTAGCCATTCTCCGAGGTGCCGTACAGGTACCCGTTGGCGTAAGCCGTTGAGCTGGTCACGTAGCTGCCGACGGGCGTCTGCCAAATGACCGACCCGTCCATCGGGTCGACCGCGTAGAACGCGGAGTTCCAGCTGCCGAAGTAGAGGATTCCCTCCGCGTAGGTCGGCGTGTTGAGGAAGAACCCTCCGAATCCCGGCTGGCTCCAGACGATCGCCCCGCTCGACATATCAAGGGCGTAGAGCGTGCCGCCGTATGTGCCGACGAAGACCATCCCCTGGGCTATCACCGGGACCGATGCGACATCAGATTCTACGGTCTGCGACCAGACGAGGGTTCCTGTGAGGGCGTCGAGTGCCAGCACCTTGTATCCGTAGACGGTTCCGACGTACACGGTCCCGGCGGCGATGGCCACGCCTCCCCAGGGGAGGTCGCTGGTCTGGTAGGTCCAGACCACTGTGCCATCGGACGCGTCGCACGCGAATACCTCGCCCGTCCACGCGACGCCGTAGACCATCCCGTCGAAGTACCCGAGCACCGCCCTGGCATTAAACTCCATGCCCACAGAGGGGCTGACAGACCAGAGCGTCGCGCCCGTGAGCTCGTCCAGGGCATAGAGCGTTCCGCCCATGTCCCCGTCGAATACGACATAGACGACCCCGTTCGCCACAGTAGGGGCGGTCGTGTAGTAGTACATGCTGCCAAGGGGGCGCTCCCACAGGAGAGTGCCTGTGAACGGGTCCCTAGCTCTAATGTAGCCGTCGAGGTTGGTGTGGAACAGTATGCCGTCCGCCACGATCGGGCCGCTCAGGACGCTCTCGTAGTACGATCCAGCGCTCCATGCGAGGTCCAGCGGCGGCTCGAAGATGTCGGCCGACACGCCGTGCCTCTGCCTGTCGTTGTGATGGGTAGGCCATTCTGGGTTCGGAGGTTCCGCTGACTCCAACACGATGGCAGCGGTGCCTGAGGCGTTGAGGTCGAGGGACGAGGTGCCAACGACGGTTGTCCTGTCGAACGCGCCCGGGGTGATGACCGCGGGGACCTCGATCTGGACTGTGAACGTCGCGGAGCCTAGCCCAGGCAACAGCCCTGAGTCGGGCGTTCCATCCAAGTCGGTGTCCGGGAGCGGCGTGACGCCGTCCGCCTCGAACAGGGAGACGGCCCAGCCGTTCATGGAGGCAGCCGTGATGTCTATCGTGTCCGGGAACGCGCCCGTACTCCTGACCTCCATGGTCGCGAGGATGATGTCGCCCGCGTCGATCGGGAAGTACTGCCTGGGACCTATCTCCACTCCAGGTGGCGGGATCACGGTCGTGACCGTCGCGTTCTTGTGGATGGCCAGGTCGTTGCTCGAAGTGAACATGACGATGCATGTCTCCTCGTCTCCGGGGTTGACCAGCGCGGGTACCGTCACGCGGATGACCACGGTTGACTGGTTGCCCGTCTCGAGCAGGCCCGTGTCGGGTATGCCGTCGGTGTCGGTGTCCTGGAGCGGCGTGACCCCGTCCGATTCGAAGAGCTCAGTCGTCCACCCGAGGGCGCCCAAGAGGACCGTCGCGTCAAACGTGTCCGGGCCGGACACGCCGACATTGGTGACGTTCACGTAGTAGTCCACTGTGCTGCTCGGGAATGTGTCCTTGGTCTGGATTGCGGGCGATACCCACAGCCCGACGGGCACCAGCCCGAAGAGGCCGAAGATGCTGCCGTAGTAGCTCTCAGTGATGACCCAACCGTCGTAAATCGCGACAGCCGATGTCGAGCCGCTCGGGTCCAGCATCACGCTCTGGATCAAGGAGCCGTCTATCGGGTCGATGACACTGAGGTTGCCGTCCCAGCAGGTGCCGTATAGGTATCCGTTGGCGTATGCCATCGCGCTTCCCACGGGGAGTGTGAGCGGGTGAGTCCACAGGACCGTCCCGTCCGTCGCGTCGAGGGCGTTGTACGCGGGCGAGAACGAGCCGAAGTAGATAGCGGAGCCGTCGTAGACCGGCGTTGCCATGTCTATCTCGGCAAAGCCGCCCGTCGACCACACGATCGATCCAGTCACCTGGTCGAGCGCGTACATCGTCCCGGCGTAGGTCCCCATATAGACGTTCCCCTGGGCGACGAGCGGAGGCGACGTGACCGTCCCGTCGAGCGACACGCTCCAGACAAGGTCGCCCGAATACTCGTCCAGGGCGACCACCGTGGTCTCGAGCACTGCCATGTAGAGCATGCCCTGGTCGATGGCAGGGCCGCCGAACGGCAGGCCCCCGGTCTGGTATGTCCATTCGACAGACCCGTTCGCGGCATCGAGGGCGAATATCTGTCCTCCCCAGGCCGAGCCGAATACCAGGCCGTCATGGGATGCCAGCGCGACCCTCGCGTTGAAGTCCAGGCCGGTCTCGGACCCGACGGACCAGATGGTCTCTCCGGTCGCCTGGTCGAGGGCATACAGCGAACCTCCGCTGGAGCTGTAGAAGGTCGAGTACACCACGCCGTTCTCCGCGGTGGGTGTGCAGGAGTAGTAGTCCATGCCTCCGAGGTGTCTGGACCAGAGCACGGTCCCCGTGTACGGGTCCCTCGCCCTGATGTAGCCGTCGAGCGTAGATGAGATGACGATGCCGTCGGACACTATTGGGCTGTTCCAGAGCTGATACTCGTGCGGCCCGTCGGACCACATCATTGTCACTGGCGGGTCGAACACCGCCGGCGAGATGCCCTGCCTCGGCAGGTTGTTGTGGTGCGTGGGCCAGTCCTCGTTCGGAGGCGCGGTAGGCGGCCGCACCGTCGTCCTGAACGAGTAGTATGCGGTCCCGTTGTCGTCGTAGACGGTGTTGCCCGCCTCGTCCGTAGACTGCACGGCAAAGTAGTAGGTCGTGTTCTCTGCCAGGCTGGAGAGCCTTATCTCGTGGCTCGTCGTCATCCGCGCATCCGACTTGGTGGAGGCCGGAGGCGTCGAGGTACCATAGAAGAGCACGGAATCCGAGTTCTCGTCCGTGGTCCAAATAACAGTCGCCCGGTTGAACCTGATGTTGATCGCCGTGACGTTCGACACCACAGGCGGGTCGTCGTCGACGGTCGCATTGTCATATACCCAGCCGCTGCCGCCAGAGCCGTCGTCAGAGTCGAAGTACGCGCCCGTGACGAGGTCCAGGTTCTGCACCTGCAGCAGGCCATCGCCGCCGATCGGCACTGCGCTGTTCTGCAGCTGTATCCACCCGCGGAACACGCTCGTGGCCGGCCCGGTCTCTGTCAGGACTATCGTCTCAGGGGCTGGCTCGGTCGTGCTGAACATGTCTGCCGAAGCGACATCCGTCGCGTTCGGGTCGAGGTTGAGGTCCGTGTCCACGACCGTGACGTTCACCACGGCATCTGACTGGTAGTAGCTGTGGTCGAGGCCGATCACACCCCTCTGGGTCGCGATGCCGCCCGTCATGACGAGCGCGTACGGCTGCGGGCCCATCGGGACGTCGAATCCCGAGACCTCCACGGTCCAGAGGCCTGCCTGGATATCCGTGATGACCAGGACGCTCTCCACGTTGTTGATGTAGTCCGACGGCTCGGCCGGGTTCGGAACGGACTCTCCGGGGTTGTACCCTGCGTAGACGTTTCCCAGGTATGTCGTGCCATCAGGCGCGGTCACCACGAGGTTCAGATCGTTGACTAGGGCAGGGCTGGAGTATGCCGTGCCCGGGTAGTCCGTCCAAGCGAGCGTGATCTCCACCGGCGTCGAGGTGTCGCCGATCGCAAGCTCGTATGTCGATGATCCGCCCGTGCCGAGCCCGAGCCTGTTGTCGTCGACGACAAGCCCTCTCATCTCTCCAGAGAAGTAGAGAGCCTCGTCGAGCAGTATTCTGCCCCAGCCCTGGTTGTTGTTCGGGTAGAAGAGCTCGGAGAGGTCATAGGCCCCCGAGCCAGTCATCTCCACGGCTCCGTTTATCAATGTGGCCTTCACGAGCGCCGCAGAGGGCGTGAACGCGCTCATAGCGTCCTTCCCGCCGGTCGGGTAGAACCCGTCCATGTAGTATTGCCTGATGAGCGCCACGCAGCCGGCCGCGTTCGGCGTGGCCATGCTCGTGCCGCTCAGCTGGAAGTAATCGTCATATTCGCCGCCCGGGTCGCCCCCTCTCGCGGACCATATGGACACGCCAGGGGCGGTAATGTCGGGCTTGATCCTGCCGTCGGCGGCGGGGCCTCGGCTGCTGAAGTCGGCTATGTTGTCCATGCCGGCACCGTTCAGCGTTGCACCGACGCCAATGGTGTTCTTGGCTGCGGCGTACGGATTGATGATCCCCGACCACGAGCCGGCGTTCCCGGCCGCGAAGAGGACGAGGAACTCCTGGTTGTCCCACAGGAAGTCATCCGTCTGGACGCATTCCTCTGTGTAGTCCCCGAAGACGGTGCCCCAGCTGTTCGTGTGGATCCAAGAGCCGTTGTCCAGGGCCGGCTGGAACATGTCGTGGTAGTCCAGTGGCGGGTAGACGTAGTAGCCGTCCGGTGAGAGGTCCTGGACCTGCAGCTTCGCGTCGAATGCCTGGCCGTCGTGCGGGCCGGTCGTGCCGTTCGATGCTGAGGCGTCGCCGTCGTAGACATGCCAGACGCCGTCATCGCCGGCTACGGTCCCTGAGACGTGGGTGCCGTGGTTGATGTCCTGGTCTGTGGAGTCGCCGCCCGCGCCTGCGGGCACGTAGTAGTTCGTCACCTTCCTGTGTCCAGGACCTGGAGTGGCGTTGCCCGGGTCCTCGAACGCATCGTGCTCGTAGTCTATCCCCGTGTCACCGACGGTGACGACCTGGCCCGTGCCCCAGATGCCCTGGTCGTGCACTGGCGTCTCGTAGGTCATGTCGTCCCCTGACTGCAGGACCCACCTGGCGATATCGTTGTACACCCGTGGTTGCACGAACCTGTCTATCCACATGACGCCGGGCTCATTTGCGAGATCGTCCAGCATGGACCTGTCCAAGGACGCTCGGATCATGCCGGAGCCCTTGTAGGTGTATGTGATGTCCTTGCCACCGAGCGCGTCGACCGCATCCGCTATCTCATCGACTCTGGCCCTCTCGAATGCCAGGATTTCGACAGTGATCGTGTTGTCCGCGGCTGACCGGCCGCTCGCCGATGAACCTGCTTTGGCCGAGGGGAGGGAAGGCTTGGAAGATCGTGCAGGGTCCATCGTCGAATAACGCATGGATTCCGGCGACGGCTCCCGGGCTGACGCTTGCTCGCCGAGCGCCTTTGCCGAGAATGAGTATGGTGAATCTTGATCTGAGGGAGAGACGGCCTTCTCGGGCGTGTCTCCTCCGACCGCCAGCACGGCATCGCCGCGTATGGATGCGCCGTCCCTCTCGAGGGCGAGCTGGAGCATCTCGTCGTATCTCTCTGACAGCCTAGGGCTCAGCTTGTAGGCGGGTTCGAACACGCCCACCCATCTCACGTTGTCCAGGCTCTTGACCTGCTCGACGGTCGAAGCGGTCGCCTTGATTACGAACGCGTTGTAGCTCACATAGTTCAGGATCACCGCGCCGCTCGACCTCAGCGAGTCCTTCATCATCTCTGTGACAGGTCTGTCGAACTGGACGATGTGATAGGCGGCCAGACGGCTCTCCTCTGAGCTGTAGCTCAGGATCGTCGGTATCTCGGGCATCTCGCCGAGGGGGTCGAACCTGAAATCGTTCACATGTATGTACCGCATGTAGTCCGGCCATGTCTTGTCCGGCACGGCCGGGCCGTCGTTGCCCGCACCCGACAGCGGAATCGCCGTCGCGAGCGGCATGAACAGCACGGACACAAGCAGCACGCCCACTAGCCAAGCGTTTGCACTCTTGAGAGAAGACATTCCCCCTGCCCTCCACGAACTCCCAGATGATTGGAGTTGGGCGAGACTGGATTCTGCGCTAGATAATGGTTTGCCTGGATGCCCTCCGAAACGAACGTACCATGCCTTCGCAAACCCTGCTTCGAGTTGCCGTTTTGCATTGCATGTGGTACGCGATTTTAAATAATCCATTTCGGGATTCGGCAGCACAAGGGTGGAGGCATGGCCGGCGAAATCACTGTCTCGGAACGCATCTTGTATCATCTCCATAACTACGTTAAGTACGAGGACAAGTATGAGACGCCGTTCGACATCACCCAGGACGGCGTCGCGCAGGCGTGCGGGATTTCTCGCGCGCACGCGGCCATAGAGCTCAAGAAGCTCAAGGCCACGGGGATTCTCGACGAGCGGCTCTGCCACGTCAAGAAGGGAAAGGCCAGGAGGAAGGTCTACTTCCTCACCGCGGCGGGCAAGTCGAGGGCAGCTGATGTCCTCCAGTACGTGAGGGACAACGGCATCTCCCCAATGGTCGACCCCTCTAGGGTCGCCCCTGAGATGACCTCGTCGAGGAAGAGGTCGGCCAGGAAATCCTCTCCGCTGCCGCCCGTGAAGTCCTTCTACGGGCGAGAGAAGGAGCTCGGGATGATCAGGGAATCCCTAGCATCGCCCTCGGTCAAGGTCCTGGCCCTCAGAGGGATCGCGGGCATAGGCAAGACCACTCTCGCCGCGAAGGCGGCCTCGGACCTGACAGGTCAGAGGGTATTCTGGTACTCCGCCCGGGCCTGGGATTCTCCGAGGAGCCTCGCAGAGGCCCTCGGAAGGTTCTTCACGGAGAACGGCTGCCGGAGGCTCGCGGCGTACCTCTCCTCGGGCAAATTCGAGCTGGGAGAGCTGAGCTTCCTCCTGAACGAGGAGCTCTCTGAGAACGGCTACACATTTGTGTTCGACGACGCGCACGCATCAGAGAGCCTTCAGGGGTTCCTCAAGATGTTCAAACACAGCAGCGGCGCTGCCAAGATGATGGTGACCTCCGAGGCGGAGCCTCAGTTCTACGACAAGTCCGATATCGTGGCGAGGGGCGAGGTCGCGGAGCTGGAGCTCGAAGGGCTGGACAAGAAGGCCGCGCTCGAGCTGCTGGCGTCCAGGGGCATCTCGGGGCATGTCGCCGAGGAGCTTGCGAGGGTGACCAATGGCCATCCACTCTCGCTCGAGATGGTGACCGAGTCCAGCCCGACTGAGGCCAGGTACCAGGTCTCGAGGTTCTTCGAGGAGAAGTTCTACGCCCAGCTGACCGAGCTTGAGAAGTCTCTCCTGCAGTTCGCCGCGGTGTTCCAGGGGCCGTTCCCCTCGGATGCCATACCAAGGGAGCTCCGCCAGGTGAGGAGGGGTTCGATGTTGCGCGAGCTCGCCCCCGGAAGGTTCGAGATCCACGCCTCGCTCAAGGACTTCGTCTACAACTCCATGACCCCAGAGGAGAGGTCTAGGTGGCACAGCGTGGCCGCGGACCACTGCCTCAAGCTGGGGGACCCGCAGGAGCGGCTGTATCACCTAGTCAAAGCGAACAGGTCCCTCGAGGCGGAGATCATGCTCGCGAGGTCGGGCGAGGAGCTCCTGGCACAGGGGAACGTGCAGCGTCTCTGGGAGGTCCTCCGCGGCTTCGAGCCCAGGAAGGCCAAATACGCTGAGGCCGTGACGATGGTCAAGGCCAGGGCCGCGAACCTGGTCGGGGACTACGGGACCTCGTGGGCGATGCTGGAACCTATCGCGGAGTGCGGG
>DYTN01000073.1 GCA_020725925.1 Methanobacteriota archaeon
GGCTTGGCCCCCAACTGGTGCGCAGAGCCCTACGGTTGATAAGGGAGCACGAGGATGAGATCCGGGCGGCGTGGCGAGAGCACTTTGGTCGCTGAGGTGGCCAACATCTCGGCGAGTGGCTTCTGGCTCCTCGTAGACGAGCGAGAGTTGTTCGTGCCGTTCGAGCAGTTCCCCTGGTTCCGTGCGGCCACAATCGGGCAGATCCTGAATGTTCAACGGCCCCACAAGCACCACCTTCACTGGCCTGATCTCGATGTGGACCTCGCCGTAGACTCGATCGAACACCCGGAGCGTTATCCCCTCGTGAGCAAGGCACGACCTATCATCGCGCTTCAGCGGACGGCCCGCACGTCACTTACCTTGCGTTCGCGAGCAGCGCGCCAAGCGGCCCGCCGCTGAGCGCGAGCGTTAGACAGCGGGAGGTGCTCAATGGCAGTCGAAGCACTTTTCATTAACGGCGTCTACGAATCGGTACTGGAGGAGATTCTCCGGACCCAGTCGATCCTGCCGGACCAAATCCTTTTCCTCCAGCCGTACTCCTCCCGGCCGATCGTCGATCTCCAGATCTTGCCTCCGACGGTTGACCTCCCAATGCGCCTGTATCTCTCCACGACCTCTGATCTGCCGACGGTCCGCTACTTGGGCGAGATTGTCGGATGGGACGACAAGCGCTCGCTCTCCCCAGCCAAGCGAGCGCTGATCGAGGAGATCATCAAGCTCCTTCAGCCGGGCGAGAAAGAACTCTACGATGCGTCACCTGCGCCAGGGGGCGTGAGCCTCAACCTTCTGCACGTCAGGCGTCTTCAGCGGCTCGAGAAGCCGTTTTCCGTTGATAGGCTGATCAAGGTCAGAGATGGCGGGCGACTCTCGCCAAATAGATCCATGTCAGGAGGCTGGTCGTACGTGGAACCGGAGGCGGCCGGAGTGTAAGCCGGCGGCGTGGCCCCGCTGTCTAACACTTATGAGGCCTCCTCGTGTCAAGAGGTAAGGACCTCCCTCCTGCGG
>DYTN01000025.1 GCA_020725925.1 Methanobacteriota archaeon
GTCCTCATCGAGAACTTCCTTGTGCCCATGAAGCGCGTGGGGATCCCGGACGTGTTCGGGGAGTCGGGAGGGAGCGACGAGCTGATGTGCAAGTACGGTCTTACCGTTGACAACATCGTGGAGGCCGCCCACGATGTCCTGAGGAGGAAGAAGTGAAGGTGGTCCGATGAAGATATTCATAGACACTGCGAACCTGGAGCATATCAAGGAGGTCAACAGCTGGGGCATCCTGGACGGCGTGACGACCAACCCCACGCTGGTGGCCAAGGAGGGGTGCGAGTTCAAGGACAGGCTGGAGGAGATCCTCAAGGTCGTCGACGGGCCGATCAGCGCCGAGGCCGTGTCTATGGACGCGGAGGGCATGGTGAAGGAGGCCAGGGAGCTCTCGAAGATGCACAAAAACGTGGTCGTCAAGATCCCGATGACCGATGAGGGCCTCAAGGCCGTGAAGGTCCTGTCCAAGGAGGGTGTCAAGATCAACGTGACGCTAGTGTTCTCCCCCAACCAGGCGCTCCTGGCGGCCAAGGCGGGCGCCACCTACGTGTCGCCGTTCGTCGGCCGGCTGGACGACATCAGCCACGACGGGATGGACCTGGTCAGGGACATCGTCACCATCTACAAGATCTACGGCTACAAGACCCAGGTCATAGCCGCCAGCATCCGCCACCCCGTTCATGTGACGGAGGCCGCCCTCGCAGGCGCGCATGTTGCCACCGTGCCCTACGAAGTCCTCAAGAAGATGCTCAGGCACAACCTGACGGACGAGGGCATCCAGAAGTTCCTCAAGGACTGGGAGAAGGTCCCGAAGAAGAAATGACCCGGCTCAGTTGATGTAGCTGCTGGTGCTCGACCTGTCGAAGCCCTTCACGAGCTCCAGCGTGTACTCCTCCTGCGGCTGCCAGCCGTAGTACGGGTACACGAGCTTCGGGACGAACCTGGAGAGGTCAGCGGCGAACTGAGTGGCCGGGTGGGTCTTCCCAAACGCGGCCGCGCTTATCTCGTACGCCTTTCGCCTGGTCGCGTCCTCGTCTATGACCCCCAGGGTGTGCAGGTACTCGTGGAGCAGGATGTGGAAGACGTACGGTTTGTAGAGCACGGGGTCGGTCTCCTTGATCCTCTTCAGCGGGAGGCTGTTCATCACGATTATGTTCGTGGCGATCGGGAAGAACGCTCCCACGAACCCCTGGGGCCCACCGCCGAGGTTCGCCAGACCGAGCATCAGGCCCGCCCTCTCCTTGCCCGTCTTCTTCCTCACGACTCTCTTCACGAGCTCGAATATGTCCGCCAGGTCCTTGGTAGACTCGAGCTCCTCGCCGAACGAGGCTGCTGCCTTCACGGGACAGGACTAGCACTCCCGGGCATATAGAGGAACCGCCAAACATGCGGAAGGATGGGCGCCTGTCCGTTTGGACAACCCTGAAATAGCAGCCAACTCCCTCCAGCGGTCGTGCGGACTGACATAGTCGTCGTGGGCGGGGGCCCGGCGGGCGCTTCGACCGCAAGGCTCTTGGCTAGGTATCGCGACGTCCACATAATCGAGGAGCACAAGACCCCTGGGGAGCCGCTCCAGTGCGCTGGCCTGGTCACGCAGAGAGGCGTCCCCATGTTCGCCAGAGAGAGCGTGATATGCGAGGTCAGGGGAGCCAGGATCCACTCCCCGTTGGGGTTCACGCTCACACTCGAAGCCAGGAGCTCGAGGGCGTACGTGCTCGACAGGTCACACTTCGACAGGATCATGTTCCACAAGGCGGTCGACGAGGGGGCCGTGCCCCGGGTCGGGGCGTCGGTGAGGTCCGTGGCCCATGCCGGCGGCACGGTGACCTGCGAGGTCAGGGACGATTCCGGCATGCACCATGTCCAGTCCAGGCTGCTCATCGGGGCGGACGGCTACAAGTCGATTTGCAGGAGGGCTGCCAGGCTTCCGCCTCCCAAGCACATGCTGACTGGCATCCAGGTGGATCTCAAGGGGGCCGAGCTGGACTCGGATTTCGTGGAGTTGTACATGGGGACAAAGGTGGCCCCTGGGTTCTTCGCCTGGGCCATCCCCGCAGGCGACCTTGCGCGCGTCGGTCTCTGTACCTGGGATTCGGAAGACCTGCCCGCGGTCTATCTCAAGAAGTTGCTCTCGAGGCCCCAGTTCGCCAAGGCCAGGAAGGTCTCGACAGCCTCGGGCAAGATACCCATCGGCCCCGGGAAGACGGCGGTCCGCGGGAGGGTGATGCTGGTCGGCGATGCTGCCTGCCACGCGAAGCCGCTGTCGGGCGGCGGTGTCTTCACCGGCGTGCGCGGCGGAGAGTTATGCGCCGATGTCGTGATCCGCCACCTCGAAGGGCAGGGCGAGGTCGAGCTGGACGAGTACGACAGGCTGTGGAGGGACGAGTTCGGCAAGGAGCTCTCGCGGGCGTTCAGGATACGTCGCGTCTTCGTCAACCTCTCGGACAAGAAGATCGATAGGGCTCTCCGCATCTTCGCCGAGCCGGAAATCAAGAGCCTGCTGGAACGAAGCGGGGACATCGACTATCCCGCCTCGTTATCCTCGTCAGTGCTTAGGCTTGCCCCGAAGCTCGCGCAGTTTTCCCCTCAGATAATAGAATCTCTTCTCTAGCCTCGGGTACTTGCCCGGGTTGTCCAGGACGTAGTAGTATGCGGCCATGAAGCAGAGGAAGGCTGCGACCCCGACTATCGTCCAGAGCGGCCAGCGCGGGATCGGTATCTTGATGCCGAATGCCGAGTCCGGAAGGAGCCCGTCCACGCCGAGGGACTTCATGTAGGTCCTGTTCAAGATGCTTTCATTGCCCTCGAAGGAGACCATCTCGTCCCACTGCTCATCAGTGAACCATCCCCTTGAGCTCAACACCACCTTCGTTGAGTTGCCCTCCAAGTTGAAGGTCATGTTGAACCTGACGAAGTAGGTGCTTTGGGAGAAGTACGACCCGTGGGGTGTGTCCCTCGAGGTCTCGATGTCCAACTCCACCCTGATCGACTCGTTCACGCCAAGCGAGCCTATGTACTCATACCAGGTCGTGGAGGCCCCGTGGATGAGCGGCGGGTTCTCGAACGACTCGGTCACGTTCACGGTCTTCTCTTGCGTGGCGTACCTGTACACGCCGGCCGCGAGGGTCACGTTCGACATCGTCTCGTTCCAGCCATATGGATTGGAGACGTTGAACGAGAAGTAGACGGTGTCCCCTGGCCGGACCACCGGGGTCACGAAGTCGGCCAGGATGTTGTTCGCGTACTTCGGCATCCCGGGGTCTGGTATGTCGGCCGACGCCAGGCCCGCGGACAGCAGGAATGCCACGATCGCAAGTGCCGAGACCGTTGGCGCCCTTCTCATCGGTGCTTGGAAGACGGATGCCAACTATATGATTTTCGGTCATGTGGCGGTCGAGGGCCAAGAAGGGTTATGAGGACCACCAGACATTCCTCGTCTGTGCTCGGCATCAGGGTTCCAAAGGCGCAGGCGGAGGCGCTCAGGAAGGAGTTGGCCTCCTCGGCCCTCGTGAACAAATCGAGGGCGATCATCACGGATGGGGACCATGTCGTCATCCCTTTGTTGGCTCGGCCCCCTCCTGGGCTGGTCTCCGCATTCAAATCCAGTGTCATCGACGCGGACTTCCCCCTCAGGAGGCACAGGACGGACCCGATAGACGATATCCGCGGCATAGCCGATGTGCCTGACGACCTGAGGCCGCTGCTGCCGGGCAAGTGGGAGCTCTTCGGGGACGTAGGGGTAATCCGGCTGGACCCAAGGCTCGAGCCGTATGCGGAGAGGATCGCCCCCGCATACGCCTCAGTGCTCGGCCTCAGGGCGGTGCTCCAGGATGTGGGGGGCATATCAGGCGACCTACGGGAGCCCGTCACGAGGAAGCTCCTGGGGGAGGACACTGTCACACGCCATATCGAGAACGGCATCGTGTACAAGTTCGACGCGGCCAGGATAATGTTCTCGTCCGGCAACATGGAGGAGCGACTCCGGATGGCAGGGCTCCGATGCGACGGCGAGACCGTCGTCGACATGTTCGCGGGCATCGGCTACTTCTCGCTGCCCCTGGCCGTGTACCAGAGGCCGAGGAAGGTCGTGGCGTGCGAGATCAACTCTGTCGCGCACTCGTTCCTTGTTGAGAATGTCGCCCTCAACAGCGTCAAGGATGTCGTCGAACCCTTCTTCGGGGACAACCGGGAGCTGAAGGGGGAATCCATGGCGGACCGGGTGATCATGGGCTATGTGAAGACCACTCACGAATACCTTCCCACCGCGCTTCGGTTAGTGAAGGACGGAGGCATAATCCACTATCACGAGACCTGTCCGAACGAGCTGCTGCCCCATCGCCCGACCCAGAGGCTGGTGGACAGCGTCAAGGGCGGCGGGGTCGAGGTCCTCAGGTTCAAGGAGGTCAAGTCGTACGCTCCTGGGATATCCCACGTCGTGGTCGACGCGAGGGTGTTCAAGCCCTCCTGAGCTCCTCGCCTGAGCCGGCCTCGCGGAGAAAGTCGGTGAGCGCCTTGTGGTGCTCGTCGGAGCCGGTGCTGGCCAGGAGCGTCCTCGCAAACGGTTCCAGGTGCCTCCCGTATTCCCTCTCCTCGTCTGTGAACTTCCATGACTTCGAGGAGACTCCCAGGGCGAGATAGAACGCATGGGTCATCGATCGGATCCTGTGGTCGTTCGACTTCTCGCCGTCCAGCAGCGCGATGGCGGCCTGTGGTCCTCCGGTTTTGAACGCCCGCGCCACGCTGTCGGCGAAGGAACCGTACTGTGATAGTCGGAGGTACTTGGGGATTTTCGAGTAGACCGCCTCGCGTTCGGACTCCCTGAGGGCTTCTCTTATGACCTTCAGTGGTGACTTCCCCGATTCCTCGTCCTCGGAGTAGTACTTCTCGGCCAGCTCCTTCGATACCACGGCTTCGAGGACGTCTCTTCCGTGAAGGGACCAATAGGCGGAGAGCAGCTTGTTGACGGAATCGCCGCTTTCAAGGACGACGGGATGCGAGACCTCCTTCAGAAGCGCCCTGAGCGCCCCTGCCTCCAGCTCGTCCGAGGTGAGGTCTGAGACGAAAGCCTCGACGTCCTCCCCGAAGCACCTGTCGCCCCTCACGTACGCCCTTCTCGCAAGGTCCCTGAACGATTCGACCACGCTCGCCAGGTGCCTGTCAGCGAGCTCCCTGTCTCCCAGCTTGCCGGCGGAGTATTCCTCCAGGAGGCTCTTGTCGACCGCGCGGTCGAACAGCCCCTCGCACCTGTCCTTGCCAGCGACGGCTTTCAGTGGCCTGGCAACGGAGATCTCGAACTCGTCGAGCGCCTTGGGCACCGCCATGCCCTCGGCGAGCCTCGCCAAGGTGTTCTTGTTCCTGGCCTGGCACTGCTGGCAGATGAGTATCTTCTTGCCAGCGCTGATCCAGTCGAACATGAGGTGGTCAGAGGATTCCGGAGCATGCAGGCAGGCGAACACGTCTCCGTTCGTCTTGGTGGCGCCGATCCTCTCGGCGGCCACCTTGACGTACTCCTCAGGCGGCCTCGAGGAACGACCAGTGCACACGAAGTTATCCTCCCAGGAGTAGAAGTGCAGTCCCCTCCGCCTGACCAGGTCGAGCACGCTCAGGACGCGCCACTTGGGAGAGTCGAAGTTCTGGACAGCTATGAGCTTCTCCTTGTCCGTCTTACCCCTGAGGGCGTAGGTGATCGTCGCCCCGTGATATGTCGCGGTCGCGAGGTAAGGGGTCTTCTCTTCGTGGACGAGCCCGATGGTCGCCGCATAGGCTCTCGCCAGCCTGTCCCCGCGCCTCGCGAACCCGGCCAGCTTCGCCGGGTCGTCCTTGTACCTCGCGATCTTCTCGAGCCTCGCGCGGGTCTTCTTGAAAGGGCACGCTCCACAGTCCTCTGCGCAGTCTGGAAGAATCAGCTCTGGCTCCTCCATGAGGAGTTTCGCCTTCTCCATGAGGTCCTTCTCCCTCACCTTTGAGGCTATCCTCGCCTTGAACCTGATGCGCGGTATGCGTTTCTTGCCCCTCATGTGAAGACGCGCCCACGATAATGGCCTCCGCTAATAGCTTTTTTGTGTGTACATGACTACGAACCCGTGCCAGCTGCCGCCGGAAAAGATTATTAGTCCGGCCAGTCCATGGGGAACCTCGATAGAAGCGGATGGGATAATGTCTCAGGAAGAGGACTCCGCCAGGGCCTACCTCAAGGGCTTCCAGGAGGGGATGCAGGAGGCCTGGGACGAGATCATCAAGCTCTCGACCAAGGGCTACACCTCGAGGGAGCTGCAGATCATGGCCAAGACCAAGAAGTCCATGCTCTTCCAGCGGGTGCAGCAGAAGATCGACGAGCTCGAGCGCGCCCTCGGCAGAAAGCTGTCGATCCAGGAGGTCCCCGTCCCACACCCCATCGAGCAGATCCAGCTCGTGCCGGGCTGGAGCTACGTAGTGAAGGAGGAGCGGCCCGAGCGCAGCTTCGCCCTGTTCTCGCAGCTGTTGGCCAAGGGCGCGAGGGGGTTGTGCATTTCCCGGACGCATCCCGATACGCTAAAGCAGAAGTACGGCTTCGAGGCGGAGGCCATCTGGCTGACGAAGACAGAGACCGCGCAGACTCCGGCCAGCTTGAAAGGAGTTGAGTACGTCTCGCCGAACAATCTCGCGCACCTCGCATCGTCGATCCGGGAGTTCCTGGGCAAGGGCGAGGGCGTGGTAATTGTGGAAGGGCTCGAGTACCTCACGACCCAGAACGACTTCAAGAGCGTCCTGAAGTTCATACAGCTGATCAACGAGCAAGTCGTGTTGGACAAGGGTTACCTTCTGATGCCCGTAGACGAGGCGACGATGGACCCCAAGGACTTCTCCCTGATCGAACGCGAGATGAGCCAGGTCGTGTGATTCCCGGGTCGCTGCAGCCTATCGGCAGTTCTTCCGGATGTATTCGACGAATTTCTCTGAGTACAGAGCGTCGTCTGTGGGGGAGCCTTTGTCGAATTTGGAGCAGGGGTACTCCCGGCAGTCCGCGCACGCCTCGACACTGCGGCTCTCGGCGCACTCGCGGAGCTCGCAGAACACGGTCCCTTCGAGCTTCCTCTTCCTTGTCATCGGCCCGCAGCCCCCGCAGTTGCCGGCCCTGTAGACCCCACAGTACCCGCAATAGACCATGCACGGGCCGAGGAGGTCGGGGTCGAGAGGCGCTCGGGTTCTCGGCGCTTTCTTGGATCCGATCATCATGGTGTCACTGCTCGCTGCCTCGTCGGCGATGGCGGAGCTGGGCAATAAGGGTTGTCGCCGAGACGGTGTGGCCAGGTTCTCAAGGTCACTCAGCTGGACCAACGCTCGCGAGCACCGGCGAATCCGCCGGTGGAATGCATGAGGAATCCTCGTCAGGGTAGTTCAACGCTAGTAACCGTAGTCGATCAGGACGAGGCTCCCGTCCTTGACCAGGCCGATTCCGCGTGAGTAGTACTTGTACTCCTTCACGCCCGGCTCCAGCGGAGTGGTCTCCTCGATTTCCAAGCAGCCCTCCAGGGTGCCGTTCGATGTCTCGACGGTCGCGGACAGACTGATTATCTCCGCCCTGTCCATCGCGACATCCGGAGCCATCTCCTGGTAGTACTTCGCCCCGAGCAAGGGGACCCCGGGCATCATCATCCCGAACGTGGACCCGTTGGTCCCCGATCTCCAGGCGCCCTCGTGGTTGACGATGACGCCGTTCTCGTACATGTCCACCTCCTCGCCGAAGTAGTATACGCTGCTGGTGTTCTCGTCGAACGCGAAGTAGTTCCTCGACACCTCGATGAGCTCTCCGCCCTTCGACTCTCTCTCCTCGATCACTCTTGTTTCAACGCCATCAACCTCGACGGTGTCGTCGAGGACGGTGATCACCAATCTGACCGTTTGTCCGTCCTCACTTCCCTCCAGGACCAAGTAGTGGCCGGGCTGCACTAGGAAATACGGGTTGTATCCTGAGGTGCTGAGCGCGGATTCGTCCACCTCGAAGGCCTCAGTCCATCCTTGCTCGCCAGGGCGTCCGATGTCAAGCCACCAAACGGCAAGCAGGGCAACCGACAGGACAGCGATCACGGCTAGGTAGATTGCCGTCGTTCTCCTGCTGAACCTGGATTCCGGGTTCATCAATCGAAGGAACACTAGCGCGATATTTGACGCTTGCCCCATGTTGTCCTCTTGGGCCGTCCTCAGCATGTCGACGGCCGCAGAGCTCGTGACTTGGCCGCGAACGGTTCACAACACCCCAGCGAGGAGAATTTGTCGTCGTGCAAGCAAGACGCATTCTGGTTCATTGGCGAGTAGAGTGCTCCCGCCGGGATTTGAACCCGGGTGGCCAGCTCGAAAGGCTGGAATGATTGACCGGACTACACTACGGGAGCAGTGAAAGAGCGGGTCGTCAATTCCGCCACTATGGGATGTCCATATTTAACCCTTCTTCGGTGTCTCCGTCGGGCCACGACTTGCTGCCGCAAAGGATAATACGGCGCACCCCCGTGAATATCCCATACGGCGTGGTCCATGGGCATGACCGCTGCGGAGAAGTGGAAGGAGTGAGCGCCAGTTCGACCGATCGGGCGGACTGCCCGATCAGTGATCGAGAATCCTTGGCTGTGCTCGTCGTCGAGGACGACCCAGAGCACGCAAGGGAACTCGAGCAGGCGCTTCGCAGCTCAGGCGGATTTCGCAGCGTCGAGATCCGCGTTGCTAGGACGCTCACGGATGCCATGACGAGCCTTAGGTCGGGCCGATTCGACCTGATACTCCTAGACCTTGATCTTTCGGACAGCCTCGGCCTCCAGACATTCCAGAGGCTCTTCATGGGTTCCGTGACAACCCCCATCATAGTCGTCACCGACGCCCTGGACGAAGAGAAGGGCGTTCAGGCGGTCAGGATGGGAGCCTATGACTACCTGGTCAGGCAGCAGCTCGACGGCAAGAGCCTCCTCAGGTCCATCCTGAGGGCATTGGACAGGCGGAAGCTGGAGGAATCACTCAGACTCAAGGACATAGCTGTCGAGTCCTCGATTGGCGGCATCGTCGTGGCGGACATGAGTGGCGAGATCACCTATGTGAATCGAGCGGCCGTCCGGCTCATGGGCTATGGACAGAGGTCTGAGGTGCTCGGCAAGGATCTGTCGTCGTTCTTCGGAGCAGACGAGCGGACGAAGGGCGAGATCGCCAGATTGCAGGATGCCGAGATATGGGTCGGGGGCACCGTTGGCAGGAGCCGGGACGGCACCCCCGTGCATCTGGACATGGCGCTCAATGTCGTCTGCGATTTCGCTGGCAACCCTGTGTGCTTGGTGAGCTCCTTCACTGACGCGACTCGACGAAGGAGGGCCGAGGAGCAGGTGAGACATTGCGCCATGGAATCTGATGCCGCACGCAACAGGGCTGAGGCGTATTTCGACATCCTCGCCCACGATGTGACCAACCTGATCTCTCCAATGATGGTCCACGCCGAGCTGATTGCGCTTCAGGGTGATCTTCCCTCGGACGCCAGGGAGTCCGCAGCGAAGCTCGTCATGCAGGCGCGTCGCACCGCGAACTTCATCCTCAGCTTCAGGATGCTCCAGGAGGCCGCGTCGTGTTCTCCAAAGGATATGGCCGTTCTGGACGTTCGCGAGATCGCACCCTTGATCGAGGAGGCGGTCGCCCATGACTTCCCCGACAAGAAGGTCAAGCTGTCTGTCCAGAGCCCGCGCGATGCGGACATCCTCGTTCCTGGGGCTGAGTTCCTTGAGAGGATCATCTTCGGGCTGGTCGACAACGCCGCGAGAAACGCGCGTGCGCAAGAAGTCAACATCGAACTGATTGCTGAACCCTGTGAGCGCAAGGAGGGGCGGGTCTCGTGGAGGATAGAGGTCGTCGATGACGGCCCAGGCATTCCAGATGCGGAGAAGAGGAGCCTCATGGCCCCGTTCGAGATGTCCAGGAGCCTGATCAGAGCGTCTCCGACTACGCTGATGTTCTACTCCGCCATCTTGAGGCACATCAACGGATGCCTTCGCATCGAGGACAGGATACCCGGGAGCCTCGGCCTCGGGACGAGGGTCGTAATTGAGGTCCCTGGTGCCGTCGGGGTTCGTAGCCAGGGCATGCCAAAGATTTAATCTAGGTCCTGTCAATCACGCTCGTGCATGGAAGCGAAGAAGGAGAAACCGAGTGCCGCAGAGCTCACGAGGAGGTACATCGACAGGCACCCGAGCATCAGGGACTGCATCACCAAGGACCTGGTCAACTATTCGTCCCTGTCGCGCCTGATCATGAAGGAGCTCGGTGTCAAGAACGAGGAGGCGGTCCTCGCGGCGAGCCGCAGATACGCGATGAAGCTCGCGAAGAACGACTTCGAGGGCGACATACTAGGGGTCCTGGAGGAAAGCCGGCTTGAGCTCAAGACCAGGATATGCATAGTCGTTGCGAAGAACGAATGGGTCGTGCTCAGGAACCTGGAGGACGTGGTCCGGAGGTTCCTCGCGGAGAAGAGCACGATGCAGGTGCTGCAGAGCACGAACGGCATCACCGTCATCTCGGAGGACAGGCACCTGCCGAGCATAGTCAAGGCCGTCGGCCGGGACCATGTCCTGAGCGTGAAGGAGAACCTGGCCGAGATAACGATCAGGAGCCCCATCAGAATCGAGGAGACTCCCGGCGTGTTCGCCTACGTCATGGGCATGCTTTCCGAGCAGGGGATCAATCTGCTCGAGGCCGTGAGTTGCTACACCGACACGATATTCATCGTGTCGAGGGAGGACATGATGCGGGCGTTCGACATACTCTCCGCATGCATCGAGGGGAAGATCCTCCCCGAGAACCCGAGGTAGTCAGCCGAACACGAGCCTGTCGACGGACGAGACCTGGGATCTCAGGCTCTTCAGGGCCTTCGAGTTCGAGTCGATCGTGGACTCCGCGGTTGCCATCTGTCTCCTAACAGCGCTGTTCGAAGTGCCTCCGTCGATGTCCCTCCTCTCCACCGCCTTGGCCGGCATGAGGAGGCTGAGGTCTGATGTGCGGCAATCCTTCAGCCGCTCCCAGAGCACCTTGTCTGCGAGTTCGAGGAACCGTTGGTCATCGCCGTCTGCTTCCGCCGCCAGCTCGCTGACTATCCCGTGGGCCGTCCTGAAGGGCACCCCCTTCGTTGCGAGGAAGTCGGCGAGGTCGGTCGCGGTCATCAATCCGACCTCGGCCGCCTTCCCCATCCTCACCCTGTCGAACTCCAATTCCGCAAGAAAGGTTGTGAGGGCATGGAGCGAGGCCTCAACGGTGTCGAAGACATCGAAGAGGTTCTCCTTGTCTTCTTGCAGGTCGCGGTTATACGCGAGGGGAAGAGATTTCAGCAGGGTGAGGATTGCGACGAGGTCTCCGACCACTCGGCCGGACTTCCCCCTTATGAGCTCTGGCATGTCGGGGTTCCTCTTCTGGGGCATCATGCTCGAGCCGCTCGAGAGCGCCCTTGGGAGCTTCACATAGCCGAACTCCTGGGAGGACCAGAGAATGATCTCCTCGCACAGCGAGGAGAGGTGGATCATGAGTAGGGACAAGGCGAAAGCCGCTTCCGCGGCGAAGTCACGGTCGCTCACGGCATCGAGGGAGTTTTCTGTGACGCCGTTCATGTGGAGCATCTTGGCGACGAGGCATCTGTCCAGCTTGAACGAGGTGCCTGCAAGGGCGCCCGAGCCGAGCGGGGAGATGTTCGCCCGCTCGTAGCAGTCCATGATGCGCAAGATGTCCCTCTGCAGCTTCCAGAAGTAGGCCAGCAGGTGATGCGGGAGGAGCACTGGCTGGGCATGTTGGAGGTGGGTGAAGCCCGGGAGTATGATTCCCATCGCGTCTTCTGCTTTCTTTAGGAGAACGCGCTGAAGGGCCACGCACTCCGCCACCACGTCGGCAAGGACTGCCCTCGTCATCAGCCTCGCATCCAGCGCGACCTGGTCGTTCCTGCTGCGGCCCGTGTGGAGCTTCGCCCCCGTCGCCCCGATCCGGTCGGTCAGGAGCTTCTCGATGTTCATGTGGACATCTTCGAGGGCGGGGTCGAACTCGACCTCACCGCCTTGGATCGACTCGGCGACGTCCCTGAGCCCTGACACCATCTTGCGGAGCTCTCGCTCGCTGAGGACCTCTGCGTCGGCCAGCGCGTGCACGTGGGCGATGCTGCCAGCTATGTCGTACTTCCACAACCTCGAATCGAAATGCACCGAGCTGGTGAACGCGAGGAACTCCTCATTTGGATGTCGAGACTGACTCCTCGTTGACCGCTGACCCATTCGCCACACCGCTCCCGTTCGCACCGTTCTTCACGATGCTCCCGACCTTCAGGGGCAGCCCCCACACGTAGATAAACCCCTTCGCGGCCGAGTGATCGAACTCATCGCCCTTCGCGTACGTCGAGAGGGATGTGCTGTATAGCGAGTACGGGGATTCTCTTCCGACAATCACAGCGCTGCCCTTGAACAGCTTGAGCTTGACTGTGCCGGTGACGAACTCCTGGGTCTTCTCGATGAACGCGTCGAGCGCCTCCTTGAGCGGGGAGAACCAAAGCCCATTGTAGACGAGGTCGGCGTAGTGCTGCTCGACCATCTTCTTGTAGTGGAGCAGGTCCTTGGCCATCACCAGGCTCTCGAGGTCCTGGTGCGCCTTGATGAGCACGATGGCCGCAGGGGCCTCGTACACCTCTCTCGACTTGATCCCGACGAGTCTGTTCTCGATGTGGTCTATCCTGCCAACGCCGTGGTTGCCGGCAATCTCGTTGACCTTCTCTATGAGGTCCAGCAGGGTCATCTGCGTGCCGTTGAGGGATACTGGCTTGCCCTGGACGAAGCCTATCTCGACATACTCCGGGGTGTCGGGGGACTTGTCAATCCCCTTGGTCCACTCGAAGATGTCCTCCGGAGGCTCGACCCACGCGTCCTCAAGCACCCCGCACTCGATTGCCCTGCCCCAGATGCTCTCGTCTATGCTGTAGGGCTTGTCCACTGAGACGGGGATCGGTATGTTGAACTGTTTCGCATAGTCGATCTCCTCCTCCCTGGTCATCTTCCAGTCCCTCGTGGGGGCCAGGATGTCCATCTCGGGAGCGAGGGCCATGATGGAGACCTCGAACCTGACCTGGTCGTTCCCCTTGCCCGTGCACCCGTGGGCGATGGTCTTTGCGTCTAGGCGCTTGGCCATCTCGACCAGCTTCTTCACCATGAGCGGTCTCGCGATGGCCGTCCCTAGCGGGTAGTTGCCCTCGTAGAGCGAGTTGGCCTTCAACGCCGGGAGCACGTAGTCCTCCACGAACTCCTTCTTCGCATCTATGACCCAAGCTCTCGAGGCCCCTATCGACTTGGCCCTCCTCATCGCGTCCTTGAGGTCGTCAGACTGACCCACATCGACGGTCACGGTGACGACCTCGCAGCCGTGCTTCTCCTTCAGCCAGTGGATGGCCACCGACGTGTCCAGGCCGCCCGAATACGCGAGCAGTATCTTGTCGTTCCCGTTCTTCTGAGGAGCGCCTTCCATGCTTGGTCGCCTCAGGACGGCTCCAGACTGTGGGACCTATTTGGCCATGCTGACCCGTCGGGAACAGCAGACCCGAGCTCGTGTCGCTTTCTCGACAATCTCTATCGTCTTGAGTGAGAACCATCGGCCCGCGCTGATGACTGCTGGCTTGGCCTGACCAGTCCAGCATCCTTAAGTAGAGCCTATATATTATCATCCAGCACACGGGAGAGCTCTTTGGGATACAGGAGATACGGCCAAGAGGAAGAGGTCAAGATCGGGCCCGACGGCGAGCCCGAGTTCGTCAGGGTACGTCTTCCCCGCAAGAAGGACAACGAGATATTCGGCATAGCCGACCAGCTCCTGGGCGCCTCCCGGATCAAGATCATGTGCGCCGACGGCAAGTACAGGATGGGGCGCATCCCCGGCAAGATCAAGAAGCGTATGTGGATACGTGAGGGGGACCTCGTGATAGTCCAGCCCTGGGACTTCCAGGACGAGAAGGCGAACATACAGTACAGGTACACGAAGACCCAGGCGATGTATCTCAGCCGGAAGAAGATGCTGCCCAAGTCGATCGACATATTCTGAGGGACTAGCGGTGGTGGCCTGTGGCTCGAGCGGACGACTACCACTCCTTTGAGCGCGAAATCGACAAGTGGCGCATGCGCCGGAAGGACGCGGACCAGCGGAAGTCGTACGACGAGGTCTTCGACCAGCAGAACCTGATGATCATCTACAAACTCTTCTCGGATGGTGTCTTCGACAAGCTCGACTTTGCTGTGTCCACGGGCAAGGAGGGGAACGTGTTCAGGGCGTCGACCAGGGACGGCAAGTTCGTCGCCGTCAAGATCTACAGGACCTCCACATCGACCTTCAGGGACATGGCCAAGTATGTGCACGGGGACCCGAGGTTCAAGGGCCTGTCCAGCAGGAAGAGGAAGCTCATATACGCGTGGGCAAACAAGGAGTACCTGAACCTGATGGCCTTCACCCGCGCGGGCGTGAGGGTGCCGAAGCCCATAAGGCAGGAGTCCAACGTCGTGGTCATGGAGTACATAGGGGACGAGGTCGAGCCCGCGAGGGAGCTCAGGAATGTTGAGGTCGAGGACCCTGGGGCAATCGCGAGGAAGGTGCTCCACTACATGAAGCTGGCCTACCAGAGGGCCAGGCTCGTGCACAGCGACATCAGCGAGTTCAACATACTGATGCTCGGCCAGGAGCCCATCATCATAGATGTGGGCCAGGCCGTCCTCCTCGACCACCCGCATGCCCAGGAATGGCTCGAGCGCGATGTGCGGAACATGGCGAGGTATTTCCGGAGGCTCGGCGTTGAGATAGATGTCAAGAAGGAGCTCGAGGAGATAAGGAAGCAATGATCCAGACCATCAGGATACCCGGTGAGAGGGTCGGGGTCCTCATAGGCAAGGACGGCGAGACGAAGGCGCTCATAGAGCGCCAGACCGGCGTGAAGCTCTCGATTGACTCCGAGGAGGGCGATGTGCAGATAGACCACACGCACGCCAAGGACCCTGGCAGGGCGTTGGGGGTGCTCAATGTCGTCCAGGCGATCGGCAGGGGCTTCGCCCCAGAGAAGGCGATAAAGCTCCTGGAGGACGAGTACTACCTCGAGGTCCTGGACATCAGGGACTACGTCGGCAAGAAGCACGACCATGTGGTGCGCATGCGCGCCCGCGTGATAGGCTCTCAGGGGCGCACGCGCGCGCTCATCGAGGAGCTCACGGGCGCGTTCGTGTCAGTGTACGGCAACACCGTCTCCGTCATCGGCACTTCCCTCCAGGCGGAGATCGCCAAGCGCGCCCTGGACATGCTGCTCTCAGGGAGCGAGCACTCCGCCGTGTATCACTTCCTCGAGGGGAAGCGGGCGCAGACGAGGATCGACCGCATGGGTTTCTGAGCGTCTCTCGCGCACGATTGAAATATACATTAGGCCATTATATCGGCTAGATGGCAGACGGGCTCTTGAAGACGGTAGACGGCGACATGGCCTTGATCCCGGTCTCCCAGGTCGGAGGAGGCTCGGAGCGGGACAGGGTCATGAAGCTCATGGCACACATCTTCCTCAGGCTCTGGACGAGGCTGGCGCTCGAGTCCGGCCAGAGGCTCACGCTCCTGCCGTCACAGTTCACCCTCGGCTCCTATGAAGGGCAGATGAGGTGGTCGCTCAACGAGTCCGTGAAGTACGAGGAGGTCCCGCAGCTCTCCATGGGCGGCACCTTCAAGAGGCGGCATATGCTGATTGCGGAGACGTACATCCTGAAGGGGGAGGAGCGCGCGAGGGTGTTCTTCGCGCTCGAGGAGGAGAAGGTGAAGAACAGGCCCGTGTACGTCAACTACCTGGCCTATGATGCGCTGCTCAGGGACTTCGATGTCGGCGCGGCGGTGGAGGGCCTGAAACCGGTGCTATCCCATTGGCTCGAGACGATAACGAGCGGCGACGACAAGCCACTGTGGAACGCGTGCAAGGAGAAGCTCGAGTGCGTGGGGATTTGATCGCGGCTGCTCACCGCTCCGCTATCTAGGTGGCATGGCTCCGTTGACATGAGCAACTGCTTTATACCAGTTCCCCCTCACTTGGCATGCCGATGTCCGATAGGCTAGAGATCGCAGGGCGAGCGCTTCAGCGCCCCTTGTGCAACCACTGCCTGGGAAGGCTTTTCGCATCCGTTTCCAGAGGCCTCTCGAACGAGCAGCGCGGGGTCCTGGTCAGGTCTTCCATTCCGGATGCTCCCCCGCCCCCAGAAGACGTGACCCAGTGTCACATCTGCAAAGGCCTCTTGTCAGAGGTGCCCAAGTTCGCCGGCCTCGCGGCAAGGAGTTCCCAAGGCTACGAGTTCGCCACCTTCTTGGTGGGAACGAAGATCGACGCTGAGCTCATCGAGCGCGAGGAATCGTTCTGGACAGAGGTGGGTGCGAAGGATACTGAGGGAATCAAGGCGGAGATGAACCGCGAGATCGGCAAGCTGCTCGAGAAGAGCCTGAGCAAGCTGGCGGACTTCGCGAATCCAGAGATGGTCTTCCTCGTGGACACGCGGTTCGACCGTGTGGTCCTCGACGTCGCACCTCTGTTCGTCTACGGCAGGTACAGGAAGTACTCTAGGGAGCTCCCTCAGACCAGGTGGCCGTGCAGGGAGTGCAGGGGTAAGGGCTGTCCCCGGTGCGGCGGCAAGGGAAGGATGTACGAGCAGAGCGTGCAGGACTTCATAGGGCCTGTAGTAGTGCGCCACGCTGAGGGCACGGAGGATTTCTTCCATGGCATGGGCAGGGAGGACATAGACGCCCGAATGCTCGGCAACGGGAGGCCGTTCGTTGTGGAGGTCCGCAGGCCAATGAGAAGGACGATTGACATGGGCTCGATCGAGGCAGAAGTCAACGCCTCCGGCAAGGGCCTGGTCGAGCTCTTCGGGCTGAGGATGTCCACGAGGGCTGAGATGCGCTCCATCAAGGAGTCCACGCACCCCAAGACATACAGGGTCAGGCTACGCTTCCAGACACCTGTGGACCACGGAAAGCTTAATGAAGTAGTGACATCATTGGCCGGAAAGCCTATAAGTCAGCTCACTCCACAGAGGGTAGTCCATCGGCGTGCAGACCTCGAGAGGCTGAGGACCGTCAGGCACATGACGGTCGAGTCGCTCGACGGGGCGGAGGCCGTGTTCGTCGTCGAGGCGGACAGCGGGACCTACATCAAGGAACTGATGCACGGCGACGAGGGGCGGACGCAGCCCAATGTCGCGGGCATCGTCGGCGTGCCATGCGAGGTGGTCGAGCTGGACGTGATAGCCATAGGCGACACGGGAGAGGGATCAGATGGTAAAGGCATCAAAGGGGTATAGGCGCCGGACCAGATTCGTCATGCAGAAGCGCGCCAGGCAGCGAGGGCTCTCTCCCATAACGAGGATGTTCCAGAAGTTCGATGTTGGCGACAGGGCGAATGTCAACATCGACCCCAGCATGCACAAGGGCCAGCCCCATGTCAGGTTCCAGGGAAGGACGGGTACCGTCGTTGGCGCGCAGGGCAGGGCGTACCTGATCGATGTCATGATGGGCGGGAAGAAGAAGCAGATCATCGTGAGGCCAGAACACCTCAGGAAGGCGAAGTAGCGTCGCGGAGGTGCTGCCCCATGGAAGACAAGAAGATTCTCACACTTGCAGAGGTCAAGGACATCCTGACTGAGCGGCAGGGCGAGGGCGAGCTCACGGCCGAGCAGAAGCTCGCGCTCGAGCACGTGCAGAAGTTCTCGAGGATGGACTCCAAGAAGGCCAGGAAGCTGGTCAAGGAGCTGCTCGAGCTCGGGTTCGTGTCGGAGATCAACGCAGTCAAGATCGCCGATGTGCTGCCGTCCGTCGCGGACGATGTCCGCCTCATCTTCTCCAAGGAGAGGGCCAGCGTGGAGAAGAAGGACATCGAAAAGATACTTAGCGTCGTAGAGAAGTATCTCTAACGAGCTCGGGGGATTGTTGTGGAGGACTACGCTCGAATACTAGACTACCTGCCCCAAGGGCTCCCGGACGAGAAGATGTTCAAGCGGGAGCCAGTAGCGTATGCCCTGGGGGAGGACCAGTTCAAGCTCTTCGAGCTCGTCCCGAAGCCCGGGATCAACCTCAACGTCGGGGACAAGGTCTACATAGGCAAGGACCTGGACCTGAGGCAGGAGATACTCCACGTCAAGAGGCGCATAAGCTTCAACGAGCTCACGCACGCGGCCCAGAGCGAGCTGCACACTGTCATCCTTGACATCATCAAGGCCCACGAGCCCAGGTTCACGCAGTTCTTCAACGAGGCCCAGGCGATCACCACGAGGTTCCACATGCTCGAGCTCCTGCCCGGCCTGGGCAAGAAGACCATGTGGGGCATAATCGAGGAGCGCAAGAAGGGCCCCTTCAAGGACCTCGCGGACCTGTCCCATCGCGTGCCCATGGCGCACCAGGTCGAGAAGCTCGTGGCCAAGAGGATCGAGGAGGAGCTCGCCAACCCGGACGAGAAGTACCACCTGTTCGTGGCCAGGTGAGCGGCCGAGGCGCCTTCTATGAGGGCCGAAGAGGTCAGGAACATCCTCGAGTCCCTTGGCAAGAGGGCCAACAAGCGGCTCGGGCAGAACTTCCTGTTGGATGAGTCCGTTGTCAGGAGGCAGGTGTCGATCGCCTCTCTTTCCTCGAAAGACACCGTGCTCGAGATCGGGCCCGGGCTCGGGATGCTCACTGAGGAGCTCCTCAAGACGGGCGCGAAGGTCGTGGCCGTCGAGCAGGATTCAGAGTTCTGCAGATTCCTTCAGAGGAGGTTCGGTGAGAGGCTACAGCTGATCCAGGCAGACGCAGTCAAGGCATTCCTTCCAGGGTTCAACAAGGTGGTCTCCAACCTTCCGTATCAGATCTCATCGCCGATCACCTTCAAGCTCCTGGGGACTGGTTTCGAGCTGGCGGTGCTCATGCTGCAGAGGGAGTTCGCCGAGCGGATGATCGCCAAGCCGGGGACGGCGGAGTACGGGAGGCTGTCGGTCGGTCTGTACTACAGGGCGAATTGCGAGATCGTGCTCAATGTGCCTAGGACCGCCTTCTGGCCGCAGCCGAGGGTGGACTCCTGCCTCGTCAAGTTGGTGCCAAGGAAGGCGCCGTTCGTGGTGAAGGACGAGGGCGTCTTCGCCGAAGTCACAAAGGCGATATTCTCGCACAGACGAAAGAAGATAGTCAACTCGCTGATGACGGATCCCTCGGTGTCAGCGCTCGTGGGCAACGCCAAGAAGGACGCGCTCAACGCCCTGCCACATTCCTCCAGACGGGCAGAGGAGCTGTCTCCGGAGATGATAGGGGAGCTCGCGGACGCCCTGCTCGAGCTCAGTGTTTCCTCTTCCCCTTCCGGTCGGCGAAGTACCGATCGATGATGGCATCCGCGATCTTGCCAGGGCCATCCACAAGTACGTCGCACGCGGGAATGCCGTGCTTCCTCTCGTACTCCGCAATGCTCTGCACGACCTCCGCCCTGGTCATGTTCTGGTGGTTGATCGTTATGCCTATGATGTCGCATCCAGCGAATACCCTGATGAGCTCCCTCTCGCAATCGATCGTGCCGTTCGGCAGGTGCAGCTCCGTTTCGTGGTAGGTCCGCCACTTCCTCTTCGGAGCATGCTGGAGCACAACAGTCGTTGGCGCTGATGCGGCCACGATCGCCCTCGAGCCCGTGACATACGCGGGATGGCTCAGCGCCCCCTGGCCTTCGACGATGATGACATCGGGCTTCTCATGCCTGTACGCCAGGTCGACGGCGTTCTCGAGCTCGCCCACGACATAGTCGCCTCTGATGGCGTCCAGGGGTATCCCGTACTTGAACCCTTGGAGCAGACCAGTCTGGCCTGTGGCCACGAACACCGTCTTGATGCCCCGTTCGTTGAGCTCCTTAGTGAGGATGATCGCAGTCGTGCGCTTTCCCGACGCCGCGTCGGTTCCGAGGATAGGGATCCTCACGCAGTCCATCTTTGACGCGAGGTTCCGGTAGTAGTGCATCTTCTCGAGCGGGGGCTCCTTCCTGATGTCCGTGATAGTCACCCCGTGCTCCTTGGCCAACTTCGAGAACTCGGCATCGTTCTCGAGCCACTCATGCAAGCCCGAGATGATGTTGACCTTGTGCTTGATAGCTTCCCTGATGGCCGGCCTGAAGGCCTTCGGGAGCATGCCCCCGACGGTGGCCACGCCGACTATGAGGTAGTCAGGCTTCCTGTTGAGCTTCTTGAGCGCGTCCGTGAAAGAAGAGAAGATCGGTATGCCCGCCTTCTTCCCGTCCAGCACCTCGCCGGCGTCCTTGCCCGCGGACGTGCTGTCCAGTATGCCCAGTATCTTGAACCTCAACGAGTGCCTCACGAGCCCGGCAGCGGTCTTCCCGCCGGTCTTGTTGAACGCCCCTTCGCACAGGACAAGCGCGGATTCCATGCATGGCCGCAACCAAATGGCCGTATAAAACGATTCACATCATAGCCAGAATCTGGAAGGTTTGCTGGCCGTTCACCGAGCAGTTTTTCTATCTACATCGGCATTGGCCTCCGGGGGAGAAGCGTGCTCGTAGGGATAGTGGGGAAGCCGAACGTCGGGAAGTCCACGTTCTTCTCGGCCCTGACTCTAGCGTCCGCGCAGATCGCAGCATACCCTTTCACCACGATAGAGGCGAATCGAGGGGTCGGCTATGTCCGGGGGCAGTGCCCGCATGTCGCCTTCGGAAAGCAGTGCAACCCCAACAACTCGCTCTGCGACAACGGCACGCGGTTCGTGCCCATAGAAGTCCTCGATGTCGCTGGCCTGGTCCCCGACGCGCACGCGGGAAGGGGCCTCGGGAACAAGTTCCTGGACGACCTCCGCCAGGCGGACGCGTTCATACATATCGTGGACGCGAGCGGGGGCACGGATTTCGAAGGCAACCCGGTGGGAGTGGGCACGCACGACCCCGTGCTCGACGTCAACTTCCTGGAGAAGGAGGTCTCCTACTGGATCCACGGCATACTCGAGAAGCACTTCTCGAAGCTGGCGAAGCAGGCGAAGCTCACGGGGACCAAGTTCGAGAAGCTCCTCCACGAGAAGCTCACAGGCCTAGCGATTTCAGAGAGCCAGATCCTGGCCTCCCTGAAGCACACGCCTGCCGACCCCGATCCTTCGCTGTGGGGCGACCAGGAGCTGCTCTCGTTCTGCCAGGTCCTGCAGAAGACATCCAAGCCCATGATCATCGCGGCGAACAAGGCTGACATCGCTCCGAAGGAGAACATTGAGCGGCTCAAAGCGATGGGGTATCCAGTCGTGCCCACGAGCGCGGAGTACGAGCTCGCACTCAGGCGGGCTGCGAAGGCGAGCCTCATCAAGTACGTTCCGGGGGAGAACAGCTTCGAGGTGATGGACAAGTCAAAGCTCAACCCCAACCAGGTGGCGGCGTGCAGCAAGATGGGGGAGTGGCTCAAGGCGAACGGCACGACCGGGGTGCAGGCAGTCCTCGAAGAGGTCGTGTTCAAGGTCCTGGACATGATCATCATATACCCCGTCGAGGACGAGCACAAGTGGATGGACAAGCAGGGACGGGTGCTCCCGGACGCCTACCTGATGCGCAGGGGGAGCAACGCCAAGGACCTCGCGTTCAAGGTCCATACCGACCTGGGTGATAACTTTATTAGGGCGATAGACGGAAAGTCCCACATGACCATCGGGCACGACCACGTCCTGAAGGACGGCGATGTCATCAAGATAGTCGCGAGGACATGATTCGGATGGATCATTGGGACATAAGGCTGATCGGGGCCTCCTACAAGAAGATGGAGGGGGATCTGGCAGTCCACCTGTACGGCAAGACGCAGGACGGCAAGTCAGTGGCCGTCAGGTTCACGGGGTTCGAGCCGTACTTCTACTTCGTCGAGCCGGACTCGAAGGATGTGCTCCATGACATCGTCGACATGCTCAAAGCAGACGATCGGGTCAAGAGGCTCGAGGACGCGGAACTGCTCTACAAGGGCGAGATGAAGAAGTGCCAGAGGGTGGTCGCGACCTATCCTTGGCTCGTCCCAGACATCAGGAAGACCATCATGCCCAGGGCGGTCGTGCTCGCGGCAGACATACCCTTCCACTTCAGGTTCGCCTACGACAAGGACCTGGGTTCGTGCGTGCGCGTGCACGGTGAAAAGGTTTCGGACAAGACATACAGGACCGACCTGGTGGTCAACGCGAAGGAGTTCGAGCCCATCAAACCATTCAGGCCGAACCTGACAATCGTGAGCTTCGATGTCGAGACCAGCCTGAAGGAGCCAAAGATATTCTGCATATGTGCAGTGGTGAAGAAGGACGGGAAGACCCAGGGCAAGCACTTCCCCGGGGACGGCCCCGGGGGCGAGAGGAAGATGATCGAGGACTTCCAGAGCTTCATCCACGAGGTCGACCCGGACGTCATCACGGGGTACAACATAGACGGGTTCGACATCCCACAGATCATACAACGCGCGGCGGCGCTCCGGATGCCCGAGCTGTCGGTCGGCAGGTATCCTGGCCCGCTCGACCAGTACAACAACAGGTTCTGGTGGACCGAGGGCAGGATCGTCATCGACGCGTGGTGGGCAGTGAAGAAGATCCTCAGGCCCAAGCAGGAGACTCTCAACGCGGTTGCCAAACAGCTTCTGGGCGAGGAGAAGCACGACGTCGACCCCAAGAAGATGGACGAGGAGTGGGCATCTGACAGGGAGAGGGTGATGAAATACTGCGAGAACGACAGCATGCTCGCCATGAAGGTCCTAGAGAGGGTAGCCTTGCTCGAGAGGAGCATGGACCTGGCGACCGTGTCGAAGCTCCCCCTGGACGATGTCGTCAACGGCACGACATCCCAGCTGATCGATTCAATCCTCATACGCGAGGCGGACAGGAACAAGGTCGCGGTCCCGATGACCTCTCGGTCCTCGGAGGAGGCGGAGGCCATCGAGGGGGGGTACGTGCACGAGATGCAGTCCGGCCTCTACCACTGGGTCCTGACGCTCGACTTCAGGAGCATGTACCCGAGCACGATCATCGCGAAGAACATCTGCTTCACCACCCTTTCCCCGAAGGGCACGATCACCTCCCCGACGGGGGCGAAGTTCCTCGACAGGAGCGTCCGCGAGGGCCTCCTCCCCAGGATCCTCACGAGTCTGATGGAGGAGCGAGCGGCCACGAAGAAGGCCATGCAGGAGGCCAAGAGCCCCGAAGAGAAGGAGTACTACAACGGCCTGCAGGAGGCGATCAAGATACTGATGAACTCCTTCTACGGGGTGCTCGCGTCGTCGTTCTACAGGTTCACAGACCCCAGGATCGGCGCAAGCATCACGGCCTTCGCCAGGGAGGCGACGAAGGACCTCATCAAGAAGCTCGAGGCAAAGGACCTCAAGGTCATCTACTCCGACACCGACTCGGTGTTCTTCCTCTCCCCGCATCAGAACGTCGAGGAGAGCGTAAGGCTGGGACAGCAGATCGCAGAGGAGTTCTCCAGCGAGGGCATGGTGCTCGAGTTCGAGAAGATCATGGAGCCGTTCTTCTCGCACGGCATGAAGAAACGGTATGTCGGGCGAATGGTCTGGCCCAGGCAGGAGCTCATAGTCAGGGGCTACGAGATGCGACGGACGGACTCGTTCGACCTCCAGAGCGAAGTGCTCTCGAGGGTGTTCGAGAAGGTCCTGGACGGCGACCAGCAAGGCGCTGTCTCCTACACGAGGGAGGTCATAGACGACCTCATGGGGGGCGGCATAGACCCGTCCCGGCTCGTTATCTCCAGGTCCGTAAGGGAGGAGAGCCAGTACAAGGCGGGGGACAGCATGATCAATGTGCGCGTGTTCAAGAAGCTCAAGGAGCTCGGGTACGAGGTGGTTCCCGGCATGAAGGTGTCGTGGATAGTCACCGACAGCCGGGCGCATCCTCAGAAGTTCGAGCCCTGGGTCGAGGGAAGGGAGTTCAAGGCAAAGCCTGACTACAAGTATTATGCCACCAGATTGGCGGCAACGATCGCGCGGGTCACGGACTCCTTCGGCTGGGACGAGAAGTCGTTGATGTCCGGCGTGCAGCAGTCATCGCTTCTCAACAACGACTACGAGAGCAAGCGCTCGGCCAAGATCAACTCCCAGCCGAAGAAGACAGACAAGAAGCTGAACCTGGACGACTTCATGTAGGTCCCCCAACAGCCTTAAATAGCCCGACCCTTTTGGTGTCCCCCGCAGCGGCGAGACCCGCCTTGGTCTCGCAAGGGGATGTGCGCGCAAGCGTGAACCCAGAAACAGCTGGATGTGACATGAATGGCAGAAGAGGCGAAGAAGGCTCCTTCAAGGAAGGAGCGCAAGACGAAGGCGCCGGCTGAGGCACCTGTTGTTACTCCACAGCCGGAGGCGAAGGCACCCGAGGCGAAGAAGCCTGTCGGTTCCCGGGGCATGTACCATTACATGGGCGAGGCCTGGAAGGACCAGTCGAACGACGACATGAGGCGGCTGATGTGGCAGCGGCTGGTCGACTGGAGGAAGGAGGGCTCGTTCGTGCGCGTCGACAAGCCCCTCAGGCTTGACAAGGCCAGGCAGCTGGGCTACAAGGCGAAGCAGGGCATAGTCGTCGTAAGGGCCAGGGTCAGGAAGGGCGGCCTGAGAAAGCACAGGATCAGGAAGGGGCGCAGGCCGAAGAGGAAGGGTATCCTCAAGATCACCATGAAGAAGAACATCCAGAGGATCGCCGAGGAGAGGACCGCCAAGCGGCATCCGAACCTGGAGGTCCTGGCATCCTACTGGGTGGGCGAGGACGGGAAGCACAAGTGGTACGAGGTCATCATGGTCGACCCCAACCACCCGGTGATCAAGGCCGACCCCAAGCTCAACTGGATCTGCTCGAGCAAGCACGCGGACAGGGCACACAGGGGTCTGACGCCCGCGGGGAAAAAGGGCAGAGGCTTGGTCAGGACGAGGGGCATGGGCGCCGAGAAGGTCAGGCCCTCCTTGAGGGCGCACGACAGGCAGGGCACCTAGCCTTTGATCCTTGATATCAGCTTGCTGATCTCCGCCCGGTCCATCCCGACCAGCGGGTAGAACACAGGAAGGTCCCCCTTGACGGCCTCCTGTTCGATCTCCTTCAGCGTGAGCGGAAGCGCTATGCCGATGCACGCGTTGCTGGCTGCGAGCCCGAACAGGTCCTTCGAGGGGGCGGTCCTCGCAAGGTTCGGATACCATGGTCGGAGCGGCTCCATGAGGTATTCGCCTTCCGTCATTGCGAGCACGCTGCATCCGCGTTTCATCATCAGCCAGGTGGACGCAATACCCAGCTCAGAGTCAAGCACCGATAGCACCTTGCCCTGTGTTCCCAGGGGCATGCCCCCCGGGCCGGGCAAAACCGAGCTGAACAAGTATGCCTCTTTGTCTCGGACCTCGACCGAAACCTCGATGTCGGGGTCGTCCAGCGAGACGGCGATCTCCTTGCCCGCGAAATGCTCCAGGACGGCCTTGCCCAGGTGGGCTGCAAGCGTCTGGCTGGTGTAAGGATGGTTGCCTGAACGTCTCGTCCTTATCGCGAACGTCGAGTCCTTGAACATGAGCGGCTCGGAGAACTTGAGGACGGATTGTGTGAGAGCCGACAGCTCGCTCGAGGCCTTCTCGACGGGACTGAAGGATACTACGCCGAACGTCCGCGAGAGTATCTCGCAGGTCGCCCTCCAGTCATCTGAGTCGACGAACACCCTGCCCCTAGTCTGCGAGATCACGCACGGCACCTTGGCGAGGGCGTGCCTCGTCCGGATGTCTGCTGCGAGCTGCTGCTCGAACCGCCTCCTGACGGACGGGCTCTTGAGCCCTATCTCGCCGTACCTGACGAGCAGCGTGGGCATCGGCTCACAATGAAGCTCACCTTCGATAAACGTTTCACAGAAAGAGGCGGATTCATGGAAAGTCTAAGATAGGTGGTCTGCATTCGGTCAACAGCAGAGCCCAAGAGGGGTATTTTGAAAACAAGTCGAAAGACCAAGGTTTCTTTGAAAAGAGTGTGTGAGCCCCCGGGACCGAAGGCCAAGGATTGGGTCAAGAGAGACAAAGCCGTCCTGTCGCCCTACAACAGGCCCTACTACTACCCGTTCGTGGTGGAGAAGGGCAAGGGCGTCATCATCGAGGACGTGGATGGCAACGAGTACATTGACTTCAACAGCGGGCTCGGGGCGATGAACGTTGGCCACTGCCACCCAGAGGTGGTCAAGGCCATTGCCGACCAGTCGCAGCGGCTGCTGCACTACTCGTACACGGACTTCTACTACAGGTACGCGGTGCAGCTGGGGGAGAAGCTGAGCAAGATCACCCCGGGGAACTTCCCGAAGAAGGTCTTCCTGAGCGGGAGCGGCGCCGAGAGCATAGAGGCGTTCGCGAAGGTCACCAGGTGGCATACGAAGCGCCCGATGTTCCTCGCGTTTACGGGCGCGTTCCACGGAAGGTCCATGGGCGCCCTGAGCTTCACCGCGAGCTCCACCGTTCAGAAGGCCAGGTACTTCCCGACGATGCCCGGCGTGGAGCATGTGCCATACGCGTACTGCTATAGGTGCCCGTACAAGATGACCTATCCCGAGTGCGACTTCTGGTGCGTGGACTTCATCGACGAATGGGTCTTCAAGAAGTTCGTGCCGCCCCAGGAGGTGGCGGCCTCCCTCATCGAGCCCATCCAGGGCGAAGGAGGATACATCGTCCCGCCCAAGGACTACCACAGGCGGCTGAAGAAGCTGATGGACAAGTACGGCATCCTCTACGCAGTCGACGAGGTCCAGTCAGGAATGGGCAGGACGGGCAAGTGGTGCGCCATCGAGCACTTCGGCGTGATACCAGACGTGGTGTGCATGTCCAAGGCGCTCGGAGGGGGCATATCCCTCGGGGCCACGATAGGCCGGGCGGACATCTACGACTGGGACCCGGGCAGCCACTGCACGACCCTCGGGGGCACCCCGGTCGCGTGCGAGGCTTCCCTGGCCACCATGCGAGTCATAGAGAAGGAGAAGCTCCGGGAGAACGCCATCAGGCAGGGAGAGCACGCCCTCAAGCGCCTCAATGAGTGGAAGGATGAGTACGAGATCGTGGGCGATGTCAGGGGCAAGGGGCTCATGATAGGCGTCGAGGTGGTCAAGGACAAGAAGTCCAAGGAGAAGGACGGCGACGCCGCGCACGAGATCATCCACAAGGCCTGGAAGAAGGGCGTCGTGGCTATT
>DYTN01000026.1:0-17504 GCA_020725925.1 Methanobacteriota archaeon
CCAGAGATAAAGCTTGCTGCCCACGACCCGCGCCCACGCAACAGAGCGCGGAACAACACACTTATAGTGCATGTCATTTATCGGGTGCCAGCGGTCACGAATGCCTAAGAAGATCAGCGAGCTTCAGAGCGCAGAGCTGAAGTTCAGGGCCTTGCTGAACAAGCGGGACGAGATAAACGACCAGGCTGTTGTTTTGAGGTCCGAGAGGGACAGCCTCAACGAACAGAAGAAAACGCTCCAGGAGCAGATGAGGGCCGCGAGGGACAAGCGGGACGCCCTCGTGGCCGAGATGCGAGTGCACAAGCAGAAGCGGGACGAGCTCCAGGCAAAGGCGAAGGAGCTCATCGAGTTCAAGAAGAAGATGAAGGGGCAGCCGATGGGCAGCCTCAGGGACGAGGTCAAGAGCCTCGAGGCCCAGGCAAAGGCACTGGAGCTGAGACAGCAGACCGTGCCGCTGACGATACCCAAGGAGCGGGCGCTCCTGGACGACCTCAAGAAGAGGCTTGCCGAGGTAGAGCGGCTGAAGAAGATACTTGCTGAGCAGGAGAAAATCAAGAAGGAGGTCGACGACGTCGACAGGAGCATCGACGCCCTGTTCAAGCAGGCGGACAAGGAGCACGCGGAGGTCGTGCGGCTGTCGGAGGAGCAGCACAAGGCCCACAACGAGGCGACCTCGTTCTTCAAGGAGATCGCCAGCCTGGCCGCGTCAGCCGACAAGAAGCACGCCGAATTCATGAAGCTCCGGGAAGAGGCCGATGCAGCGCACCAGAAAGCCTCCGAGATGCGCGACAAGATCATCGAGATCAGGAAGGAAAAGCGCGTGGAGAGGATGGAGGAGCGGAGCGCGGTCCGTGAGGTCAACCTTGCTACCAGGCGCGCGTTGGACGACAAGTCGAAACGAGACAAGGCTGCGGACGATGCGCTCGCGTTGCTGCTCAAGAAGGGGAAGGTGGAGATTCGGTAGAGATCTTCGCGTTCGCGGAGAACTCCGCCCCCGATATCGTTCCCGTGATTTTCCCGTCCACGATGGTCATGACCGTGTCTGCGATCTGGCCGATCCGCTGGTCATGCGTGACTATGACGATCGTCTTCTTGTACTCGTCCCTGAGCTGTTTGAACAGGTGGAGAATTTGCTGGCCGGTCTGAGTGTCGAGCTCGCCCGTGGGTTCATCTGCTAGGAGCACCGGAGGGTCGTTCGCCAGCGCGACGGCGAGCCCGATCCTCTGCTGCTCGCCGCCTGAGAGCTCGTCCGGCCTGTGCTCGGCCCTGGGCTCCATGTCGACCAGCTTCAGGAGCTCGTCCGCTCTCTTCTTCATCTGGTCGGAGCTCTTCCCCGCGAGTCTCATAGGCAGCTCGATGTTCTCCCGGGCCGTGAGCGTCGGCACGAGGTTGAAGAACTGGAACACGATGCCGACCTTCTCCCGCCTGTGCTTGACGAGGTCGGCGTCCGAGAGGTCGACCACGTTCACGCCGTCGAACCTGATCGAGCCAGCTGTGGGTCGGTCGAGCCCGCCGATGACGTTCAACAGTGTCGTCTTTCCGCACCCGGACGGTCCCATGATCGCCAGGACCTCGCTGCCCTTAATCGTGCAGTCCAGGCCCCGGAGCGCGATGACTTCGGACTTTCCGGTCTTGTACACCTTGATCAGGTCCTTGACCACTATCTCGCTCATCTCACCCACCTCTGATCCTCAACACCTCGGCCAGCTTGATCTTCCCAGCCCTGGCTGTCGCGAGCAGCGATGCGACGAGCAATGCTGCGACCGCCGCCCCGACGATGATCCCGCTGACCCATGTGAAGACCATCCGCCTCTCGATCACCGAGTACGAGCCGACGTCCCAGAGCGAGTTGAACAGGTAAGCCGTCAGGAGGCCGACGGAGATGCCCACGATGAGGCCTATCACCATCAGCGTGATCGACTCCCCCATGAGTATCTTCCTCATCTGTCCCCCCGAGGACCCCCTGGCCATGATGCAAGCCAGCTCCTGTTCCCGGTCGGAGACGGCGACGAACACGAGCAGCCCTACGCCGACGGTCATGATGGTTGCAGAGAAGGCGTACTCAGCGTATAGGAAGTCCGCAAGCGCTCCGAAGGTCGGGTCCTGCTGGAGCTCTTCGAGCTCCTCGTCGAGCGTCAGCGATTCCTGGAGGTAGAATCCTTCCGATGTCAGGGCATCCTCTGCGGCATCGGCCACTGTCCGTTGCTCCACGCCCTTCTGGACATCGTATATCGCGCCGACGGAGATGCTGCTAGCCTGGGTCAGGTTCGCCTCGGGGATGAAATCCACCGACCCGAAGTCGATCACAAGCTCCGTGTAGTAGTAGCTCAGGCCGGGAAGACCCTTGATAATCCCGACTATCTCCAGGATCAGGGGCCATCGCTCGTACTCGTACGATCCGTTGCTGTACTCGTACACCTCGTAGTCGGCCCTCACGAGGTCGCCCACGACGAGGCTCATCTCCTCCGCCCGGTACTCGTTGATGAGGACAGTTCCATTCACCCGCAGGTCCTCCAGCGCGCCCCTTCCGCCCTCGACGAAGTAGAACCCGCTTGGGCGCACGACCTCCTCATACGATTCGGCATCGACCAGGATCGCCGAGGTGGACATCCCCCCCCCGCCGTAGGTCTGGAGCGTGAGGGGGATGATGGCATAAGTCGTCGCGCCGTCAGTGCCCGGTACTGCGGCGAGTTCGTCCAGCACTCCGAGATCGTTGGGATGCGTCTCGGAGTAGCCTGAGTCCCAAAATCCGCCCTGGACCCTCACGTCAGCGCCAACGCTGTACTTCACCTCGTCATGAGCGAACGCGATGGAGGATTCCATTGTCACCGAAATGAATATGCCGAAGGAGAGCGCGAGGGAGATGATCACGCACAGGTTCGATGCCCTCCTTGGGTTGCGGACGATGTTCCTGTCCACTAGGTGGTGTAGCTCCTTCGTCCACGGCTTGACGAGCCAGGTGAACTTGGCGTAGAGCTTCCTGGAACCCCGGGTGAGCAGACGAACGATGCTCAGCGAGAGCAGGAACGGCATCAGGGGGAAGAAGACGATCCCGATGAGCATCAGGACAACCACGATCCCTTGCACTATCCAGGACCAGTCGTTGTCGAAGACCCAGTCAGTCCCGAGCTTGATGCTCACGATGCTGAGCACTGAGAGGGACAGGAATATGATGTCCAGCCTGGCCTTGTAGTCGACATGCACTATCAGAGGGGAGTAGTGGTGCAGCGCCTCGGAGACATCCGTCTTCGAGATCTTCTTGAACGGCCTGTACGAGGAGATGAGCATGAGACCGATTCCGAACAGTATCGCCAGGACAATCGTCGTTGGCTGGACGAACAGGTCCCCGAGGGATGGCTGCGCGTCGACATCCCCAGCGAACGTCGTCGCCAGGTCGAGAAGGAGCCTGCTGACGAGCAGCCCTGACGCCAGTCCGATGAGGCCGGCGAGAGTGCCAAGGACGACTGATTCCATTATCAGGCCTCCGAAGACCTGCTTGTTGCTGGCACCCCTGGACTTGAGTATCCCCACCTCTCGCCTGCGCTGGTTCACCCCGAGGTCTACGCCAACGACGGAGAGGTAGATGCCAAGGGCCAGCACGGGAAGGCAGAGGGCCGTGGCAATGATCTTGATTATTTCGAGCCTCGGATAGACATCCATGAGCACATATCCGAGCTCGGTCTCGTACACGTAGAAATCAAGGGTGTAGCCTCTCATGGAGAGGCGGTCGTAAATGTAGTCCAGACGGTCGACCGTCCTCGGAACCGAGGAGAGGGTGATGACCTCGTCGCGGTCGATCCAGATAGCATATGAGATTCCTGTCCAGAGGCTCTCTTCAAACGCCCTTGCTGGCGCCATAACCTCTGGGTAATCCGCGAAATCGAACACCACCGGGTCATAGATGTCGATGATGGTCACAATGCTAGAGCGCCCATCTTCGTAGTCCTGGGCCCATATCTGCGAGATCTCGTAGGAGAAGTTCATGTAGGTCCTGTTCTCGCGGTAGGTCCCATTGTCGATCCACCATTCGGATTTCGCGCGCTCAAGGGTGATGTCGTCGCCGACCTCGAGCCCGAGAGCGCTTGCGACGGACTCCGGCACGGCGACAGTGCCCGGTGACGGCATCTCGCCGTGTATCCGCAACCTTTCGATGAGGTCGTCCGAATCGTTCCTGTCCAAGAACACGAGGGTTCCATACGGCATGTAGTAGCCGTCCCAATAGGGCTGCTCATAGTACGACACGTTGGATTCGTTCTTGTAGTCCCAGTTAACGGTCTTGACGACCGACGCCGCCTGCTCAACGCCGTCAACGCCCTCCATCGCCTCTATGCGGTCGTCGATGAAGGGTTGCGTTATCTGCGGCTCATAGGTCTGCTGCTCTGCCCTGAAGTCTATGAGGACATCATCAATCGCAGCCCTCATCATGCCGTAAGCGGAGGAATCGACCGCGATCCAGGAGCCGACTATGAGAGCAAGGGCGATCACGATCCCCACGATGGCGAACAGCGACCTGAGCCTGTTCCGGAAGACGGACCGCAAGGAGTACCCCAAGAACGATAGGACCTTCAGGCGCCTTCCCCTCCCGAGGGTGGATTGCTCAATCCTCGGATTAACCTTTGCTAACCGTTTTGAGTCCAGAATCGGCACAAGAGGTTACTTCTTGCGCTTCTTGAACACCAGGACGGAGGCCGTCGGCTCCGCGAAGACGACCTCGCGCTTTGGCACGCGCCTCTCTGGGAGCTCCTTCTTCGGCTGCGGCTTCCGCCTGCGCCACATGGAGCGCTTCTTCTTCGGCTTCTCCCTCTTCTCCTTGGGCTTCGCAGGCCCGGCTCCCGCCTCTGCCTCGGCAGGCGCTGGCACAGGTGCCGGCTTCGGGGCCTCCCTGAAAATCGCCCCGCACTTCGCGCAATCGGCGGCGGTTATCTCGACGTCCTCGCCGCAGATCGGGCAGTCCACAGTCGCACCCTCGAACGGCAGGTCGCACCTTGGACACTTCTTCTCGTCCCCCTTGATCTGGTGCCCGCAGCCGGGGCATTTGATCGTCGCGTACACAGGCTGCTTCGCGGCCTCGGCTACGGCCGGCACCGGCGTCGGTGCCTGTGCTGGCTTGGGGGCCTCGACAGGTGCAGGCGCAGGTGGGGGAGGCGGCATGGGGGGCGGCTCCGGAGGCACCTCGGGGGCCTTGCCCTTGGAGACATACACCCTGTTCTTCCCCACGGTTCTGAAGTGCACGTGGTCCGTCTCCACAAGGAGCGCGAGGGGCAGCACGAGATCGCGCTCGTTGAGGTTGGTCTCCTCCTTGATCCTCTCCAAGGTGGCACCGGGCTCCTCCGTGGCCTTCAGTATCGTCTGGATGACGGTGGTAATCTCCAGGTGCTCCTTGCTCGGGAGCACCGCGAGCTGCGCCTTCTGGTCGACGATGTCCCTGAGGAACTCCTTGGACCTCTTGACGAAGTTGCCTGGATCCTCGTCCAGTATCCTGCGGAGATAGCTCGCGTCGAGCCCGAGCTGCTCCCACCCTGCGATTTGGTCAAGACACATCCCCCTGAAGAACTCCCTGTGCACCCCCTGGTACGCCACCTCGCTCTTGGGCCGGAGCTGCTGGGCGTACTGGAAGTGGGTCAGGGCGTCGTTGCTGTGCCCGAGCTTCGAGAACAGCTTCCCCATGTTGACGTGCGCATCGAATGGATCCGCCAGAAGCTCAGAGGCCTTGTCGAAGCAGATGAGCGCGTCCTCGTGCATCCCCAGCTGTTGGTACACAGCGCCCTTGTTGTTCCACGCGAAGCCGTTCTTCGGGTCGTGCTTCAGGGCCTCGTCGAAGGCCTTCAGGGCGGCCTCCTGCTTGCCCTCGAAGGCGTACATGTTGCCTATGTGGCACCACGAGGTGCTGTCGTTGGGGTCAATCTTGAGGGCGTTCTCGTAGTACACCCTTGCCTTCTCGTACTCCTTGTTCCTGTAGTGGGCGTCGGCCTTCACACTCCACGGTAGCGCGAACCTGTCCTCGATGCCCACCCGGGAGCACTGCCTGATGACTGCGTCCGTGTTCTTGAGGGCGTCCTCGTAGTCGCCCTTCTCGATGAGCTCGTTGGCCGTCCTCAGCCGGGTCCATATGCCGATGTAGGTCCTCTCGCGCCAGACGTAGATCGGCAGCGGCAGGAAGGAGAATGCGATGCCTATCATGGCGAGCGTGCGGTCATACGGCGAGTAGTTGCCAGAGGCGACAATGCCTATCTGCTCGTGGAAGGCTATCAGGAATATGCCCATCGCGCCCAGCAGCCACGCGCCGACGAACCCGTCCCTGGTCTGGATGGACTGGACAGACACCAGGGCGATGATCATGCCCGAGGTCAGGAGGAGCAGGTTGAGGAGGGTGAACGGATAGTCGCCCGGGGAGCTCTTCGCGACCCCGAACGCCTCATGGACAGGCACGAGTATCATCACGACCAGGCCAGTGCCGTAGAGGGCCAGCCTCAGTCCATCGTGCGTGTCAAAACCCCTGGTGCCCAGGAGCATCATGAGGAAGCCGTAGAGCAGGATCACGCTCAGGGGCACGGCCATGCCGCCTATGTCGTCACCGTAGTACACGAGCGCCAGGCCGCTCAGCGAGAAGGCCACGAAGCCGAAGGTCCCGAGCAGGAGCCTCGGGATCGGGAGGCCGTAAGTGTCGACTCCGTTCTTCGTCGACATCAGGAGCATGACCATGCCCATGAAGACGAACGCGCCCGTGACCGTGAACACGTAGGTATTGTACAGCTCCCAGCTCCCGTACCAGATGGACTGGCTGGCGAAGAACTCTATCGATGCCGCGACAAGGACTGAGGCGTAGAGCAGGAGCACGAACATCCTCGGCCCGCCCACTAGCGGGACGAAGGGCTTCTCCGCCTCGGACTGCTCCCTGAAGGACCTGAGGACATCGGGGACGAAGAAGCCGTTCAGTAGCCCCTTCCTGTCGCCCAACCCCTTCCCAACAGCCATGCAGCTTCCCCTCCAGCCTTCAGGCGCGCTTCGTCCTTCCCTTTGCCCGATGAATGGTAATCATCATAATTGGTACTATCGCTAGCGGCACGAGCAGGTCCCCGAACTCGGGTATGGGCACCTGGCCGTTGTTGATGGCTCCTGGCGTGGGCACCATCTTCGTCCAGTTGCTGTACGGCGCCTCGCCCGTCCTGCCCCACGAACGCTCCTGCCAGGTCGGGCAACTGACTGCATCGATGATGGACCCCGAGGAGTCGGTCAGCACATAGTTCTCGCCCTTCCCGAAGTTGAGTCCTGAGACCAGGAAGATCTCTCCTGGCTGCAGGGTAATCGTTGGGAACGTGTAGACGAGCACCCCGTCGACCCACATCTGCCAGCCAGTGATGGTGATGGGGACAGTGTCCGTGTTGTAGATCTCGAACCAGTCGTTCGGGGAGGTCGGGGGGGCTCGGTTGTAGACCTCGTTGATGATGATGCCCGGGTACGCCCTCATCCCGGCGTTGATCCTCGCGGGCAGCGGGACCGCGATGTCGTCCTGGCGTCCGCTCCAGTCCTGCGCGAAGAATGTGAGCGTGTAGGTCATGCCCGGCAGGAGCCCGAGGGTGGAGTACGAGGCGCTCATCTCAAGCTGCCAGGCGTCTATCGCGGCGTCTATCGGCCCGAGGTCGACCCACGCCCCGAACAGATAGGCGTACGCCCTGCTCGAAAGGATGGAATTGCCCTTGCCGATGATCGCCAGGGAGGCCTCGGAGCCGCCGATGTAGAACCCCGTCGACAGGTTCCAGTCGAGGTCGATGAACACGAAGGCGAAGTCCGCGCCGAACATGTGGGGTGTGATGTTGGTCACGTTCTGCGCCGGGGGTGCGGGCAACGTCCTGAAGACGCTGGTGGGCACGCTGGAGCCGCCCAGCATGGTCCCGTTCACGGACACATAGAAAGACGCCACATCGATCGTCGAGGCGGTCTTGACGGCGCTGATGTCCACATCGCCGGTCGCGTTGGTCCCGCTGATGTTCGAGTAGGCGTCTTCCAGCGGATCCCCAATCGAGACCCTGGTGGCCCAGTCCTCGAACGCGCCGTCAATGGCGATCGTCGTAGGAGCCTCCAGGATGTAGCCCACCCTCGAGCCAGTCTGGACTGATTCGACGGTCCAAGTGACGTTGGTCTCGTCCACGACGAGGCCGTTGGTCCTGTTCAGCTCAAGTCCGAAGGAAGACCCTGCAAGGCTGACGGGCAGCTCTGCCGAGACCATGACCCTCCTCTCGTCTCCGTCCGCGAGGCGAAGCTTGGGGTCCAGGATGACCGTTCTATCCGTGGAGGCGCCCAGGTAGCGGCCCCCTTCGGTCGCCATGAGAGAGTAGGGTGTGGCGTTGCCGAGGAAGTCGAACCTGAGCGCTTCCACGTGGGCACTTGGCCCCTTCGAGTTTATCGTGAGGGTGATGATGTGCTGGTTCGGCGCGACGCCGAACACCGCCGGACCGTCGTGGTCCTCGACCACCTGCATCGCGGTGCCCCTGGACCTGAAGTTGACATCGCTCCAGTCGCCTGTGATGTTGGTGTGCTTGGTGCAGATGGCTATTTTGGACGACTCCGTGACCGAGACCGCGCTTCCAATCTCCATCCTGCTGCCGTCGAAGGCGATCGCGGGGGTGGAGACGACCTTGAACCCTGCGAAGTCGGTCCTGCTCGCAGACTGATCGAAGAAGTGCGTCGCTGCCGCGCCGACGGAGCCGTTCCAGCCGACCACGCTGACCATCGCGTCGGCGCCGATGCCCCTGACGGAGTAGCCGCTCGAGGGCTTGTTGTCCCTGTCGATGAATATGTAGAACCCATCCGCGCCATCATTCCTTCCGCTGAACAGCTGTCCTTCGGTCGCGACGTAGAAGAAGGCGCCCCTGTGGTCGTACTTCATGGCGTACTCCGAGATGGCTATGTCGGGGTTGGGGGAATCCGGGACATCCTCGTATATCTGCGCCTTCACCCAGTCCATGAAGTAGCCGTCGATGTCCACAGTCTGCTTGGGGAACGTGAAGACCAACGCATAGGGGATGGCGACGACTATCGCCACGAGCACGCCTATGACTAGCAGCTTCCTCCTGAAGGATACAGACACCTCGCCCAGGCGCCTCTGCTGGTACGATAGCCTGAAACCGTTGACTGCGCCGGAGCCGTTCACGAAGCCGTTCGTGAGACCCGTGGCGCGCGCAGGGCTGGGCCTGCCCAGACCGTCCGCTCTTCCCAGTGCCGAGCGGTCCGAGGGCGTCTTTGGCTTCCTCCGGAGCGTCGGGGGGGAGAGGACAGCGACAGCTCTGTCCAACTGAGCGTTCCAGCTCCTGCGCAAGTTCCTTCTCCTTCGGCTTGCATGGCTTCGGGGCCGCTCTTCGGGGGAGGCTTTCCCCCCTCTAGCTAACTAGCCGCTCTTGGACTGGACCGCCCTCAAAAGCACGGGCACCCTACTCTCTCATGCAACTACGCTTTCTATATAAATAAGAATTCTAGAACCCAGTTATAATAGGCTTTGCCAAGGGCCCCTCAGGGGAGACATTGGCCGTCCGGAAGGGTTTTATAGCAGAGCGCGCACGACGCGCGCTCGCGGAAATTGGGCTCGGAAGGGGTTTCTCCGCGGGCTTGACCGATCACGGGATTTACAGCGTGTCCGCGACGGTCCAGTCACCGAACGCCAACATGGCGTTCTCGTTCAGGAGCAGCGTCGACTGAAGCGTGATCGTCTCGCCGACGTCATACTTGGCGGATATGTTCGTGGCCGAGGAGACTGTCAGGGAGAAGAGTCCGTGGTCGACCCGCAACCATCCGTCGTGGCTGTTGTCTGGGACGTAGAACTGGTTGCCATCGCCGAGGTACTCGTTTGCCCACTTGTCGCCCAGGTAGGCGAACCAGAGCGTCGTGATGTAGACCGAAGTCTGCTGCACGGTCTGCCTGTAGTAGACCATATCGACGACCACGTCGGAGACCTTCTTGACGTCGCCCTCGTCCCAGCTCTCAGGGAGCGATAGGCGCTGGTACTCGGTCGCGTTGCCCGTGTACACGAGTTTGTCGAGGAGACTCGTGAACCCGCCCGATCTGCTCAGTCCTCCGCCAGCGGCCACCATCACGACCGCGACCACAATGGCTGCAGCCACCACCAGCGAGACCATTATCATGAGGATTTTCTTGTCCATCCTGCCTCACTCCTTTTCCTTCTGCGTTCGCGCTTTGCTGAAAAGACGGAGCCGCTGAGACCGCAAGGCACAGGCTGGTCCATCCCTTCTGCTTCCGCTCTCAATATATCGGGTTGCGGGTATATAATTATTTGGTAGGGCGAGGGCGGGAGCCTGGCTCGATGAGAGGTATTACCCTCCAAGTCTTCGACTTGGAAGCCGAGGGCCTCGCCCGACACGGAAGAATGAAACCCGGGGCACCCATCCCGCCCCAGCGTCGCGAGGCCGATTCCCACCACACCGCAGCTTGGTGCAGGCCACAGTGTCGCTGAGGTGCGGATATGCCGAAGGCCGTGTTTCAACCATTCGCGTTTCCTGCGCGCAAGGCTCGGCATAGAAGCGAGGGCAAGACGCGCCCGGGCGTCATGAGCTCAAAGAAGAGGGAATTGGTTTGGGAACGGGTTTGATCCGGAGGCTCACGCGGCGCTCTTCGCGGTCATCTTGTTGCCCATGAACATGACGAGCACGCCGACGATGAGCACGGCGACGAACGCGCCGCCAACGCCCACGCTCGAGCTCTGCAGGGCCGAGTTGAGCGGGTCCCAGAGCATGATCAGCACCAGCCCGAGGATGCCGAACAGGAATATCGAGAGCGACATCCCAGGCATCGTCCTCGGCACCTTCTTTCCGCCCGCGCTGGCCTTCTTGATCAGCATGAACACCAGCAGCCCGACGACTATGATCACCGCGGGCAACGCGACGAACAGCCCGAGGTTGTCCTCGATCGGGGGGACCCATGTCCAGTACCAGTCGATCATGAACGCTATCTGCGAGCCTATGATCCCGAGTATGATCAGCGCCACGCCTATGACGCGCAGGTCGGTGATGCTCGAGGGGGCTTCCCCGAGCGCAGGGGCCTCCTCTGCCGCCTCGACCTCCTCGACAGCCTCCTCGACTTCGACGGGGACCTCCTTCTTCTTTGGCACGGGGACGGCCCTCTCCTCGACCTCTATGATCTCCTCGACCTCTTCCTCCTCGAACTCGGCACCGCAGCTCGGGCAGGACGAGACGGCTAGGCTCACGGTCGACCCGCAGACGGGGCACTCGGCTGTCTCTTCCCCCTCAGCTGCGGCCTGGGCGGGAGCAGGCTTCCTCTCCTCTTTCTCGGCGGCCTCTCCCTCCTCCTCCTCGAACTCGGCACCGCAATGAGGGCAGGAGGCGATGGTCAAGCCGACAGGCTTTCCGCAGACTGGGCAGGTTACATCGGAGTCTTCCTCGACCTCGATTTTCTTGGGCATGCGACTATTCACCCCTTCACAGCGACTAATCCCGGCAGCGGGGAACTGGGATTGAAGATTGGGTTGGTCGTTTAAAAACATTGCTACGGTTGGCACTGACGCGTGGGAGGGGAGGGGCGAAGACCTTAATCCGAGGGCCGAGAAGGACGCCCTTGCACCTGACCGGACAAGCAAATATACCCCCGAATTGCTTCTACCGCCGGATGACCGAGCCCCAAGCCGGCGGCGTGAGCGAACTGGAGGGCCTCGCCCGGTTCCTGAGGACGGACAACGGACAGCGGATCGCCCTGTGCGTCTTCGCCGTCGTCTCGACCCTTGTCCTGCTGTTCTTCCCGGGATCGATCGCCGCGTACGCCTTCGGACTCCCGTTCATGTTCTTCGTCCCGGGGTTCGCGGTCGTGAGGCTGTTCTTCTGGAAGGGCACGAGCCCTGAGGCCAAGTTCGTCCTCTCCCTCGGGCTCAGCATCTTGGTCGTCATCTTCCTCGGGCTCTTCCTGGTCCTGACGCCCATAGGCCTCGGGTCGGATTCGACCCGCGCGTCCCTGATCGTGTTCACCCTCGGGGCCGTGGCGCTGGATGTCTTCCTGCCCCGGAAGGAGGAGGCCCCTCGGAAGAGAGCGGTGGCGCAGAAAGGAGATGCCCCGCAGAAGCCGGACAAGGTCGTGGCGGCCATGCTCGCGACCGCCCTCGTGGTCTCGGGCGTGTCCCTCGGGCTGATCGTCACCGCCGACTATCCCTCGAGGACCTACTTCGCGCTGACGGACACGAACGACATGGTCGTCACCAACACGACCTTCCCTATCAATGCGACCCTCGAGCTCGTGCTTCACATGAAGAACGGCGAGGACGGCCAGAGGAACTTCACTCTTGTCGCCTATGCGCTCAACGATCCGAGCTTCGGCACTCAGACCTTCTCGAAGGCCTTGGGCAAAGGCGATACCTGGAACCAGACGGTGGTGTTCGAGCTCGTCCAGTACGGCTACTTCAGGCTGGACTTCGACCTGTACATCCAAGAGGGCGCCAAGGCTCCCTACCTGTACGGGAACCTGCACCTGTGGATATCTGTGGGCATGTGAGCTCAGGGATCGTCCAGAACGACCTCCTCATCGCGAGATGGGCCGTCTTGCCGGTCCAACCGCCTTATCGAGCTCAAAGCTGTCTCTCGGACGGCGAGCATCGCGGAGACAAGGGCTGTAACCACGCTGATTGCCACGGCGCCGAGCAGGATCAGCAGGAGAAGCTCGGTATCGAGCCCAAGGCTGAGCTCGTGCCCGAACAGGATGAACGCTCCCGACTTCGAGATGGTGTCCGCCGCGGCCACACCGAGCGCCAGGCCGATGGCCGCGCCCGCGAGGCCGTTCTCGAGGGCCTGGGGGAACACGAGCCTCCTGACCGCCGACCTGGGCGCCCCGATGGTCCTGAGCACGCCCAGCCTCCTCCGGCCCTCGTGTATCTCCTTGGAGAACACGGATGTGATGGCGAGGAAGGCGAGGAGTGCGGACACGGAACCTATGGCGACGAGGGCGACGGCCACATTGCCCTCCGAGATCTTCGCCGCCTGGTAGATCGGGACCGAGGCCGACGAGCTGAGGGATGTCTCGCCGCCATACCTGAGCACGAGCTGGACAAGGTCCGGGTCGTCCGCGAACCATGGCTGGACCGTGAGCGAATCGGAGAAGGCCCCGGCCTGGACGACGTGCGTCCCCGGCGTCAGACCATGTATCTCGACCGTGACGGTCTCCGAGGTCAACGCATCCAAGGAGAGCTCATCGGAGTAGTATGCCTGCGAGTCGACGCTGACGATCAGCGAGTAGATGCCTTGTACCGTCCCGCCGTTCTCCACAACCACCACGGCGTAAGAGCTCTCGGACTCATCGACGGTCAATGGCGAGAGGTGGAAGGACGCTATCGACGCGTCGAATGTGCTCGGGAACGAGGAGGGGTCTGCGACGATGACCGTCGCCGCTCCTGACTCATAGCCCGGGCCCGAGGCGGACACCTGGAACGTGCCCGCGGCGGAGGCGTCCAGCTCCGCCTTGCCCTGGGCGTCGGTCAAGACCTCTGATCCCATGAATCCCACAACGCTGCCCTCGACAGGATCGCCGGTGTGATTGGTCACCGTGACGTTGAAGGCAGTCCCCAGGAGCACCTTCGAGGGCGCGGCCACGTTCAGATATGGCTCGACCACGGTCACGTTCGTGTAGAGCTTGACCGGGAAGTCGCCCGAGATGCTGACCTCTATCGATTGACGCCCGAGCTCCTGGAACCTGAACTGGTACGTCACACTCGTGGATGAGGATTCCGCCAGGAAGACGGGCCCCTCGGCGAGCGGCCAACCGTCGCTTGCGAATGACACCGTGGCGGACCCCGGCGACCCGCCCCAGTTTCGGACGCCGACCGTGACAGAGACCCACTCCCCCAGCCCGACTTGGGCTTTGGAGACGTGGAGATCGTAGAGCGTGAACCTAGCGGTGTCCGGGGAGAGGAGTTCGGACAGCCATGCAGGGTCGTTGGTGGACACCCTGATGATTGACACCTCGTCCTTCTGCATGCCGGCCAGATGGCGCGCGACCTCGTTGCCCACGACGAGCTCGTCGTCCACCGCCGTGCCCAGCTCGAACGAGCCCAACACGTTCACGAACTCAATCTTCGCAGAGTAGCTGCCGACGAGCGGCAGGACGGCGGGCAGCGATATGTCGAGCCGGTCCAGGAGCCTCTTCCCGACGAGCGCGGCGTTCGTCTTCTGGTCGTACTCCTGCTGGGAGACCACGAGCTTCGCTTCCGCCGAGCTGACACCGCCTACGGTTCCGAATCCCCCACCCTGCCCACGGACGACGAATGAGACGCCGTTCCACGAGACGAAGGCGAACACCTCGGGGCTCGCACCCGTGATGTTCGGCAGGGTTCTGAGAGCGTCCACCAGCCCTGCATCGACCCTGCTCGAGAATATGGTCGGCGCCGAGGCGTCGTAAATCACGAAACCCTCGTCCGCGGCGAAGGCTCCGGGTGCCGAGCGAAGGCCCGAGAGGATCGCGGTCGTGGAGGTGAATATGAGGATGCTGAGGGCGACAACGACGATGACCCTCGGCCGGATCAGGAGAACGGCATCACCTCCTTGAGGTCCTCTACGGGCGAGCTTAAGGTCATCCTCAGGGCTGGGAGCAGGGCGCCTACGAACCCGGCTCCAACCGTGGCCAAGAAGGCGGATGCGAGCAGCACCTCGCTCGCCTTGATCACGAAGACGGATGTGAACATGGAAGAGGCGATCGTGGACACTCCGTACGAGAGGACGATACCCAGGGCAAGCCCCAGCAGTCCTCCCCAGGCGCTTATGACCAACGCGTTGACGATCAGGTATAGCAGTATCTTGCGCCTGCCAGCGCCTACTGTCTTCAGGATGCCGATGTCGTGCCTCCTATCGTAGGTCTCAGATCCGAGGAAGCTGTAGGCCAGGATGGCGATTGCAGTCACAGATGGAATGAGGACCCAGAAGGCGTCGTCCTCGATCTCCCGCACTCCTGAATCCAGGAACGGGATGATGCCTATCATGTCCTGGACGACGAAGCCGCTCGCCTCCAGTGCGGCCCTCTCCTCGCCCAGAGGTTGGGACGAAATTGCGAAATTGCATCTCTCTTCCTGCCCGGACAGCGTCCACAGCAGACCGATGCTGCCGAGGAGCCAGTCCGAGGGGAACAGCGACGACGAGAACCTGCCTGCGATTGAGATGTTGACCCCGGAGAGCGTTATGTTCCCGAACATGGGCGAATCGGCTCCAGCGAGCACATTGTACCCGTAGGCGGCCGGCAGCCCAGAGATCACCCCCTCGGGGTCGACGACCGCGAAGATGCCCACTTCCGAGCCGTACGGTTCGGCAACGGCTTCGAAATAGACTCCCCATGCCACTTCGTCGACGATGCCCGTGACGTCGGAGGGGGCGAAGTACCCGAGCCCGGAACCACCTGGCATCGTGATCAGCTGCATCTCCGAGGTGAAGTTGTCCCTCAGGACGTCCATGGAATTCCTCAGCCCACCCACGACCGAGAAGCTGGCGACGATGAACATGGTGCAGAGCGCGATGCCCAGGCTGGTGGACTTGGCCCTGGACCCGAACTTGAACAGGGGAAGGGAATTCATCAGGAACGGCACGAAAAAGGGGGAGTGCCGAATATATAACTTCCCTGGCGGGCCAGGTCAGCTCACGGAATCCGCCACCAGCGAGGCGAGCTCAGCGACGTCCATCTTGAGCCCTGAAACCTTCACGCCCGCCGTCAGGTTCGTGACGCAGAACGGGCACGCGGACACGAGCATCTCCGCCCCGATTTCGCTCGCCTCCTTCACCCTCAGAGAGGCGATGAACTCCGCGCGGTCGTTGAACTGTATCTTGTACCCTCCCCCAGCGCCGCAGCACTGGGAGTCGTACCTGTTGTGCGGCAGCTCGAGATAGGTCGAATCGGGGAACGCCCTGAGTATCCTCCGGGGCTCCTCGAATATGCCGAAGTGCCTGCCTATGTGGCACGGGTCGTGGTATGCGATCTTCTTGGGCAGCGGCTTCTTCAGCACGAGCTTCTTCTCGGCGATCAGCCTGTCGACGAACTGCGTCAGGTGGATGATCTTGAAGTCCGGCTTGCCCGCGTACAGAGGGTAGCTGTGGCTGAGGGTCATGTAGCAGCCGGCGCATGCCGTCACCACGGTGCCGACGCCCCGCTTCTCGATCTCGCGCAGGTTGTGCTTGACGAGCCCGTCCTTCTCGTCCGTCACGATGTCAGTCTGACCGGTGCGTATCAGCGGGGAGCCGCAGCACCATTCGTCCTTCCCCAAGATGTCATATTCCACTCCCGCTGCGTCCAGAACCCTGGTGGTGTCCTGGGCGATCTTCTGCTGCCTGTAGCTCCCCGTGCAGCCCGTGAAATAGAGGATGTCCGGGTTCTTCGAGCGCTTGGCCGTCTTCGGGATCCAGGCCTCCCTGTCCTCGTGCGGCTCGTCGTAGGGGTTATGCTTCGCGATCACCCTGGTCCGAAGGGCCCTGTGCCTGTCCATGGGGCCCACGCCGTTCTTCACGAACCATTCCTTGACCTGTTCCCAGCGGTCGTTGAACTTGATGCCCGCATGGCACACGTGCTGGCAGTAGCCGCAGGCCGTGCAGTTGTACACCCTCTCGACGAAGTCGGGGGTCATGGTCGGCCTGCGCCTGAGAAGCCTGTCGAAGGCCCCTGGATGTGCGTAGTGCTTGAGGCAGTACATCTTGCCCCTGACCCGCCACGACTCGAAGCCCCTGTCTGGGTTCAGCTGGATCGGACACACGAAGTTGCAGTAGCCACACTGAAGGCATGCATGTGCATCCTTTTCCACTTCGGCTGGCAACCTGGGCAACGGCAGCGAGGACCCCCCTTGCCAGAGTTTCACAACCTGACCGAATATAAGGGTTGTGCCGACTGCATCTGGAGATCATCTTGCCCGGGCATTCATGCAGGCAGACTTCATCGCGGCCGCATGCTGCTCGATTCTCCTGAGGGCTTCGGTCCTATCGTCCAACGATTCCGCGTAGATCGAGATCAGCTTGGAGCCCTCGACGACGCCTGACGCGCCCATCGACAGTGCCTTCCGGACGTGTGCGGGCTCTGAAACGCCGAAACCAAGGAGCGCGGGCACGTCGCTTCTGGAAACGACACGGGCAAGGAGCCTCTCGGCGGACTTGGGCAGCTTGTCCTTCGCACCAGTAGTCCCTGCAGCCGAAACGACGTACACGAACCCCGCAGACTTGGACAGCAGGAAATCCAGACGGTCGTCGGTAGTGGATGGCGCGACTAGTCGGATCACGTCCAGACCGTTCGAGGAAACGGCCTTGTCGAGCTCTGAGGATTCCTCTGGCGGGAGATCCACCACGAGCATGCCGTCCCCGCCAGCCTCCGACAGCTCCCTGCAGAACCTGTCAACACCTGCCTGCAGGACCGGGTTGAAGTAGGTCATAAGCACGATGGGCACCTTGATCCCGCGCATCCGCATCGTATCGATGAGGTCGAACACTTTGACGACCTTGAAGCCGGCAGAGAGCGACCTGTTCATGGCCTCCTGG
>DYTN01000026.1:17514-25680 GCA_020725925.1 Methanobacteriota archaeon
TGGATGACGGGCCCGTCCGCGATCGGGTCCGAGAAGGGGAGGCCGATCTCGATCATGTCCGCCCCTGCACGGCAGAGGCTTTCGACCAGCCCGAAGGTGAACTGTCGGTCAGGATCGCCTGCGCACACATACGGGACGAAGACTCCGCAGCCATTCTTCGTCTGCGCCTCGATCGCCCTGCGTATCCCGCTCATCTCACGCCCTCCATCTCGGCCACCTGTGCCACGTCCTTGTCGCCCCTGCCCGAGAGGTTGATCACGACCGTCCTGTTCTCTCCAAGCTCCTTGGCCAGGGCGAGCGCGAAGTGGAGAGCGTGGGCGCTTTCGAGCGCAGGGATGATGCCTTCGGTCTCGGACAGGAGCCGGAATGCGCTGAGCGCCTCAGCGTCCGTGACGGCGAAGTACTTCACGCGGCCAGACTTGCCTAGGTGCGCGTGCTCCGGCCCCACGGCGGGATAGTCCAGCCCGGCAGCCACGGAATGGGTCTCGGCAATCTGACCATCGAGGTCCTGCAGCACGAGGGTCCTTGAGCCGTGCAGGACGCCCTCCGTGCCCGCGACAACGCTCGCAGAGTGCTTCCCGCTCCCTATCCCGTTTCCTCCTGCCTCGATGCCATACATGGCCACGGATTCATCATCCACGAACGGATGGAACAGCCCTATCGAGTTGCTCCCGCCTCCGACGCATGCCACGAGCGCGTCCGGGAGCCTGCCAGTTGCGGCGAGGATCTGTTCCCTGGCTTCCCGGCCGATCACCGCCTGGAAGTCCCTGACGATCACCGGATACGGGTGCGGCCCGACGACGCTACCGATGAGGTAGTGCGTGTGGTCGCTGGTCGAGGCATAGTCCCTCATCGCCTCGTTGATCGCATCCTTGAGCGTCCTCGAGCCCGACTTGACAACATTCACCTTCGCCCCTAGGAGTTCCATCCTGAAGCAGTTCAGCCTCTGCCGATGCACATCGACCTCACCCATGTAGACCTCGCAATCCAGGTCGAGGAGAGCGCAGGCTGTCGCAGCGGCCACGCCGTGCTGCCCAGCCCCGGTCTCCGCGATGACCCTTCCCTTGCCCATGTGCTTCGCCAGGAGAGCCTGTCCGAGGGCGTTGTTGATCTTGTGTGAGCCTGTGTGCGCGAGGTCCTCGCGCTTCAGGAATATCCTCGCACCTCCACCTACATCCGTCAGCCGATGGCACTCGTAGAGAGGCGTAGGCCTGCCGGCGTACGTCGAAAGGAGCGCGTTGAGCTGAGCCTTGAACTCCTCATCCTTCCTGAGCCGCTCATACCCGGCCTCGAGTTCGTTCAGGGCGGTCACGAGTATCTCGGGGACATAGAAGCCGCCGAACCGGCCGAAGTAGCCCCTGGAGCTCATTCCTTGCACCTCCGAATGAACTCTTGGACCAGGATGGGGTCCTTCTTTCCTTGGCTGCTTTCTACGCCGCTGGATACGTCGAGCGCATACGGATTCACGGACTTCGCGATGTCGATGTTGTGTATGTTCAGGCCCCCGGCGATGATCGACTTGCGATGGCATTCGACGGGGACGGCTGTGTAGTCGTACGAGCTGCCTGTGCCTGGCGTCCCGCACTCGAACACGAGCGCGTCGGCGTAGGCGGAATATCTCAGCGCCTCTTCTCTGGAGGGCTTCACCGCGCGCAGAATGTTGATGCCAGACGCGCGAATCTCGGCGAGCTGGTCCGGCGCGAGAGTGTAGATTTGCAGGGCGTCGGCGCCACTCTTCTCGAAGATGGAGACGGCTTCTGACGCAGATGATGGCGCACACACGAGCACCCTCGTGGTGAAAGGCCCCATGGATCTGCAGATGTCCGATATCGTCGCCAACGGCAGGCTCCTCGAACGCCCGGGATAGTGCACGAACCCGAGGGCGTCCGCGCCAAGCGACTCGCACGTCAAGGCGTCCTCGAGGCTCGTCACACCACATATCTTCACCTTCATGTCGCAAGCCTCCTGCACGCGGCCGTGTATCTCTCGAGGTCGGCTACCAGATCATGAGATGCCATCAGGGCCGAGCCTATCAGGACCGCTTTGAACCCGTCCAGGCGCCCTATGTCATCAGGGCTCGATATGCCGCTCTCTGCGACGGCGACGACGGACGAGGGCAGCAGAGCCCTCAGCGCATTCACCCTGCTGAGGTCGGTGGCCATCGTGCGGAGATCCCGGCTGTTGATTCCGACGATCCGAACCGACTTCGCGTTCGTGCACGCTTTCAGCTTGTCGATGTCCAACCCATCGTGGACCTCGACCAGGGGCTCCATCTTCTCGGCCAAGGACAGTCCGATGAACCTGTCCAGGGCGTCCGGGTCCAAGGCCTTGGCGATCAGCAGTATCGAATCAGCACCGAGCGCGGACGCCAGCCTGATCTGCTTCTCGCTCACCACGAAGTCCTTGAACAGCATGGGCACGTCCAGGGCGCCTCGGAAGGAGGAGAACAGCTCCGAGCTCCCGGAGAAGAAGTCCGGCTCGACGAGCACCGACACCGCAGCCGCGCCAGACCGGCCATAGGTCTCTGCGACCAGCTCGGGTTCGGGCGGCACGTACAACGCGGGTGCGGACGGGGAGTCGGGCTTGTACTCAGCGATGATCGCAATGCCCGAAGCGGATTCGATTGCATCGATTAGGGACCTTCTCGGATTCATCTTGGTCGTCGACTCGGGCAGGGCCTGCCTCGATGCTGAGATGATACGCCGGAGAGCTATTGCCGTCAGGACGTTGGGGCTCGACAGCAGCTTCTGATCGAGGGGCCGTAGGCCATCGGCCAGCCCTGCACCCGAGATCTGTGCTAGCAGGGCCGATGAGATATCGGCAGAACGCGAGACCAGGACCTGGGGCATGACGCGCCTCTGCAGCAGTTCACGAGGGTCCTGCCGCATCTGCCTCTCGGCCTCGAGGGCTCGCGAGACATCAGCGAACTGCTTCAGCTTCTCATACGCGCGTCCCGAGCTGATGATCTCCTTTGCGGCAGCGACGCCGTCTTGCACACTCCCTGCCCTGTCTGCGACATACAATGCGGCTCCGGCATTGAGCGCGACGATGTCAGCTCTCGGAGATCTCTCGCCTCTGAGGACGGAGGCCATGGCGCGGGCGTTCGCCCGGGAATCGCCGCCGCCTATGTCCTCGATCCTCGCGGGCTCCATCTGGAACATCTCCGGCGAGAGGTCGTACTCAATCATGGAGTCGCCCGAGGATTCCATGACCTTGGTCGGCCCTGTGTTCGTGATCTCATCCATCCCGGAACCGTTCACGATCATGACCTTGGATGACCCGAGCCGTCTCAGTGTCCGCGCCATCTTCCGCGCGATCGAAAAATCGTAGACGCCTATGAGCTGGCTCCGGACACCAGCGGGGTTCGTCATCGGGCCGAGCATGTTGAAGAAGGTCCTGATGCCAAGTTCCCTCCGGGGGCCCACCACATTTCTCATGGATGCGTGGAAGACCGGGGCAAACATGAAGCACAGGCCTGTGGAGAACAGGCACTTCGATGCCTCCTCAGGGCCGAGGTCAACTGGAATCCCGAGCGCTGCCAGCACGTCTGCCGACCCGCATCTGCTCGAGACGGACCTGTTGCCATGCTTCGCAACAGGGACACCCGCAGCTGCAGCCACGAAGGAGGCTGCTGTGCTCACGTTGAACGTGTTCATGCCGTCGCCTCCCGTGCCGCACAGGTCAACTGCGTCCCCAGGAGCGCGGATCTTGGTAGCCTTCTCGCGCATCGCACTCGCGAATCCCACCAGCTCGTCCTCCGTCTCGCCCTTCATCCGCATGGCGGTGATGAAAGAAGCGATCTGGCTTGGGGTCGCGAGCCCGTCCATCATCTCGGACATCACGGCGTGGGCCTCGTCGACGCCAAGGTCCCTCTTCTCAACGACCAGCTTGATAGCGTCCCGGATCATCTCTTGCACATCCCGAGGAAGTTTGCGAGCATCTGCCGGCCGTGCGAAGTGAGCACGGACTCTGGATGGAACTGGACGCCGTACATGTCCTTGCCCCTGACCTTCAGGGACATGACCTCCTTCCTGTCCGTCTCCGCGATGACCTCGATGGACTCCGGAAGGCCGTCGCGGCTCACGATCAGCGAGTGATACCGAGTCGCCAGGAACGGTGAGGGCACGCCATCGAACAGCGGAGAACCGTTGTGCGAGATCGCGCTCACCTTGCCGTGGACCACCCGCTCCGCCCTCGAGACGACCCCGCCCTTCGCGAACGCGATCGCCTGGTGCCCCAGACACACGCCGAGGACTGGCCTGCCGAAGCCGTCCTTCCTGATGACATCCAGGCTCCTTCCGGAATCCCTCGGATGGCCAGGTCCAGGAGAGATCACGTACCCGTCGACCCCGCCGAGAAGGGCGTCCAGTGCCGGGGCGTCGTTCCTCTCGACGACCACATCGCACCCCATCTCTCCGAGGTACTGGGCTATGTTGTAGACGAAAGAGTCGTAGTTGTCTATCAGGAGCACGCGGGTCATCTCCGCCTCCCCCCGCCCGACAGCGCCTCGAGCATCGCGCCCATCTTATGCTCCGTCTCCGCGTATTCCCTCTCGGGGACCGAATCCGCAACGATGCCCGCCCCCGCCTGGAGACTGGCCTTCGTCCCTGAGACGATGATGGACCTTATCGTGATGGCGAAGTCCATGTTGCCCGTGTAATCGAAGTACCCGACCGCGCCGCCGTACGGCCCCCTCGGAGCCTTCTCGAGGTCGGCGATGATCTCCATCGCCCTGATCTTGGGGGCTCCGGTGACGGTCCCCGCTGGGAAGCACGACCGGAGCGCATCGAAGGCGTCGCAGTCCGGCCTGATCTCGCTCTCGACGTTGCTCACGATGTGCTGCACATGGGAGTACTTCTCGACGGACATGAGCTCGGTCACTTTGACAGAACCGAACCTGGAGACGCGCCCCATGTCGTTCCTGTGGAGGTCGACCAGCATCAGGTGCTCCGCCCGCTCCTTCTCGTCCAGGAGCATGTCGATTTTGAGCTTCTCGTCCTCCTCGACGTCGGCCGACCGCGGCCTCGTCCCTGCGAGGGGCCTCGTCGTTAGCTTCTGCCCCTCGAGCCGCACGAGGAGCTCGGGGGAGGAGCCGAGTATCTGGACCTGGTCGAAGTCCAGGAAGAACAGATAAGGGGACGGGTTGAGGGCGCGGAGGGCCGAGTACATGGCGAGAGGGTCGCCCGCAATCCGTGCGTCCGTCCTTCGAGAGAGGACGACCTGGAAGATGTCGCCGTCGAGGATCCTGTCCTTGGCCGACAGGACCATCTGCTCGTACTCGTCCTTCGAGGTGTTGGTCCTCGCCTCGCCTACGGAGAGCTCCGGCAGGGAGACGGGCCTAGAATTAGAAAGGGCCTCCTTGAGCTCCGATGTTTTGCCGTGTGATATCAGAAATGTGCGTGAGCCTATGTGGTCGATGCAGACCAGGTGTTTGGGCAGCACGAAGTACAGGTCGGGGGCGTGGCCGTCGACCGTATCCTTCTGTCTCACCCCCTCGAAGTAGCGCACCATCCCGTAGCCGACGTACCCTACCATCCCGCCAGAGAAGGGTGCGATCTCCGAGGCGCCGCAGTCGAAGGAGTTGAAGTGGCGTCGCAGGGAGAGGAACGGGTTCTCCGAGGATTCGGTGGCGCCATCTATGTCCACGAAGCCGTCCCTGGCGCAGAACACGGAGATGGGCTCGACGCCGATGAAGGAGTACCTCGCGACCTTCTGAGGGCCCTCCACCGACTCGAGGAGAAAGCACTCGCCCGGGAACTGTTCCCTGAGAGACGCGAAAACGGACACCGGATCGAGCTTCAGGTCCCGCTCGATTGAGACGCTTGTGGGGAGGGAGGCCTTTGGGTCGATGCTGGGTGAGCGCATTTCATGCTCCTGGCCAAAGTGAATCCCTTCTCGTAGACATACGGACAATGATGATACTTGATGTACTATTAATAACCTTGTTGTACACCTTTGTGCGGATTGAGAGGCGGCCGGCTGAATCGCGTGCCCGAAGACGTGCATCGAACGAGTGAGTGCGAGGGGAAGATCGAGTGTGAGCGCAGCCGAGAAAAAGGTTCATTACGGACCTGCGTGTTCGAGATGAACAGAGGCATTGTTTCGTAGTTTCCAGCCTCCCAATCCAGGAAACCACGGCGAAGGAGGTTGGGAACTTGGTCAGGGGCGGGATCGAACGGAAGGCCAAGGAATGGATGGATCTCGTCCGTCCATACCAGAGCGCCCACCGTGACGCTCGGGAAAGGTTCTCTCCAGAGGAATCCGCATTGCTCGTCATAGACATGCAGAGGTATTTCCACGACAGCACATCCCATGCACACATCCCATCCTCGAAGGCGATTGTCAGGAACGTCCAGGCTCTGGTCGATGCGTATCGCGCGATCTCCCGGCCCGTGATCTTCACGCGCTACGCGCTCCTCCGAGACGAGGACCCAGGCACAATGGGTCGCTGGTGGGGGGACGTGCTTCGCGATGGCGACAAGATGTCGGAGATCAGCCCGCCTTTCGCTCCGCTGGCAACCGAAGCCGTCCTGAGGAAATCGCGATACAGCGCGTTCGTGGGAACGGACCTCGAGACGAGGCTTCGCGAGGCTGGAACCTCGAACATCTTGATCACGGGAGTCCTGACGCATCTCTGCTGCGAATCGACCGCGCGCGACGCCTTCATGCGCGACTTCGATGTGTTCATGGCTGTCGATGGGACAGCATCGGAAACCGAGGACCTCCACGTCTCGAGCCTCAAGACTCTGACAGACGGCTTCGCACTCCCAGTGACTTGCTCCGAGGTGATCAGATGGATCAAGCGGAAGTAGCCGTCATCGGGGCTGGACCCGCCGGGATGGCGGCTGCGATCTACCTGCACAGAGCAGGTGTGGCGCCGCTCGTCCTGGAACGAGCGGAGCGAGGCGGGCTCCTGAGGAATACCAACCTCGTGGAGAACTACCCAGGCTTCCCTGGAGGAATCAAAGGCCCGGAACTCGTGGAGAGGATCTCGAGGCAGTTGGACCTGCTCGGCGTCAGGGTGACAAGGGCAAGCGTGCAGCGGGTGAGCAAGGTCCGGGGCGCTTTCCGCATCGAATCCGACATCGGAGGGTACTCGGCCCCAGCAGTCGTCGTCGCCACGGGGACGCGGCCAGCGGACATCGACATCCGCGGGTGTAAGGACCTCATCGGAAGCCGAGTGTTCCGCGAGCTAGTCGACATGCCTCTGGTGGGGCTTCCGGGGAAACGGGCGATAGTCGTCGGGGGCGGCGATGCGGCATTCGACTACGCCCTCAACATGCAGGGAAAGGGATGCGAGGTCAGCATAGTCTCCCGCTCGGAGCCGAAGTGCCTGTCGCTCCTCCGGGCAAGAGCCGAGGCGGGCGGCATCGACATAGCCGTTGGAGTCGTCCCCGAGCTTGTGAAGGAGACTCCTGGTGGTGTCTCCCTCGAGTGCAGACAGGGGAAGAAGCGATTGGAGTTTTCAGCTGACTTCATTCTGGTCGCCTGTGGCAGAGAGCCCAACATAGACATCCTCAGCCCTGCGCTCCGGAAACGGATTGGAAGGACAGCAGAGGCCCCGAAGACTAAGGTGCCCGGGCTGTTCTTGGCGGGAGACGTCATTCACGGGAGGCATCGCCAGACTGCTATCGCAGTCGGAGACGGGACGCGCGCCGCCATGCTCGTCGAGGAGTACCTGCGGAAGGGAGGTGCGGGCACATGGAAGTGATTGCGGAGTACGGCAACGAGGACCTGGCCAAGGTCTACGTCGCGAGGATGCGGGAGTCGAGCACGCCGGACAAATACCTTGTCGAGTTCGTCGAGTCCGTCCAGCCACCGATACCGCGGGACGACAGATTGGTCCTGATCGTGTCGTCCATGTTCGGCTGCCCGATAAAGTGCAAGATGTGCGACGCTGGCGGGGATTTCGGGGGAAGGCTCACATCGGACGAGATCATCGAGCAGATCCAGTACATCGTTCGACGGAGATTCCCAGGAGGCGGAGTCCCGATCCCCAAGTTCAAGATACAGTTCGCGAGGATGGGGGAGCCGTCGCTCAATCCCGCGGTCCTCGACGCGATGGAGCGGCTTCCGAAGGAGCTCGAGGCTCCCGGACTCAACGTCTCCATGTCCACCGTCGCTCCCAGGAACGCGGCGACCCGGGCGTTCTTCGAGAGGCTGCTT
>DYTN01000047.1:0-3153 GCA_020725925.1 Methanobacteriota archaeon
GTCCTCCTCGGTATATTTCCTGTCCTTGGTCCCGTCGAACACGTAATCGGTCGACACGTGCACGAGCCTCGCACCTAGCCTCTTGCACGACCGCGCGACGAGCTCTGGTCCAGTGGCGTTCACCCGGTTCGCCACCTGGGGAAGCTTCTCGCACGCGTCGACGTTCGTCATCGCAGCGCACAGGACCACGACCTCCGGCCTCGCCTTCTCGAAGAGCCTCTCGACATCCTCCTTGGAGCCCATATCCAAGGGCTCGAGCCTCCAGGAGCTCTTCCCGTCCACATCCGGGTTGTAGCTCCCGGAGACATCGTACTTCGCAGCTGCCTGCGAGTAGACCTTGCTCCCGAGAAGGCCCGACGCGCCTATGACCAACAGCTTCCCCTCGCCCATCGACAGACCCTTCCACGGTTCGGCATCGTGGAGGGGTTGAGCCGTATTGATGCTTTCTATGATGGCCTCGCGAAGCCGGTGCGGTGGGGCAACAAACCGGAAAGTTCAATAAGAACATAACGCTCATTCCGGCGACGGTCAGTAGGACCAAAGCAACCATCTCCGACTCATCGGCGAAAGGAACTGCTTCGAACCACCGACAGGGGACGCTGCCAAATGGCTGGGATCATACCGACGGACACAGTGAAGAGGAAGCTCAAGTTCGACTACATCAAGGCCAAGAACGACCCCTCGTTCAAGGCCCTCGACCTGATAGGCTCCGTCCTGACGCACTTCCAGAAGCCCCAGCTCGAGATCAACGGCATGCTCCAGGACACCGCCAACCAGATACAGAGGCAGCTCAAGCTCAGGTGGACCATGATAGGCCTCAGGAGCCTCTCAGACGGGCTCTACAGGTACGAGTTCAATGCCGGCATGCGCCCGGACGCCTGGGAGAGCCAGAAGGCGAGGAAGTACAGGAGGTCGGACTTCGACCTGCACACCAACAACTACAACGCCTCCGAGATAAGCAAGCTCACGAGGGTGTATCTCGAGGAGGAGAACCCCCTCAGCCCCACGGACATGTCCGTCCTGAACAGGCCCGTCCTGCACGGTTCCAGGCGGAGGGAGGAGGACGACGCGCTCGAGGCGGACTTCCTGGACACGCTCATGGTCGGTCCCGGGGACGACCTCCTGGGCTGGATCGAGTACCCAGGCACGGTCACGGGGAAGTTACCGGACTCCGCCGCGATAAGGAACGTCGAGGTGGTTGCTGGGATACTGTCGCTCGCCCTTCGCTCGCTGGGATACGCGAAGCTGTGACCTTTCCGGAGAAGTGGACTCAGGGTCAGTTGGCACGTCTCATCAGGGCAAGACGCTGCATCTCAGGTGCACCCGACGGTGGAGATGCTGCGCGCAGTACTACTTGCAGCGGAAAACGTCAAGCCCGGCAGTCACGTGCGCCCAGCATGCACAGAGGTTCAGCTGATGAGAATTGACGATCTGGTGGTACTGGGCAGAAGTTCACCGGACATCCTCAGAAATGGCAGGCCAAGCGTATGTACGGCAGGTTACTCCCCAAAGCACGGCTTCGTCCGACTCTACCCGACCAGGATGGACTCCCTCCTGAGAGTCTGGAACATCGTCTCGGTCACTGTTGACAGAAACCCACAGGATGCCCGACCAGAGAGCTGGAAGATCGAAGGGTCGAAGGCTGACTGGGACCGATTGAGCGAGAAGATCGAAGTCATGGGAGAGCTGAACAGAACCGCACGCCTTGCACTGCTGACTCCGCTGATATCGCGGTGCGTCATTGACATAGAGACCAGCGGCAGAAGCCTCGGACTGGTCAAGCCCAGTGAGAGGGAGTGCTACTTCTCCGCCAGGGAGGACCACGACCACTCCATCCAAAGAACCCTCCTCGGTGGGACAGTGCCAAGGGGCAAGGACGGCTACACGTTGCAGCCGAGAGCGCGTTACAGATGTTCGGGCTGCATCGCATCCAGACGGCACGATCAACAGATCCTGGAATGGGGAATCTACGAATGGATGCGCAAGCATCCGGGCGAGGAGGGACTGGTGTGGGACAACCTCTTCCACAACGAGGCGAAACAGGAAATCCTCTTCTTGGTGGGCAACCAGGCCAGGAGACCTTCGTCGTTCATGATCGTTTCGATCCTGAGAGTCCCACGGCCTAGAGATCGACTATCTCAAAGCCAAGTCGCCTGAGCCGGGACGAGATCACGCTCCGGTGGCATCTGGAAGGCTCTCGCTCAAGGCACATGATGGCTGTGGGCATTTCCTTGGCCAAGTGGACGAGACGCTCCAACGCGTTCTGCTCACGGTCAAGGTGGGCCTCATACGCGGCCGCGAAGGAGGAGAAATCCCTGTCCCTCCTGAGCTGCTGTCTGGCCTTCCTAGGGGAGCCCAATGGCCTGAGGTGGACGTACTCCAGACCGTTGCGGGATAGCATTTGGCTCAGGGCTCCTTTCGAGAACCCCGTCTTTCTGCTCCTCGGAACCTCACGAACATCCACGACCCTCAACACCCCGTTCCTCTCCAGTCTGAGAGCGAAAGCATCGGGCGAACTCCCTTCATATCCGATGGTGAACACCTGGACGAGACTCCCCGCCAGATCCTGCCGCAGCTGACTCATTGACATCCCGCCTTGCAGACCGTAATGACCTACGCCTGAGAACCTCATACATTCCTATCTGCTTTGCCTCTTATCCCTGCTTGGTGCGCGATGCCGAAAGTATCGCCTGTGGAAGTAGGCTATTGCTGCATGTAGCAGGAATCGTGCGAGGGAGGGGCCTGGTCGTCCAAGAGTGCGCAGATGATGATGCAGGAAGGAGCCGACGTGACGGAAGGCTCCCGCCAGCTGACGGCGTCGGGTTGCCGGAAGTCCCGCATGAGAGGCAAAGCATATTGACCTCCTCGGCCATCAGCCGCCAGCAGGGAAGTTGAGCTGAAGTGATCCCGGCGAGATACACGGACAGGGTAGTTCTCCTGACGGCCCTTGCCGTCGTGCTCGCGTCCGTCACCCTGAGCCTCGAGTGGTACCGGATAGACTACAGCGACCAGGTGGAGGGGGAGATTGTGACGAACGAGGTGGGGTTCTACCCGGACTACGTCACGAACCCGTGGGGCATCCACTACTACCACGAGGACGACGCCGTGGGCGACATCATGACCTTGGAGAAGCGCCTGATCTATGTCTGGATC
>DYTN01000047.1:3163-6474 GCA_020725925.1 Methanobacteriota archaeon
GGCTGGCGTTCATGGGCGCGTGCTTGTTCGACTTCAGGTGGCCCAGCCTGCTCCTGTGCATGGGCATGTTCGCCGTCAGCCTCGGGACGGTGATCCCCTTCGTCGTGAGGATACACAACGCGGTCTCCGGGTCCGATTGGTGGCCGTACAGCGCGGACACCTCTGACGTCCCGAGCGCGGGCTTCTTCGCGATACTCGCCGCGACGGTGATGCAGCTGATGGCCCTGTGCGTGAGGTTCTGGGTCGTCTACCCATGGCTCCGCGAGGACCTCGCCTACAAGAGACGGACCCGGTCTCTCAAGCACTGACCGCGTTCTTGGCCTTTCGGCTGTCAAGGACTCGATTTGAACCGAGAGGAAAGGTCTAAGTCCCTCACCAGACATGCTACATGTAGTGACAAAGAGCAAGACTCCCTGGCACCGTCGAGAGGCCAAGGTGAGAGGGTTGAAGGGCCTTGATGGACGATTCAGGCCAGCTGTGCAAGCGAAAGCGGCGTCGCTATCAGAGACGGAGGTCAAGCGTAGCCTCGAAGAAGCAAAGAAGGACTTCCTTTGGTTCGCTGAGAACCTCCCCGAGCTCAGGAAGAAGCACCTGAACGAGTTTGTTGCCATCAGGTCGCAGAAGATCATCGCTTCGGACCGAGACTACAGAAGGCTCATGGACAATCTGACGCGCACCTTGAAGGACATGTCGGAGATCCAGGTGGAATTCGTGGCACCTGAGGACTTCGAGATGGTACTTCAGGGAGGGTGACGGCCTGCCCTGCAGAGTCCCGTTGGTGCTTGACAGACGCGGGATCCCGTTCGTCCTTGCTAGGATCCACGTCCCTAGAGCGGGCACCTCAGCCATTGTTCGACTCGTGGTCGACACGGGCGCCTCCGACATCGCGTTGTCGGAGACTGACTCGAGAAGGCTTCGTGTTGATCTGGACGGGCTTGATCTGCTGAGGACTGAGTTCATCGGAGTCGGCGGAAAGGCAAGTGGGTTCGATCTGGGATCGATTGATGTGCAGCTCTTCTGCGAAGGTGGAGGTTCAAGGGTCTTTCACCTGCGATCCGCGAGGGTGCTTGCCAACCCGCGGATAGGCGCCGACGATCAGCGCGAGGTCCTTCTGCCGAGCTTCCTCGGAAGGAGGTTCATGGAGGGGGCGAAGACAATCCTGCACTGGGACTTCGGGAGGAATGTGGCCCACCTCGATCTTCCCGATTGAGGCCGGTCCAGGCAGCTTAATTATCCCGGAATGACTTCTGTGGGCCTGCAATGTCGGCCAAGATTGGTGCCATCGACGGAGTCGTCCTCAAGAGCCTGAGGCGAATAGTCGACGACCGGGGCTGGCTCATGGAGATCTTCAGGAGCGACTGGCCCGAGTTCAGGAAGTTCGGCCAGACCTACCTCACCACCTGCAAGCCCGGCGTGGTCAAGGGCTGGCACTACCACAAGCTACAATGGGACCACTTCGTGCCCATCAGGGGCAACGCGCTCGTTGGGCTCTATGACCCGCGCGAGGGTTCTCCGACGAGGGGCATCGTCCAGGAGGTCGAGGTGTGGGAGAAGGACCCGAAGCTCATTGCGATACCTCCCAACGTGTACCACGGGTTCACGCCCCTGGACGACCAGGAGATATGGGTCGTGAACACGCCTACGGAGCTGTACAACTACAAGCAGCCGGACGAGTACAGACTCGCGTGGGATGACCCGACTATCGGGTACATGTGGAGAAGGAAGGTATAGGCGGCAATCATCACGCGGTGGCTGCTTGTGCTGCCAGTAATCCGCGCCCCTCGTCTTGGCCAAATGGTTTGTACCTTTTGGTGTAAACCTTCTGGTTTAGACCCTTTGTCAGGACTGCCCCGTCCATCTGGGCGAAAGAACCAGTGGGGAGAGGAACACCTGCGATGCAATGTCCTGCGAACTTTCTTCTCCCCGTACCGGCTACCGAACAATGCGGCAGCGCTAGAGGGAGCATCTTGACGAGATGTCTGATCACAGGCGGCGCAGGATTCATAGGCTGCAACTTCGTCAGGCACATGCTGAAACACAAGCCGGAGACCGAAATCGTCGTCCTTGACAAGCTGACATACGCTGGCAGGCTGGAGAACCTCGAGGAGGTCATGCACAAGATCACCTTCGTCAAGGGGGACATCTGCGACAGGGAGGTCGTGCACAAGATCATGCCAGGCTGCGAGACCGTCATTAACTTCGCCGCCGAGAGCCACGTGGACAGGAGCATCACTTCCCCCGAGGACTTCGTCCGCACGGACGTCCTGGGTGTGTTCACACTCCTGGAAGAGGCAAGGAGATGCGACGTCGAGAGGTTCCTCCAGATATCCACGGACGAGGTCTACGGCTCCACGGTTTCGGGCTCGTTCTCCGAGGCCAGCATCCTGGACCCGTCATCGCCATATTCCGCGAGCAAGGCGGGCGGGGAGCTCCTAGCGCGCTCCTATGCCAAGACATACGGGCTCAACGTCACGGTCACGCGCTCGTCGAACAACTACGGCCCGTTCCAGTACCCCGAGAAGCTCATACCGGTGCTGGTCATCAAGGCCCTGAGGAACCAGCCATTGCCGATCTATGGCAAGGGCACGAACGTCCGCGACTGGTTGCACGTCGAGGACAACTGCAAGGCGATAGACCTCGTGCTCAGCAAGGGCAAGGCCGGGGACATAGTCAATGTGGGCTCGGGGAACGAGGTGCCGAACATCGATGTCGCGAAGCTCATCTTGAGACACATGAAGAAGCCCGAGAGCCTCATCAAGTTCGTCGAGGACAGGCCGGGGCACGACTTCAGGTACTCCCTCAACTGGGACAGGATCCGGAAGATGGGCTGGAAGCCCAAGGTGAAGTTCGAGGATGGGCTGAATAGCACTGTAGACTGGTATCTGGCCAACGAGACATGGTGGAAGCCCATCGCATGAGATGCCTCGCTGGGATGTGCCCACGAAACATCGGACCTGAAGCGCGCCCTCCTCTAGACATGGACTCGTGACACGGCGTCCAGAAGACCTCAGCGAGGAACGCCTGAGAGCCCGAAACGCCTATAAGAGACCCACGATGTTCCCAGAGCCGGCACGGGAAGGCATCATCACATGAAGATAGCATCGATAGTTGGCGCGCGTCCCCAGTTCATCAAGCTGGCGCCTCTATCAAGGGAAATCCGCAAGAATCACAGAGAGGTGCTCATCGACACGGGGCAGCACTATGACGAGGAGCTGGCGGGCATCTTCTTCTCGGAGTTCAAGATCCCCAAGCCCGACCACTCGTTGGGCATCGGCTCCGCCGAGCACGGGGAGCAGACTGGCAAGATGCTC
>DYTN01000007.1 GCA_020725925.1 Methanobacteriota archaeon
GCCAGACCTGAAGGTCACCAAGGAGGGCACCATCGCAGTGGACCCCGAGGGCAGGACCTCGAAGAAGGGCGTGTTCGCAGGCGGGGACATCGCCTCAGGGGCGGCGACGGTCATCCTCGCCATGGGCGACGGTAAGCGAGCCGCGCGAGCGATGCACAAGTATGTGATGGAGGACCCGTCCTGGCCCGCGCCCGAGGTCTTCGAGAAGCTCTCGTGCGAGATGTGAGCGCGCGCTCGCGGGCCTGATGGAACCCCTGCGGAAACCTCTTCCCTGTCTAGTTCTCAAAAAGCGCACTACGAACGCATGCAAGCCAGGTTTCGCACTGGAAAAATCACTTCTGCTTCAGGGGCAGCGTCATGTGGAATGTGCTCCCCTGGCCCTTCTTGCTCTCGAACCACATCTCGCCCCCGTGGCGCTTGATGACCTCGCGGCTCGTGTACAGGCCGATGCCGACCCTCCCATCCTCCCTGATGAGCCCCGCATCCGCGAGGAAGAACCTGTCGAAGAGCTTGTCCTTGTCCTCCTCCGCGATGCCTATGCCCGTGTCCCTGACCCACAGGTGCACCTTCCCTCCCAGGATGTCCGCGCCGATGGTGATCTTCCCTCCGGGGTTGGTGTACTTGACGGCGTTGCTCACCAGGTTGTCTATCACGTCGTGGACGCGCAGCCGGTCCGCCTGGACGATCGGCAGCTCGTTCCCGAACAGGATGGTGACCGCGTGGTTCTTCGACTTGATCGAATTACCCAGGTCATCGACGACCTCCCTTGTGACCATCGCAACGTTGATGGGCTCGAAGTCCAGGGAGAGCGTCTTCTTCTGCAGCCTGGACATCTCGAGCATCGCTGACACGAGCGCGTTGATCCTGTTGACCTGATCGAGAATGCTCCCGAACTTCTCGTTCATCTTCGGGGTCACCTCGCCGTACATGCCCGCAGAGGCCATCTCGAGGTAGCCGAGGATCGTCGTCAGCGGCGTCCTCAGCTCGTGCGAGATGGTGTCCACGAGGCTGTCCTTCATCTTGTCCAGGTCCTGTATGTCCTCGTACGCCTTCTGGACCGACTCGAAGTTCTGCTTGAGCTCCTCCCTGAGCCTCGCGTTCTCGATGGCTATCGCGGCGTGCGCGGCGAAAGGCTCGACGACGGCCACTTCCACCGGGGTGAACTTCCGGGACTTGTCCCTGTAGAGCTCCAACACCCCCTCGACGCCGCCCTTGCCCTTCAACGGGATCGCCATCATCGTCTGCCTGACCTCTATGTCCTCGATGCCCGGGATGTCCTCGACCCTCGGGTCGGCCATGGAGTCCTCGACGACCTCGACCTTCCCGAGCCTAGCGACCTCTCCAGCGAGGCCGGAGATCGGGCCCCTGTCGGACATCACCTCGTCTGCGTAGGGGCCCGTCGCATGGATGGGCACAAGCAGGTTCCTGTTCCAGTCGACCAGGTACACGCTGACCCCGTCGAACGGGACGAGGTCGTTCAACTTCTCGGAGATGACCCCGAGCGTCTGCTTCAGGTCCAATGGCTGCTGCATCGCCACGGTCGTGTCGATCAGGGCCCTGAACAGCTTCACAGTCCTGTTCAGCGCGCTGACGAGCCTCGCGTTCGTGATGGCAATGGACGCCATCCTCGCGAAGACCTCCAGGTTCGCGACAAGGGCCTCGTTCGGGAGCTTGCCGCTCCTTGGCCCGTCGGGCTCCAGGAAGCCGAGCATGTTCCCGTCCGCGTCCTCGAACGCGACGTACAGGACGTCCAGCTCGTGCCAATCGTCCTCGTGCTCTCTCGGGAGACGCACCCTGTCGGGGTGGAGCACGCTGTAGTAGTCGGTTCCGTTCGCCTCCGGCTTCGCCATGAACAGGTATGTGAGCTTGCCGATGCTTCGGCAGACGGCAAGGTCGTCCTTGACCGACTTCTTGGACTTCGCCAGGCCCTCGACCTTCTTGGCGATGTGGGCCGGGAACCCCTTCGTCGCCCTGAGGACGAAGTTGTCATGCTCCTCGTCCAAGAGGAAGGCGTCACAGGCCTCGAAGCCGAAGCTGTCCGTGACGTCGTCGACGATCGTCCGGAGGATGCTGTCGACGTCCCTCTTGCTCATGATGGCCGCGGCCAGCTCGAGGGTCCTGCCCAGCATGTCCTGCTGCACGGGCCTATTCATCACAAGGGGTATATTTCTCATTTGTGGATTGAGGTGTCAGATGTGAGAATGAAGGCACCGAATGGCTATTATCCGATGCGACGCGGTTGGGTGCGATTGTGCATGAATGGTGCACAACCATTATCTACCCCTTCGGATGTAGCCCCTGGCGATAGCATGACAATCCGGTTTGACCAGAGACTATGCGACCTCAACCCCTACTGCCCCGTGGCAAGATCCTGCCCAACCGGCGCGCTGCACGTCGACAGCAAGACCTTCCAGCCCTCATTCGATCCAGAGAAGTGCACGGGCTGCAGGGTGTGCATTCCGAGCTGCCCCAGAGGGGCGGTTTCCGGATAGCGGTCACTGGCTCTTCCAGAAGAACCCGCAGTAGCACTTGCCGTTCCTGTCCACGTCCCCGCCCCTGGTCGGCTTGCAGGGACACTGGAACTCGGGCGTGTGCTCCATCCGGCAGGGACAGTAGAAGTCCCCGAACCTCCTGTTCTTTCCGAGGAGACCCTGGAGGATCTCCTCCTTCATCTCGTTGAAGACATAGCCCTTGAGCCTCGCGTACGCCTCGGCGCGCTCCCGGATCTCCTTCTCCGTGCCCTTGTCGGGTCTATCACCCACCCAGCCCTCGGGAGTCCTCCTGAGAGTGAGCTTCTGGCCGCATATGGGGCAGGTGACCGTGCTGCCCTCCTTCCAGCCCTCCTGGAACTTGAACCTGGCGAGGCACACGGGGCAGTACACGCGTTCGGGCTTCGCGTCGCTCATAGCTTCAATGCCTTCCTCAGCTTGTCCTCGTCGTGCCCGACGATGATCTCCTTGCCTATGATCACCACTGGGAACGACCTCCTTCCCGTGAGCTTCTCGACCTCCTCGAGAGCCTCATCCTGCTTGTTGTCCGCGAGGAGGTCGACATCCACGCAGTCGTACACGATCTTGTGCTCCTCCAGGAAGCGCTTCGTTCTCTTGCAGTATGGGCAAGTGCTCAATGCGTAGACCTTGGGCTTCTCCTTCATCTGGCTCACGTCCCTGACGGCTCGGTCGTCATCGCGACGCTTGGACGGATGAAATCGCTAGCATAATATGTTTCCCCAGAACAGCCATCGCAGGGCCAGACTACGCGCCAAGCACTCGCCTGCATATGTCCAGCTGCTTCGCGACCTGGCCGTGCAGGTCGTCCGCACCGAACCTCATCTTCACATGCTCCCTGCCGTAGTCCGAGCTCCCCTTCCCCGCCCACTCGCCGAGGACAAGCAGCACGTCGCCGTCCAGGGATATCACGCCGAATGTGACTGCAAGATCGTATATCAGGTCGGAGACCTTCCAGGGGTCTATCCTCGCGTGCTCCGGTATGCCGAACGGGAGCTCGAGCTGCATGGTCATCAGCTCGCTCGTCCTCGCGTGGTTGACCATGTCCTCGTCCGCAGTCAGGAGGAAGACGTCGTAGTCCCCTCCCCTTGCCCAGTGCTTGTACGACTGTGCGATCTCGATGTCGTTCCTCTCCTTCCCCTTGACGGGAGTGCCCTTGATCCTCAGGGCGCGCAGCTCCGTGAGGAGGAAGTTCATCTCGTTGAAGGCCAACTTCGCTATCCTCTCTCGCCTCCCGCTGGCATTGGCGAACTCCCGCAGGAGCTCGGGGTGCGCCAGAGTCTCGCCGAGGGCCCTGATCTCGTCCCTCGAGTACTTGTGCGTTATCTTCGAGTCGATCTCCATCTGGACTATCTCGCTCAGGACGTACCTGAAGTCCTGCGCCTCCACCGCCCGGCCAGCCTCGTCCCGCAGAGGCAGATGCCTGGACAGGAACCTGTCGTAGAGTATGTTCGTGTCCAGGGCCACGAAGACCGGCCTCGGGCGCTTGTTCGGGTCACGGGCCTCCTCCCGCAGGTCCAGGAGCTTCCTAGTGATCTCGGCCTCGTTCTTGTAGCTCAGGAACCCGGACGATAGCATGCAGTTCCTCAGGTCGGTGTAGCTCGGGAGCTCGTCCGCGCTTGCGGACCTGTCGAGCGGCTTCCTGCTCGAGCGCGCCCAATCGAAGGCGTCGGACCTGACTATGTGCGTGAGCTCGGGTTTGTCGATGTCCACGGTGAACAGCTCAGTGTCAAAGAAGGGGTAGGAGACGTGCACATACCTCCTCTCGCCCCTGTAGATGGCATTGAGGAGTATCTGGAGCTCCCGCCTGGACATCACGAGCTCCTTCACTTCCACACCTCCTCCTTGAGGTCGACGAAGTGCTGCAGGTGGAAGGGAATCATGGGGTACGGGTTGTTCGACTTGCGCATGTCCTCGAGGTAGAGGTAGTAGACGTGGTCGACCTGCTTCTGCCAGGCGGACAGGAGGGCCGAGGATATGATCGCCTTTCTCCCGGGCGTTATGTCTATCGCAACCTCGTTCCCGCCGCCCCTCTCCTGCTCCATGACGCTCGTGATCTTCTTCCCAGACGAGGTGAAGTCCCCCTCGTCTATAGCTATCAGGACAGGCTCGACGGCCCTGCCGTAGGATTCTGTCAGGAGTCTGATCCACCGGGCCAGTTCGCCAGCCTCCCTCTCCCTTCCCCGCGTGACGAAGAGGTAGACCCTGTCGGGCACGAAGCCCTTGCAGCAGATGGCCGCCCAGAGGCTGTTCAGCACTGGCCACCTGCTGATCCCCGTCATTGTGATGTAGACTCTCTCGACCATGTCCAGGCTGGGAAGGAATTGGTGCGGGATATAATTCTCGGATGCTCCGTTCGATGGCCAAACGCCCTCCGCCTAGTATGTGTCATTGCCCATGGCCGACGATTCGCCGCCTGAGCGGCAGATTGGCGATATTTGGACGGTGTCTTTCATATACCTCCATGCAATTCCTTGTCACGGGGGTGTAAGCCTGAGGAAGATTTGGATAGTCGCAGCTGGAGTGTTAGCCCTTGGAGTGACAGCTGCGCTGGCAGTCTTGGGTGTAGCACCAGACGGAGGTCACGCGTGGTTCAGCATTCAGGCCGGCCTGAAGTCCGCTGTATCGAGCGTTGCGACCCCGACTGGTGGGCACGCTTGGTTCTGAGGGATCCGAGCAACGAGCGCGGGATCGCGAGCAGGCGGTCCCCGTCCAAAACCCTAGAAAACCTCTTGAAACCGCCTTCAAGCAGCCGCGAGGCGGCTCTCCGCGGCCCTGGCTCTCTCGATGTTGCCGATCGCGCGATATATCCTAGAAGACTTCTTGAGCAGTTTCGCCGCCAATCTTGGGTTGAGCATCGCCTTGGTCAAGGCCATTCCGTACTCGTAGCAGCAGGCGGCTAGGGTGTCCTCCACTCCCGATGCGTCGGCGGCTCTGACGCTCTTCTCGAACCATTCCACGGCCTTGTCGAGGTTCGAGTTGCGGAACTCCACGTATCCGTAGTTCCTATAGGCCAGGGCGAGCATGTTGTTGTTGTGCGGCTCCTTGAATATGCTCACTGCCTCGTCCGAGTAGGTTATCGCCCGATGCAGGTCTCCGGTCCTCGAGTAGCAGTAGCCGGCATTCACCAGTGAGATGCCGAGGAGGTCTCTGCTCTTGAGGAGTCTCGAGGATGCGATGGTCTTCTCGAAGTACTCCGCGGCTGCATCGAACCTCTCCCGGGAGAGGTTGAGCACCCCCAGATTGTTCGACGCTCTTGCCGCCCTGGCGTTGTCCCCCACATCGAGGAAGTACTCGAGTGCGCGCTTCGTCGCCCTCTCGGACTCCTCCGTCCGTCCCTCGAGGTCGTAGATGATCGCCAGGTTGCCCTCAGCCATCGCCTCGAGGCCCCTGTCGCCGATCGCTCTTGCCATGGCGAGGCTGCTCTCGAAGCACCTCATAGCTGATGCGTGGTCCCCCTTGTTGCCGTACACGACACCCAGGGACCGGTTTGTCATCGCGACGCCTTTCCTGTCCCCGCAATCCATGTATCTCTCCATGGCGCCAAGGAAGGATTCGAGCGCCTCCTCCCACTTGTTCTGCGCGATCTCGACGTTTCCCTGCTGGTAGAGCGAGAAGGCGAGGGATTCCATGTCCTTGGTGCGCTCGGCGATCCTCTTGAGTTCATAGCAGTTGACCAGCGCACTGTCCCAGTTGCCCATCTCGCACTCGATGGCGATGAGCTTCTTCAGGCCTTCCTTCTTGGGGCCGTTCACGCTGCCGTCGACCGCCCTCAGCACCTCGACCTGGTTCAGGGTGTTCCTCTCGAGGGACTTGATGTCGGGGCACTCCGCGATGATGCGGCGCCCCTCCTTGGTCAATGAGTAGCTCTCCTCGAAATCGGCCATGCCTCCGTGGCCTATCCATCCCAGGTCCTGAATGCCCCGCATGGCCGCCACACGGTGTTCCTTCGGGATTCCTTCAAGGCCGGACTTGATGAGGAGCTGCCTGTTCTCCTCTCCGAGAACGTAGAAGATGAGCGTCTCTAGCTCCTTTCTAGTGGCCATTTGCTCCCCCTGGAAGAGGAGTTGTTGAATGGACCTCCTTAGTAGATATAGTTGTCCATAAGAAGTCATGGTCTGGCCTCCATCCTGCCCAGCCGGCCTCCGGCCAGCGTTTCCGATGGAGAGTCACGTGCGCTGCCTCCTACTGACCACTTCTGAGACAGGGACAAGAGCTATCCTGCTGTTGTCGCTAGGACCATGGGACAAGCAGGCATCCACCATCGATCGTATGAGGTGTGACCGAAATGAGGCATGCATCTCGCAGGTTCTCGGCCGAAGGCGATTTTGTCGAGCGTCTCGAGGGAAGGCAGCGCAGGGAACTCGTGCCGTTGGACGAGATCATCCCGAGGCTCAAGCTCGATAGGGACGACATCGTGCTGGACCTCGGGGCCGGCATCGGTTACTTCACGTTCCCAGCCGCAAGGGCAGCCCGCGAGGTCGTATCCCTGGACATTGAGCCGAAGATGTTGGAGCTCCTCTCTTCGAGGAAGGAATCGAGCGGCTCGGACAACGTGCATCCGCTCCGCGGGGAGATGACCGCCATGCCCGTCGGAGGATCGTCCGCGGATCATGTCCTCGCGGCGTTCGTGTACCACGAGGTGTCGAGTCAGAAGGCGCTCCTCCGGGAATGCGCCAGGGTGCTCAGGCCAAAGGGGACGCTCACAATCATCGACTTCCAGAAGCGCGAGACCCCGATCGGTCCTCCCGTGAGCGAGAGAATGCCCCCGGCGCATGTGATCAGGACTGCGAAGGAGTGGTTCTCTCTCGAAGCGAGGTTCGAGACGGAGGTGTACTATCTCCTCCGCTTCGTCAAGCTGTGAAGACGGTGGCGCCCCGGTCGGGATTCGGACCCGAGTCCCGAGCTCGACAGGCTCGGATGATAGACCGCTACACTACCGGGGCATGGGATCAAGCGCCCTGGATGAGCGGGCTCCAAGGCGCCTTCTTGAGGCAAAAGCGAACTGCGTATTTAAGCGTTGGCGGCTTGCGGAGGATGCTGGCTCTAGCGCTCTCCTCGGCCTCTGGCTCAGGCCTTGTTCTCTTCGGGCTTCGCGACTGCGGCAGCCTCTGCGACCGGCGCGGGTGCGGGCTTTGGCAGGTCGGGGAACTCTTCGACGGGCCTCGTGGTGTACACGCCGCACTTCATGCAGAAGAAGGTCACGAAGTCGTCGTCCTTGTCGTCCGCTATGAGCTCCTTGCCGCAAATCCTGCACTTGGTCTTCATCTCGTGCAACTTCAAGCGTACCAATCCTTGGGCAAGCTCCGAATGACAGCCCCTTGTTTAAGCTTTGTGCAGCCTCTCACTTCCAGTTTACCAGGATCTCCTCGCGCTCGAACACGGCCATGCTCAGCCGGAAGATGGCCGCATCTGCCACGAACACCATCCCGGAGAACACCAGCATGGGGAGCACCTCGCTCGGGAGCATCCCTGTCAGGCTGAAGAAGAAGAACAACAGCACGGGCAGGATCAGCACCCCCCCAATCTGCTGGGACACGCGCACATCGTTCACCCTGGACGAGATGATCACGTTCGCCATGATGCTCATGAAGCACATGCCGGGCGCGAGCAGGAGCACCCCGGCGAGCCAATAGGCGTTCGGGAGCGGGTAGTACCCCAGCGTCGGCTCGGTGAGGATGTTCACCATGACCACAGCCACGATGAAGGACAGCCAGGTCGCGCCCATGCTGATCACGAATATCGAGCCGGCCTTGCCCGCAAGGAGCTCGAAGTCAGTGACTGGAGTCGCGAGGAGGGGCTCGAGGCTCTTGTTCACCTTCTCGCCGACGAAGCTGTACGACGCCGTCACTGTCGGGATGGTCACCGGGATCATGACGATCAGGATCAACAGCACGTTGAACATGACTGTCTGGAGCTTCTCCAGTTCGGGGTTGCCGCCGACATAGTTGCATTCCCTCACCGTGTTCCCCACGTCTGCCGTGAGGTCCACGAGGTCGCACCTGGTGAGTATCGTGTTCTCGACGGTGCCGAGCTCTATCCTGCTCTCGCTGATGCTCGAGTTCACGACAGTGGAGTTCCTCACGATGCACCCGCGGAGTATGCTGCTCTCGATGCTCACATCCTCGAACTCGGCATCGTAGATGATCGCGTTCGTGACGGTGACCTCCTCGTAGTAGCCAGAGACGTCGTCGAAGCTCAGGTCGAGGTCGCTCGTGCTCTGTCTGCTGAGCTGGTTGATCGGGACGACATACACCATTGGCAGGACGATGGAAACGATGAGGGGCATCAGGACAATCGTGATCATCACGTACTTGTTCTTCCTGAACTCCGCGAGGTCCTTCTTCGCGACGGTCAACGCCCTGTCGAACCTCATCTGCCCTCACCCCCGAGCAGCTTCATGTAGACCTCCTCGAGAGTGCGCTTCAGCTCCGTCACGTACTCGATCCTCGCCCCCGCCCTGGTGAGCTGGTCGATGATGACCGGGTTCCTGAGCTCAGGGTCGTCGAGGTCCACCAGCAGCCGGCCCTCCTCCGTCCTCACGTTCGTGGCGAACTCGAGCCTCTTGACGGCCTCGATGTACTGTGGACGCGAGTCCACCAGCTCGATCACGGTGGTCCTCCCCCAGTACCTCCGGGCCAACTCCTTGGGCGACCCGACCGCGAGCGCGGTCCTGTTCATGACGGCTATCCTGTCGCACAGCCTCTCGACCTCGTCCAGGTGGTGGCTGTTGATGAACACGGTCCTGCCCTCTTTCTTGAGGGCCATCAGGAACTCCCGGACGGTCAGCGACGCCTGCGGATCGAGCCCGGCCGTCGGCTCGTCGAGGAACACGACCTCGGGGTCATGGGCAAAGGCCCTCGCGATGGCGATCTTCTGCTTCATGCCCTTGGAGTATGTCGCCACGGGCTCGTCCCTGCGGTCCCAGAGATCCAGGAGTCTCAGGAGCTCCTCGATCCTCTTCCCGCGTTTGTCCTTCTTCACTCCGTATAGCTGCGTGAAGAAGTCTAGGTTCTTGTAGGCGCTCAGCGATTCGTAGAGACCTGGAGCCTCCGGCAGGACGCCGACTATGCTCCGGATGCGCTCGGCGTCAGGCTCTTTGTTGATTTCGAAGCCGTTGACGTAAGCCGTCCCCGCGGACTGCTTGATCAGGCACGAAAGCATACGTATGGTGGTGGTCTTGCCAGCGCCGTTCGGACCGAGCAGGCCGAACACCTCGCCCTGGTCCACCCTGAGGTTCAGGTCCTCGACCGCTGCCTTGCCGTTGAAACTTCTCCCGAGCCCAACAGTCTCAATCATCGAGTACTTCCCCATCAAACGGACAATGGCCCAACAGCATGTGGATTGAGATAAACCTCTCGATGGGACTATCGACCTACATGCGAGATGCTATGATCTTCAGGATCGCCTCCGCGGGGGCACCGTCGGTTTCCTGCAACGCCTTTCCCGCCTCCGACGCGCTGCACCCCGTCTGGGCCATCACGAGCTTGACATCATCCTCGGGTATGCCGCCCTCGCCCTTCGCCTCCTCGCGCACCCGCTCGCGCTCCTGTGGCGTGCCGAGTATCTGGAATGTCTTCTGCCCCTGGACGGTCACGGCCGTCACGCTCGCGTCCTTGAACACGAGCTCCTTGCCCTTCATCTTGATGACGACCTCCTCGACCCCTTCGAGCTCCTCCTGTGCGATCCCCATCCTCTTCATCATCGCCTTCATCTGCTTGGGGTTCATCCTTTGGCCGGGCATCATATGCGTTGCCTCGCTGAGGCTGCAGGTTCGAGAAGTGTCAATCGTGATAAAAGGGTTTTGGGGTTCGTTCCGCGCACACTATCGGCTACGAGCATTCTGATGGAAATGTTTTATACGCCCTGCAGGCATTGATGCTCCGCTCGCCCGGAATGACTGGTGAGATCCATGGCAGGGATCGAGAAGGATCTAATGGATGCACAGGACGCGCTGAGCGCTGGCGACTTCGAGGCCGCGGCCGCGAGGTTCTCCAAGGTCATCAAGGCCGACCCTAAGTGCGCCGAGGCGTACTTCGGGAGGGCGGAATCCTCCGTCGGCGTGCCCAAGATAGCTCCTGAGGAGGTCATGGAGCTGTACAAGAAGGCCGTCGAGCTCGACCCGAAGAACCCAATCTACCAGTCGAGCTACGGCGCCTACCTGGTGGAGATCGGCAGGTTCAACGAGGCCGAGCAGGCGTACATGAAAGCGGCGGAGCTCGACCCGGACAACGCTCGGTACTACTACTCCGAGTTCGCCGTGGAATATGTGCTGCGCGCGCCGGTCGTGATGGAGAAGTTCCTGGACGAGAAGACCAGGGACATGATCCTCAGGAAGGGGCTCAAGTACCTGCTCAAGGCTTCGGGCATCACAGAGGACGAGGCGAAGCGCCTCCTCACTTCGTGATCATGTCAGGGTCTTCACACGCTTCTGCTTGCCAACGCACGCCCTGCAGACCCTCGTCACCGGATCTGAGTCCTGGGGACATACCAGCCTGCCACACAGCGGACATGTCGTCGACGCGGGTCTGCCGCAGATGCTGCATATGCCTATCATCGACATGGCGTACGAGAAGCGATTCGAGGCGAGATAAAACCTTCTTGGTCAGCGCCTGATGAGCCGGAGCCAAGCGAGCCCCTCGACCACGCCTGACCCGTTCATGCCCTTCGCGACGAACGATGCAGCGGCCTTCGAGCCCTCGAAGGCGTTCACCACGGCCACGCCCCAGCCGCACTCGCGGATCATCATCTCGTCGTTGTCAGAGTCCCCGATGGCCGCGGTGTTCTGCACCGATATCCCGAGGAGCTCGCACGCCCTCCTCACGCCGAAGAACTTGTTCATCCCCCTCTCCATTATGTGGACCGCCCAGCCGGTGGTCTGCACCTCGACCTCCCAGCCCTTCAGGACCTCCCTCACACGCTCGAGGTCCACATCCCTCTTGAGCCCGATCTCCGTCTCGCGCCACCTGTCCGTGAACAGGCGCTCCGCAGGCATCTTCTTGACAAGATGCTCGTATGCCTTGCGGGGGACCTCGGGATGACCCAAGATCCAGATCCTCTGCCCGTGGGTCACGATGCCGCCGTTCTCGGCGATGATCGGGCCCGTGAGCCCCAGGTAGTTGGAGAGCGCATACGCGATGGGCAGCACGTTCCCGCTCGCGAGCATCACGGGCACCCCTGAGTCCTGGACCTCCCGGAGCGCCTTGACCGCGTCGAGGTTCACCCTCCTGGACTCGTCAGTCAATGTGCCGTCGACGTCGACGGCCAGGGCCTTCACGTCCCCGGGCGCCGGCCTCCGCCTCCTCCCAGACGAGATCACTTGCTCCTCAGCTCGCCAAGGGTAGTGACTCTCTCCGCAAAAGCGTTGTGCTTGTGTATGGACTCCTCGCTCTCGCTCCTGACGGTCACGTGCACGGAGTCGTCCAGCTTCTTGTACTTCTTCAGCAGCTTGCCCAGGATGTCCCTCACGACGTCCTCGACGAACTTGGGGTTCCTGTGGGCGTCCAAGACCACATTCGCCTCATCACTGCGCTTCAGGATGCCGTACGTGGGGCTGCTGAGTGAGCCCTCGACGATGTCTATCAGGTCGTCCGCCTCCACATCCACGTGCTCTGGCACCTCTACCATGAGCGTCGTCCTGTTGCGCTGGTTGTGCGAGATCATCGGTATGTCGCCGCACCGCTCGCTCAAGCCAGGCCCTTTCGACGCGAGCTTGTGCCTCACGGTCTCCATCGCGCAAGGGCACGCAGTCATGCCCATGACCTCCACCCCTATCAGCTTCATGAGCCCGTTCCCGCGCCTGGCAGTGGCCTTCGCCATCAGCCTGTACGGCTCGAGCGACTTGCTCCCGCCGTCAGGCCTCCGCTCCAGGAAGTACTCCGCTGACATGCGCACCTCGGCGTAGCTGGCATAGTCGTGCCTGTCGAGCAGCTCCCTGCACACATTGGCCGCCAGCTGCTCCAGGCTCGAGACCTTCCTGCGGACGCTCTCGTCGATCATCTCAGTGATGACCTCGACGTTCCTGGACATGTGCGACCCCCGCTGGGTCGACGGGAGGTCCACGAAGACGTCTATGAGCGCATTCAGATGGTTGTCCCTGCCGCGCCTGCGCACCACCACTGGCTTCTTCACGCCCGTGACGCCCACGCGCGTCAGCCGGAAGCTGTTGTCCAGCCTCCTGTTCTGGCAATCCAGCGACTTAGAATCTGTCAACTGGGCGCGAATGAAACAGTCGATTAATAAAGTCTGATGAATTTACCAACCGGACGGTAGCTGGAACCTGCTTCTTATCTACTCGTACCGCTGGCATTTGAAGCAGTAGTACCTGTTGTACTCGGGTATGTACGTCAGGGCGCGCCCGCACCTCGGGCACATCCTCCCAGGCATCGGGGGAGGCTCCGGGGGAGCAGTAGCCGAGGCCGCGACAGGGCTCTGCGCAGCGACCCGAGCAGCCCTCCTGCGCGCCTCCTCGTCCTTGAGCGCGGTCATCTGGAACGCGGCCCCGAACACGGACACGGCCAGCAGGCCTATCACGACCACGAGCATCTCCATGTCCAGCCACAACAGCCCCAGCGCCACCAGCAGCCCGCCCACTACGCCCGTCACGATGCCCATCGCCGCCTCGATGTAGACGACGGCCACGACGAAAGCTATCACGCCGACCAGGAGGGCAACGATTGCGCTCCCTGTGAGCATCGCAACGACGATGAAACCCAGAAGGCCCGCGATGATGCCAATCCCTATCCGCGCGAGGAAGATGAAGAGTGTGCTCCCGACCATCGCGGCCAACATGCCGACTATGAACCCCATGAGCCAGCCGCCTATCGCCGCGCCGATCGCGAACCCGATGAGGCCCCCGATGATCGCCCCGACGAAGGACATCACCTGCTTCCAGATTCTGCGCCCGGCAAACGCGAGGAACAGCCCGAGAAGGATCAGTATCACGGCGATGAGCGCGAGATACTCGTTCCCACCGGCGAGGTCCAGGTCGAACAGCTCCTGACCCTGCTGCTGCATCGCCCCAGGATGGCTCACGCCAGCAATAATCCTTTCCGAGCGAAGAAGCTCTATCTAACCGGGAGCGCATTGGGCATGCGATGATCTGCGGGGTCGATGAGGCTGGGAGAGGGCCAATCCTGGGGCCGCTCGTCGTGTGCGCGCTCATGGTCAAGTCCGACTCCGAGCTCGTCAAACTCGGGGTCAAGGACTCCAAACAGCTCACCCCGAGACGAAGGGAGGAGCTCGAGCCAAGGATTCGCAAGCTCTGCAAGGTCGAACTGCACGAGATAGAGCCAGCGGAGATAGACTCCATGCGCAAGAGGTTCTCCCTCAACGAGATCGAAGCGAGGGCCTTCGCAGCGGTAATCGAGAAGCTCTCCCCCGTTGTCGCGTACGTCGACGCCGCCGACGTCGACGAGGAGCACTTCGGACGCATGGTCCAGGCGCACCTTAGATGCACTCCGACCATTCATTCGAAGCACAAGGCGGACGAGACCTTCCCAGTTGTGTCCGCAGCTTCCATAGTCGCGAAGGTCCAGAGGGACGCCCGGGTGAGGGAGATCGAGCAGGAGCTGGGAGAGCCGATAGGCTCCGGATACCTCACGGACCCCGTCACGACCAGATTCCTCGAGAGCTATGTCAGGCGGAACGGCGACCTCCCACCGCACACCCGACGCTCGTGGGAGCCCGCCAAAAACATAATGCTGATGAAGAGTCTCCGGAAGCTAGACTCGTTCGAGTGATGCCATGGTCGAACAGCTCCTGAGAGAGGCGATCGAGAAGTTCAACAAGAAGGTCGCGGACGACCCGAAACTCGCGAAGGAGCTCGAAGGAATGAAACGAACGATCCAGGTCGAGGTCACGGACGGAGATAGGTACCACTTCGTGCTAGAGAACGCCAGGGTGGGAGAGCTGGTCAAGGGCGAGACACAGGCGCCCGACGTAAGGGTCATCGCGAGTTCCGAGACCCTGACACAGCTGTGGACGAGGGAGCTGAGACCGATGAAGGCGTTCGCGACCAGGAAGCTCCAGCTCAAGGGCTCCATCGAGGACATGCTGAGGCTCAGGAAGTTCTTCTGAGCGCGGTGAAACGCATACTTTTAACTACACCGTCAACGTTTGTCGCCATCAGCGGGGTGGGGTAGCTTGGAAATCCCATCAGGCTCATAACCTGAAGATCGCTAGTTCAAATCTAGCCCCCGCTACGATTCGGCATCTAATATATAAATATTGCGATTAATCTTGATCAGTCACAAAACAGCGCCAGCCCGTATCTCTTGAGGTCCTGCGTCACCAAGCCGTAGTGGAGGATGCGCCTCATATCCGATCTTCGAAAGAGAATTCTCCAGTTGCAGCTCCAGAATCCATCGTCCTTTAGATAGAGCGAACTGACAGCGACTCTCGGCTGCAGTCCCAGTCTCCTGAGCAGAATTGCCGAGTCGTCCAGAATGCCAGAGCGCGCTGTCATAGAGCAGTAATCCAGAACCGGGATGCCGTGGACATGCCGTTTCCTAAGCTCTCCAAGCGTCATGCATCGGGTGGACAGTCTCGATGTTGGCTCAGGTGGGAGTATGATGAAGTCGATATCAGTATGCCTGGACTGAGCAACAGAGAATCCGTGCAACCCATAGCCCAGAGAAATGCTAATACATCCTTCACCATCAAATATCGGCTGAAGGGCGGCAATCCAAGTGGCTCTGTCATCGGAATCCATCACCCAGTCTGGCAGATGCGATTCCATGCTGGCCTTGTCTCCCACTGGAACGCCGAGGTTGATCAACGACTCAACCACGAAGCGGGAGTAGATGAATCCTCGGATCGCTCTTGCGCTGTTGCCTGGTTTCTGTGGAGGCCCGATGTTGTACCGGAACACGCGTTTGCAGAGAGATCCGAAATGATTGTAGAGATCCGTTTCGTGCTCGGCAAATGTGACATTGGCTGCGTGTTCCCCGCATCTCTGTTTCTGCATCCACACTGATCCCTCGGTGAGAAGATAGGACACGATTGCCGCAGCATCTCTCCTAAGATTATCGTTCTCGCGCAGATCTTGCCTAGAGGGGAGTCTGACACTATCCCGACACTTGTCAATGAAGACCGCTTTGGCATGCTCAACCGCCCAAAGCCTGTCCTTTGTTGCTCCAAGCTCCCTCACCCTTCTCTCCAGATGCTCGTCGCTTGCTGCTGCGAGCATATGCTCCAATATCGAAACTGGCATCGTCAGCCTCCCGATGAGATAGTAGTGGACGGACGATTTCGGGATGTTCAGTCGCTTCGCCAGCTCCTGGCAGTTGCCGCATGATGCCGCTGCCTTCTCCACCAGCTCTCTCTGCAGCTCGCCCGGCAACGCAATCCTGTCCTCCTTCCTGTACGCGCCCCTCGTCCCTCTCTTTGCCATAGTACCCAGGCGCAGAAGGCAAAGAGAGCCAGATAGTAGCCAGCACTACAGGTAGGCTACATCCAGCAGGTCGCGTTTCCATGTCGAATCCCTTCGAAACACGGCAGTGTATTTGTATGCGGCACGCAATCCTGCCCGAGAAGGGTTCAGAGCATGAAGGGCATCCCGTGCGTCCACAGAATCAAGGTTCTTTCCGAAGAGCAGCTGGCCATGATTCACGAGGCCTCCTTGAAGCTATTGGAGCGGACCGGGATCAGGTTCGACAGCGCGGACGCCCGCGCGAGGCTTCTCCGCTGTGGCGCCCTGCCACATTATTCGCGCAAGTCCGTCTTGACATTCCCGCGATCAGTGGTCGAGGACGCCATCACGAGGGTTCCTCGGAAGGTTAGGTACTATGCCAGAGATCCTCGCTGGGACATCGAGTACGACGGGGAACACATGTTCACGTACGCCGGTGGAGGCGACCCAAAGATGGTCGACCTGGACTCTGGCCAGGTGAGGCCGTCGACATATTCGGACATCGAGATGGCCGCGTGCCTGGGTGACGCTCTTGAGAACTGCCGGTTCGCCGCCGGTCTCGTCGAGCCGACCGATGTGCCTCCTCAGATGACGGGTATCAAGAGCGTCGAGGCGATGATGAGGAATTCCGTCAAGCCCATCTCGTCCCACGCCTTCGACAGGCAGACCGTGGACTTCCTCGCGAAGATGGGTGCCTGTGTCGCTGGTGGGGCGGAGGCGTTGCGGAGGAGGCCCCTCATCTCTCTCGGTGGTTCCCCAAGCAGCCCCTTGACCTACTCCGAGAAGATGTGCGACGTGCTCATCCGAAGTGCCGAGCTCGGGATACCCTATTCGATTGTTCCGTGCCCCATCTGCGGCGAGACCGGGCCCATGACCTTGAGCGGCTCGCTCGCGCAGCAGAACGCCGAGCTCCTCGCCGGGCTGGTGCTGCTCCAGAGCATCGACGCGAGCCTCTCGACCGTTTACTCAGGCAGGGTCTGTGTCATGGATCCGCGGTCCGGGAGGGACCTCTGGGGGACACCCGAGCAATGCCTTGCGGGCGTCGCCATGGTGCAGATCGCTCGCAAGTATGGGATGGTCTCCGACGTGTGCGGTATGAATTCCGACATCCCCGGGTGGGGCCTTCAGATGGGACTGGAGCGCATGATGACCGTGCTCGTGCCCGCGCTGGCTGGTGCGGAGAGCGTGTCCGGGATCGGGACCGGCTGGGAGGGCGCCAGCAGTCTCGAGGCGATGGTGATTGACGACGAGATCCTGAACGACGTTGCCAGGCTGATGCGCGGGATCGATGTGGACGAGGCCACGTTGGGTGTGGACGTCGTCGACAGAGTGGGTCACATGGGCAGCTTCCTGGCCCAGCCGCACACGATGGAGTATCTCCGCAAGGGCGAGGTCAGGATATCTGAGCTGTGGGACAAGCGCACTTCCGAGGCGGCCGCGAGGGAGGGCAGGAGGGCAGTCGAAGAAGTCGCGAGGGAGCGCGTGAAGGCGATTTTGAAGGAGCACGTGCCCGAGCCCTTGGACAGGGATGTGGACAGGGCCATGACCCAGGTCGTGAAGGAGGCGCAGAGAGCCCTCGTCGGATGACCCAGCTGGCCCTCGCTGTCCACAGAAATTCTGATATAGCTGGTACGACACATACGATGCCCGTGAATTTTCATCCGACCTGCTCAGATGTCAAGAGGCAGCGTCTGCTCTGTCCGGTGTGCCTTCACTGGGACCCACGTCCGGAGGACGGCGCCGGGCCTGGGGTCGGCTACTGCATCAAGCGCGATGTCGTCACGAGGATCAGGTGCGAGTGCAACCTGTTCGAGGAGGCAACCCCGATGAAGGTGGAGGCCCGCAACCGGTCTATCTACGGCCAGATCGACGAGGGCGGCGGGGAGGAGGAGTAGGCAGGGGTTGCCAGCCACAAAAACATTAAGTGGCCGCGGTCATGTAGCTTCTGGTCTGGTGGGTCTCCGATGAAGGCTGTGATTCTGGCTGCTGGTGAGGGGATGAGGCTGCGGCCTCTGACCGTCTCCGAGCCCAAGGTGATGATACCCGTCGCGAACCGTCCCATACTCGAGTACGTCGTGGACTCGCTCGTCAAGAACGACGTGCACGACGTAGTGATGGTCGTCGGCTACCGCAAGGAGCGGATCATGTCCCACTTCGAGGACGGGAAGAAGTTCGGGGCGAGGATCGAGTATGTCGTCCAGGACAAGCAGCTCGGGAACGGGCACGCGCTCCTGTCGGCGAAGGACCGCCTTTCAGATGAGTTCATGGTACTTCCAGGCGACAACGTCATAGACTCCCGCGCGGTGGGCGACCTGCTCAGGTCTGGGGCGTGCCCGAGCGCGCTCGTGGTCGAGAGCGAGAACCCGTCGAAGTACGGCGTCGTCACGCTGGAGAAGGGGGAGATCAAGAGCGTCCACGAGAAGCCAGCGGAGATGATCTCGAACATAATCCTGACGGGCATGTACTGCCTGACAGACAGGATATTCCAGTTCATCGAGCAGTGCATATCGGAGGGGGAGTACGGGCTCAGCAACGCCGTCCAGCTGAGCCTGGGCGCGCAGGCCGTGACCCCGGTGTTCTCGGACGGCCTGTGGATTGACGCCGTGTACCCGTGGGACCTGCTGGAGCTGAACTCGGCCGCGCTGGAGAACCTGGCCGTGCGCACCTCAGGGAAGATCGAGTCCCAGGTGGCCCTCGCCGGCCCGATAGGGATAGGCGAGGAGACCGTGATCAGGGCGGGCACGACCATCTACGGGCCCGTGCTGATCGGGGACGGGTGCGACATCGGGCCCAACGTGACGATCTTCCCGTCGACCAGCATAGGGAACAGCGTGACGATCGAGCCGTACACGATGGTCAAGAACAGCGTGCTCATGAGCAACTGCAGCATCGGCGCTCACTCCTACCTGTCGCACTGCGTGCTCGGGTACGGCGTGAAGTCGCAGTCCCACCTGATGGCCCCGGGGGCGGAGGCCTATGTGAACATCTCGGACGAGTTCTTCAAAGTGCCTCACATCGGGTCCATCCTGGGCGAGGACACGAGCTTCGGGACGGGCGTCGCCATCGAGCCTGGGACCGTCGTCGGTGCCGGGTGCAAGGTCTCGAGCGGCTCTAGGATCACGAGGAACCTTCCGAACCGCTCACTGGTCACATAGGGAGCAACGGGGATGTGCGGGATAGTCGGATACGCTGGCAGGCGCGAGGCGCAGCCTATACTCCTTGACTGCCTTAAGCGGCTGGAGTACAGGGGTTACGACTCGGCGGGCATAGCAGTCGCAGGCAAGGGGCTGCAGCTGTTCAAGTCGAAGGGCGAGATCGCGGTGCTCGAGTCGAAGATGCCCCGGATGCCGGGGACCGTCGGGATCGCGCACACGAGGTGGGCCACGCAAGGCAAGCCCACGACGGAGAACGCGCATCCGCTCGACGACTGCTCTCACAGGCTGGCCATCGTGCACAACGGCATCATAAGCAACTTCATGGGGTTGAAGGAGTCCCTGGTGAAGGACGGGCACAGGTTCGCCAGTGAGACGGACACCGAGGTCTTCGCGCACTTGGTCGAGTCCGAGCTGAAGGGCGACCTCGTGGACGCCGTCTCGAAGGCGCTCAGGCAGGTCGAGGGCACATACGCCTTCGCTGTCGTGGCCGCGGACCGGAGCGAGATCGTGGCGACCAGGCGGGAGAGCCCTCTGGTCGTCGGCCTGGGAGAGGGGGAGAACTTCCTCGCGAGCGACGTGACGGCCCTGTTGAAGTACACCAACCGTGTCGTCTACATCCAGGACGACGAGGTCGTCCGGGTCACGATGGACTCGGTGTCGATCCGCGGTCCCAGCGGGGAGCTGGTCGAGCGCGAGGCGCAGAAGATCACATGGAGCCTCGAGGATGCGGAGAAGGGCGGGTATCCTCACTTCATGCTGAAGGAGATATTCGAGCAGCCTGACGCCATCCACGACTCCCTGCTCGGGAGGATCGAGACGCTCGAGACGGAGCCGTTCTTCCAGGGGGACAGCTTCACCAGCGTCAAGGTGGTCGCGTGCGGCACGTCGTATCATGCGGGGCTCGTCGGGAAGTACATCATCGAGGAGCTCGCGAAGATCCCCACCACGGTCCAGATATCCTCTGAGTACAGGTACTCCCCGGTCGCGAGGGAGAGCCCGCTCGTGGTGCTCATCACCCAGAGCGGCGAGACCGCGGACACATTGGGCGCCGCGAGGGAGGCGAGGAAGAGGGGCAACAAGACCGTGGGCATAGCGAACGTCGTGGGCTCGGCCATCACGCGCGAGGTGGACCACGTGATATACACACGGGCGGGGCCGGAGATAGGCGTGGCCGCGACGAAGACCTTCGCGACGCAGCTCGCGGCGCTGTATCTCTTGGCTATGGACCTCGGGGTCCAGAACCGGGTGCTGACGGCCCAGGCGAAGAGGTCCATCACGGGCTCTCTAAGGAACCTCCCCAGGGCTGTCCAGGATGTGTTGAACCAGGCGCACCTGATCGAGGCCCTCGCGAACAAGTACTCGGGTGCGAAGGACATGTTCTTCATCGGAAGGGGGATCAACTACCCCGTCGCCTTGGAGGGCGCGCTCAAGACCAAGGAGATATCGTACGTCCACGGGGAGGGGTTCCCCGCCGGGGAGCTCAAGCACGGGCCCTTGGCGCTCATCTCGAAGGAATCGCCCGTGGTGGCCATCGCGGTCAAGGACCACACCTACGAGAGGATGCTCGGGAACATAAGCGAGTGTTCCGCCAGAGGAAGCCCAGTGATAGCGGTGGCGTTCGAAGGGGACACGGAGATAGCGAAGTACGTGGACGATACCATCCGCGTGCGGGAGATCCCGCCGATATTCGCGCCCGTGCCCATCATTGTGGTGCTCCAGCTGTGGGCATACTACCTGGCAAAGGCGAAGGGATGCCCGATTGACAAGCCGAGGAACATCGCCAAGACGGTGACCGTCGAGTGACCGCCCGGTCAGGCGAGCCGCTCCGGGCAGATGGGCCTCCGGGAGCAGTGGACGCACTTCCCGGGCCTGTTGTGGTTCCTGTGCACATCGCCGGTCTTTGAGATCTCGCGCATCTCCGCGAGCTTCTCCAGCAGGACCTTCTTGAGGTCCTCGTTGTACTCGATCTCGTGCTCATGCTCCGGGTACTTGAGCAGCCCGTACGGAGGAGCTCTCCCCTTCGTCTCCTCGATGAGAAGGCAGTATGCGGCGATCTGGAGTATGTGTGAGAAGAGCGGCCCTCGCGGAGTCCTCCCCGTCTTCTCCTCGACCGGGATGACATTGTCGTTCATCTTGATGACGTAGTCTGGCCTGCCCGTCAGCCCGTGTTTCTCCGACTTGAACACCATGGAGTTGTCGAGGTCTATGTACTCTATCTTCCCATCTACTCTGAACTCCTTCCTGAGCCCTTCCACAATATCTGTCGAGCGGAGGGATCTGTAGAGGAAGAACGACGCCCCGACCAGCCACGCCACTGCGACCGCCTCAAGCGCCTCCGCCAGCCTGATGTCCTTGATCAGGAACGCAACCGCGCTCACAGCTACGATCACGGCAACTATCGCGAAGATGAGGATGATTTTCTCGTACTCGACGACGGAGCTCTGGATCGTCGACTTGGCAGACTTGTACAGGAAGAAGAGAGCCGCGAGCACCCATATGAGGGCTACAACGCCCAGTATCTGGGATATCGTGACTGATTCCTTGAGCGGGAGGAGTTCGAGGCCGATGATCGCCGTCACCGTCGCAACTATCGCCCACCAGAACACGAGCTTCTCGGACTCGCGTGCAGTCCTCTCACCGGAATCTATCTTCCACAGGGACCTGCCCAGGCGGTCGTGCCCCTTGATCCCCTGCGCCAGCCCCTCGCTCTCGCCCTCGAACTCCGAGCTCAGCCACCAGCTCAGGGGACAGTAGCTGTACTTCTCCAGGTCCCCCGCTGATATGTACTTGGCCGAGGTTCGGTTCATCCGGGGAATCATGCTTGCCTAGTCCTAAGAACCTTTCCACCCGATCTTGTCGCGCTCGCAGTCGTCGAAGAAGGTGCCTGGGAGGAGCACGATGCCCTCCGGGGGCTCGATTCCCTCAAGGAACCCGAACCAGTAGACGACCGCGCCCGGGCCGAAGATGTCTGTGTAAGGCTTGAGCTGCCTACGGACGTTCTTTCTGAGCTCGATCTCGTCCCCGAAGGACGCCTTGGATTCGATCCAGCAGACCTTCGTGCCGTCGATATGTATGGGCTTGTCAAGGAGGCAGTCAGGGGTCTTCTTGTGTGTGTTCCTGAGGTCCTCCTCGGTCCTGTACGTTATGCCCCTCTTGTCCAGCCACTCGTGGAGCTTCCTCTCGCCCCACACGCCTCTGTCGGTCTGTATCTGGGCGCCCCTGGGTGAGTAGACCATGTCCTCCTCGTCTATCTGCTGGAACTCCTTCTTGAGCCTCTTGTCGTGGCAGGTGTTCGGGTCTCGGATGTACTTCCAGTACTGCTTCCTCGTGAGGTGTATCTCCGGTGCCATCATCAGCCCGAGCAGCACGGGCGGGAAGTTGATCTGCCTCGCGATGCGGGCTATCGGCGTGCCCCTCCGCCACTCCTTCGCGATCTTCTTGATGTCCTTCTTGACGATGTAGAACCTCCTCGTGGCGTCCCTGACGGTCCTCTGGGTGTAGAGCACCAAGAGGAACTCTCGGTCCATGCCGAGCTTCTTGGCGAGGTAGTCTATGTCGTGTGCCTTTCTGAGCTGAGAATAGATGTCTCTATAGTCTTCGAACTTCATCAGTGTCACAGTCCAGCCTAGCGCTGAACGATCCGTTCAATCCGCTTCTGTTTGCGCCTGTTATATTCTCAGTCTACTTATGCCTTTGCGGCCGACCGCCACATTCTCCCTGCCTGGTTGGCCCAAACATTAATGCTGCACAAGCTTGAAATGCGCACAAGTCATGGCCATCCTGCCGTTCTATGCGGCTTTTGGGAGGTGCTTGGATTGCCTGAGAGTGGTGTCCGAAGGGTCATCCTGCCAGCGCGGTACGTCCAAGGCTCGGGCGTGCTCAGCCAGCTGGGGTCCCACGTTAGGCAGTACGGCACGAGGCCCTTCGTGGTCGCCGGGCGGACGAGCTTCTCCAAGGTCAAGGCTCGGGTCCAGGCGAGCCTCCTGGCCGCGGGGGTTCCTGTGGTCGCCTACGACGACAGCGTGGGCGAGTGCACAATGGCCAAGATAAACGAAATCGCCGCTCGGGCCGATGAGCTAGATGTCGACGTGGTCGTCGGCTGCGGCGGGGGCAAGGCCGTCGACACCGCCAAAGCCGTGGCTGAGAAGCTGCACGTGCCTGCCATCACTGTTCCCACGCAGTGCGCGACCAATGCGGACGGCATGGCCGATGCGGTCATATTCACGGAGGACCACAGGTTCGTCCAGGACCTGTACCTGAGCAGGGCGCCTGTGCTCGTGCTCGTCGACACCGACGTGGTCGCCCGAGCGCCGCCCCAGTACCTCGTGCAGGGCATGGGCGACGCGCTCGCGAGCGCCTTCGAGAAGCCGGCATACGCGGCGTCCCAGCGCATGAAGAAGGCTGCGGACCAGGCCACCGAGGCCGCGCTCGAGGTCAACCTGAGATGCTTCTCGGTGCTCATGGCTCACGGCCTCCAGGCCAAGAAGGATGTCGAGGCTGGGAAGGTGACGGACTCGGTCGAGGCCGTGGTCGAGGCCATCAAGCTGATGAGCGGGTTCGGATTCGGTGGCGGAGGATGCGCCGCGGCACACGCGGTACACAACGGCCTCACCATCATCCCAGGGATTGCGCGCAAGCACGGCGAGATCGTTGCCTACGGCGTCCTCGTCCAGATGGTCCTCGAGAAGCGGCAGATGGGCGAGATCGAGCGGGTCATGCGCTGGTGCAAATCGCTCGGGCTCCCCACTCGGCTGAGGGACCTCGGGGAGATCGACCGGGGCCAGCTGTTGGCCGCCGCCGAGAAGGCCTGCGACCCGACCGACTCGATGAGCTCCATGCCCTTCGCGGTCACCCCGAGGATGGTCCTGGAGGCAATCGAGGAAGTCGAGAGGCTCGGAACGGCTCTGTCGTAGATTGTCGCGCCGTCAGGGCGGCGTCTGCTGGCCTGCTGGCCAGGACCAGCAAGGCTATATATCGCCATCACGATTCTTGACCCGAGGCCGCTTCTTGCGGCTGAAGAAGGGATGACTTAGAGGAGGCATTCGAAAATGAGCAGTCCGATAAGTACTATCATTGCGCCTGCTGCGAGCCCGCCGTGGTTGCCCAGGGAAGTCGCCGAGGGCCGCAAGTTCGCCTGGTGGGCGCAGATGTCGTTCTTTGGCATGGCGTTCATATGGTTTCTGCTTGCCATCGTGTCGATAGTCCTGTATGTGGACAACGGAGGCAGGGGAGCGCTCGTCGTGGGCGTCTTCGGGTTCTTCGCCATGCTGATATGCTTCACGGCCGCCGTGTTCGAGAGGAAGACCGTAATAGACGCGATCGACCAGGGGAGGTTCCACGACGCGAAGAACGACAGCATCGTGTGGATCATCTTCGGGCTCGTCGGGTTCGTCATACCTGCGCTGTTCCTTATCCTCACCTATGCCAAGCTCGGGGACGCGCTCGCTGCCCAAGCGCCAGTGGGCTACCAGCCATACTCCCCGGGCACGGTCCAGGTGCAGCAGCCGGCCCCGTACGCGCCACCGCCCGCACCGATCCAGCCCCCGCCCGTCCCGCAGGCACCGCCGCCAGCTGCAGCGGCGCACCACGCGACTCCGATGGTCAGGTGCAAGAACTGCAACGTGCAGTACCCGGTGTTCATGCATTCGTGCCCGAACTGCGGCGCCCCGAAAGAGTGAAGCTATCTCCTCCATCGGCCATTCTGCGTTCCCACAGGGCCCAGTGAACACCATGACAGAGATGCTCTACATGAAGGACGTCGATTCAAACTACATCAGGGAGTTCGACGCGAGGGTTCTCGAGCGAGGGTTCGACTTCGTGGTCCTGGACAGGACCGCCTTCTATCCCCTTGGTGGGGGGCAACCGTCGGACACCGGACACCTCGAGTGGCCAGGCGGGAAGGCAGAGGTGCGCGAGGTGACCAAGAAGGAGGGCGTGAGGCACCACCTGGTCCAGAACCCTGATATCGTCCCCGAGATCGTACACGGCGTGCTCAACTGGGAGCGCAGGTATGCTCACATGAAGATGCACACGGCGCAGCACATCGTCTCGGGCGTGGTCTACGATCTGTACAAGGCCAGGACCGTTGGCAACCAGCTGTATCACGACAGGTCGAGGATAGATTTCGCCCCTGTCAAGTTCACGGACGAGATGCTCGCGGAAGTGGAGAGGAAGTGCAACGAGGTCCTCTCTACGGGCGCGAAGGTCGAGATCTGCACGGCAGCGCGGGCCGAGCTCGAACAGACGGTTGATTCTCAGAGGGCCAACTTGGACCTGCTGCCGAAGTCCGTCCAGGACCTCAGGGTCGTCAAGGTGGAGGAGTTCGACGTGTGCCCCTGTGCCGGCACTCATGTGAGATCCCTCGCCGAAATCGGCAAGGTGAGGATCACGAAGTGCGAGAACAAGGGGAAGGACAGGGAGAGGGTCACTTACGAGCTCGTCGCCTGATTCCTGCAAGCGTGGGCGCGACAATGGCCGACCGGGACTCCAGCTAAACGCTTAAGTACGGATGCCCAGGATACTCGTCCTTGGGGATCAAATGGTCGAGGCAGAAACGGCGGCGCAGGTTTCCAAGCTGTCGATGCAGATGAGCATCTTGTTCGGGATCATCGGCGTCGGCCTGCTGTATCTTGCGATCGGCATATCAGACGCGTCGAACGAGGTCAAGATAATCTGGGCGAGCGGCCTCTCGCTGACTGTCGCGTTCATGTTCCTTGTCATATGGACCATGGCGAGAGACAGCATACTGTCGCGCGAGAGGGAGCTCCGAAGGAAGCTGATGCCTTAGGCAGCCTTCCTGTTGTTCCCGTTCCCCTTTTCCACGTCCTGGGCCGAGTCCAGGAGCAGCTCCATCAGGTCGACGACCTTGATTCCTGGGACGGTCCTCAGTTGGGTCTCGCAGAACGGGCACGAGGTCACGATGGTCGTCGCGCCCGTCGCCCTCGCCTCGGCGACCCTCTTCGTCGCGAGCTCCCGGGAGAGCTTCGGAAACGCTGACTGGAGCCCAGCCCCCGCGCCGCAGCACCTGGACTCGTACCTGTTGTTGGGCATCTCCACGAGCGTCCCCACAGCATTGACGATCTCCCTGGGCTCCTCGAACACTCCCCCGAGCCTTCCGAGGTGGCAGGGGTCGTGATAGGTGAGGCGCTCCGTGGACCGCTTCAGGTCGAGCTTCCCTTGCCTCACGAGTCCGCTGATCTCCTGTGCTACATGCCTGACATCGATCTTCACCCCGGACGATTCGACCGACTTCTTCAGCGTGGTGTAACACCCTGGGCACGCAGTCACGATCTTCTTGATGCCAAGCGACTCGAACTTGCGCATGTTCTCCCGCGACAGCTCCTCGAAGGCCATTGTCTGGCCCACTCTGAGGAGCGTGGACCCGCAGCACGGCTCGTCCTGACCCATCGTGGCGAACTTCACGCCAGCCCTTTGGAGCAGCCTCGCGCTGGCGACTAAGCTCCTGTTCAGGGGCTTCGTGACGGCCGAAGTGCATCCGGCGAAGAACAGCACCTCGGGGCCTCCAGGAGAAGCTTTTGATATGTTCAGTCCCTTCGTCCACCTGTTCCTCGCACTCCTTGGCTGAAACCACGGGTTGCCGTAGTTCTTGATGCTGGCCAGGAGGGAGGAGTGTTCCTTCATCGGCTCGACGCCGTGCTTGAGCAGGTACTCCCTAAAAGCACGCGTGTGCTCGGTGTTCTTCAGCGAGCACCACCTGTCGCAGTTGCCGCACAGGGTGCATTCGAACGCCGCCTGGACCACGGCCGGCGTGATCTCGAACCTGCCCTGGAGCAGGCCGAGCATGGTCCTGTTCCTGCCCCTCATGCAGAGCGTCTTCACCTTGAGCGTCTGGTACACCGGGCAGCCCCTCTCGCAGAAGCCGCAGGAGGTTCCGAAGCAGGTCTCGAGCTCCTCCCTGAACTCCTCGAGGCCATTCACCTGCCGGCCCCCTCGCGCCCGAACTTCTTGCCCGGGTTCATGATGCCCTTCGGGTCGAACAGCCTCTTGACCTCCCTCATGTACTTCAGGGAGGCGCCGTGCTCCAGCTCGAGGTACGGGGCCTTCTGGTAGGTGTCGCTCATGAAGGTGCTCATGGTGCCTTCGAAGGCCACCGCGAGCCTGCTGAGCTCGTCGTGGAACTCCCGGAACCTCCTCACCTCGTCCTTGTCCCTGTAGTTCACGAAGACCGCGCAGGAGAGGGAGAAGCCGATGCTGTTGGGATGCGCCAGGTACGCGTTCATGCCTATGATCTCGAGCCCGTGCTTCTCGGCCACGCTGATGAACTTGTGATAGAACTCCTCGAGACGGCCGACAGGCACTCCCGGATCTGCCGCGCCGAACTTCTTCTTCGTCTGCGAGTCCGGCCACGTCTGCTTGAAGGGCTCGAAGTCCAGCGTATACTTGGACATCCACCATGAGTCGACTATCTCGCGCTCTTCCACGAGCTGGGCCTCGAACTCCTTGGCGATCTTGAGCGCGTGTGCCCTGTGCGAATCCACGACCTCGACATCGCCTGCGAAGGCTATCGCGAGCAGGGCCTCCGCCCATTGTGGGATGTCCGGGTCCTTCCCGTGCTTTAGCTTGTAGCTGTGCGTGTAGAACCTGAGCCTGCGCTTGCAGTTGATGTGGGCGGCCTCTATGCACAGGCCTGCTTTCAGGAGCCTGCTGAGGTAGTCGACCGCAGCGCCCATGCGTGGGAATACGAGCATGTCGACCCTGCGAGACGGAGGGATCGGTTCGAGCTTCAGCGTCGCCTCGGTGATGATTCCGAGCGTGCCCTCGCTCCCCGCGAGCAGGTCCTTGAGCTTGTAGCCCGAGGATGTGAAGTGGGCCTTCCTGTGGCCCAGCTCGAGTATCTCGCCCGTGCCTGTGACAATCTCCGCGCTCAGCAGGCAGTTGAGTATCTTGCCGTACCTCACCCCGAATGTGGAGTCGTTGTCGCAGGCGATTGCGGAGCCGACCGTGCTGACCCATTTCGATTCAGGCTGATGCGGGAGCCAGAGGTCGTAGGGCTGTACCGCGTCGTTGACCTCCTGGAGCGTCGCCCCTGCCTGGGCCCTCACCGTCTGGTTCTTGGGATCGATCTCCACTATCGCGTTCATTGTGGTCGTATCGACGTAGATGCCGCCGAATATCGGGACAGCGCCGCCGAGCATGCCCGTGAGGCCGCCGCCCGCAGTCACGGGGATGTCGTGGGCATAGGCGATTTTGACCAGCCGCTGGACGTCCTTGGTCGACCTCGGCAAGACGACGACGTCTGGCGGGACGAACTCGTCCGGGGTTCTGGGGCTCCAGTCCGCCCCGTACACGAACTTCTCGGAGGGATCTGTGAGGACCTTCTCCCTGCCGAGGACCGCCACGAGTTCGTCTATGTATGTCATCTGTGCCAGGTTGTCAGCGGAATGCCGATACAAAAGCTTGATTGATGTACAATGTTGCGCCGCCGCCCCCGCGGCGGTTCAGAAGGAATGATTCAATATCCCACCTGGGCATTCGAGCTGCGTCACAGGCAGGTGGATCAGATGGCCGAACAGGTGTTGGAGAGCGGCTTGCTGTACGGGTTGAAGATGCCCTCGTCATACACGGAGCTCGAGGAGAGGTCCGTGAGGACGATCTTGGATGAGCTGAAGGACTGCCCGAACGCCCTGAAGCTGTTCCAGATGCTCCAGGCAGACGAGGAGACCAACACCTACCTCAGCCTCGCCAACTACATCGCCGTGAGAAAGCTGGGGTACAACGACCACGGCCCGATCCATGCGAGGATCGTGACCGCGAACGGGCTCAGGCTGCTGAGGATCATCCTCGACAGCGATGCGGTCGCCCTGGACTCCGTCAAAGGGCTGGGGATGTCTGAGGACGATGCGCACCTGATCGTCGTCGCTGGCTGCTTCCTGCACGACATAGGCAACGCGGTCCACAGAGAGGAGCACGAGGTGTTCAGCGTGATCCTCGCCAAGGGCATCCTGGAACGGCTGCTGCCTTCGCTGTGCCCAGATGTGGGGAAGAGAGTGGAGGTCACGGAGCAGATCCTTCACGCGCTCTACGCCCACGACGTAGGCGAGAACGCGCTCACGATAGAGAGCTCGATCATCGTGATAGCGGACGGGTGCGACATCACGAAGGGCAGGGGAAGGCTCTCGTTCGACCTCGGCAAGCACGACATACATTCGATCTCAGCCTTGTCAATCGAGTCCGTCGACATACACAAGGGCAAGACGAAGCTCATTGAGATCGAGGTCAAGATGTCGAACTCGGCCGGAATATACCAGGTTCAGGAGACCCTGGGGAACAAGGTCGCGAACAGCCCCTTGAGGGACCATGTCGAGATCGTCGCCGACCTTACTCCCTCCAAGACGCATCCGGAGACGCGCATACTGGACAGGATAGTCTTCTCGAACGGCAAGTACAGGAACATCTAGAGCGAGAAGAGCGGGATCGACACCAAGAGCATGGCCAGCGCCATCAACTGCCTGAGGCTGAGCCGCTCCTTGAGCCTGATCTTGGCTGCGGCGATAGTCACTATCGGGTAGAGGTTCGTGATCGGCGACACTATCGAGACATCGCCGTTCTCTATGGCCAGGTAGAGCGTGATCCCCCCGCCGGCGAAGCACAGCAGAGAGAGCTCGAGCAGCCACTTGTTTGACCTGGGCGTCTCGAACCTGCCCTTGGCCGTCCCGATCCAATAGACGGCCCAGATGCTGGGACAGACCAGTGCGTACATGCCGATGAAGTTGGTGTTGCCGATATCCGTGATGACGTCCTTTGCCAAGGCTGCCGACGTGCCCCAGAAGAACAGCGAGCAGGCAGCGAACGCTATGCCCAGGAGCTCCGTTCTCTTCTCTTTGTTGTTGCCCGCCGAGTACGTGAAGACGAGCATGCTCGCGACCACCAGCGCAACCCCCGCGCCCTCCCCGAGGCTCATGTCCTCGCCCAGGAACACAAGCGCGAGCACGACGGTCCAGGGCGCATACGCGCCGGCAATCGTGCCGACGATGCTGACCTTGCCATGCCTAAGCGATTCGTAGTAGGTGACGTAGGCGAAGCCCGAGAGCGCAGCGGCAGCCGCGGCCCACAGCCAGGTCTCAAGTCCAAAAGTGCCGGGCTCGTGCAGGAGGAGCCAGTAGACGCCCCACATGACGAGCATGTTGCCCCCGAGGAGCACCAAGAGGCCGGCGGATGCGGCGTCTGCCCTGGTCTCCTTGGCGAAGACCTGGCCGAGACCGTACATCATGATGGTTGCCAAGGAGAACGGCAGCCAGAGAAGCTCCATCAGACGCGTGCATGACCATGGCCTAGATATACCTTGCCCAGCAAACGCACCGTCGGGGGCAGAGTCTCGGTCATGTCATGCCCTTTGCGCGCATGTCCTTCTCGAACAGGGTTCTGCCCCTGTAGTCTATCCTGAGAATCCTGTGGTACGGGATCGTCGCATCGTCTGTCTCGAAGAATCCCCTCCCCAGGGACGAGATCCTGTCCCCAGCAATCTTGAGCACGTCTCCAGGCGCTCCTCGGTGGATGTACCAAATCACCGCATCTGCCAGGGATTCGCCCTCAGTCCACCTGAGCTTGTTCAGAACATCCCTTGGATAGACCATCTAGAGGACGATTCCCTTGCGGGCGATATCATCGTTTCGGAGCTAGCGCTCAGGTCCTGCGTCCAAGCACTCAGCCGAGCTTCTCCACGATCTTCTCCGCAAGCTCCAGCACCTTGGCGTACTCAGCCTCCTTTGGCGGGCCCTTGACGTCCACGACTCCGAGGACCTCGATCTTGGTCCCCTCGAGGAACGACTGGAGCTGCCTGACCGCTCCGCCCGACCAGCCGTGCGATGTCAGCATGACGGCGTGCTTCGTCGGTGCACGCAGCGTCTTGACGAGGAGCGCGGCATAGGCTCCTACTGGATGCATACCGCTCAGGACTGTTGGGGCACCTACCACCAGGACAGGGGAGTCCACCAACTCCTTGGCGACATCGCCGATGTCCGATGCTGTGAGGTCGAACATGTTGACGATGACACCCTTCTTGACCAGCGCCTCCTTGAGCGCGTTCACCAGCTTCCCAGTGCTGCCCCACATGGTCACATACGCCACCAGGACCTTCCTCTCCATCTTCTCCGCGGTCCAGTTGGTGTAGGCATCAAGTATGATCTTCGTGTCCCCCAGATTACTCCGTGGGAGGGCGCGATGATTTTCGGGCCCAGTTTCTTGACCTTCTCGAGGGCGTTCTGCCCCGGCTTCCTGAAGGGCATCATGATCTCCGCGAAGTACAGCTTGGCCATGTCCACTGCCAGCTCGTTGCCGTACTCCTCCGCGTAGAACGCTCCAGCGGCCACGTGCGAGCCGAAGAAGTCGCACGGGAAGAGTATCTTGTCCTCCTCCAGATAGGTAAAGATCGTCTCCGGCCAGTGCAGCCAAGGAGCGTCCACGAACCTGAGGGTCTTGCCGCCAAGATCGATCCTGGTCGTCTCATCGACGACAAGGATCCTCTCGGGGTCGATATCGAAGTACATCATGGCAGCCTCCTTGCCCTTGGCCCCGGCCACGAGCTTCGCGTTCTTCGCCACGGTCAGCATGAGCTTCGTAGCGTTCGCGTGGTCTGGCTCCGCGTGGTTCATGATGATGTAGTCTATCTTCGCCGGGTCTGCGTGCGCGGATATCTTGTCCAGGAGCTCCTGCTCGAACCCTGGGTTGACCGTGTCGATCAGGGCTGTCTTCTCCTTGCCCACGACGAGATACGCGTTGTAGCTCGTCCCGTGAGGCAGCGGGATGAGACCGTCGAACAGTCTCCTGTTGTGGTGCTTGATCCCAACCCAAAACACGCCTGGCGCTATCGAAATCGTGCCGCTTGGCATCGCCATCGCATCATCCTCTTCGTGCTGCGAATATTGAGCGGGTTATTAGACTTGTTGCTGACGAACACCCTCGGCCTCTGGGTGGTCCCAGCTGATGCGAACGGTTAATTCGAGATATCCCGATATGGATTTCGAGTGCGGAGCTTGATCGAAGGCAACATCGTGGACGTCCGGCACAAGAAGATCTTCCCTGGGAGGGTCGAGTTCGAGGGGGGCAGGATCAAGAGCGTAGAACCAGTGGGAGGCGACCTGCAGGGGTACATCATCCCCGGACTGATAGACTCGCACATACATATCGAGTCCTCCCTGGTCGTGCCATCCCGGTTCGCCGAGGCCGTCGTCCCCCATGGCACTACGACCGTCATCACAGACCCGCACGAGATCGCGAACGTCCTGGGCCTCCAGGGCATCGAGTACATGGTCAAGGATTCGAAGACCGTGCCGCTGAGGGTCTACTTCACGGCGCCATCGTGCGTCCCCGCGACCACCTTCGAGACCTCCGGGGCGAAGCTGGGGCCAGCGGAGATCGAGTCCCTGCTCGCCAGGGAGGAGTTCGTGGCCCTCGGGGAGATGATGAACTATCCGGGGGCGATCGCCCAAGACCCTGAGGTGATGGCCAAGATCGATGTCGCCAAGAGGCTGGGCAAGCCGATCGACGGCCACTGCCCGATGTTGCTCGGGGATGGCCTGAAGGCATATGCGAAGCTCGGGATAACGACGGATCACGAGTGCACTTCCTCCGAGGAGGCCCAGGCGAAGTACGCCGCTGGCATGATGGTCATGGTGCGCCAGGGGAGCGCGTCGAAGAACCTGCCGGCACTGGCGAGCTTCGCGAAGAAGCACGAGTTCCTCCTGGTGTCCGATGACAAGAGCGTCTCCGACCTGATGCTTGGGCACCTGGACAAGTCGCTCGCCGAGGCCGTCTCGCTGGGCATCGACCCCCTGCACGCACTCCGCGCGGCGACGATCAACCCTGCACTGCACTACAAGCTCCCCCTTGGGGTGATCGAGCCTGGCATGGCAGCGGACGTCGTCAGGGTCAAGGACCTCAACGGGTTCGAGGTCGAGGAGGTGTACATCGAGGGGAACCTCGTGGCCTCCAGCGGGGCAGCCAAGTTCGAGGTCAAGCCGAAGGAGATGGTCAACCAGTTCGTCCTCCAGAGAAGGATTCCGTCCGACTTCGACGTCCAGGCAAAGGGCCCGATGGCCGAGGCGCGCGTGATCGGCGTTGTGCACGACGAGATAGTCACGAAGAGCCTGACTGCGACGCTCCCTGTGGACAACGGCCGGGTCATGCCCAACATCGACCAGGACATCCTCAGGATAGCCGTCGTCAACAGGTACAGGGACGCGCCTGCGAGCAACGCGTTCGTGAAGGGGTTTGGCCTCAAGTCCGGCGCGATTGCCTCGACCGTCGCCCATGATTCCCACAACATCATCGTGGTGGGCACGAGCAACGAGGACATGGCCATGGCTGTGAACACAATCATCCAGGAGGGCGGCGGGTTCTGCGCGTGCGCTGCTGGCAAGTCCAACATGCTCAACCTGCGCGTGGCCGGCCTCATGTGCACCAAACCAGTGTTCGACGTGAGAAGGGCCCTCGACTCTCTCCACGAGAAGGTCAAGGAGCTCGGGTGCAAGGCCGAGAGCCCCTTCATGACGATGTCCTTCCTGAGCCTTCTGGTCGTCCCCAGCCTGAAGCTCGGGGACAAGGGTCTGCTCGACGTTGAGTCGTTCAAGTTCGTGAGCGTGCTCACGAGCCCGTGACCGCCAGGGAGCGGGGAAACAACGTTTATTACCCCAATAGCGATTCGTGCATCCATGGCACTGGAAGCTCTCAAAGCGTCGCTCCTCGAATCCCCGGTCGTCAAGCGCGGCGATTACGACTACATGGTCCACCCCATCACAGACGGGATACCCCGGGTCGAACCTGCCATCTTAAAGGAGGTCGCAGACGCGATGGCCGAGATCGGCAACTTCGACTGCGACGTCATCATGACAATCGAGGCCCTCGGCATACCCCTCGCGACCACCCTGGCCCTCAAGACCGGCAAGCCGTTCAACATCGTGAGGAAGAGGATGTACGGCCTTCCTGGCGAGGTCAACATGTCTCAGGTCACGGGGTACTCGAAGTCCCAGCTCTTCATCAACGGCATCAAGGCCGGGAACCGCGTGGTCATCGTCGATGACGTGATCAGCACGGGCGGCACGCTCTGGGCGCTCGTCGAGGCCCTGAAGTCGATGCAGGTCAAGATCGTGGACATATTGGTCGTCGTCGAGAAGACGGACAAGAAGGCCGAGATCGAGAGGAAGCTCGGGTGCCCGATCAAGACCCTCGTCAAGGTTGACGTCGTCGGCGGGAAGGTCGTCGTGCTGTAGCGGCCGCTTCCTGATATCAGAGCACATCGTCCAGATGCGGCATTCTGTTTGAAGCAAAAGGGTTCATCTAAGTAGCACCGCGCGAAGCCTACGTGCAATGCGCGCCCGCAACTCGCTCGAGCGCGTTCGCATGCGCGTGGACGCGATAGCCTTCGTCGTTTCGATTGCGGCGATCTCGGCTCTCGGGGCAGGCCTGGGGTTCCTCGCGGGTCTCGTGCCGGGCCTTCACATGAACAACATCGCCGCCGCACTGACGGCGTACTCCGGAGCATCCATCGCCTTCGTCGCGGTCTTTGGGGATGTGCTCGCCGTCGACGAGCTCGGGCTACTCGCCGCATGTCTCGTCGCGTCAGCGATGACAGGCCACGCGTTTGCCGAGGCGATCACGTCGGCCTATGTTGGGATACCTGCCGAGGACGTGGTCTCCGTTCTTCCCGCGCACAGGCTGGCTCGAGCTGGCCTAGGTGGTGTGGCCGTGCGTGCTGGAGCCGACGGCACGATGGCCGGGCTGCTGTTTGCTGCGCTCCTGATAGTGCCCGTGTGCTTTATCATGGGCCCTCCGGTCGACCTCTATTCTCATCTCCGCAGATTCATCGGACTGATCGTCGTGCTGTTCTCCATAGTCCTGCTGACGTCGGAGATGAGCCCGTCGCTGGCGTCGAGGAATGCCGGCCCTCGTCTTGGCAGGGCGCTTGCCAAGACCTGCGCTGTGTTCGGCGCATCAGGCGTCATCGGCTCGATAGTCCTGCTGTCAGGATACTGCTGGTGTGACCTCCCAGACGCGCCCTGGCTCGCCCATCGCATCGTGTCGCCATCGTCATTGCTCCTGCCCATGTTCGCGGGCCTCTTCGGCGTTCCGGGGCTGCTGCTCAGCCTGGGATCGAGGGCCGTGCCAGACGCTGGGAGTCTGGACATGCGGTCCCATCGCCACCGGCCTGGCGTCCGGGACCTGCTCTTGTCGTTCTCCGGCGGAATCCTCGTCGGATGGATGCCGGGAATGACCTCGGGATCTGCGGTCACGGTGTGCGCACCTTCGCTCAGGGACTCGCCGGACTCGTTGAGCATCGCGGGCTCGTCGCGGTTCATCTGGCTGTACTCGGCGATTTCCTCCTCAGGGGCGGTCTTCTCCCTCGGCGCACTGTTCGTCATAATGCGCGCGCGCAGCGGCTCCATGGACGCCCTCCAGTTCTTCCTTCGCATGGAGGGACTGGGCGGAAAGGGCGCGGATTGGGGGCTGCCCATGAGCGTCCTCCTGCTGTCGATAGTCTTGTCGGCCATCCTCTCGGTGCTGTTGCTGGAACGGTTGAGCGCCCGCGTATCGCGCGTCGAGCGGGTGCTGCTTTCGAGACGCGTGACGATTGCCTCGCTCGTCTTCATATGCGGCCTGTCGGTCGCCCTGACCGGCATACGGGGCGGGATGCTCATGGTTGCCTGCACCTCGCTCGGCCTCATTCCTCCGCTGATCGGTGTCCGGAGAATCCAGCTCATGGGCTGTCTGCTCGTGCCTGTTGCGCTGACGCTGCTCAGGGTTGTCTGATCATCTTCTGTCCAGGTAGAGCGATATGGCGCTGTCGACCAGCTTGTCCAGGAAGCTCGGGCGGTAGACCATCAGCACCTTCATGACGCTCTCCTCGTCGGCCACGAAGTACAGGTTCTCCTTGCCCCTGCGCTCCCTCCTGAGAACGTTCTTCCTGAGGAGGATGGACAGGTACGTGGAAAGGGTGGATGCGGGGAGCTGGAGGGCGGCCATCATGCTCGAGTGGGTCGCCCCCGGACTGTTCAGCAGGTGGAGCACAATCCTCCTCAGGCCCTCCTGTCTGAGGGCCTCGAAGGTCTCCGTGGGCACGCTCGGTATCCTGCCCTTCGGGAAGAACCGCTTGAAGTACCTGTCCTCTCTGGCGAAGATGAGGTCCTCTCGTTGCAGGCGGTCCAGATGGTATCTCACCACCCCCAGGGGAAGATTCGCCAGTCGCTCTATCTCCCGGAGGTGGACGCCTGGATTGCGGACGACTATCTCATACACCGCTTTTCTTGTCCCCAGTTCCGGGTTGTTCCTCAACAGACGCACCTTGTCTCCAGAGCAGCGCCGCCACGAAGAGCAGGATGATGGCGAGATCGATCGCGGCCTCGACGAGCGCGAGCTCGGAGTGCGTCACGCTCGGCGCGTGCGGGTTCTTCTCCTTGAGCACTATTGTGAAGGTGCCCGCAGCCAGCAGAATCTCCTTCACGACGAATATGCCGAACCCCAGGGCTGCGAGCAGCAGCCTTGTCATCCGTGTGCGCCAATACGACTTCAAAAAGACGATGAAGGGTATGAGCGCGCACACGGCGACCAATAGCCTGATCGCGATTGCCATCTCTTCGTCCACGGCGCTCACCTTCTGTGCAGGCGATATCCAGGAGGCGCTAGATAATCGTTGACAGGGAAATGCCGAAAGGGGTTATCAGAGGAAGGGGACCGCCTTACTCCCCCCGAATTCGCAGTACCCGGCTAGGGCGCTCCTCCCTCGGCCTTGTTAGTCGTCCTCATCGGACGGAGGCCAAGGATCAATACCGAGCGCCTTTGGGCCTCCTGCCCAAGGCGGTCTCCCTTCCTCCTTTATCGTCAGCTCCTCACCAGTCGTGAGGTTCTCTATGTGCCACGCGCAGAGGACCTCCAAGCCGTCCTCCACCTCCGGCTCGCCCGTCACCTTGACCATGTCGCCCACGGCCACGACATCCGTGACGTCGGTGTCTTGGACCATCCAGTACCACCACGGCCCGAACTTCACCGCTGTCTGGTCATCTATGAGGAACGCCGTTGGGATGTCCGGGTGCGCGCTCATGGTCCGGACGACCTCATCGTCAGCGTCGTCATGGTCGTCGTACAGGAATGCGGTCACGATGCCCTCGACCGTGACCAAGTCTGGGTTGACCTCGTCCTGACCATCGTTCAGTGCTATCGCCAAGGGCGTCGCTGTGAGAACGAGTGCCGCTATCGCAATGGCGGGCAGCGTGAGCTTTGGAATGAACACTTCGATCTCCCCCCTTCTCCTGCACTGACCTGTTAGCCTGCATCGTATTTATTCTTGTCGTCGAGGTGTGCCGAACATAGCACAAATCTCGAAATCAGGTGTGATTCAACCTTTCCTCGGATTCACCGCCCCGAACACCTTCGAGAGCCTTTCCATGTCGTATCCGAAGGGCAGGAGCATGCCCTCCACGCCCCTGAGCAGGAGGTCGACATACGCCTCGGTATCGTACTCCTCGTCGCCGGACATGAACGAGTCGACCTTGACGCGCTTGTCTGGGTCCTTGCTCCTGCAGTCGCATATCAGGAACCTCACTGCCTCTCCCGGGTTGACATCGAACCCCTCGTTGTCCAGCTGCGTCAGGGCGGCCACGCTGTCATTGAACTGCCTGTAGTCCCCCAGGCCCTGTGAGACCCGCTTGGTGATCATCAGCTTTCCCAGGGGCACGGTCCCCGACCTCAAGGCCTCGACATAGCCATCCACCACGCCCAGGGACGAGGGCACGAGCTCTATGAACTGCTGCGAGTCCGAGGCCTTGGAGAAGTGCTCCAGAAGGTCGTTCTGCATGTCCCGGACGAGCTCGATCGTGTCGTGCTTCCTGAGCTCTATGCCGCGTATCTTGAACTTGCCATCCTCGAACATGCCGTAGTACCTGTTCAGCACGCCCACCCCGTGCGTCCTCCCTGGCAGGAACACGATCCACTTGTACACTCCCTCCGGCTCGAGCGGTATGCCTATCCTGCCGGACACGTGTTCGCAGAATTTCCTGGGGTCCCCGTTGCCCTTGAGCCAGAGCGAGTCCACGATCCCGTGGAGTATCTCGAACCCGTGCGCCTCGGCCATCTCGGACGCCTGGAGCATTATCTCCCTCCCGTAGGCGTTTATCGCCTCGTGACACTCGATCCTCCCGAACCTGGCGTTCCTGTAGCCCGTGTATCCGAAGCAGTTGTGCGTGAGCACGCCGTTCGCGAGCGCGAACCCGTGCAGCGGCTCCGAGACCCCGAGGCAGTAGACATGGTCGCCCGTCGGCTCCGTCCACCTCCTGGACCTGATGCGGACATGCGCGATGCAGCCCCCGGCCCGAGCCTCCCTGGAGTAGAGCGGGAGCAGCACGGGGAGCACATCGCCGCATGCCAGACTCTCTGCGCTGGTCAGCTCCAAATGTCCGCCGCGGAGGACATAGCACGGGTGGTCGGGCGTGAGCCTCAGCTTCGAGCATCCGAGGTCGAGCTCGAGCACCCGCTCGGGCGCAGGGAACATGAACGCCCTGGTGACGCTCTTCAGTGATGGATTGAGCTGGCCGTCCATACCGAACAGGCTGAGCCCGTCCGCGACAGCATGCTCCCCAGGCACGCCTCGCGTGTACCTTTCTACGAGGTCCTCCACGGGGCGCACCTCGAACCTGCCGTCCCTGCTGAAAGGAATCTCGGTGCCGGAGTCGAGGCACGTGACCAGGAGCCACTTGAGTATGTCCACCCGCTCCTTGAACGCCTTCGTGTCCCCGACGCCGTCCCTGACCATGCGCTTGAGCCTGGTCCTGCGCTCCACCACGGGCTTGAGCACTCGCGGGATGAGCCCCACCTGCCGGTCGCATGTGCCGTAGCCCAGCACGGGCACCCTCCTGGTGGGCTCGGGGCAGCAGGGGCACATGATCGTCTCCGGCGAGATGTTGAACCTCACCATGATGTTCGGGTACAGGGATGTGAAGTCGACCTCGAGCACGCGGTCGTGTATGCCCACCACGGGCTCGTAGATGAACCCTCCCCTGTCGGCTATCACGAGCTCCTCCGCGGTCTTGAACTTCTCCGGGAGGTTCTTCTTCCACATCACCACGCACCCGTCCCTGAGCGCCTGGTTCACCTCCATGGCGCTGATGGCGCTCCCGGGCGAGAGCCTCGCCAGCTCCTGCACAGGGATGCTGGACATGCGGGAGAGGTCCGTGAGCCCCACGAGCCCGCTCTCCATGAACATGAACGAGCTGGACCTGTCTATGTGTATCCTGCCCTTGAGCTTGTATGACGGGGGCTTGTACTTGATCTGCCCGTAAGTGAAGTACGACTTCCCCTTCCTGTCCGAGCGCAGGTCGTCCTCGTCCCTGCCGAGCCTGAGGCCCGCGAGGCCTAGCCGCTTCGCCCTCTCGTACAGGTACGGGAACATGAAGGCGTCCCCGTCCTCCGTGTACACAACATCCGGGTCCTGGGCGGCCAGCTCCTCCTCCATGCCCCTGAGCACGCGCTCCTCGTCCCCGTCGATGGTGCGCTCTCCGACCTTCGCGGAGAGGAGCCTGTCGTCGTATGTGGGTATGCCCTTCCTTGCCCGGATGGACACGTTGAGCCGTGTGCTCCTCAGCGGCGGGAGCTCGAAGTCTATCGCGTACGGGTCGTCGAGCATGCGGGGCTTGGGCCTGAGCTCGAGGAGCCCCATGGGAAAGATGTCCTTCTCGACGAAGTACCTCTGGCTGAACCGGAGGTCCACGTTGAACAGGTCATAGTCCCTGTACTTCCCGCGGCTGTCGACCGTGTGGGCGACGTCCTCGACCTTGGCGTAGTCCTTGACCGTCACGGCGAGGACCTCGCGCTCAGCCTCCCCGAGCCACGTGCGCTTCATCTCGCGCCCGACTTTTCCGACCGCATCAAGGATCGGCAGCGCCTTCTCGAGGTCGTCGAGCTTGTCCCTGGAAGCGTGGACGTAAATCTTCGGCAGGAAGGACCTGTCCGCTATCCTGTGGGCGCCCCTGCGAGTCCTCAACCAATAGACCATGGAGTTCGTCCCGTAGTCCGGGTAGATGTCGAACAGCCAGCCCCTCATCCGTCAGACTCACAGCTCCCGAGTTCCCCATCCTGTCCTCCGCCGTTCCTCTTCTCTTCCAGCCTCCTCCTCAGCGCCATGAGCTCCTTCTCGTGCTCCAGCAGCATCGAGAGCAGGGCCGACTCCGTCGGGTCGAGGCTTATGGCGTACGTGGACGCCGAGGCGTGCATCCTAGCCCTGTTCACGAGCGAGTCGAAGACCTCCTTGTCCCCGCTCCTGAGCGCTCTCCTGAAGTCGTTCCACTGCTGGGCCATCGATTCAAGGGCCAAGCGGTATGTAGGCACCGTCCTTCCCGTCGTCCTCCCCCCTGTACTCGTCAAGGATAGATTGATTCCAGGGCACGGGCGCGAACACGACCTCGCGCTCGGCCCTCGGAAGCCTGAACAGCATGCCCCGCCACCGGGAGCGCATCTGCACGACCACGTCCGCGTGCTCGTACAGCAGCGAGGTGAGCTTCGGCGCTGGCCGGACCTGGTGGTGCGTGTGGTTCGTCACGAGCGTGACGGTCTCGTGCTCCTTCGTCACCCTGGATATGCGCTCGGCGCACCTCCTGAGCAGCTGGTGCGACTCGATCCACTTCATGTCCTTGTCCAGGAACATCTCCGTTATCGAGGACACTATGACGGCCGCTGGGGAGCAGCGCTCGACCTGCTCCTCGAGCTTCTCGTCTATGAGCGTCACGAGCTGGTACGCGGTGAACGCCCTGGAGACGTTTATGCGAGAGAGTATCTCGCGCCTGTCCAGCCTGAGCCTCTTGCACAGGGAGCTGATGGCGTACGGGTCGATCGTGTTGCCGCCGTCGATCCACACGACCTCCTCGTCGAACTGCGATATCGCGCGGATGCAGAGCAGGTGCAGGAGGCTGGTGGCGTAGTCGTTGTCGCAGTCGAACAGCGTGACCTGGGCCGAGCGGAAGCCGCCCGTGAGCTCGTCTATCTGCAGGACCGACGATTCGAGCACCCTCTCCCGCAGCAGCGGCTCCTCATCGACGACCTGCACGAGGGGGGTCTCGAACGCTTCCGTCTTCTGGAGGTTCAAGCGGTGTCACCAGCGACGTATCATCTCGGACCCTGGGGTTAAAGCGGTACAGGGGGGAGAAAGGTGAAACTAGTCAAGACGATAAAATCCAGCAGGCGCATTGGTGGGGGTTGTCGTCGTACGGTAAATCTCAGCTAGCATTCAAACACCTCGGGTTCCCAGTGCAAATCCGGGCCCTCGAACATCTCAATTCTCCCGACTGCGTCGACATGTCGTTCGACGTCGTATTTCACATCGCGAGCACAACATCCATAGCTGGGAAAGACGATGCTCGCAAATGAGAGATGGCGATGAAGTGCCGGAATTGCGGGGCCGAAAACCCGGACCATTCCATCTTCTGCGGGAGATGTTCGAAGCAACTGTCAGTTGAGCCGGGGTCGACTAGAGTTGACACTGATGAACAAGCTCACATCCTCCCCAGAATGGAAGAGAAACTGGCACAATCAAGGCGAAGAGGAAGGACCCTTCAGTACGCACTGATCATTTCGGTCGTGTTGGCTCTCGCACTTACTGCAGTCGTTGCGATGTTCTACATCGAAGTGGTCAACCAGAGGGACGCTGGATACAGAGCGCAATATGCTACCGTCCTAGACGTGATCAGGGTCGCGCCAGTCCTGAACCACACAATTCACCACATGATCTACAGCCATGATCTGTACTACGGCAATTCAAGCTATGAAAGGCAAGTCCGGTTTGCCTATGGCGATTTCGCAGAGGGCACGCTCCTACAGCTTTCTTCTGAGTGCAGATCGATATCAGCTCTCTATGATGTCGGGACAGAGAGGAATTCGGTCTTCTCGAACCTATCTGACAGCTTCGCTGTTTTCGCGAACGCCGTACACTCCGGGTATTCGAGGTTGGATTGCGGGTTCCTGGAACTGGGCAGCAACTACACGTCTGAGATGGAGAACGCTTCTGTTACCATGGTCAGAATATGTGCACTGCTCTCGGACGGGGTGAGACCCGACGTAGATGGCCTCGAGAATCCTTACGATGTCCTTGCTGGGATTGAGCTGGCTGAGGTCGACCACTACTCTGCTCGCGTGTGTATCGCCGCATCATATGCTTGGCATGCATTTGACCTACCTTGATGAGAACTATCTATCCTTGATCACTTCCGTGCTTCGGCATAGCACCCGTTGGGGAGGAAGGGCGCCGATACTCCTCGCCTGTGGGAAGGGGGCTGTGTACGTGGTACTCGTCTTGTTCTATTGAGCGAAGCAGGTAGCTCCGGCTGCTGGTGGGTTCTTGGTCGACAGACGAGCTCTGGTATGCCGCAATCTCGGATTGGTGGCGCATCCTCGCGCCACACGCTGAACCGATTGCTGTGTCGGCCGCTGTTCAGTCCCATCTAGAAGGGCCATTCTCCGAAGGGCAAATCCGAAAGCCTAGAAACAACATTCACCCCAACGGAGGGTGAAGAGTTGGTCAGTGTGTATGAGTGCAGTGTGTGCCATGTCCTGTTCGGGAGACATGCGCCTCAGTGCCCAGTCTGTCACCATGGAGCACTAGCTCTGGTCGGTTCTCTCTTGCCTGAGAAAGGGCATGAACAACACCAGTGAGCGGCATCCTGGCGCACTCATTCAAACCCGGGAAGACGAGGAAGGCCTCGTCCGTGGATTCAGTATACCAGACCTGCGGTGGCCCATCTGTTGCCCGAGCCTCGATGATAATTGCCACAACTATGTTTAAGTAGGCTTAGGGCGCTTTTCGCCCAACGGTTCCACGGGACCATCAGGATTGTTGGGAAGGGCAGAGGACAATGGCCCCCAGGTCTTCATCCAGGAAACCACCTCCGGCTAGGCTCTCCTCTCAGCGCCCCTCGTCCGAGCAGATCGAGTCTGCCGAGGTGAGGCGCTCCCGGAAGGCGGCAATACTGCAGCTCAAGATAGGACGCTTGGCGCACACGATCGGGATAGCTTCTGCCCTATCACTCGCACTCACAGCCGTCATCGCGTATGGGCTGATCAACTGGGATTTCCTGCGGGACGCCCCCGAGATGCTCACGATCCTCAAGTGGATAATCCCATTGGTCGCCGGAGCTGCGGTGGCCGCTGTGGCAATCGCCGTCAAATGGGAACCATATGTTGCGGACAGGGAAGAGCCTCACTTCGTATTGAGCATAGTTGCGTTCGTGGTCCCTGTGTTCATAATCACGCTCATAGTGTTGGACGAGTACGACTACGTCCAGCTAGGCAGACCCGATTGGCTCTATCCAGTGTCCCTTTTGGGCGTGTGCCTTACCGAGATATCGCTCGCGATGGTCTGGGAGGGCAACAGCTCCAGGAGGACCATCAGCGTCGTCTCCGCCATGTTCCCGGTCGCACTGCTCGTGTTCCCGATGGTTTTCCACTTCACTCCCGAGGAGCTCGCCAGCATATTGCCCATGGCCTATCTTGGCAGCGCCGTGGCGATCCACCTCAGCGGAGCAATGCTGCACATCATCGCCAGCTCGACCTCCGTACAGCAGCGGGAGGTGCTCAAGGCGAGCGACAGCAAGCTCAGGGAGCAGCTCCAGGAGCTCGACAAGAAGCGGCATGCGCTCGTGTACAGGGAGGACGCGTTGCGGTCCAGGGAGTCCGACCTCGAGAGCTATGAGAAGCGGCTCTCGGACGAGATGGCCTCGATTGAGGAGAGGAAGCAGCAGGTCACTGCCACCGAGGCCGAGGTGGAACAAAGGCTGCAGCACGTGAGGCAGGAAAAGCAGAGGCTCTCGACGCAGCAGTCAGAGCTCGAGAGCCAGAACGAAACCCTCCAGCTCAAACTGGCGGACATCGAGGCCCAGAAGAGGGAGCTTGAGAAGCGCTTCAAGTCCGTCGAAACTAGGGATCAGGCACTGCTTGGGAGGGAGCGCGACTCCAGCAAGCTCGTGCTCGAGATACAGGCGCGCGAGCGCGAGGTGAGGAACAGGCTCGCGGACGTCGAGAACGAGGAGTCGATGCTGGACAGCCTGCGCAAGGAGCTCGACGCGATGCAGGGCGCGCTCGCCGAGAGGGAGAAGCAGATAGGCGTGCGCGAGAGCGCCCTGGACATGAAGACCCTCGAAATAGCTGCGGCGAGGGAGCAGCTGGGGCAGGTGACTGCGGAGAAGAGCACGGTCAAGGGCCTCGAGCAGCAGCTTCTGATGAAGCAGGAGTCCCTCACGGAGAAGGAGATAGCGCTCAAGGCGCTGGAGGACGAAATCCGCCAGAAGTCCGAGAAGGCCGAGCGCCTGGCAGTCCGCGCAGATAAGCAGATTACCGAACTAGTTGAGAAGGAGGGCTCGATCCTGGCCAGGGAGAAGGCTCTGGCAGATGGCGAAACCAAGCTGAGGAGCGAGCTCTCAGGACTCAGCAACCGCCTGCAGGAGGTCGAAAGCGTCCGCGGGCTCATGAGCGACAAGGAGAAGCAGTACTACACCCTCACCGAGACCACAAGGACCAAGCTGTCCTCCATTGAGGCCAGGGAGGAGGACATGGTCCGCAAGATGCTCGCGCTGGAGAAGCGGGAGGAGAAGATCAAGGAACTCGAGTCTCGTTTCAGGCAAGAGCACGAGACAATCAACACCAAGCTCCGGCAGCTTATAGAGAAGGAGAAGGACCTGAAAGCCCATGAAGCCGAGCTCGGCCTCAAGCAGGCAGAGCTGAAGGCGATGGAGCGCGAGATCCTCGAGAGCGTCGAAGAGGTCGAGGAGGTCAGGGCGGAGCTGCCAGCAGAGGGGGAGGACGAACGAGAGAGGGCACTCGCGTACCGGGAGCGCAGGTTCGTCGAGCGCGAGCGGGAGGCCAAGTCCAAGCTGTACCAGCGCGAGAAGGAGCTCGAGAAGCGCGAGCAATCGCTGAGGGCGCACTTGGCCAAGGACATCGAGGAGATGGAAGAGGCGGTCCAGGAGGAGTACTCAGGCGAGAAGGTCAAGACAGGCATTGACCGGCTGGACGACCTCATGATGGGTGGTATGCCGTTCGGGTCGAACGTGCTGTGCGTGGGCCCGCCGTTCATAGGCAAGGAGGTCGCGATGCTGCTCTTCGTTGCCGAGGGCCTCAAGAAGGGCGTGCCAGCGATCATAGTCATCACATCGAAGAACCCGACGGAGATCGCGAAGGAGATGGCTCCCATACTGCCGACCTTCAAGGAGTTCGAGCAGCTGGGGCTCGTCTGGTGGGTCGATGCGTCGGGCATGCAGCCGGGCGAGGAGGGCATGGCCGAGGAGGCTCATGTCGTGACGGTCGACAAGCCGGGGAACCTGAGCGCCGTGCAGGGCGCGATCGACAAGTGCGTCTCGGCGCTGAAGAGGCAGAAGCACCCGTACCTCAGGCTCGCCTACATGTCCCTTTCCATGAGCATCACGCAGGCGGACGAGAAGAGCGCCTTCCAGTTCGTCCAGACGCTTGCGGGAAGGCTGAAGCAGGCAGGAGCGGTGTCGGTCTTCGCCGTGGAGAGGGGCATGCACACGGAGCAGCAGCTCGAATCGATTCAGCACCACATGACCGGAGCCATCCAGTTCAAGACCGACAAGCAGAAGACGCTTCTCAGCATCCAGGGCGTCGGCGACGTCCAGACCAGAGACTGGGTCGAGTACAAGCACACGAACAAGGCCCTTATGATCGGAGCATTTTCGCTTGAGAGGATAAGGTAGCTTATACCTCGAGGGCTCTCTGTCCTCACGCAGGGCCGAGGGTCTCACCGATGATCCAGCATGGGAACGGCATCCTGGTGGAAGTGGACGGTCGGAAGTTCAGGTTCGATCCTCGCAGGGTCAACCAGGACGACACGTGCATGATTTCGCATGCGCACACGGACCACCTGCCGACCTCGTTCAGGGGCAGCTCGGTCGTGTGCTCGCAGATAACCCGCGACTTCGTGAAGCTGCGCAGGAACAAGGAAGTCCAGATCGTGGATGACGAGCACGTGAGGCAGCTCGAGGCGGGGCATATAGCCGGCTCGCAGATGTTCCTCGTGGAGGGGGAGAAGAAGGTGCTCTACACCGGCGACTTCTGCACGAGGGAGAAGGAGCACACGAAGGCTGCCATGCCGCACAAGTGCGATGTGCTGATCATGGAGGCGACCTACGGGAAGCCGCACTATGTGTTCCCGGACCATGCCGAGATGATGGCAGTGGTGAAGGATTGGCTCAACGATATCATGCGCGCAGACGGCATCGCCGTTCTGTACGCATACCCTCTCGGCAAGTCCCAGGAGCTGAGCGCGTACCTGAGGGACTTCCCGCTGTTGCTGCATGGGGCCATCGCGGAGAACAACCGACTGCTTCGAGCGCATGGAATGACACTCTCCGACGTGGAATACGACCAGCATCTCGCAATCCCTCCGTTCGTCTACATCACATCGGGCCTCGGTCGGGATCTCGCGAGGGTGGAATCGCTGAAGAAGAAGGGGGCCAAGACGGCTGCGTTCTCGGGGTGGGCGCTCGACAGGGACTTCGTGAGCGTCTCACGGGCGAACGAGGCGTTCCCAGTATCCGACCACTGCGGGTTCGACGAGCTCGTGGAGTTCGCCAGGAGATGCGATCCTGAGGCGGTCTTCACGACGCACGGCTTCGCCAAGGAGCTGGCAAATCACCTGAGGCGCAACCTCGGCATCCAAGCGCAGCCGCTGGTGGCCAGGCAGAGGACTCTGGACCATTTCTGCTAAGCGCTCTTCTGCGAGCTTCCCCAGACTCGCATGTAGGTCCCGACTGGCATGAGGACTCTCGAGACATCCACTGCGAAACCCTCCTTTCGCTTGAGCATCTCCTCAGCGTCCATGAGGGCCGTCCCGATGCCGACCCCCTCCCCGCTGAGCGTCATGACGGCGACGGTCCCGCCCTTGCGGATGGTCTCATCGATCGTGACGATCCCAGGGGCCGCGAGGCTCGCACCGTGGCATATCGCATCCACTGCGGAGTCCTTGACCTCCACCTTCGGGATCTGTGCCAGGAGCATCTCCTTGGGAAGGAGCATCTTCTTCAGGTGGGTGCTGTTGCCCGACCTGTGCTCCTCCAGCGAGTCCTTGAGGTCGTGGAGCGAGACGGCCATGTCCTCCGTCAGCACGCCCGCTCTGGTCCGCCTCAGGTCCTGGAGGTGTGCTCCTACGCCTATCGCATCGCCCATGTCCACGCACAAGCTCCTGATGTATGTCCCCGCCTCACAGTCGACCATGAAGAGAACGTCCCTGTCGGACACTTCCAGCATCTTGAGCGACTCCACGATTCTCGTGCGCATCTCGCGCTTGACGGCCGAGCGCATCGGAGGGGTCTGGAAGATCTCGCCCGTGAACTCGTCGAATACCTCCGCGAGCCTCTTCTGGTCGACACTGCCGTGCATCTTCATGACGCCGACATAGGCCTTCGTGCCGTAGTGGAGGGCGTCCATCGCACGGACCGCGCTCCCCAGCCCGACTGGGAGCACGCCCGTGACCCTCGGGTCGAGCGTGCCGCCATGGGCCGCCTTGCTCGCGCCCGTCATCTGGCCGACCCAGCTGGTGACCTGGTGGGATGTGGGGCCCGCAGGCTTGTCGATGACGACGATGCCGTCCTTGAGCAGCTCCTCGACGGTCCTGTCCTCCGGCCTCCTGCCCACGCCCGAGCTAACCGGCCTCTTCGACTTGACGAGCATCTTCGGCAACCGCCTTCCTGGCCCTCTCGACTATCATGTCCGCGATCCTGTCGGCGCGGGTGTTCGAGGAGTCGACCCAGAGGTCGTAGAAGGCCTTGTCGGTGGGGTCTATGCCGTAGTAGGCCTTGTAACGCTTCTTCTCAGACCTCTCCCGGGTGCGCATCTCCTTGAGAACGGCCTCGACCTCCCTTCCTTCCCTCTGCGCTACCCTCTGTATCCGGATGTCCTCCGCAGCGTCGACGTACACCGCGAACACCGGCACCTTCCTGCCCTTCAGCATCGGTCCCGCGAGCCTCCCCTCGAGCACGATGTTCTCGTTGGCGCGCGCGAGCGCGACCATCCGCTCGTCGAGATCCTTGTCTATGGTCTCGTCCTCCTCCGCCAGCCTGCCGAAGGTGCCGAGGTCGAGCTTCCTCTCCTCCGCCATCTGCCTGAAGAGCTGCCCCACGAGGACGAAGTCGTAGTCCAGCCTGTTGGCCACGAGCATGCATATGGTCGTCTTGCCGCTCCCGGGTGGACCTGAAATGGCTATCCTCATCCGGCCGCTCCCTCTTCCTCGATGTCCGAGCTCTCCGCGCCCTTCACCTTGAGCTCGCTCAGCCTGCGCCTGAAGCTGATGAACTTCAGGCTCCTGGTCAGCACCTGCCCGAAAGGCAGTGTCAGGAGCGAGTAGAGCAGGACCCAGTTGGGCAGCACGTTCGAGTGCTTCATGTCCGCGTCGAACGCCCACGGGACGGAGAAGGTCGTGGACGAGAGGTCCAAGTACACGAAGTTCGCGAGCCATGCGAATATCGGTATGATGACCAGCATGGTCAAGGGCATCAGCTTGAGCTGCATCTGGGACGCCTTGAGCGACTGCGCCATGATCTGCGGCTGGAGCTCCGTGAGCTTCTTGAGCTTGAAGGTGTTGTTGCTCGCCCTCGCCTCCCTGAGCTCCTTCTGGAAGGCCGAAGTGATCCTCGCGTTCCTCGCCTGGTCGACCCAGTCGACGAAGAAGTGCCTCACGCTTATGCTGAAGAAGCTCATGATGAGGCCGGTGAAGAGGAGCGTGAGAATGGGCTGATCGCCGTCGAAGCCGACCAGGGGCGTCAGGGGCACGCCGATTATCCTCCCGAGGCCCTGCCTCAGGTCGTTGTCGAACATGACGAACATTGCGAGCAGGAAGGCCATCATCACGATGAGCTGGTTCCCGAAGTCCGGCCTGGGAGGCCTCGCTCCTCCAGCGCCCCTGGAGCCCGCCATCCGATCACTCGCCTCCGAAGAAGCCTCTGAGTACCGGATGCATCTCCATCATCTGCTCCCTGCCCATGGCATCGTAGAGCTGTATCATAATGCCCACGGCGAGGAGCACGCCGGTGCCCGACGCGTTCCCCACCGTGCCTATCAGGTCCGCGCCCGCTGCGAGCCCTCCGACCGTCGCCCCCGAGATGACAGTCACCACCGGTATGTACCTCTCCAGGACCCTCTTGAGGACCCTCGGGTCCCTCCTGAAGCCCGGGATCTGCATCCCGCTCGACTCGATCTGCGATGCGACCGCCTCCGGGCCCATGTTCGTCGTCTCGATCCAGAACTTCGCGAACAGGACGGAGCCCAGGACCATGACGCCCACGTAGACCATGACATGGATGCCTATCTGGTACCTCTCCTTGTCCAGCCCCAGCCCGCTGAGATAGCTGTCGCTAAGAAGAGGCAAAAGCCAGTCGCCGACGCCGTTGATCGTGGATAGGTAGTACGCCAGCCCGCCGGACGGCCTCGTGGCGTCTGCATCGTAGTAGCCGAGCATCCAGTTCTCGCCCAGCAGGGGCACGTTCCGGAAGGACGGGTGGCTCCAGAAGAGCATCGAGAACATGCTCACGTTCGCCAGCAGGGCGGCCATGAGGATGACCGGGATGTTGGACGCGTAGATGAGCTTGATCGGGTACCTGCCCCGGGCTCCTCTCGCCCCTCCGTGCGCGAGCGGGAGCTCTATCCTGCTCGATTCCGTGTACGCGACGAACAGGAAGATGACTATTGTGCCTATGAGGGCCACCATCGGGTTCGGCTGCGCCAGGAAGATGCGCTCGTACCCGCCCCCTGAGAGCTCAGGGGCGGACATGTGGTGGAATAGGTAGATCGTCTTCGGGAGCGTGCCCGCCGGCGGGTTGTCGTAGGGGTCCATCGGGATTGCGTTGTCCACGGGGTGCCAGTTGAGCGACCCCGTGAATATCTGCTGCGCGACGCCCGCGGCGATGAAGAGCGATATGCCGCTCCCTATGCCCCACTTCGAGACCACCTCGTCCATGAGGAACACGAGGTACGAGCCGACGAAGAGCTGGACCACGATGAGCGTCCGGGCCAGGGCGAGTCCGTTGCCCGCCCAGATGCCTTCCATGCCGTCCCTGAACCTCGAGGTCGGCTCCATGAAGCCGTAGACCTGCGGCACCGCCTCGACGACTATCATGATTATCACCAGGAGCTTCTGTGTGCCCTGGTACACCGCCTTGTCCTCGTCTTCCTTGAGGTTGAGCTTGATGATCTTCGCGCCCGTGAAGAGCTGCATGATGATCGAGCCGGTGACGATGGGCCCTATCCCCAGGTGCATGAGCGAGAACTGCGCGCCCGCGAGTATCGCCCTGTACTGGGCGAACAGGTCCACACCCTCTCCTGTGTTCACGCCATAGATCACGATGTTGGTCATGGCGAAGTACAGGACCAGGATGAGGACGAGCCACATCATCTTCGTCCGGAAGTGCACATGCCCCTCGGGCCTGGTCACCGCCGGAATCCTCGACGTGATCGGCTTGAGCTTGTAGAGCATGCTTCTTTCTTCTTTCTCCTCGGCCATCTGCACCCTTCCTAGTCGCAGGAGTTCGTGGTCTATGCCCTGCCCTGTCTGTTCATTCCTTCAGCAGCGTTCCCCCGGCCTTCTTCAGCTTCTCCTCCGCACTCGCCGAGGCCTCGGGTACTTTGATCGTGACAGGCGTGGTCATCCTCCCGGAACCCAGGAGCTTGTCCACGCCGAGCTTCGCCAGGTCGACAGTCCACTTGCCGTCCTTGTGTTCCGCGTATCCATCCTTCGCTAGTGCTTGAAGGGACTGCTCGACCTCTGAGAGGTTCATAGTGACCTTGTCCCTCACCACGGACTGGGGCCTCTTGAACCCGTGGCGGCCGAAATGGTCAGGATCGTATTTAATCACGCTTATCCACTTGTGCTTGTGCAGGCCGGCGTTTCCCCGCCCGCCCCTGAGGCCAGCGCCCCTCCCGGCCTTCTTGCCCCGGCCGTGGGTCCTGCTGCCCCTGAACTTGCTCGTCCTGCTTACCATCTACTTCGCCTCCTTCAGCTTCGGGAGCATCTTGTCGATGAGCTTCTCCATGTCTGCGCCCCTGTAGCCGAGCGAGCCGCCGTCCACGAACGGTCTCCTCGTGCTCCTGTGCCCCTGCCTGGGCGGAGGGAGCCTTAGGACGGGCTTGAGCCCCTTCACGTCTGAGAACCGCGCCTCGCCCTTCTCGAGCGCCTTCGCGAAGGAGAGTATCGATGTGAACGCGGAGTTGTCCTTGACATAGGCGTCCGTGAGCCTTGCGCCCCCGGCCACCTCGCCCTTGTGGAACAGCAGGCGTGCGATCGCCTCTGGCGTCAGCTCCCCCCAGGTGACGTAGTCCTTCACCACCTGCAGCATGCCGCTGGTCGTGTCGTTTTTCGGGAGGACCGCGCAGTGGTTCACCCTGTTCAGCCTGAGCATGTCCATCGTCTCCACCGCCTGCCGCTGTATCTTCGCGTGTCCCCTCACCCTCACCACTGCGACTGCGGCCATCCTACTCGCCCTCCTTGGTGGTCTCTGGCGCAGGCCCCTCGGGCTCCTCCTCTGGGGGCACACCGACGGACGCGACGTGTATCTGGGTCGGCCCCGAGACTATCTGGAGCCTGGACCTCTGCTCGTCCGTGACCCTGATCTGCGATGTCTTCTTGAGCGCATCGAAGGTCGCGATGGAGTTGTTGATCGTGGTCTTCGTGTGCCCGCTCGTGAAGCCCCAGGAGTCCTTTATCCCGGCCATCTTAAGCACGCTCTTCCCGATGTCCCCGACTGCGAGGCCCGTGCCCCTTGGAGCCGGCTTCAACGTCACGTACACGGACCCCGAATGGCCCGTGACCTCGAACGGGAGCGAGTGGGGCGTCAGGCAGCCGCACTGCCACGAGCCGCACCCGCGCTTGACCTCGATTATGTTCAGCTTCGCGACGTCGATGGCTGCCCTTATCGCGGGCCCGACCTCCTTGCCCTTGAGCCTCCCGAGGCCGACGAAACCGTCGTTGTTGCCGACGACGACTGTGATGGCGAACCTGACCCTCCGGCCAGAGTCGGTCATGCGCTGGACCATGTTCACGTCCAGCACCTCGTCCGCGAGCTCGGGCAGGAGTATGTCCACGATCTCCGCCTCCCTCAGGGGCAGCCTCGTCCTGAGCGCTTCGCTCATCGTGGTTATCTTGCCCTCGGCGACGAGCTTGCCCAGCCTCGTCTTGGGTACCCAGTCACCCATCGGTCGCACCTCCTATCTTGCCCTTCGCGCCCTCGAACATGCCCGCGGTTCCCTCGCGCATGTGCTTTCCCGTGATCCTGTCCTGTGAAGGGAGCATGACGTCGCTGTGCGGGACCTCTATCCCCGCGTCGACTATCCCCTTCAGCGCCGCGAACACGACCGCGCCCTTGGTCGGCTCCCGGAGGCCTATGTCCAGCACGGCCTCATGAAGGCCCTTCTCCTTGGCCCTCCTGCCCGCGAGAAGGCCCGTGAGGTACGCGCCCGGGGTGCTCTTGCCCGAGCCCGTCCAGCCGAGCTCCGCGAGCTCCGTCGACACGGCGGACGCGATCACGAAGTCCGCGCCCTCCCTGAACTCGACGAACTGCACCCTCGTGTGCCTGTTGGACTTCCTCACCACCGCGCGGACCTTGCCGCCCCTTAGCAGCGCCGCCCTGTGCCTGTAGTCCGTCCGCCCCTCGCGCCTTCTCCTGAAAGGCACTCTGTACCTGGGTCCTGTGGCCATCATCATCACTCCTTCAGGACTCCCTCGGCCTTCATGTGCGACTCCATGTGCGGCCTGCTCTTGAACACGCCGCCCTTGGCCTTGAGGTAGTAGTCACGGTATGTCGCCGTGTCGATCTTTCCCGCGTCCCTGAGCTCCTTGAGCTTCTTCCGGATGGGGCGTATGGTCTGCATCCATCGCTCCTTGGTCGGCTTGCGCGCGCCCGTCCTGCCGCGCCTCGAGCCGTGCCCCCTCTGCCTGCCCTTCCTCCGCTGGGCCTGGTGGTACTTCGTCCTGCCCCTCGAGACGCCCTTCTTCTGCCTCGAGGCTATCGCGCCCGAGTTGATGAGCGTCCTGACATCGGCGCGGGTGATGGCGTCGGCCGCATCCTCCATCTTGTTCGGGTCTATCCAGACCCTGTTGGACCCGCACTTGAGGATCTCCGCGGCCATCCGCCTCTGGTTCTTGAGATTCATGCCTCATCCGCTCCTGTTGAGTATCCTTATGCCGAGCTCGTCCGCCTTCTCCTCTATCTGGAGCCGCTTCCTCATGCCCACCTGGTGCGCGACCCTCGCGGCCTCGAGCTCCGGCCTGATCTTGTCGAGGTCGGCGATGTTCCGGACCATGACCTCCCTGAACCCGGACGGGTGCAGGTGCCTGGCCCCCCTCGGCGAGCCGTAGCCTATCGACACCACGTTCCGCCTGTAGCGGTAGTGCTGCCTCATCTTGGAGTGGTCCCCCACGGGCTTCCGCCAGCGCGCGCTCTGGAGGCACTTCCTCCTGTGCCACTCCTGGCGCAGGAACTCCGGCCTCCTGGCGTCCACTTCAGAGCGCTTCCTGAGGGCCTCGAGGGTCTCCTTGGAGAGCTTCGGCTTGAGCTTGACCTCGTAGCCCCCCTCCTCCTCGATCTCGACCTCTTTTTCCTTCTCCTTCTTGGCCTCGGCCTCCGGCTCCTCCTCGGGCTCCTTCTCCTCGGCCTCCGCCGCCTCCTTCTTCTCCTCCGGCTCTGCAGGGGCCTTGAGGTCCTCCTCCCAATGCTCGATCGTCTTGGGGCCGACTCCCTTGAGGTGCTCCTGTATCTCCTTGGCCCTCTCCTCGTCCGCGAGCGCCTCGCCGAGCTGCTTGGGCGTCTTGATGCCCAGCGCATCGAGCTTGGGGATGTACTCCTCCTTGAACATGTGGAGCTTCATGAACTCGTCATGGTGGGGTGACTTCTTCTCTGCCAAACCTCTCACCTCCCTGGCTTCTCAGTTATGTAGATGCCATCCTGGAAGACCCTGGGGTCGAACCCCTTGATCTTCGTGGCGCGCTCGATGTTCGCCGCCGTCTGGCCGACGTCCTCGACGTTCGGGCCGTTGAGGACGACCTGGTCTCCCTTCACGGAGACCTTCGTGGCGCCCAGGATCCTGGTCTTCCTCGGGTACTTCTCCCCCAGGAAGTTCTCGATCACGAACGTGTCGCCCTTCACCGACGCCTTGATCGGGAAGTGCGCGTAGACGATCTTCATCTTGTACTCGAACCCGTCCGTGGCGCCCCTGAGCATGTTCCTAATGTACGCGCCGTAGGTCCCGACCAGGGCCTTCTCCCTCTTCCTCGGGAGCTCGCACGAGACGACGACGTGCTTGCCCTTGACCTCGATCCTGACCCTCGGGTGCGAGAGCTCCTTCGAGAGCTCCCCCTGGGGTCCCTTGACCTTCGCGACGCCGTCCTGGAAGCTCACATGGACCTTGTCGGGTATCTGTATCTCGTCCTTCAGCAATCCGCCGCGCATCATGAACACCTCAGTACACGAACGCCAGCAGCTTGCCGCCGACGCCTCCCTTCTTCGCCTCCGTGTGCGTGAGCACGCCCTTCGTGGTCGTCAGGATGAGCACGCCGAAGTCCTGCGCGGGCAGGTACCTCGACTCCCACTTCTCCAGCTCGCCCACCTTGACGGAGTACCTTGGCCTGATCACGCCGCAGTCGTTTATGTGTCCCGCCAGGGCGACCTTGAACATGCCGCTCCTGCCGTCGTCGACGAGCTCGAACTGCCCGATGTAGCCGTTCTCCTGCATGACCTTGAGGACCCTGCCTATCAGCCTCGAGGACGGGCGCACCATGCACTCGCCCTTGCCCACCTTCTCGGCGTTCCTGATGAGAGCCATCGCGTCGTTGAGTGTGTCCTGCTGCATGTCATCTCACCTCACGAGTACTTCCTGAAGCCTATGTGTGGCGCGATCTCCCTGAAGCACTGCCTGCACAGGTGCATCCCGTACCTCCGTATGATGCCCCTCTTCCTGCCGCACCGGGTGCATCCGACGGTCCTGCCGAACTTCTTCTTGGGCTTCAATCGACCACCTCCACACCGAACTTCGTCCTGACGAATGCGATGCCTTCCTTCTTGGAGACCCTGTGGTGCTTCGGGAGCCTGCGCCTCATCATGCGCCTGCTCTGGACGCGCCTTCCGGGCCTGCTTATCGAGGCGCAGACGTCCATCCCGAAGATGCCTATCTCAGGGTCATACTTCATCCCGGGGAAGTCCGTGTAGTCCGTGATGCCGAGCGAGAAGTTGCCCTCGGGGTCGAAGGAGTAGTCGGCTATCCTGTTCTCCCTGATCCAGAAGGCCTTCTTGACGAACTCCTCGGCCTCCTTCCCCCTGAGCGTGACCTTGCACCCGATGTGCATGCCCTTCCTGATGCCCAGGTCCCTGTTCGTGGTCTTGGCTATCGTGCGGACGGGCTTCTTCCCCGTGACCATCTGGAGGACCTTCTCGGCCTTCAGGAGCCTCTCGCCTGCGTCCCCGACGCCGATGTTGACGACGGCCTTCTCGAGCCTGATGTCCCTCATGGTCTCTGTCATGCGGCCTTCGCCTCCAGGAGCTTGATCTCAGGGGCCTTGTCCCCCACGACGAAGACGTTCTCCTTGACGGTCCCGAACCCCTCCTTGAATGTGACGAGGTTGGGCGCTGAGCCCCTCCTCACCTTGTAGGTCTCCACCGTCTGTACGCTGCCTGGGTGGGACCCGCCCGTGAGGAGGGCGATGCTCCCCTTCTCGAGCTTGAACGACTTCATGATCTTCTGCGACGGCAACTCTATCTTGAGCACGTCGCCCGATTTGTACTGGTCCTTCGGGAGCACTATGCACCTGCCGTCGTGCAGGTTGAGCTGGACCTTGCCCTTCTTCAGGACCTTCTTCTTGTCTATCCGGGCGAGCTTCCAGCCCTTCTCCGCGTCGTCTATCGCGACGAGCTGCAGCTTCGCCTTGTAGTCCACGAGCATCCTGTAGCTCTGCTTCGTCTTCAGGATCGTGACGACGTCCATGAGCCCGACCGGGAATTTGTAGTCCGAGACGGGCTTGCCGTCCACTGCCACGCCCCTGCCCCCGATGATGAACCTCGCCTCGCGCGAGTTGTCGCAGAGCTTGAGCATGTCCCTCACGACCGCCAGGAGCGGCATCGATTCGTGCATTCCATGCGGGCCAGGGCTGGGCTTGGTCACCCAGTGGCTCGTCTTCCTCGGTATCGCCCAGCTGCTCGGGGCAGCCATCCTCTTGACATGCTTCTTCATGCCGACCCACCTCCCTTGAGGCTGTCCAGCTTGCTCTTCCTCCACGGGTCCGAGAGGTCGAGCTTCGTGATCACGAGGTCCGAGGGGTCGATCGGCTTGGGCTTCTGCGTGCCGTCCGCCTTGGGCACCGTGATGTTCTCGATTATGATCTTCATGTGCTTCAGGTCCACGGACGCGACCTTGGACTCCGTCGCCTTGAAGTCCGCGTGTCCCCTGACCACCTTGACGGTGTCGCCCTTCCTCACCGGCAGGGAGCGCACGTTGTACTCGGTCATGAGCGCTGAGTCGAGGTGCGCGGACACCATCCGCCTCTTCCTGTGCAGCGGGGCCTCGGCCCTCGCCCTCCTCTGCTTCCTGGCCTTCGTGCTAGCGGTCATCCTGCCACCTCACACTATCATCGAGGCCGTGGCCGCGATCCTGGGCCATCTCTCGGCGGCCTCCCTCGCGACCGGGCCCTTGATGTCGGTCCCCTTGGTCTCTCCTGTCTCCGTGACTATGACGACCGCGTTGTCCTCGAACTGGACCATCGTGCCCTCGGGCCTCCTGAAGGGCCTCCTCTGGCGCACGATGACCGCCCTGAACAGCTGCTTCCTCGTCTCGGGCGTGCCCTTCTTGACGGTCACGACCATCATCTCCCCCAGGGCCGCGTTCGGGTACCTCCTCTTGGTGCCGTGGTAGGTGGGCACGCTGACGACCTGGACGACCTTCGCGCCCGTGTTGTCGATGCAGTCGAGCCTCGCACCCGTCGGGATGCCCCTTGTCTGTCTGCCAGGAATGCCTTTCATCGCGCTCACCTACCGCTTGTTCTCTATGACCACGAATGACACTCTCTTGCTCAGCGGCCTGCACTCCATGATCGTGACGCTGTCGCCGAGCTTCGCCTGCAGGCAGGGCGGCGAGTGTGCCAGGTACTTGCTGGTCCTCTTCTCGTATCTCTCGTACTTGGGGAGGTACCTCATGTACTCCCTCTCGACCACTACCGTGGCCTGCATCTTGGCCGACACGACCTTCCCGCCCAGCACCGTGCCCCTGACGGGCAGCTGTCCGTGGAACGGGCAGTGCTTGTCCGCGCACGCGCCCGCCGGCGGCTCGACATCGAGACCGATGTCCGCGGGCTCGGTCTTGGCCATCTTCTTGACCTTCCTCACCATCTCATCTCACCCTACCGCACCTTCTTGATCCTGTCCTCAGGTCTGAACTTGATGTCCTTCCCGGAGACCATATGGGTCCTGTGGCCATCGACGAACTTGAACTTGCAGCAGTCCTTGGGGACCTTCCTCTCCCTGCCGTCCTGTTCTATCGTGAGCGTGTTCCTCGTCTCGTCCACGACCCTGCCCTTGATGCCGACGTACTCCGCGCAGGTGGACTCGACGACCTCCGCTCCGAGGCCGATGAACTCCCGTCTCCGGAAATCTCCTGAACTCATGCTCGGTTTCCTTCACTCCACGGAAAACCCCAGCTCCTCCAGGACCTCCTTGACCTTCTTCTTGTGATCCCCCTGGAGCTCTATCCTGCCGTCCTTGGCAGTGCCCCCGGCGGCGCACCTGGTCTTCAGCTTCCTCGTGAGGTCCTCCAGATCGATGTCCGTGTCGTCTATGCCCTCGACAACGGTCACGATCTTGCCGTAGCGTCTGGTGTCCGAGAGTATGCGTATCTTCTGCTGTTCCTTGGCAATCTGCTCACACATGCACAGCTCTTCTGGCAGTCCGCAAACCGAGCATATTCCAGCCATTACTTCTTCTCCTCCTTCTTGGGCTTCTCAGCCTTCTCCTTCTTCTCCTTCTGCTTGGGGGCCTTCGCCTCCGTCTTCTCCGCGGGGGCCTTCTTGACGGGCTTGGCAGCCTCTGCCATCCCCAGCTCCCGCTGGACCGTGTGTATGCGGGCGATGCTCGTCCGGAGGGCCCGGATCTTTCCTGGGCTCGCGGGCGCCCCGCCCATCGCCGCAACGCCCCTCTCGTGCATCAGCTCGTCGTTCAGCTCCTTGAACTTCGCCCTGATGTCCTCTGGGCGCATCGACCTCAACTCCTTCGGCTTCAGCAGGGGCATCCGGCTCACTCCTCCTTCTTCTCGCCCTCTGCTGCCTCGGGCTTCTTCTCCTCCGCCGGCGCCTCCTCGACCTTGTCCACGGGCTCCGCCAATGGGGCGGGCTCGGGGACTGTCATGGCCTGCGTGGGGGCAGGCGTGATGGCCTCTGTGGGCGGCGTCCCAGCCGGTGCTGGAGCGGCCTCCTTCTTCTTGCGCTTCCTCGGAGGCTTCTTCTCCTCGGCTCCCGGGGCGCCCTCGCCCTCCTTCTTCTTCCTCGGCTTCCTTGGCTTTGCCGCCGCTGCCCCCGCCTCCGCGGCCTTCTTCAGCTCCTCGACCGCCTCCACAACCTTCTTTTCCTCGGCCTTTGTCTCGGGCGCCGGCTGCGCGGGCGCGGGTGCTGGGGCGGGCTCTGCGGGCGGCGGGATGATGTCTATCTCGTCCGGCAACCTCGCCTTCGGGTTCATGATCTGGACCGTGACGCCGAGCACTCCAGGCTTCAGCTTGGCGGCCGCGAACCCCTGCTGCATGAAGTCGAGCTTTGCCTGGCCGCAGTACTTTATGTGGCCGTCCTTGAACTTCTCAGTCCTGTGCCTCTGGCCCGTCAGCTTCCCCGCGATGATCACCTGGCAGCCCCTGGCGCCGGACTCCATGATCCTCCTTACGGTCGAGTGGCCGGCGCGCCTGAAGTGCCAGCCCCGCTCGAGCGCGTTCGCGAGCTTCTCCGCCATGATCTGGGCGTTCAGGTTGGGGTTGTCGACCTCCTGGACCTCGATCTGCGGGTTGTTGAAGTTGAAATCCTCCTCGATGGCCTTCGTGAGGCTCTTGATGGCCTCTCCCCTCCGGCCTATCACCAGGCCCGGCCGCTCGGTTATGAGGGTGACCCTGGTGCCCATGGGCGTCCTCTGCACGTCCAGCCCGCCGAAGCCTGCCCGGCCGACCTTGGCCATCATGTACTCCTTGAGCAGGATCCTGCGGATGTTCTCCGTGACGAACTTCCTCTCGCTTGCCATCTTCATCACTCCTAGGACGCCTCGATCTCCTCCAATATGATCTCTATGTTCGTCGTCTGCTCGTTCCAGGGGGTGCTCCTGCCCTGCGCCCTGGGCATGTACGACTTCTCGATCCTGCCCCTGTGGGCGGCAGCGACCTTGACCCTCATGTTGTCCGCCTCAAGCCCCTTGTACTCCGCGTTGGACTGGGCGCTCTCTATCACGCGCAGGATGGCCTTCGCGGCCTTCTTCGGGTATCTGCCGGGCCCGACGCCCGGCTTCGGGCTCAGGAACATCTTGAAGCGCGTGTAGGGCACTGGCCGCTTCAGGTCGGCGACCTCCTTGAGGTACTTCTTCGCGTCCTCGACCTTCATGCCCGTGAGCATCTTGCAGACTTCCCGGCAGTGCTTCGGGCTGACGCCCAGTTCCTTGCCTATGGCCTTCGAGGTCGTCTCCGGGTCCGATTCCTGCGTGTATCCCATTGCCCTCGCCCTCCCTCACTTCAGCGGCATGAACTTGGACGACCTGGTCGCGCCAACCCCGAGGCCGGAGTGCCTCACCGACTTCCTCGTGAGCGCGAACTCGCCCAGGTAGTGCCCGATCATCTCGGCCTTGATGTCCACGGGCGAGAACTCCTTGCCGTTGTACACGTGGACGGTCTTGCCGACGAACTCCGGAAGTATGGGTATCTCGCGCCTGTGAGTCCTGACCGGCTCGTCCGAACTCCTGAGCCTCTTGATGAACGCCTCCTGCTCGGAGTTGAGGCCCCTGATGTAGGTCCTCCTCGCCCTCGCGGGCAGGAGTTCTATGATCTCCGCGAACGGCAGCTTCAGGAGCTCCTCCAGGGTGTGCCCCCTGTAGGTGAACTCCTTCTTCCTGCGGGCCTGGATCTGGCTCTTCTTCTTCCTCATCTTCCTTCTCGCGGCCTTCGCCGACCCCGTGAACCTCGCGGAGGGCTTCGCCTTCTTCTCCGGAGGCGGAGCCGCCGCGGCAGGCGCTGCCGGGGCCGCTGTTGGAGCCGCTGCGGGCTTCGGCGCCCCCGCCTTCTCCGCCGCTGGTGCCTTCGCAGGTGCCTTCTGCTGTGAATCAGCCTTCTTCTCCTCGGCCATCTATCACACCTTCCTCTTCTTCCTCTGAGGTGCCAGCCGGCCCACCTTCCTGCCCGGGGGAGTGTTCCTGCCCACGCTCGACTGCGTGCCGACGTGCGGGTGGCCGCCTCCGCCGTGCGGGTGGTTGACCGGGTTCATCGCTATGCCTTTGACCTTGAAGTACGCCTTCGCCTTCGCGCCGTACGCGTGGAACTTCTTCCCTGACTTCGCGAAGGGCTTCTCCTTGTGCCCGCCGCCTGCCACCAGCCCGACGGTCGCGAGGCACTTGTTGTCGACCTCCTTGAACTTGCCAGACGGCATCAGGAGGACCGTCTTGTCACCGTGGGTGACGATCGTGGCGGCGGTACCAGCGGTCCTGGCGAACTTCCCGCCGTCCCCTGGCTGGGACTCGATGTTGTAGACTATCGTGCCCTCGGGCAGCGCGCCCACAGGCATCGTGTTGCCTGCGGATACGGCGCCCCTCGCGCCGAATGTGATCTCTTGGCCGACGCTGACGCCGTCGGGCGCGATCATCAGGTGGTCCCTGTCCGAGTACCTCACCTTGACCAGAGGCGCGATCCTCCCGGGCTCGTGGAGGATGTCGACGACGGTCCCTGAGTCCGCGCGCATCTTCGGGTGGCTGGCGTCCGTGAACCTGAGGTGCCTCGGGGACCTGTACCTTCCGAAGCCCCGGCCCCTCCTCTGTGTGATCAACCTCTTTCCCATGTCAGCACCACCTAGAATATGCCTATCCTCATGCCGATATCCTCGGCGGAGTAGCCCTCCTTGAGCCTGATGATCGCGTGCTTGCCGTCCCTCATCAGCTTGACGTTGATCCTGTCCACCTTCGCCTCGAACCGCTCCTCGAAGGCTTTCTTGATCTCGGGTTTGGTCGCATCCTTGCGGACGATGAACTCCAGCCTGTTGCCGTCCTTCAGGTCCTGGACGGGCGTGCCGGACATCGCGTTCATCGTCTTCTCTGTGACGTATGGATGCAGGATGATCGTGCGCCTCATCTCCTCCACGCTCCTATCGTCTGCAGCGCGGACTCGCTCACGAGCATGAGCCTCCCGGGCGCCCCGCCGGGCGCCAGCACGGATGCGTTGAGCTTGCTCGGGGTCGCGACGTCCACTCCGGGCAGGTTCCTTACGCTCCTGCCGCCGACGCACTCCTTCGAGAGCACGACGAGCAGGCTCTTGGGGACCCTGTACCTGCGGCCCCGCATCTTGCCCCTCCCTGCCCTGATGTTCGTGCCCTTGAGCGCGCGCTCGACGTCGTCATAGACACCGATCGACTCGAGCGCCTTGACCGCGTCCTGGGTGCTCTTGATGGATTCGAAGTCGTCCCTGACCACGACTGGGACGGTGAGCCCGTCGCTGAACCTGTGTCCCCGCGCCCGGACGAGCCCCGCCTCGCTCGTGGCGCGAAGCGCCGAGAGCTTGCCGAGCAGGAGCTCCTTGTGGTTGATCTTCTTGCCCAGGTCCTTCTCCACCTTCGGCGGGTGCGCGCGCCTGCCCCCGACGTTCCCCGGGGACTGCGCGCCCGTGGAGCTGTTCATCAGCCTCTGGACCCTCGACACTCCTCTCCCCTTGCCCCAGGTCTCCACCGAGTGGCGCATGCCCGCCCTGGGAGCGGGCGCGTACGGCTGCCTGGCGTTCGCCTCGATGGCCGTAACGGCCCTCCTGATGATGTCGGGCCTGTACTCGCCCTTGAACGATTCGGGCAGGTCCAGCTCCCCGGACACCTTGCCGTCCAGGTCGTAGACCATGAGCTTCCCGGGAGCGTGCTTCGGCTTCTCCTCTTCGGCCTTTTTCTTCTTCACTTGCTTCTCAGCCATAAAGTCACACTCCCTGTTTCGATTCAATGGACACAAAAGTCAGTTCCGGGGGTTCCGTGAGCTTCACTCCCGTCGCCCTCACGGGCTCCCTGAGCCGCACGATCCTCTTCGTCGGGCCGGGCACGGACCCGTGCAGGAGCATGTAGCTGTTCTTCACCTCGCCGTAGTGGAGGAACCCTCCCTTCGGCGTCACCTCAGCCCCGTTGTCACCTATCTTGAGGACGCGCTTGTTCAGCTCGGTCCTCTGATGGAAGCCTATCTGGCCTCCCTGGGGAACGGTCGGCCGCACATAGTTGGGCCTCTTCGTGCCCAGCGTGCCCACGAGGCGCCTGTGCTTGCTGTTCTTGTGCATCAGAAGCTTGGTGCCCCATCTCTTCGTCGTGCCCTGCCATCCCTTCCCCTTGGTGATGGACGAGACATCGATCATCTCGCCTTCCTTGGTGAAATCCTTGATCGTGACTGTCTTGCCCAGGATGCTCTTGGCGTAGCCGAGCCTGTCCTGGAGCTTCGCCCCGCCAACCCTGATCTCCATGAGCTCCGGGCGCTTCTTCGGCAGCCCGGACACGAGCGTGGGCTGCGTGTACAGGAGCGCCCTGATGTCGTCGTACTCCAGCTTCTCGACCGCTGCCCAGCCGGCCTTCTCGTCGTAGCTCTTCGGTATCGGCAATCTGCGGGCCAGCTCCTTGTCCAGGTTCTTGGACCACACCTCTCCAACGGCCTTCCTGCCGTAGGCGGTGTCCTGGTAGAACCTCACGCCGCAGACCTTCATCGGGGGGACCTCGAGCACGGTCACAGGCACCTGGACCTCCTGGCCTGCGGTGGTGCTCCTGGGCCTGTAGTCGACGACGAACGCGTGCGTCATGCCCGCCTTGTACCCGGCGAAGCCCTGGAGCTTCGCCCCGTCGCCCCCTTCCGGCCAGGTCGAGATCCTGGCGGTTATGCTCCTGGCTCTCTTCCTAGGTGAGTAGCCCATCGAGCCCTTTCTCGGACGTCTTGTGGTTGGCATCGCTATCCCTCTCGCGGAATCGATGGACCTGTCTGCAGGTCCTCGAGTTCTCGAGCACAGCGTCCCAAAGGCATTGTTCGTCGGCCGTGACGCCTCGTTCGCGCCTGAAAACCTGTTTCAGCGCGAGTGTTGGGTTGCTCTCGGCATTGCCCACATGGCGTCTGGCCGATACCGCCTAAGGTATCGCGGATTTGCTGAATGGGGTACTGGTATTTAAAGGTCACCGAGCTGGCACATGCTGCCGCAGGTTCAGAGCTTCCCTTCCTTGGCCTTCTTCTGGATCCTCTTGCTCCTCTCCTTCGAGGTGAGCCCGGTGACGCGCTCCAGGAACGAGTTGTACGCCTTGATCGTGCTCCTCGCCACGTCGTCCGGCACCGAGGGGTCCATGACCATGTCCACGAAGAGCGACTTCTTGCCCGGCCACGCCCTGAACTCCTTCAGCGCCCCGAAGGAGGTGACGAACTTCCCGTCCCTTTCCTCGACCTTTCCGAAGCTGTCCTGTATGAGTGCTCTCAGCTTGTCGGGCTGTATGTTGTCCTGCAGGCCCCTCTTGACCTCGTACTCCTGCATCTCCTCACGCTCACGGGACTAAGCTCGCTGCCGCCTGAAAAACCTTTGGAGGTCCGGCGTGCCCCCCATGACGAAGCCTTCCAGCTCCATGACTGACTCCCAGATCCCTCTGCACTCGCAGTCAGGCGCCCCCAGCCTCGAGTGGTCCTGGGAGAGAGAGAACGCTTTCACGGAATCCAAGACCACGCCGTCGCACTTCCCGCAGTTGTGCGCTCCCCGCTCCTTACCTCCGCCGCTGGGGTCGCAGACGATCTTCGAGTCAATGCCCTTCGTAGATCTCAGGACCTCGAGCACGCTCCACAGCCACGGCGGCCTGTAGGCCCAGGTCCGCCACAGCCTCTCCACCAAGGTCCCCTTCTGCACGTTCACGGGATTGAGCGAGATGCATGAGCTGGCCTTCGAGGCATGGGCGATCGTTCGCTCCGCATCCTCGACTGCCTCGCGCTCCGTGAGGAACGGCGGCTTCAGGAGCACGTAGGTGCGGACATCGATGCCCTTGTCTTTGAGCTTCCTCGCCGCCTCATCGTAGTCCTTGACGGCGAATCCTTTGTTGATCGACCAACTGAGCACATTATCGTTCGCGCTTTCGAGTCCGAGCGCGATCTCGATGTCGGAATGGATCGCCCTCACGTGGTCCAGCGTCTGGTCCGTCACGAACTCCGGCCTCGTCTCGAAGAGAAGCCGGGTGCCACGGTCCGCGCAGGCGCTCAGGAGCTTGTCCCTGGGCCCAGACGGGACCTCGCACTCGTCCAGGAACGATCCGGATGTGTAGATCTTGATGAAGGGCACATCTTTGAACTGCCCCAGTGCGTGTTCCACCTGTTTCTCTAGCTGTTCAGGCTTGACGTCCCCGGCTCCGTCGACATTGTACCCGCACATCGAGCACCCGCCCTCGTGATAGTGCCTGCAACCGGAGGTCTGCAGGATCGCAACGCCGACGTCTACGACCTTCCCCTGCAGGAGTTCCTTCTCCCTCCATACAGAGGCCGGGCTCGTGAGGTCTCTCCGCCAATCCATCGGGCGCTTCCGCTTCTGTGCTGGCATCTGCTCACTGGGATTGCACTCGCGGGCCTCAGAGGTCGTACGGTTTGAGGGTCCTTCGGCCGTTCTTCTTGGCCCTCCTAGCCGCGCTCTCGATCATGTCGTGGACCTCTCTGTCCAGCTCGTAGTAGAACTCCTCGGAGATCCGGATCCCCTCTCCGGCGACATCCTTCACATCAGACACCTTGATGATCATCTTGCCATTTCGCAACGCCGAGACCTTCATGCGCTCCCCCTTCTTTGCGAATCCCCGAGTATGGGGCTAATGCTAATGCGTGTGGGCTTCTTAGCGTTTTCCATGCCCTCCTCGTCCCAAAGCTTTTTTCTGCACACTCCTCCATCGGGACTTGGGCCGTACGATGGATGTCGAATCTAAGTTGTCTCTCGCCACCAGGAACGCCGTCGAGGTGATCACCGTCGAGGAGCTGAGGAAGCTCTTCGAGACCAAGGGCAAGCCGACGGCATACATCGGGTACGAGCCCAGCGGGTTCGTGCACACGGGCCAGGTCATCACCGCGGCCAAGATAGTGGATCTCCAGAACGCGGGCGTCGAGGTGACGATATTCCTGGCCGACTGGCACGCTTTCATCAACGACAAGTTCGGGGCGAACCTGGACAACATCCGCGTGTGCGGGGAGTACCTGAAGGAGTGCTTCCTCGCCCTAGGGGTCAAGGACACCGCGAAGTTCGTCTGGGCGAGCGACCTGATAGACCACGCCAGCTACTGGGAGAAGTTCCTCCGCATCAGCAAAGCGAGCTCGCTCATGCGGATCAAGCGCGCCATGACGATCATGGGCAGGACTGAGGACGAGGCCGAGATGGACGCGTCCAAGGTGATGTACCCGCCCATGCAGGCGGCGGACATATTCGAGCTCGGGGTAGACATCGCCCTCGCGGGCATGGACCAGCGCAGGGCGCATATGCTCGCCAGGGACGCGGCCGAGAAGCTCGGCTGGAACAAGCCCATCGCGCTCCACACGCCGTTGCTGGTGAGCCTGCTCGGGAGCGGCAGGATGGACCCAGTCGAGGCCAAGATGTCCAAGAGCACTCCGAACAGCGCCTTGTTCCTGCACGACACGCCCGACGAGATCTCCAAGAAGATCAAGAACGCCTTCTGCCCGGCGACCGTCGAGGAGAACCCCGTAATGGACATCGTGAAGCTGATAGTCTTCCCGAAACTGGGCAAGGTGGAGATCGACCGCCCAGCGAAGTACGGCGGGTCGATCGAGTTCGACAGCCTCGAGGCGCTCTCCCAGGCATATTCCTCGGGGAAGCTCCACCCGCAGGACCTGAAGAAGGGAGCGGCTGAATCGCTCGTGGCGATACTGGAGCCGATCAGGAAGCACTTCGAGGCGCATCCTCAGAACCTGGCCAAGGTCAAGGCGCTTTCAGTCACGAGATGAGCCCAGCTTCTTCAGCAGCTTGACCGCGTTCTCGACCGAGATGTTCAGGATCGCCTCGACATCGCCCGTGCCGGAGAGGCCCGCAGCTCCTGGGTGGCCCCCGCCGCCGTTGGTCGTCTCCGAACCGACACCGCCGAGCAGCTTCCCGAGGTGCACGCCCTTCCTGACCATCGCCTGGGTCGCCCGGGCGCTCACTCGGAACTGTTCCCCCCGCTGCGACCCCACGAAGGCGATGTCCGCGCCGAGGGACAGCAGCGCCTTGCACACGGAGGCCTCGAAGGCGCTCCCCTGGGACACGGCGACCAGGTAGTCCCCGACCTTCCAGTACTTGAGCCTCTGCGCTCCTTTGAGCTGCGACACCCGCTCCGAGATGTCGACATCGACGCTGACGAGGCCCATGACCTCGTCCATCTGGATGCCGTGCCGCTCCATAAGGCGGGAGAAGGTCACGAGCGTCTGGGGCCTGGCGAACTTGAAGTATCCCGTGTCCGTGAGCATGCCGAACATGAGCCCGAGCGCGGCATCGCGGGAAGGCTCCTTCCCGGAAGTCGAGATCAGTTCGTTGACTATTTCGGAGCAGGAGCTCTTGCCGTCGTCACAGTAGTAGATCTTCGCCCCCGCCCACTTCTCATTCTTGGTGTGGTGGTCCACGACAATCGCCTTCGACAGGTCGAAGTCGCCGTTCAGCTGCTCCGGGCCAGAGGTGTCGAGTATCAGCAGCCTGTCCATCCGCGTCTTGGACAAGTCCTCAACGGTCTCGATGCTCAGCTCCTTGGCCAGGAGCTTCGAGATGCGGTCGAGCCCGCCCGGGACGCCTATCGTGACCTTCGGAAAAGCCTCCTGGACGGCGAAGGCGCTCGCGAGCGCGTCTGGGTCCGCGTTGCCGTGCAGGAGCACCAGGGTGTCGCCGCCGCTGGCCAGCTCCTTGGCGATGCTCTGGAGCACGAGTAGATGTCAGAAGCGTCGGTGTATAAAATAGGTGCTGAGCTCGTGGTTTCTGACTGCGGGGGAGCGTCCGGGCGTCTGCTCAGCCCGAGTCGCTCTCCGGCTTGGGGGCGGCGACCGCGGGCCCCTGGAGGGCCTGCGTGATCTGGTCCTGGAGGCTCTTGTGCCTCTCCCTCAGGTGTTTGTCCTGCCTGTCCAGCGTCTTGACGCGCACCTCGGTCGTCTCCTTCTGCTCCTTGAGCTCCGTGACGAGGGCCGCGCGGTCCTTCACCTGTATCAGGAGCGAACCCGCGTTCTTGAACACGACCGCATCCTCCGCTGCCTTCTCGAGCTCCTCGACGGTCTTCTCCAGCTCCCTCACCTGCGCCTCGAGCTGTATCTTCTGCGTGGTGACTATCTGGATCTGCTGCGTCAGCTGCTGGAACTGCGCGATCTGGTTCTGGACCTTCGGGGGAATGTTGTCCATCATCTCCTTCCTGCCTCCTTCGCCGTCTCCTCTGCCACATTGGTCCATCTGATATATGAGTTCAGGGCCGCCCTGAGCGCCGTCTGGTCGTCCGCCACGATCTCGACCACGACCTCGCCCTTCTGGGTCTTGACCGCGACCTTCGTCCTCGGTATCCGCTCCGCCAGCTCCGGAGAGAGCGCACCCGAGAGCACCTCTGGCCTCTCGGTCCTCACCCTGAGCTCGGCCCTGCACGCCAAGGTCATCTTCCCTGGATCAGTTTCCTGACGTTCGGCCTCTCCTTGTAGAAGACCTTGGAGCCGCACTTCTCGCACTGCAGCCCGACCGTGTTGACGTTCGTCCTCACGGGCTCCTTGCACTTCGAGCACTTGTACATCTCATCTACTCCTTCTTGCCCTTCCTGGGCCTGTCCGCCTTGGCAGGCTCCTCTTCCGGCTCCTCGATGACCTCCTCCTCGGCCATCTCCCTGCCCTCGACCTTCGCAAGGACCTCGGCGAGCTCGCGCTTCACCGCCACGGGCGGCGTCGGCATGTAGGAGCTGCTGGCGATCCTAGCACCGCATCGCCTGCACGCCCATATGCCGCTTGCGGTCCTTGTCATCGCCTGGGCCCTGCATTTGGGGCACTCGTGCCTGCCCTTGCTCACGCCCTCTACATCCGCGATGCGTCTCCTGATCCTGACACCGTACCTCGCGCCTAACCTGCCGGCGGAACCGACCTTCTTGGTTCTCTTGGACATCAGCGTCACTCCCCGTCAGAACCTCGAGCGCACTTCCGATCCTATCTTCCTGGACAGCTCGACGACCTTGAACACCTCGTCCAGCTTGAAGGCACCGTTGAGCCCCTTCTGCATGGCGCACAGGTTGCCGGTCTCGAGCGTCGCGACGGTGAGCCTCGCCTCAGCCACCCTCTCCTCGTCGTGGGTCGGGTCGATGAGTATCTTGTCATCTATCTTGACTGCTGTGATGGAGATCGGCTGGTGCTGGACGGGGAGCTGGTAGTCCTCGCCCTTGCCCGCGCGCTTCGCAGGCACGATGCATGTCTTGAGGGCAGCGTTCGCGCCTATGTTGGCGGCGTCGAACAGGTTGCCGTCGTAGTCGAGGACATGCACGTCCACGAACATGATCCAGACCTCCTTTCCGGGCTCGATCACGAGCTTCGACATGTCCACGGCGTGGCCTTCCCTGATGCCCCTATCTATGACCCTCGCGACCTCGATGGACTCCTGGTCCGGCGGGCCGCCCTCGAAGCTGTCGCTGGCCATCGGAATGAGCTCTGCGTTGGTCGTGAGCACGCCGCTGTTAGGCGTGTCCGGGAATGGCTCCCCAGTGACGAGCTTCACGCCCACCACGACCTGCGTGTTGCCCAGCTCCACTCTCGCGGAGCCCTCGGCCGAGCGCACGAAGCCCGTCTCAATCTTGAGCGGGCGCATCTCGTCGAAGCGTCTGCCGTCCGCCCTGGCACCCTTCGCCAGGAGCTTGGATATGTAGTCCCGCTTCAGGTCAGCAACGACATCCTTGCCCATCTACGGTCCCTCCTTGGGCATCTCGGGGACCGCCTGTGCGGCATCGACGTCGGCCGAGCTCGCGCTGTAGCGCCTCTTGAGGGCGTCCCTCTGGATCTCCGAGACCTTCCTGCACGCGTCTATGGCCATCCGGACGCCCTTGTCGAACTCCTCCGGTGAGAGGTCGCCGTCCATCTGGAGCAGGACGATCTCCCCCGTCCTGGGCACGTATCCGAGCGGTATGTCCGCCTGGCCGGAGTTGTCCTCCTCCTTGCCGAGGTCCAGGACAACGGTGTCCGCGACCTTTCCGGCGGCGCATGCAGCGACCAAGTCCTTCATCGGCACCCCGGCGTCTGCGAGCGCCACGGAGGCGGCCGTCAGGCCAGCGCACCTCGTGCCAGCGTTCGCCTGGAGCACCTCGATGTACACATCGATCGATGTCCTGGGGAAGTACTCGGTGAACACGACGTGCGTGAGTGCCTCGGAGATGATCTTGGATATCTCGTGCGAGCGTCTATCGGGGCCTGGCCTCTTCCTGTCTTCCACGGAGAACGAGGCCATGTTGTAGTTGCACTGCACGAGCGCCCTCTCTGGGTTCTGGAGATGCCTCGGATGGCACTCCCTCGGGCCGTACACTGCCGCCATGACCTTGTTCTGTCCCCATTCCACGTACGCAGAGCCGTCGGCCCTCTTGAGCACGCCGGCCTCTATCCTCAGCGGCCTCATCTCGTCCGGTCTTCTGCCGTCTATCCTGAGGCCCCTCTCGTCAATCAGTTTCAAGTCTGTGGGCGTTCCACCCATTCGAATCACATCTCCCTCTCTGAGCCCTTCCTGCTCAGCAGCTCCTTTACTTTCTCCGTCAGGCCGAGGCTGTGCGACTCATCCTCGATCAGCTTGATGGCCCGCACGGCCTTGACTATGTTGTCCAGCTCCCCGTCGATCCAGATCCTGCCGTTCTGCCCGACATATATGCGGCAGCCGGTCTCGTTCTTCAGCATCTGTATCATGGAGCCGTTCTTGCCAATGACGCGGGGCACCTTGGATGGCGAGACCTCCATCACCATGCCCCCCGTGAGCTTTCTCAGCCCGTGGTCCTGCATGGACACCTGGATCCGCTTCACCTCGTCCACGCCGACGACCTTGATGAGCACTATGTCCCCGACGGTCATGAACTTCCCAGTCTCGCCGAACTCGACCCTCCAGGGCACCTCGTTGACGTGCAACGGTGCCGGATAGGGCGAGTTGATGTCCACGAGCCAGTTGGAGGCGCCTATGTCGACAATCTTGCCTACCACGAGGTCGCCTCGGATTGGTATGTACTGCCCCGACAGGGGCACGACGCTGATCGAGTCCTGTCTCACGGTCTTTATCCCGAGCTGCGAGGCGAATATCTTGCCCCCCTCGGAATAGGTCCCGGGCCCCGCCTTCTTGCCGGAGATGGCAAGGAGGTCCCCAGGTACGACTATCTCTCTCGAGCTCTCCTTAGAATCGTTTGTCTCCATCTGTCTCACTCGCTTGGTGCGATAAAAGCGCTGCCAGCGAGGCGTCAAATCACAAAGACTTGCCACGCGGCTCGCAGTGCATTTACCCTTATCTCTGTTCGGAGCCGAAAACGCGTTCCGTGCTTAAAGGTTTTGGTCGTGCGGGTGAGGGCCTGCAGGGTCTCCGCTTGAAATAGCCAGCACCTCGAAAACCGTCACTTGATGATCTTCGTCTCGGCCTCACCGTGCGTCTTGTTGCTGAGCTTCTCCAGGAAGTCGGTCTGCATCCCCGCGGGCATCTCGACGATGCCTATCCAAGAACCGTCCTTCTGCCACTCCTCCTTTGTGATCTTCCCGAAGTGCTTGAAATCCTCGTAGCACCGCCCGTAGTTCTCCCCCGACACCTTGACCGCTATCCGGACCTTGTCGAACCGGATCGGTATGAGCGGGCGGAGGGCGTCCATGATCCCGGGCACCTGCGCCTCAACGGGCTTGAACGGGTCGACGTGCACCCTCGCCTCCTCCATGGCGGTCTCGATCCTCGTCGGCGGGTGCGGGGCGCCCGTCTGGGGGTTCATGGCGTTCCTAGCGATGTACTCCACGATGCGCTTGCGCTTGTTCTCCTGCATTATCTTCCGCTGCTCGGTCGTGAGCTGGACCTCGCCTTTCAGAACGATCGCACGGGCGACCTCCGTGGGGTCTACCGTCCCGAAGACCTCCTTGATCTTGTCCTCGGGAGCACGCGTGCCCTTCTTCGCGTTCTTGAAGATGGTGTCTATGACCATGTTGTCCAGCAGGTCGACCTCCTTGCCGTCCTTCATCTTCTGGACGACCTTGGGGTCTATGAGGATCTCGAAGCTCTCTCCGTGCGCCTCGTACCTTGCCACTATCGCCTCGTCGAGGTCGACCATGACCCTCAGCTCATGCGGACAGTCTCTTCACGTAGGCCTCGACCTCGGCCTCCGAGAGCCTCCTGAACCTCTCCCCCGCCTTGACCAGGCCTATCTCGACGGCCTTGGTGTTCAGGCTCTCCTCCGTGGCCTTGGTGAGCGCCTTCAGCCCGAGAAGTATCGCCTCGTCCATGGTCATCTCCTCCTTGAACTCCTCCTCGAAGACGTCCATGATTGCATTCTTGCCCGCGCCTATCGAGCCCGCCTTGTACGCCACCAGCGCCCCGCTGGGGTCGGTCTCGAACAGGTGGCAGCCCTGCTCGTCCACGCCCGCGACCAGCAGCGCCGTCCCGAAGGGCCTCACGCCGCCGTATTGCGTGTAGTTCTGCTTGAAGTCGCAGAGCCTCTTCACGAGGGTCTCGATGTCCATCTTCTCGGCGTATGTGACCTTGTTGATCTGTGCGAGCATCCTCGCGTAGTCCACCAGGACCCTCGCGTCGGCCACGAGGCCAGATGTGGCGCAGCCGATGTGCTCGTCTATCTGGAATATCTTCTCTATCGATTTCGACTCGATGAGCTTGCTGGCAATCCTCTTGTCCACGATGAGGGCGACGCCGTCCTTGAACTTCAAGCCAACTGTGGTCGTGCCCCTCTTGACGGCCTCCCTCGCGTACTCGACCTGGAACAGCCTGCCATCGGGCGAGAACACAGTAATTGCCCGGTCGTATGCCATTTGTCCTGGTTGCATTTCCGTGACACCTCTGAGAGCAAGATGACTGAAGCTACTGCTTCTATGACTGGATTCTGCCTAAGGCGGTCTCGGATATAAAGGTTTTCGGCCGACCGTTGAGGCGCTTTCACGACCCAGAACTAGTACTCGTCTCCGCCAACCATGTGCTCCTTGTAGTGCGTCTTCAGCTTCCTGATGGTGCCCGAGGTCTTGAGTGTGAGCACCCTGCACGGCACTCCCCGGACCTCGTCCACCGACCCGAGCACCTCGATAGCAGCGTCCTTGAGCTTGTGCGGGACCTTGAGTATCCCGAAGTTCCGGTCGAAGACGGTTATGCGGAATGTGTCGCCGAGCGGCGTGCCCTTGGCCTTTCTGAGAAGAGCTCCGAGGAAATCGTTCCTTGCGACCGTCGAGCCTCCTTCGATCTCGAAGGCGATGTACCTCCACTTCTCGCCCGGGGCTCTTCTGGGCATGGGAGCCCTCAGCGGACGAACTCGACGCCGTGCTTCGTGTTCGGCTCGGAGTCGAACTGCGGCATCAGGTTCGGGCTCTTGACGCCCGTGAGGACCACCATGACCCTCACGGTCCCGCTCAGGTTGTTGTCCACGCTGCATCCCCAGATCGTCCTCGCGCTCGGGCTGATCTCCGCGGTGACGAGCTCAGCGGCCTTCTCGGCCTCCGCGACGGTCATGTCGTTCCCGCCTGTCACCCTGATCAACGCGCCTCGCGCTGTCGAGAGGTCGATCTGGCCGAGCAGGGGCGACTCGAGCGCCTGGCGCACGGCGTCGTCGATCCTGTCTCCCTTAGCCGTCTTCGTCGTTCCCTCGCCCATGCCTATCATCGCGACCCCGCCGTTCTTCATGATGGTCATCACGTCGTTGAAGTCGAGGTTCACGAGCCCCGGCCTCGTGATTATCTCGGTCAGGCCCTTGATGGATTCCATGAGGACCTCGTCCGCGACCCTGAAAGCGGCGTCCAAGGGCAGCTTGGGGACGAGCTCCAGGAGCCTGTCGTTCATTATCACCGCAGTGGTGTCGCAGTGCGTGCGCAGCCTCTCCAGTCCCTTGAGCGCATTCTCCATCCTGAGCTTTCCCTCAGCCTTGAAGGGCAGCGTGACTATGCCTATGACGAGCGATCCGGACTCGCGAGCCAGCCGTGCCACGACGGGGGCCGACCCTGTTCCTGTCCCTCCGCCCATCCCAGCGGTGACAAACACGATGCTGGACCCCTTGACATACCCCTTCAGCTCGTCCAGCGCCTCCTGGGCCGCCCTCTCCCCGACCTCAGGCAGGGCGCCCGCGCCAAGCCCTCGCGTCGTGTTCCTACCCAGCAGGACCTTGTGGGGCGAGTGCACATGCAGGAGGTGCTTGGCGTCGCTGTTTGCCGCGACGAGCTCGGCTCCGAACACGCCCGCGGAGCTGAGGCGATTGATCGTGTTCGACCCTCCCCCTCCGCACCCCACGATCGTTATGTTGACCTTCAGCTGCTCCACGATCTTGGCCAGCTCGGCGTCGTCCGGCGTGCCAAGGTCGGCCTTCAAGCCCTTTCCCATCTCGTGCTGTTCGAGAGCATCGTCAATAAGAGACTTCATGTCATCCCATCCGAAATCGTTTCCGCCCACGTATTATACACCGTACTATATAAATGCAGCCCGGCCAGCACATCTGGCTGTGGTGGTTGACAAGACCGCGGAACACGATGCCCGCGGAGATGATTTGACTCTCTCCGCATCGCGGGCTGAGAGGCGACATTGTGGGTCATGCATCGTCCGCCTTCGAGATCGTCCGGTTTTTCCGCAGGAAAAAGGGAGCGAAACCCTGGCTCGAGCCAGCCTCCAGCAATATTTATATTGTACATTCCTGCTTACTTATCTAGTCTCATGGGGTGCACTCTATGCCGAAGTCTCTAGTCAAAGACGCACTGGGAAAAGATGTACAGGAACTAGTCGAAAAGTCATCCCCTCAGCCCGCAGCGCAAGTGCAGGCTACACAACCTGCGCCACCGACCGCGGATGACGAGGAGATAGCAAAGATCGCGGCGCAGTTGGATGTGTCGATAAAGATCATTGGCTGTGGCGGCGGCGGCTCCAACACCATCAACAGGTGCGTGGAGGCCGGCATATCGGGAGCTCAGCTCTGCGCCATCAACACCGATGCCAAACACCTGCTGGCGATCCATGCTCCGAAGAAGATCCTCATCGGGAAGAACATCACCCGGGGACTCGGGGCAGGCGCGATCCCGCAGGTTGGAGAGGCAGCAGCCAAGGAGAACGAGAGGGAGATCAAGGACTTCCTCACGGGCGCGAACATCGTGTTCGTGACGGCAGGCATGGGCGGCGGCACAGGCACCGGCTCTGCGCACTACGCGGCCAGGCTTGCCAAGGAGATGAAAGCGCTGACGATCGGTGTCGTGACTCTTCCGTTCAAGGCCGAGGGCGAGGTGCGGATGGAGAACGCCCTCGACGGGCTCGAGAGGCTCAGGAGGCTGTGCGACACTACAATCGTCATCCCGAATGACAAGCTCCTCGAGCTTGTGCCGAAGCTCCCTGTCGATGCGGCCTTCAAGGTGGCCGATGAGGTCCTGATGCAGACAATCAGGGGTCTGACGGAGATCATCACGAAGCCTGGCCTGGTCAACCTGGACTACAGCGACATCATGACAGTCATGAACGAGGGCGGGGTCGCCTTCGTGGGAATAGGCGAGTCCGAGGAGGCTGACCCGGAGGACAGGGTCGAGGCGGCCATCGAGGAGGCGCTCAACTCGCCGTTGCTGGGCGAGATCGACCTCCGCGACTCGAAGGGCGCGCTCGTGAGGGTCGTCGGCGGGCCGGACATGACGGTCTCCGAGGCGCAGAAGGGTGCCGAGATAGTGAGCCAGAGGATATCGAAGCACGCAAGGCTCATCTGGGGCTGCAGCATCGACCCGTCGCTCGAGAGCACGGTCAAGATACTGCTCATCGTCACGGGTGCGAGGTCCGAGACGGTCCTCGGGAAAGGCGCTGAGACTTCTGCCGCGCCCGCTCTGAGGAGAGCCGGCCCGGCCGGCAGGTCTTACGGCACCGGCGACGAGAGCATCGACTTCGTCCGATGATGCCCTGGCAAACCACACCAGGCGGGTCGTACGATCCGCCTATCGCCTGATTTTCCTCTCCACCTTTCCTTCCAGCCTCGGCCTGTCCCCGAACCTCGCCCCGCACTTGGGGCAGAACTGGTCTGATATGTCCACGTGGCTGCCGCACACGGAGCACTCCGCGCCGCCCACCCTGTCCGAGAAGATCACGCCGCACAGGCATGCGAGGGCCTCCTTGTCCACTCGCCTTCCGCATGCAGGGCACTCGGTGACCAGCTCCACCAGCTGCGCGCCGCAGTATCTGCACTCGGCCGAGGTCTCCGGTATCTCCTTGCCGCACTTCGGGCAGAGCATGTTCCCCTCCCCCACGAGCAGCGCCCCGCATCCGCAGGCCTTCTCTTCCTCGGACACTATCCTCCCGCACTCGGGGCACTGGAACAGGTCCTTCGAGAAGTCGGTGGAGAACACGACCCCGCACCTCCTGCAGAACATGTCCTCATCCGCCAGGTTGACCCCGCACTCTGGGCACTGCAGGGCGCGCTTGAACATGGTGCAGTCGCAGGTCTCCCCCTTGTGAAGTCTTCGCCCGCAGATGCTGCAGAAGAACGAGTCGTCGGATGCGCGCTGGACATCGCCCTTCATCGACAGGTAGGTCGGCTCGGTGATCTCGCCGAGCAGGAAGCGCTCCTCCAGGAGGAGCAGCTTGTCCTCCTTGGTCAACGGCATCGGACGGATGAGGGGCATCTCCGAGTCCACCACATGAGGCCTCTGGGCGGTGTACCCGAGCTCCTTGCCGCAGATCGGGCAAGTGCCGACGCGCATCGCGCATGAGTTGTGGAACTGCTTCCCGCAGCCGCACAACACGCTCGGAAGGTCGGGCTTGATCATCCCCAGACAGATGTCGCACTTGATCTGTCCCTTGACCCTGACCGCCTTCACCTGGGGCCTGGTCCTGACCTTCATCCGCCTGGCCGCCGCGCGCCTGATTTGCCCCTTCGGGACCTTGATCATCCTCGGTCCTGGGACCTTCTTGCCTCTGGCGACCATCGCGGCCGAGAGGACGAATGCGAGCGCGGCCAAGCCCTTCTCCCCAGATGGGCCGGGATTGACTCCATCGGATATAAAAACCCAGCACGAGATTCCTGTGGCTATGTCCACCAAGGAGACGGTCGGATTCGTGGCAGAGCTGATGGCCGTGGCGGCGAGGACTGCGCCGAAGGCTGCAGGGGAGGATTTCATCGAGGTCCGCGTGCTCTCTGACTCCGAGAGGGTCACCCTGGGGAACGACATGATACAGGTCGGCAGAGAGCGGGCCATATGGGGCTTCGAGCGGGACGGACAGAACGTGCTCGCTTCTGATGCTGTCCTGCTAGTGGGCCTGTTGCCACACAAGGGCGCTGGCCTCAACTGTGGGGCATGCGGGTACGCCAGTTGCCAGGAGTTCAATGACAGGTCCTACTCGGGCGATTTCGACGGGCCCAACTGCGTCGTCAGAGCGCTCGACCTGGGCATAGCCCTCGGCTCAGCGGCGAAGATCGCCTCCGAGCTGAACGTGGACAACAGGGTGATGTACAGGATAGGGGTCTCGGCCAAGCGCCTCGGGATGGGCAAGTCGAGGATATTCCACGGCATACCGCTCTCGGCGACGGGCAAGAACATCTACTTCGACAGGCCGAAGAAGTGACCCGCCCGGGATCACCTCTGCCTTCTCGTCCTGCGCGGCTCGACGCTCGGCGGCGTGCCAAGATCGGTCCCATCCAGGAGGAACACCCTGAGAGTGCTCCTGTCGATGAACTCGTTCCTCAGCAACGGCCCGAGCATCGTCTTGGCGGGGGAGTTGACAGGAGTCCCTGTGAGCAGCGGGTTGAAGGCGGGCACGACCACCAGCTCCTGCGGGCAAGCCCCGTACCTCTCGAGCGCCTTCGCCCTGTCAAGGCCTGCCCGGACCCAGCACTTCTCGTTGGTCCTTGCGCCCAGCGAATCCGCGAGAAGCACAGATGGATGTATGTGTCCCATGACGATCCTCTGGCACCCCATGACATCCCTCGAGGGCCATACATGGCCGTGGAACATGCCCACGTCATCCAGTCTGATTCCCGAGCCCGCGTGAGCCCGGACTGCATCTGGCAACACCGAGCTCACGCCCCCGTCGTGGTTGCCGGCGACCAGGACCACCTCGGAGTACAGCTCGAGCATCCTGCTCATGAAGGGGGGTATTTCCCTGTCCTCCCTGTAGCTGACGGACGGGATCTTGTGCTTGATGTCCCCGAGTATCACGAGCTTGTTCCCCGACGAAGCGAGCAGTTCCAGGCTGGAGAGCATCCTCGGCGTCTGGGAGGGTATGTTGAAGCCAGCTCTTCTGAGCTGCGCCTCTATGCCCAGATGGAGGTCGGCAACGCAGACCCACCGCGCGTTGCCCCTCATCATGAGCGCTGGGGTGTCGGGTACGGGTTCCAGCTCCACGGACACGCCAACTGAGCCGCAGCTGATAAACTTGATTCTTCATCTGCCGAGGAACAGGCGTTCGGCCAGCACAGATGGCAGGCCCGCGTCCTCGATGGCGTCAGCGGCAGCCTCGATGTCGTAGTCGAACCTGCGTATGCTGCAGTCGCCCTTGGAATCGATGACTGAGTAGCTTCCCCTCGGGTCCCCGTCTCGGGGCTGGCCGACGGAGCCAGGGTTGAGGACCGTCCCGGACGGAAACCTTCTGACATATGGGGAGTGCGTGTGCCCCAGGACCAAGATGTCCGCGTCAGCCTCCTCAAGCAGATGCTCGGTCACATCCTCCTCGAAGACGTATTCGACGGCGCTGTCGACAGAGCCATGGAACATGGCCGGTCGTCGTCCAGCGAGCGGGAACCGGGCGCCGAGAGGGAGCGAGCTAAGGAACCCTCTCGTATCCGCGGTGATGTGCTCCCATGTCCATCTGGCTGCGGCGGCCGCATACGGATTCATCGAGAGCGCGCTCTGAGCCAGCACGGACTGCTCATGGTTCCCGAAGACCGTGTGCGCGCACATGTTGCGGACCTCGGCTGTGCATTCGTTCGGGAATGCCCCGTATCCGACGATGTCTCCAGCACACACGACAGCATCTGGTCGCTCGGCGCGCAGCTCTTCCTGGAGGGCCTTGAGCGCATGGAGGTTCGAATGGATGTCTGCAATCACCGCGATGCGCATCTCGGACATGGCCGAGGGCCTCAGAGGTACCGCCTGAGGACCAGAGGTATCTTGTCGATCACGTCCGTGGCCAGCATGCCGTAGCTCTTCTCCTCGAATGCGAGAGTCCCGGCGAGCCCCGCCGTGAACGCCCCGATCCTGGCCGCGGCAAACGGCGCGGCCTTCTGGGCCATCATCCCTGCAACCACTCCAGTCAGGACGTCCCCTGTCCCCCCGACGGTCATCGCGTCATGGTGCACCCTGTTCAGCTTGACGTATTTGCCGTCGCTGATGACATCGACCGGGCCTTTCAGCAGTATGGTCATGCCCAGCCTTCCAGCGGCCTCCTTCACCATGCCCTTTCTCTTCTCGATGTCCTCAGGGGGCACGGTCCTTCCCGTCAGCTTCCTGAACTCCCCCGCATGTGGCGTGATGACCCCGTCCTTCCCTCTGAGGATCCTCGGTCTCGCCCCGCATGCCGTGATCGCATCAGCGTCGATGACCAGAGGCCTCCTCGCCTTCAGCACGAGCTCCTCGACGGCCTCTAATGTCCCATCCGCACTTCCCAGTCCCGGCCCGATTGCCATCACGTCGGCGCTCTTGGAGGCCTCCACCAGGTCGTCCACATGCTCCGGTCCGAGCACCTCGCCCTTGAGGGCCCTTACGATCATGCTGGGCGAGTAGATCGCAACCGGGATCGCCGCAGGTTCCGGAGTCCAGACGAAGGCTAGGTCCACTCCGGAACGCATCGCGGCCATGCCTGTGAATGCAGGCGCACCGGTGTACGGTCCGCCCCCGATGACCATGACTCTGCCCGCGTCCCCCTTGTGAGCGTCCTTCTTGCGCCTCGGGAGCAGGTAGAAGTCCCCAGGGCCGCAGTATAGCTCGGCCTCGGGCGGGATTCCGATGCCCTCGGTCACGATTCTGCCGGAGTTCTTCGGAGTCATGCCCTGCTTGGGAGCGTGCAGTGTGACAGTCACGTCCGGCTTCGCGGAGAGATCCGAGGGCCAGCCAGACGGGACGTCGATCGACACGACAGTCCTTTTCGACGCGTTCATGAGCTTGATGTACTTCGCGTACGGGTCCCTCGGCCGTCCCTGGAGCCCGACTCCCAGCAGCGCATCGACGATGATGCCGTACTGCTTGGCGTCGAACTGCTCGAGCGGCCTCAGGTGCTCGACGACCTTCTGGAGGTTCGCGCGTGCTATGTCGCTGGTGATCTCTTGCTCGGGCTCGAGGAGGAAGATGTCGACTGGGAGGCTCTTCGCGATGAGCCGCGCCGCGACGAACCCGTCCCCGCCGTTGTTGCCCTTGCCGCACAGTACTGCGATTCTGGAGCCCGGCTTGGCCATTGCGAGGACATGCTTCGCCACGGCCTCGCCCGCTCTCTCCATGAGGGTGATCGTCCTGACCCCGAGGTACGAGGAGTTGATGTCGAGTACCCTGACCTCCTCCGGAGGGATAGCTGAACGCGCCACGTCTTCGGATTGGCTAGTGCGCTATTAAACCTGACGAGGACCCAGCGGACTAGCGCAGGCCAGGGTGCCCTTTTCGCCCTTGGATTTTCGAAAAGAAATAAATACGCAGACCTCGTACTCCAACCACCGGCAGGGAAAGTATCGGTGAGCGAGATCAAACGCCTCGTTTTGGACGTGTTGAAACCCCATCACCCGACCATCATAGAGATGTCCCGTAGGATAGGGATTCTGAACGGCGTCTCAGGCGTCAACTGCACGCTCGAGGAGGTCGACCGGGAGACAGAGAGCGTCAAGATAACCATCGAGGGGACCTCCATCGACTTCGAGAGCGTCGAGGAGACCATCTCGGACTGTGGCGGGGTAATCCACTCCGTCGACAGCGTCTCCGCGGGAAAGAAGCTCGTGGAAGAGGTCGAGACCCCGCAGGACAGGTAGGCTCAGGCCTTCTCCCTGGGCATCGTCTTCAGCTTGGAGGCGACCTTCGAGACCAGCTCTGTCTTCTTCATCTTGGGCTCGACGAGCACGCGTCCCCTGGCCCGGTACCAGAACCTCGGGTAGGACTTCTCGAGCTCGAGGATGCAGTCCAGGCGCAGTGATTTCGCTGCCTCGTAGACCATGTGCGCCGTTGGCGCCTCGACCGCGTCCCGCTTTGGGACCCTCCGGCCCTCGGCCCTGCTGACCCTGAGGTCGAAGTACGCGGGCCAGAGCACGGTGGCCTTCTCGGGATCTACAGCCATCGAACGCCTCGAGGCTTGCGAATGCCGCGGCACTATCTAATCCTGTCGGTCCAGATGTCGAGCGCTATCCTCAGCTCGCCCCC
>DYTN01000048.1 GCA_020725925.1 Methanobacteriota archaeon
TGACCACGAAGTCGCCCCTGACCGGGGCCATACTGGCCGCGCACTCGGGCGGGCACTGGGGCCCGATGTTCAGGAAGACCGGCGACGACGGCATCGTCTTCAAGGGCAAGTCGCCCAGGCCAGTGTATCTGCTCGTGACCGATGCGGGCCCGGAGCTGAAGGACGCCTCGGACATCTGGGGCAAGGACGTGTTCGAGACGACCGAGGTCCTCGAGAGGCGGCACGAGAAGGCCAAGGCCACAGTCATAGGCCCGGCGGGGGAGAAGCTCGTCAGGTATGCGGCCATCATGAACGACAGGCACAGGGCGGCCGGAAGAGGCGGTGTGGGCGCCGTGATGGGGTCGAAGAACCTCAAGGCCATAGTCGTGCACGGGACGAAGGATGTCCCGCAGGCCGAGCCCGACAAGCTCAGGGAGTCGTTCAAGGCGGCCACCGCGACCGTCAAGGAGAAGTCCCAGGCGTTCATGAAGTACGGCACATCGATGGTCGTCGGGATTACTGGCAAGGCAGGGGCCATCCCCACCCGCAACTTCCAGACGGGCTACTTCCCCGATTTCGAGAAGATCGGCGGGGACGCGCTCGTGAACGACCACAAGACCAAGGATGTCGCGTGCGCAAGATGTCCCCTCCATTGCGGCAACGAGACCAGGGCCACGAAGGACTACCAGGTTGAAACCGAGGGGCCGGAGTATGAGACGCTCTCCATGTTCGGCTCCAACCTGGGCAACTCCAACCTGGAGTCGATCCTGATGGCCAACGACATCTGCAACAGGTACGGCTTCGACACCATCTCATGCGCTGACACGATCGCATGCGCAATCGAACTGTTCGAGAAGGGCATCATATCGGAGAAGGACACTGGCGGGCTCAGGCTCGGATGGGGAGACCACGCATCGATGGTGAAGCTCGTCGAGCTCACTGGGAAGAGGGAGGGGTTCGGGAAGCTCGTGGGGGAGGGCTCCAGGAGGCTCGCCGCGAAGTACGGGCCCGATGCGGCCAAGTACGCTATGAACGTCAAGAGCATGGAGTTCCCTGGGTACGACCCGAGGGGCATACAGGGCATGTCACTGGCCTTCGCGACCTCCCCGAGAGGCGCATGCCATCTCAGAGCCACCATGTACGTCCCCGAGCTCTTCCAGGGCAAGCTGGACAGGTTCACCGTCAAGGGAAAGGCTCCAGTGCTCAAGGACCTCCAAGAGCTTTTCACCGTCCTGGACTGCATGGTCCTCTGCAAGTTCGGCGCCAGGAATGCCTTCGGCAACTCGTGGGACGAGATGGTCAAGCTGGTGAACATGGCCACCGGATCCGGCTACGACGTCGAGGAGCTCAGGACCGTCGGGGTCAGGGCCTGGACCGTCGAGAGGCTCTTCAACTTGCGGGAGGGACTATCCAAGAAGGACGACACGCTACCGGAGCGGCTCTTCACGGTGCCCATCCATGATGGACCGTCCAAGGGCGCCGTCGTCAACAAGGCAGAGTTCGACACGGAGTTAGAGGAGTACTACAGGCTCTGGGGCTGGACCGCGGAGGGCGTTCCCACCAGGGAGACCCTGAGCAAGCTTGGCATCGGCCTCTGACCCGCTGCCCAACCCGTCTCCCCGCACATTCGTCCGAGGATGAGATAACTCTAATATCGCCTTCGACCGTTCCGAAACGAGAGGGGGAACAATGGCTAACCCGAGACTCGAGTCGAGGAAGGCTTCGGACCTTGCGTACATCGAGCACCAGGGACCGTACGATAAGATCCCGTGGGAGCAGTACATCCAGCAGCTCTACGGCTGGGCGAAGGAGAACAAGGTGATGCCGGGATTATATCCGATGGCGATATACCCGGACAGCCCGGAATGCACGCCGGCGGACAAGCTCAGGAGCGAGGTGGCCATCACCTTCAAGGGCAAGGCGTCGGCCAGGGGCAACGTCAAAATGCGGAAGCTGCCTGCGATGAAGGTCGCAACGGTCTCGCACAAGGGACCTGGCAGCGAGTTCAAGAACACCTACGGGAGGCTCATGGCCTGGATCGCAGAGAAGGGCCTCGAGATGTCCGGTCCGCCGATGGAGATCTACTCGAAGAAGCCAGAGGTAGTGGCCGGCCAGACGATCCTGTACGCCAAGGTCATGGTGCCAGTGAAGAAGAAGTGAGGTCCCTGGAATCGGCAGCGGCTTATAAAGCCAGTGTGCATTATCAAACCTGATACCCGTCCGGCCGGGGTATAAGAACCCCGGGAATCCTAGTTTCTGCCCGGTGGACCGCTTGATAGAGGCGAACGGTCTGGTTAAGGACTACAAGGCAGTGCGAGCCCTCGACGATGTAGGCCTCAGGGTCGGCAGGGGCGAGATCTTCGGATTCTTCGGGCCCAACGGTGCGGGCAAGACCACATGCATCAGGGTGCTCTGCGGCCTCACCCAGCCAAACGGTGGAGAGGCCAAGGTGTTGGACATCGACGTCGTGAGGCACCCCGTCTGGGTCAGGGACAACATCGCCGTGCTCTCGGAGGAGACGAGGTTCTACGAGGAGATGACCCCCCGTCGCTATCTCAACATGTTCGCCAAGTTCAACCTGATGAAGCGGGACGAGAGGCTCAAGGCCATCAACAAGGTGGCGGACCTGGCGGACCTCAGGAGCTTCATCGACCAGAGGATAGCCTTCCTGTCCCAGGGGCAGAGGCAGCGGGTCTCCCTCGCGCGCGTGCTACTGAGCGACGCCCCCTTGCTGTTCCTGGACGAGCCCTTCGAGGGCGTGGACATCATACACAGGCGGAAGCTCAGGCAGCACTTCAGGAACTACGTCAACCAGGGCAACACGATCTTCTTCACGTCCCACAACCTCATCGAGGCCGAGCACATAGTCGACAGGTTCGCGTTCATACACCACGGCAAGCTCATCGCATGCGGCACGGCCTCGGAGCTCAAGGACAAGTACCTGATGCCGGCCTACATGCTCCATGTATCCGATCCGCAGAGGGCCAGGCAGGTGCTCGACCGCGAGCTGAGGCTCCAGGGGATCAAGATAGTGGAGGGACAGGTGGCGGTCACGCTCCAGAGGAGGGCCGACGCGCCCGAGGTCTCGAAGGTGCTCTTCCGGGAAGGAATAGACCTGTTCGAGATGAAGAGCATGGGGACCATGGAAGAGGTCTTCGAGCGCACCGCAAGAGGTGAGGTGGGATGACCCCGCCCGAGCCTCCGCCTGAGTTGCCTCCCGAGCCGCTCCCAGAGCCGGAGCCAGCGCCTGAACCTGAGGCGGTCCCGGAACCGCCCCCGGAGCCGATGGCCGACGAAGAGCTTCCTCCACCGCCGGGGGACATGGCGGAGAGGACGAAGTCTTTCCCGCCAGTCAAGACGAAGAGATCAGGCGCGATGGCCACGCTCCGCAGGGCAGTGACGATTTTCGAGAAGGACATGAGGACCATGGCCAAGCACGGCCTCGTCAGCGCGGTCATACTTCTCATCTTCCTAGGGGTCGTGTTCACAATCATGAGCTTCGCGATGTCACAGGCGATGAAGTTCGACATAGGCGAGATGGAAGGGGACGGGGAAGGACCGGGCACGCTCCCCGGCTCGACGGACCATGTTCCGCCCGTTGCAGACGCCGGAAACGACAGGGCTGTCAGCGCGAGCACATCGGTGACCCTTGACGCCTCGGGTTCGACGGACAACGAGGGGTTGTTCTACTTCGTATGGAACTTCGACGAGAGCGGCCGAGAGATGCAGCTGTACGGGGAGTCGGTGACACACGTCTTCTACGCCACCGGACACTACGAGGTCAACCTCGTCGTGGTGGACACATCGTGGAACTTCGACGAGGACAACATGACCATTGACGTCAACGCGCTCCCAGGGGACACGGAGAGCCCGATGGCGAACGCAGGCAATGACACGGGCGCAAGCGTCGGGACCACATTCACTTTCAACGGCTCGGGCAGCACGGACAACGTGGACGTCGTCAACTGGACTTGGATGTTCAGGGACTTCGGGGACCGCATTGACAGAGTCTTGTTTGGCGAGAGGCCCTCGTACAGGTTCGACAACACGGGCACCATATGGGTCCAGCTCGTAGCGAGGGATGCGGCGGGCAACACCGGCCAGGCGGGTATCAGGATCGATGTGTACACGGACAGCGGCGATACCCAGTCGCCAGAAGCCCGCGCTGATATGCCCCACCAGATCAATGTCGGCGAGAGAGTCCAGCTCGATGCGAGCGAGTCGTTCGACAACCAGGGCATATCGGACTACATCTGGTTCGTCAAGCAGAACAACACGATGAGGACTTTCAACGGGCAGACCGCGGAGTTCGTCGCCGACAGGATTGGCATGTACGAGGTCCTGCTGGTCGTAAGGGACGCTGCGGGCAACGTGGGCACATCCGATGGAGGCGTGATCGTATACCCCGCGGATGTGGACGTGGACATGATCGCATGGGATTCCACACCGTTCGGGACCGACGTGTCCTTCAACCTGCTCACATACGCCTACGGCATCGCCCTCCTGTCGTCAGTGATCTTCATCGGCGGACTGTTCGCGAAGGGTTTCACGCACGAGATTTCGAAGGGGACAATCAAGGTCCTGTTCTTCGGGCCGATCTCGGTCACGACGATGATATTCTCGAAGATACTGTACCCGATAGTCATCGGGCCCATCTTCATCTTCCCCCTGACACTCTTCTCCCTGGCCATGTTCAACCAGTCGCCCGGGGACATACTGATGATAACCCTCGTGGCGTACCTGCTGTGCGTGGTCACTATGCTCAGCGCGGCCTACGGCTCGTGCATCATATACGCCGCGGCGAAGAGGATGGTCATCAAGCCGAGCATAGTATCGAGGATGTTCCTGTACTTCTCGCTGCTCCTCACCCTCACGGTGTTCGAGTGGAGCACATTCGTCATGGACAGCTGGCTCGAGACGGACTCCTGGGGCAACATGTACGACAGCTACCACGGCATCGCGACCATATCTCCGTTCCACCAGGGCGGCATATTCCTGTCCGGTCAGATACTCGGGACGATGCAGTCGCCTGACTACTTCCTGCTAATCATCCCAGCTGCGCTCATCATCCTGGGAATCCTAGCCTCGAAGAAGCTTTACAGCGACATCTTCTCACGCGAGTGAACGAGGCGGAACGGGAAGGAGGTAGTGCACAGGCCTGGCCCCGAATCAGAGGGCATCCAGCTTCGCCTTGTTCGCCAGGTTTTCCTTGCCCATCTTCTCCATGACCCTCGCGGCCTCATGGAGGAGCGTCTTGGCGACCCGGGCGCTGTCCATGTAGAACCTCGCCGAGGTTTCCTCGATCCTCGCGGCGAACTTCGCGGCAGCTTTCACATCGGCGCCCTTGGGGACATTCGTATCTATCAGGTAGCTCTCCCTGCTGATGTCCTGGATGGGCTCCAGGATCATCTCGTTCAGCTTCTGCTGCCTGGTCTGTTCGAGCAAGTCCCCGCGCTTCTTGTGGGCAGCTGCCAATGCCTTAAAGGTCTCTGCCACCGGGACCGTCTTGGGCTCCTTGGCAA
>DYTN01000027.1:0-19156 GCA_020725925.1 Methanobacteriota archaeon
CCCCGCCGTTCGCGGCCGAGTCGTACGCGGTCACGGTCACGGGCCATCCCAGTGGGACGTCGCCGTCAGGGTCGCCGAACGGGAGGACGAGCTGCCCAATGTACGGTTGGTGCTTCAGCGTCACGATCCCGCTGGCGTTATCGACCACCTGCACGTCCCAACCCCAGAAGTAGTGCGGGAGCACGCGCAGCAGTGTGGGCGCAACCCCGAACCTGAGCTCGAACTCGGCGAAGGTCATGGTCTCCGTGGCAGGGACCTGCTCGACAAGAGTGTGCGTCTCGAACATGCCTGGGTCAACCGGATACCCTTCGTCCGGGGGAACCTCGACCATCTTCGACTCGCCAATGCGCATCCCGATGACACCGTAAGCAAACCCCTCGATGGTGGCTCCCTCTCCCGCGGTCTTGCCGGCGGTCATCTCGAAGGGCTGGTAGCTCGTATTCGCCTTGAGCGAGAAGGAGAGCGACTTCGGGTACCTCGCGTCGTCCTGGGCCACATACAAAAGGCTGGTGTCGAACACCCTGCCATTAGGGAGGCGCCCGATGTAGTTGAGCGTCACAACGTCGTCGGCTTCGATGGGCTTCGAGGTGCTCGGACCGCCGCCCGTCGTGCCCGTGTACAGGACGTATCCCACCACGCCGAACGAAACGATGATGCCTGCGATGATAAGCGCCGTCACGATCTTCGTATTGTCGCTGGCCTTCTTGCCTTCGGGTGCGCTCTCCATCTGAACTCCTGGGGCGCGGTTATAGTATGAGCCGATATAAAGCTTGTCAGCGGAGAGAGCGAGTCGGCGAGCTAACAACGAGCGAGAGCCAGAGAAGAGTCAAACGGTTCATCCACGGGACACGGGCGGGAAGATCGACACCTCATCGCCATCGGACAATGCGGGGTCCCCCGATGCGCCCCTGCGGACGCTCCTGCCGTTCACCAGCACCACCAGCCTCTCGGGGTCTGTGAGGCTCCTCGAGAGGAGCCGGGCGAGCCTGCTCCCGAATCTGCCGGACAGGAGGTCGAAGACCTGGGACAGGCTTTGCGCCTCGAGCTCGCACTCGGCGACACCAGCGGCCTCACGGACGGTGGCGTACATGCGGACTGTGACTTTGGCCATGTGGTCGCTGTGCAAGGGCTCGCGCGATATAATAGGATGGTGGCCGGGCAGTGGCCACTCAGGACCACATGGAACATGTCTCGTGACCGCGCCTGCTAGCTACCATGAAGAGAGAAGCGCACAACAACCCGCGGGGAAGGCCGACGGGCGGATGTTCGTATGTCTTGGCAGCGATGGGTTCCATCAGGCCCACTTCGGATGTTGCCCGTCTCATCAGATGAGGGGCGGGCGAGGGCTTCGCATTGTGCTCTTTTTGTCCTCACGCATCACATCGTCGCATTGCGCAACGACTATTTTGACATACCTTCGACAGAGTGAGAAGAACCCCCAACGGGATCAACGACCAGAGGATTCCATATCGTCCTGACAGAACACTACCACGGGACAACCCATATCAAGCCCCGAACCCGATAGCGAATCGGAGCAGGAGAGGGCCCAGTGCAGAAGGAGAGTAGTCCGAGAAGAGATGCGACTGTCAGGATCAAAGGCATGCACTGCGCGACGTGCACGGACACCGTAAGGGAATCACTGCTGGGCCTCAAGGGAGTTGAGGAGGCCAGGGTGAACCTGGCCACCGAGAAGGCGACATTCGTCTACGACCCCTCCCGTGTGTCGATGAAGGACGTGGAGAACGCGGTCAAGGAGGCCGGGTACGAGGTCGCGAAGGACGAGATCACGCTCACAATCGGCGGCATGCACTGCGCCACCTGCGCAATCACCATCCAGGACTCCCTGAGCGAGGTCCCGGGGGTCAGGGACGCACGCGTCAACTTCGCCCTTGGCAAGGCGATCGTGGACTACGACACAGCCGTGGCGACCGAGGCCGAGTTAAGGAAGGCCGTCGAGGACGCCGGATACAAGGTCCTCGAAGTCCAGGGTGTCATGGCGGAGCAGCTTGCACGGAAGAAAGAACTCCGCGAGGCGTACAGGGCGCTTATGACGGCTGCATTGTTCACGATCCCCCTCGCGGCCATTTCGATGACCTATGACCTATGGCCCGAGGGGCTCTTGGACATGAGCGTGAGGAACTACATACTGCTCATGCTGCGACACCTGTCCAGTTCTATGCGGGCTTCAGGCACTACAGGGGCACCTACTGGGCCTTCAAGAACAGACGCGCCAACATGGACACGCTCGTGGTGATCGGGACGACTGCTGCGTGGGCATACAGTGCGGTGTTGACCTTCGTCCCAGACGTCGTGACGAGCTCCGACGTCTACTTCGACACTTCCTCGGTCATCATCACGCTCGTCCTGGCCGGAAAGTACCTCGAGCTGAAATCGCGGGGTGCCACGTCGGAGGCGATAGTCAAGCTGATGAGCCTGCAGCCGCCCACGGCGACGGCGATCAAGGACGGCACCGAGGTGGAGGTGGGGGTCGAGCAGCTCGTTGAGGGCGACCTCGTCCTCGTGAAGCCGGGGGAGAGGATACCTGTGGATGGCGAGGTCGTCTCTGGGGAATCCGGAGTGGACGAGTCCCTCGTGACTGGAGAGTCGATACCGAGGGAGAAGTCAGCAGGGTCCCAGGTAACGGGCGGCACGGTGAACCTCGGCGGCGTGCTGAGGGTCCGAGCGACCCGGGTCGGCAGGAACACGACCCTCGCGCAGATCGTGAAGCTGGTCGAGGACGCACAGAGCACGAAGGCCCCGATAGAGCGGCTCGCGGACACCGTCTCGAGCTACTTCGTGCCTGCCGTCCTGGTCATAGCAGCCTCGACCTTCCTCTTCTGGTACTTCATCGGCTCTGGCAAGTGGGAAGTCGGGGATGTGCCATCGTTCTCGCTCACGGCCTTCGTCGCGGTGCTGGTGATCGCCTGTCCGTGCGCGCTCGGTCTCGCTACTCCGACGGCGATAGTCGTCGGGACTGGCAGGGGAGCCGAGATGGGCGTCCTGATAAAGGACGCGGCCGCGCTCGAGACCGCGCACAAGCTGACCACCGTGATATTCGACAAGACGGGGACCCTCACGAGAGGCGAGCCCCGGGTCGTGAGGGTCCATGCCGCGCCCGGAACGGACGAGTCTGGACTGCTGCGCCTCGCGGGCAGCGCGGAGAAGGGCTCTGAGCACGTCCTGTCCAAAGCGGTCATCGCGGCCGCGGAGGCGGCGAAGGCCGACCTGACCACTCCCGAGACCTCCAAGGTCGTCCCCGGAGAGGGCGTTTCGGCGAGGGTCTTGGGAAGGGATGTGTCCATCGGCAACAGGCGCATGCTCGGCACGTTGAAGGTGGACCTGGGTCTCTTCGAGGACAGGATGCAGGCAATGGAGAACGACGGAATCACCGCGACGGCGTGCGTGGTCGACGGGAAGGTGGCCGGGCTCATAGGCGTCGCGGACACTCTGAGACCGGAGGCGGGGGAGGCGCTGGCAGGCCTGAAGGCGCTCGGGCTCAAGGTCGTCATGCTCACGGGGGACAACGAGAGGACCGCGAGGGCGATAGCCAAGCAGGCTGGGATTGACGAGTACAGGGCCGAGGTCCTGCCCGCGGACAAGGCCGGTGCCGTGAAGGCCTTCCAGGACAAAGGCGAGGTCGTGGCCATGGTGGGCGACGGCATTAACGACGCCCCAGCGCTCGCCCAGGCGAACATAGGCATCGCCCTCGGCTCGGGGACCGACATCGCTCTCGAGTCCGGGAACATCGTCCTGATGGGGGAGGACCTAAAGGGCGTCGTGCGGGCGATCAAGCTGAGCAGACGCACGTTCACCAAGATCCGGCAGAACCTCTTCTGGGCCATGTTCTACAACACGGCCTCAATACCCATCGCCGCCGGGGTGCTCTATCCTCTCACGGGGTGGCTCCTGAACCCCGTGATAGCTGCCGGGGCCATGGCCTTCAGCTCGGTGTCCGTGGTCACGAACGCGTCCCTGCTCAAGCGGTTCAAGGCATAAAATCCCGGACAAGCGAAGCCAGTATGCCGGACATCATGTCCCGGCGACGGACTCGTATCGTAGAAAAGGTTATGATGGCCGTAGGGGATAACAACACCACAGTTTGACGGATTGTGGGCAGCTCGCGCCATGGTTACGGGCCGGCGCCCACGCCATGCAGGTCCTCATTTCGGCACCCCCCGTCGGATGTGGTCTAATGTTCGGCAAGAAGCTCTCCAAAGGATTTCTAGTAGACACGAACGGGAACCTCGTAAAGGAGTTCATCTTCAGCGCCAAAGTGGACGTCCCCTTCGACCAGGTGCGGATGTCCCTCCAGGGTCGGGGAGACCTTGCCAGCATAGGAGCTTTCGAGATCGGCAAGCTCACGGGCACTGTCGTGAGGGGGGAGAAGCTGCACTTCATCGCCGTGGGGAAGGGCGTGGCCGACGAGGAAGATGTCGGCTTCTTCCGGGAGATACTCAACTCGGTCGAGAGGTCCTTCGACACGGGCATCGGGGAGCGCCTGAAGGCCGCCCAGGATGCGGAGCAGAAGGCGAGAGGGGAGCAGGACGCAGCGAAGCAAGTGACCCAGCAGCTCGAGGCCGACAGGAAGGACTTCGCCCAGGAGGCCGCGGAGCTCGACGCCCTCAGGGGCCAGCTGGATGGCCTCAGGACGGAGACGGAGAAGTGGCAGGAGGAGCTCCGCGAGTTCGAGTCGCAGGTGAACGAGAGGCACGCGCAGATCAACGAGCGGGTTCAGCTCCTGCTCGAGCGGGAGCAAGCGCTCGTGAGGAGCCAGCAGGCATTCGAGGTGGCCTCGGACGCCAAGCGGGCCCTGATCAGGAAGATGCAGGAAGGCATCTCGGGCCAGATCGTCAACTATGAGGACGGGCTCGCCAAGTTCAACAAGGCCAAGGCGGGGCTGGAGGAGCAGAGGGCTCAGTGGGTGAAGGAATCCGAGGAGGCGAGGGTCAGGATCCAGAGTCTGGACAGGGACAGGGAGGCGCTCGCGGCGAGCACGAAGCAGCTAGAGGCCAAGGAGAAGAACCTGAACGATGTCAAGGCCACGCTCGAGGCGAGGAAGCGGGACCTGGACGCGCAGATAACGCAGCTAGAGTCCGACAGGAAGGCCTTCACCGAGGAGAGCGAGGGCGCGAGGGCGGACATTGAGGAGATGCAGGTCTCCTTCGACCAGCGCGAGCAGGTCGTCAAGCAGCAGGAGACGGAGAACGCGGCTCGCAAGCTGGAGCTAGACAAGGCGATAGCCGAGCTGAAGCCGAAGCAGGAGATGCTGAACTCGCAGGCCGAGGAGCTCAGGAGGCGCGTGGAGGAGCTCCAGGGCAGGGAGAGGGGGCTCGAGACAGAGGCGGCTGATCTGGAGAAGAGGCGCCTCGAGATCGAGAAGAACGCTGATGCGCAGCAGAAAGAGCTGTCGAAGCTGCTGGCGAAGATCGGCAAGGACAGCGAGACGCTCCGCGAGAAGACCGCTGAGCTGGAGACCAGAGAGCTCTCCCTGAGGGAGCGCGAGGCCAAGATGGGCGGCTCGGAGGAGCGCGTGGAGACGCTCCTGCGCGACCTGGACAAGCGGGAGAAGGACCTCGTCAAGAGGGAGGCGGCAGTCCAGGACACGGCCGCGGCGCAGCAGATGACAATCCAGAACATCACAGAGCGGGAGGCCATAGTGGTGGAGAGGGAGAAAACGCTCCTGGCAAAGGAGGCCGCCGTCGTCGAATCGAAGAGCAAGGTCGACGTCCAGCTCGGGGAGGCCGCCGATATCAAGAGGGGCCTCGAGCGGATGCGGGTGGACCTCGCCAAGAAGGAGGCCGCCCTCTCGGACGAGGAGACCAGCCTCACGGAGAGGGTGGCGAAGACCTGGGACGAGCTGGAGAGCATCAAGAGGAAGCAGGAGGGGCTCAGGGCGCAGCAGGAGGACCTGGACGAGCGGGCGAAGTCCCTGTCCGAGCGCGAGAAACTGATACTGGGCGATGCGTCCAAGGTCAAGGAGAAGGTCGAGGACGAGATGCGGAGGCTCGAGGCCGAGAGGAAGCATGTCGCGGGCAGGTTCGCCGAGCTGGAGGGGAAGGAGAGGACCATAGCGGAGAAGGAGGAGGCTCAGGCAAAGGCGGGCAAGGACCTCGATGCGCGCGAGCAGGCCTTCCAGGACAAGGTGCAGGAGATGAACATGCGCCGGGAAGGCCTCGCCCAGGACATGGAGAAGATAGCCCAGGAGCGCTCCAAGGTGGAGAAGATGAAGGAGCACCTCGACAAGCGCAAGCAGGTGATCGGCGAGCAGGTGGACAGCATCTCCGAGATCACCAGGAAGCTCGAGGAGCTCAGGGCGAAATCCAAGCGCAGGGCGGAGGAGGCTCAGGCGAAGGCCGAGGCCAAGCCTCCGGAGGAGCAGAGACAGCAGTAGGGCCGACGCGGTCGGCCGGTGGATTCTTCAGGCCAGCTCTGGCCAGCTCTTCTCCAGGCTCTCTGCTGCTGAGAACAGCGTCCGTCTGAAGAGCGGCTTGCCCCTCGCTGCCAGGCGGAGGTGCTTCGCGATGTACGGTCTTACCCGGTCGCGCACGTCCGCGCCCGAAGCTGCCTCGTATCCCGCCACGGCCTTCATGCACAGGTCGAACTTGATCGGCGTGAAGAACGGTTCGCTGCCCAGGATCGACGCGGCGGCCTGCCCGAGATCATCCAGTGGATCTCCCAGAGCGGCATCCTCAAGGTCGACCCCGAACACCCTGCCGTCGCTGTATATGAAGTTGGATAGCACCGAATCGCCCCGCACCTTCGTGCCTGGGCCGATGTCGAGCCTGCCATGGAACCGGGCCATCCAGCGTCCGATGCCTTCCGCGGCGTCCGAGCTGAACATGTGGTTTATCAGGACCTCGCACCCCTCGCCGGCGATGTACTCCGTGACGAGGTAGTCTCCCTCTCGGTGGAGGGGATACGGTACGTCCAGACCCGCGAGCCTCGCCTGCAGAAGCGCCTCGAACTCCTGCCCGCACCTGCCGGACAGCGACCGCTTCACCACCACGGGCCTTACGTCCGTCTCGATTATCCAGACTCTGTTCTGCCGGCTCGGCACAAGCCTGATGCTGTCGAGGACGAGCCTCTGGTTCAGAGCCCTCTTGAGGGCATCCCAGCCGAACGAGTCCAGGTTCGTCAAGTCCTCCAACATCAGTCATTGAACACGCGGTTCCGGCGATAAAAACCTCTGCTGAGGATATCAGATGAGCTCCCGGCAGTTCATCGCCAGGCGATCGCGTCTTCTCTGAGGGAATCCATCAGCTCCTTCGTGAGCCTCAGGGCCTCGTCGACCTCGTCGGCGTGAAGCGCCCTCATGGCGTCCTTGATGCTCAGAATGTAGCGTGAGATGTCGACCCCCGTCGCCTTCGCCTCCATCAGCAACTTCCGGGCCTTGGCCACCTCCGAGCGCACGAGGTCGGGAATGCTGGGAGCGACCAGCTCCTCCGTCTGCCTTGCGAGCACGGAGACGAGGTTCCAGTTGCCGTCCCTGGCGGCCTCCCAGGCGCTTCCGATGAGTCGCCTGGCCTTCGACGTGTCGGTCCCCAGGGCGCTGACATCCGAGACGATGTGCTCGATCTCCTCCAGAAGCCGAGCTGAGCCTGCGAACCCCCTCAGGGCCTCCTGGTATAGGAGCTCCTTTGACCGGGACTTGTGCCCGATGAGGCTGAATATGTCGAACTTCTCGGGCCTGACCATCGGCTCCCGTGCCACGGGCTTCTCGATTCTCGGCCGCTCGACCGCCGGCTGCTCCTCGGCCAGCTCGAGCGCCTGTTCGGACATGTCGGCGTCCGCGAATATGGCTCCGCAGAACGGGCAATATGGGTCGGTCTCCCTCACGATCATGTCGCACTGCGTGCACTGGTAGAGCGGGCCCTCGTCCTCCCGCACGGCCCCCCTTCCGACGAGCTCCGGCGCAAGGACGGCCTCCTTCATTTGGTCGCTCATCCTGGGCTCGGCAGGGCCCACGCCCCCGGACAGGTGCGTCTCACCTGCCCCCTGCTGGCGCAGTATTCTCTGCAGCTTCCGCTGGTAGCGGTCTGAACTCGCCTCTGTACTGTCGCCTGCCCGCGGAGCCTTGGTCGGCATCCTGGTTGTCACTCCATCAGCGTTGATAGTATCAATTCTCAGTCCCGCTCTATATGAACCATCGCCTCCTGGTATCAGGGAGCGAAAGCTGGGGGGCGGGCGTCCGCCAGGTTGCACTCAGAAGCTACTTCTTGCCGACGATCCTGAGGAACTCGTCCTCATCCAGGATCTTCTTGTTCGACGCCCTTGCCTTCTCGAGCTTCGACCCCGGGTCCTTGCCCACCACGACATAGTCAGTGGCCTTGGTCACCGTCGCTGACACCCTGCCGCCGAGGGCCTGCACCGCCGCCTCCGCCTCGGACCGGGGCATCGAGCCCATCTCGCCCGTGAAGAGGAATGTCTTTCCGGACAACGGTCCGGTGGCGCGCCTGACGCCCTCCATCTTCAGGCCTGCGCGCCTCAACTTGTCCAAGAGCGCGCGGTTCCTCGGGTCGTCCATGAAGTCTCTGATAGCGCTCCCGACAATCTGCCCGATGCCTTCGATCCCTGCGAGCTCCTCGATCCTGGCCGACGAGAGCTTGTCCATGTCGCCCATCTCCTCCGCCAGCGCCGTCGCAGTGGCCTTGCCGACATGCCGGATGCCGAGTGCGAAGACGACCCGGTCGAAATCCCTGTCCGTGCTCGCGGCTATCGCGCCCAGGATGTTCTGGGACGACTTCTCCGCGATCCCCTCCAGCGAGAGCAGGTCGTCCTTCCTGAGCCGGTATAAGTCTGACGCGTCAGAGACCAGGCCCTTGTCGACCAGCTGATCTATCAGTGCGGGGCCGACGCCCTCTATGTCCATCGCATCCCTTGAGCAGAAGTGGATGAGCCTCTCCTTGACCTGGGCCGGACACGAGGCGTTCACGCACCTGCGGGCTGCCTCGCCCTCCTCCCTCACAGCCTTGGACCCGCAGACCGGGCATGTCTGGGGCATCCTGAACTCCCTCTCCTTGCCCGTGCGCTTCTCGACGATCGGCTTGACGACCTGAGGTATGACCTCCCCGGCCCGTTCTATCAGCACGTGGTCGCCGATCTTGACCCCCTTGCGCTTGATCTCGTCCTCGTTGTGCAATGTCGCATGGGAGACCGTCACGCCGCCGACCTGCACCGGCTCGAGCACTGCCACCGGCGTGAGAGTCCCGGTCCTCCCGACCTGCACCTGTATGTCCAGCAGCCTGGTGGTCATCTGCTTCGGGGGGTACTTGTAGGCGACCGCCCACCTCGGGTTCTTCGCCGTGGAGCCCAGCCGCGCCTGCTGCGCCAGGGAGTCGACCTTGATCACCATGCCGTCGATCTCGTAGCCCAGCTCCTCGCGCTTGGCCTCCCAGGAGCCGATGTGCTCCAGGACCTTCTCAATGGAATCGAATCTCCTCGTGTGAGGGCTCGTCCTGAGCCCGGCCTTGCGCATGCGCTCGAGGCTATCGCCGTGCGTGACGGGCATCGGGTCCTTAGAGTAGCTCAGCGTGTAGAAGAACGCCTCGAGAGGTCTGGAGGCGGCTATCTTCGGGTCGAGCTGGCGTATGGACCCTGCAGCCGCGTTGCGCGGGTTCGCGAACGGCGGCTCCCCGGCCTCCTCGCGCTCCCTGTTCAGCTTCCTGAGGCCCTCAGTGGGCATGTAGACCTCGCCCCGGACCTCCACGGTCCTGAGGCCGCCCTCGGGCTTGAGCCTGAGCGGGATGCTCCTGATGGTCTTGATGTTCGATGTGACATCCTCGCCGACCCTGCCGTCTCCCCTCGTCGCGCCCCTGGTGAGCGAGCCGCTCTCGTACATGAGCGCTATCCCGAGGCCGTCTATCTTGAGCTCGACGACGTACTCGGGCCTTCCTCCGCCAAGCCATTTCCTGACCCGCGTGTCGAACTCGCGCAGCTCCTCGGCGGAGTAGCTGTTGTCGAGGCTGAGCATGGACACCATGTGCTCCACCTGCGGGAACTCCTCCAAGGGCTTCCCCGACACCCGCTGGGTCGGGGAGTCCGGCAGGACGAGGTCGGGATGGCTCTCCTCCAGCTCGGAGAGCTCCTTGACGAGCAAGTCGTACTCGTAGTCCGATATCTCTGGGTTGTCCTCGACGTAGTACTTGGTATCGTGGTAGGATATGAGGTCCACGAGCTCCCTGATCCTCCGCTTGGCCTTCTCCCGGTCCGAGGTCAAGGCTTCCTCCCTCCCAGCCTCTTCCTTAGCTCCTTCGCCACGAGCGCGTTGAGGATGTCCTTCGTCTCCAGCCAGCCTCTCCTGGCAGTGATCACGCCATACTTGATGTACTCTAGGTGCTCCACCCTGTGGGCATCGGTCCCTATGGCCATCGTGACTCCTGCGGCCTTGGCGAGACGGCAGTTCGTGTCCCCGAGGTCCAGCCTGTCGTAGAACGAGTTGATCTCCATGCTCACGCCTGCCGCCTTGGCCGCCCTGAAGACCTCCTCGAGGTCAAGCTCGTAGGGAGCTCTCTGGCCTATCAGCCTTCCGGTCGGATGGCCCAGTACGTGGACCCGCCCGGATCCGACCGCTGTCAGGACCCGCTTGGTCATCGCGGCCTTCTCCATCTTGAAGCGCGAATGCACGGACGCTATGACGATGTCGAGGTCCTTCAGGAGCGAGTCTGGGAAGTCCAGAGAGCCGTCCGACTTGATGTCCACCTCGCTGCCCGCAAGCACGGCGATCCTTCCCTTGGCGCTGTCCTCCGCCTTGCGGACCGCATCTACTTGCCTCCTCAGCTTCTCCGATGTGAGGCCGCCCGCAATCCTCAGGCTCTGCGAATGGTCCGTGATCGCGACATACTCGTGGCCCATCTTCGATGCGGCCTCCACGATGTCCTCCAGCTTGCTGAACCCGTCGCTCCAGGTGGTATGGACGTGAAGGTCGCCTCTGATGTCGCCGCGCTCGATCAGCTTCGGCAGCCGGCCCTCCTTCGCCGCCTCTAGCTCCCCCGAGTTCTCCCTGAGCTCCGGCTGGACGTATCTGAGCCCGAGGGCCCTGTAGACCTCCTCCTCGGTCGCTCCCGCAATCATCTTGCCGGAATCGCGTTCGAACAGGCCGTACTCGTTGAGCTTCAACCCCTTCTGGACACCGATCCTGCGCATCTCCACATTGTGTTCCTTCGACCCGGTGAAGTAGCACAGAGCAGCGCCCCAGCTCTCCGTCCCGACCGCCCGCAGGTCGACCTGCAGCCCGTCCTTGAGCCTGACGCTGGACTTCGTCGGCCCCTTCATGAGGACCTCGGCGACCTGGGGATACGACACGAAGGCCTCCATGACGGCGGCAGGCTGGTCGTCGCCCACGAGGATGTCGATGTCGCCCACCGTCTCCTTGCCCCGCCTGAGGCTACCGGCGATGCCTATCATGTCCAGCTTCTGGGAAGCCCTGAGGTATTCCACGTACGCCTGCCCGACGGGCAGTGCTAGGCCCAGGAGGGTCCGGCCGCCCTTCGCCTCCAGGGTCCTTATGCCCTGGAGTATGCGCTCCTCGGTCTTCTCTCCGAACCCCTTGATGCCATGGAGCTTGTGCCCGAGCACCGCCTCCTTCAGCTCCTCGATGGACGATATCCCCAGATCGTTGTGTAGGACCATGGCGGTCTTGGGGCCGACGTCCGGAACCCTGAGGATCTCGACGAGCCCGGCCGGGACCTCGCTGCGCAGCTTCTCAAGGTAGCCCAGCTTGCCAGTGGTGAGGAGTTCCTCGATCTTCTTGGCCATCGCCTCGCCGACACCGGGTATCTCCTCGATGCGGCCATCGGCCAGAAGCTTGTTCAGGTCCTCCTCGAGCGCTTCGATGTTCCTCGCAGCCCGCCTGTAGGCGACTGGCTTGAACGCGACGTCCTGGAGGTCCAGCAGGTCCGCTATTTCGAAGAACACCTGCGCGACCTCCGAGTTGTCCATCCTGCCCCACCAGAAGCGGCTCCAAATCCGTCCCCTGGCGAATATACGTTTGCCCGGAGGAGGCTCTCAAGGAGGACTTATGGATCATCTGCCCTCGAGTGCTGGCCGAGCTTATGGGTCATCATTTTATATCGCGAATGATATAGCCATACCACAAGAGGTATGATTTGATTGCTTTCCAGGGAACTCCTACATGTGCTGGCCAGGCGGGGGAGCATCGAAATCGTCCGTGCGCTGAAGGCCTATCCAGACGGCGACTTCACCATCAACGAGCTCGCCAGGGTGGCGAGGGTGCCAGCGATGACGACCTGGAGGGCCGTGCAGGAGCTGAGGAAGGTCGGGTTCGTCAGGACCCGGAAGGTCGGGAACGCGACCAGCGTCAGGATCACCGAGGACAAGGAGAAGCTGAGGGTGCTCCGGCTGATACCGGAAACGGACCCCCAGAAGACGGCGGCGAGGGAATTCGCCTCGAGGCTGGGCGAGAACGAATGGCTTGTGGAGTGCCGCCTATTCGGCAACATCGGGAGGGGGGAGCATTCGCCAGGCGAGGAGGTGGATGTGGCGGTGGTGTTCGACGACTCAGCAGTCTCCGAGGCGGACGCTCGTGAGTTGACGACTCGTACGGCCGCAGCGACAAGGGCCGAGACCAACATCTCCATCGTTCCTCTGCTCATATCGCGGTCGGAGATGGCCAGGAGGGGTGGCCTGGCCTCGGAGCTGCGAGACAAGGAGACGATCTGGAGAAGATAACCGCCAGAGCGGCAGGTGCGATTCGAAGGCGCCGTCCATGACGCCCGTCGGGCAGCCCATCTAGCATGTGTCCGCTACTTGACCCTGGAGAAGTGGTCGTACAGCAGCCGGGCGATCCTGGCCTGGGCGAGCAGGGCCTTGTCCGGGTTCTTCTCCTCAAGCCTCTTGAAGAACACGCTGAGGACCACGTGCGAGCTGGATGAGATGTAGATTATGCCCGCGTTGTTGACCGAGCCCGCCGTCACGCCGGATTTCGATGCCACCAGGACCTCGGCCGAGAGGTAGTGGGGAAGCGCGGAGCTGGACATGTTCCGCATCATCAGGGAGAGCATCTGCCTGCTGGACTCCGGGGAGGCGACGTCCCCCCTGAGAACCCTCTCGAGGATGATGCCTATCTCCCTCGGAGTGCCGACGTTGTCGAAGACCTGGTCGTACTCCCGCTGCATCTTGAACTTCTTCTCTTCCTTGAGGCCGTAGAGGTTCTCGTAGGCCCGCCTGAACTCGTCGACGTCGAAGTTCTCGAACTCGGCGTCGATGTCGTTCAGCACCTCCATGCGCTCGATGTCGCTCAGGCCCTTCCAAATCCTGGCAGCCTCCTGGGGCGACTTGTCCTTGAACGGGCCCTTGCCCATGGTCAGGAGGAAGCCCTCCCTCCATGGGAGGTAGATCGAGGTCTTCGCGAGGCCGAGCTCTCGGATCAGCATGTTCACGCGCTGTATCCCGATGCGCTTCCAGAGCATCTCCGAGGCGGTATTGTCGGTCGCGATGATCATGAGGGTTATGAGGTCCCTGACGGTCAGCTCAAGCCCGGGCGAGAGGTACTGGAGTATCCCGGACCCGATGCAGTAGCATCTCGGCTCAAGCCTGAGCTTCTCATCCAGCGATATCATGCCCTCGTCGGCCTGCCTGAAGACCTCCACCATCAGAGGTATCTTGAACACGCTGCCCAAGGGGAAGATCTTGTCCGCGTCCATCGCGAGTTCCTTGCCAGACTCCACGTGCTTCGCGTAGAGCCCGAACTGCCCCTTCACATCCTTCGCGATCCTGGCGATCTCAGGTCTGAGCTTCGCGACGTCCGCGTCGGTGCTGGATTTCGTCTTCTCGTTGCTCAAAGTCGTATGCCCCTCAGACGACAGCCGTCTCGCGCCAAGTAGTCCCGGGCGCCCGCTCGGCCACTGGAACTACGGAACGGGATGACGGTATATAGCGCCTTCTGTGTGACACTGCGCGTCATCCAGGCGCGCCCGTTCTGTCGATTCCAGGGACTCCAAAAATTCTTTAAACATGAGCGGATACACCCCCGACGGAGGTGGGGCAGGATGGCCACGACGGACTTCAGGAAGCTGAACATGAAAAAGAACGCTACCAGGATCATTGACAAGGAGGCCTTCCGGCGTATCCACGAGGAATCCATCCGAGTGCTGGAGAACATCGGCATAAGGATCTACAGCAGGGCTGCCCTCGACCTCCTCAAGGAGCATGGCGCCCGCGTCGACTATCAGAAGATGGTCGCTAAGATACCGGAGGATCTCGTCGAGCGTTCGATCAGGAGCGCTCCGAAGCAGTACGTGCTTCACGCCCGCAATCCCGAGTACGACATCCACTTGGACGACTCACACCTGTATTTCACGTTCGACGGATGCGGCGTCCAGACCGTGGACATCGACTCGGGCAGGAGGAGGCCCGCGAGGAAGCAGGACATCGTCGACTGCGCGAGGCTGGCCAACCGCCTGCCCGGTGTCGGGTACTTCACGCCGTCCGTAGCACCCCAGGACGTCCCTCTGCACGCGCACGTCCTCCACCAGATCGATGCGGCGTACTCGACCACGGACAAATTCGTGATGTCGGAGTCCACGACCACTGGCCACGAGGCGAGGCTCCAGATCGAGATGGCCGCTGCCGTCGCGGGCGGAAAGGACGGGCTCCTCCAGAGGCCCACTCTCTCGGCGATCATCTGCGCCGTCCCGCCCCTCAACCTGGACGGCGGAGGGAGCGATGCGACCATCGAGTTCGCGAGGGCTGGTGTCCCGGTCATGATGATGAGCATGGTGGAGGCGGGTGTCTCCGGGCCCGTGACCCTTGCTGGAACCCTCGTCGTGAGCAACGCGGAGATACTCGCACTGCTCACGCTCACGCAGTGTGCCCGGAAGGGCGCCAGGGCGATCTACGGCTCCGTGTTGTCCATGATGGAGCCTCGGACGGGAGCATATGTGTCGGGCGCCCCCGAGGCGGCGCTGCTCTGCGGGGCCGTTGTGGACCTGGCAAAGCACTATGGGCTGCCCGCACAGGCAGGCACCTTCGGGACGAACGCCCTCATGCCCGGGAGCCAGGCGGCCACCGAGCACTGCCTCACGACGATGCTCGCGGTCAACGCAGGCGCAGACATGGTCAACGGGTTCGGGCTCATCGAGGCATCCACGGTGCTTTCCTTCGAGCAGCTCATCCTGGACTACGACATTGTCACTGAGATCCTCCACATCTCGAAAGGGATAGAGGTCAACGATGACACGGTTGCCAGGGACCTCATCGCCGAGGTGGGCATTGGGGGGACCTACCTCGCCAAGAGGCACACTCTCTCGCACCTGAGAGACGCCTGGGAGCCGATGGTGTTCGAATACGGCACCTACGAGGACTGGGTCAAGCGCGGCTCTATCGACCCTGTCAAAAGGGCCAACGAGAAGGCGAGGGCACTCCTGAGGGAGGCGAAGACAGTCCCGCCGGAGAAGGATGTCGCGAAGGCGCTTCAGGCCGTCGTCAAGAAGGCCGAGAAGGAGCTCAGGTAGAACCTCGAACCCCTCGGACGGTGTGAGATCGTGTTCGGGATTGATACGACGTGCAGCGCGAGCCAGATATGGAGAAAAGGGAGATTGAAAGAGAGCGCAGACCAGTCAGTTGGGGGGAATGGGGGGAGGAGAGTGGCTGACTTGGTCTCAAAGGAAAAACCTTGTTCTTCCCTCTTTCAATCTCTCGCCTAGGCATCGGCCCGGACCGTTCATATAGGTGTTGCCCTCGGAATCACGCATGATAACGACCAGCCTCCGCCTCTAAAGATTTATCCAGAGCGACGCGATACTCGCCCTGAGCCAGCCGAGGGCGTGGACGATGGCGGAGGCGCGAAGGGTCCCGGAGAACATCCAAGCTGTGATATTCGACCTCGACGACACGCTCGTCGAGTCCACAGTGGACTACGGCAAGTTCAAGAGGCTCGTCATCGAGAGGATAGCCTCCCGAGGCGAGGACCGTTCCGCCTACAGCCCGAACGAGACCGTCGTGGCAATCGTGGAGAGATACGAGAGGAGCATGGGCGCCCAGAGTCTTCCCGAGAGCACGATCAGAGAGCGGCTTGCCGAGCTGGACAGGATTATGGACGAGGTCGAGCTCGAGAACGTCGCAGGCACAGCGGCAATCAAGGGCGCAGCCGGCCTGCTTCGCCTGCTGAGGAACCGCGGCATCAAGGTCGGAATACTCACCCGTGGATGCGATGAGTACGCCACACAGGCACTAACCAGGGCGGGCCTGATAGAGTCCGTGGATGCCGTGGAGTGCAGGAGCTCCGATGTGAAGGCCAAACCCAGCCCTGACCAGTATCTGAGGCTCGTGCGGCTCCTGGATGTGGAGAAGGACAGGACGATCCTTGTCGGAGACCATCCGATCGACGCGAAATGCGCGCAGAACGCTGATGTTGCCTTCGTGGCCGTCGGCACGGGCGATGTGTCGGAGCAGATCATGCGGGACGCGGGCGCGGCCGAGTACTTCGCTGATGTGGGGCACATGGCGGCATGGTTCGAGCGCAGGCTCGGTCATTGAATCCAAAAAGGGCCTCTAGAATATGACAACACAGGGGCCGGATTAAGTTTGGGGCATTATCTCGGGCCGGCTCCGAGCAGCCTCAGGACGCCGTCCTCGCCAGCCTCCATGGCCGTCTCGTCGGCCGGTTCCGGCTCCGTCCTCGGCACGACAGGCTCCATGCCCCTCTCGAGAAGGGCCAGCTCCCTCTGGGTCACGGTCCTGGGGTCGAGCGGGACGAACAGGATGCAGTCGTTCGTCACGACTACGTCCCTGAGCTGGTGCATGAACTGGAGCATGCGGTCGTATGTGTTCAGCATGATCAGGTACTCCAGCCCGTCCAGGATGACCGCGGACCTCTGTTGGCCCTCGATGAACGTCCGGATCTGGCCCATCATGATGCCTATCGCGGTCGGGTTGATCCTTCCCTCGCCCACGAGGTTCGTGAGCCAGAGCACCTTGCAGCTCTCCAGCTCGCGCTCCGAGATGAGTTTCTTCGGGAAGTCTCTGGTGACCACGAGGCCGCGATAGCCAGACGACACGACCTGGTCGAAGACCTCGTAGCTGGTCTTCGGTCTCCTCTCCTCGACGAGGTAGACGTTGCCGGGCTTCGGGTCAACGCAGGACGTAACAGCGGAGCTGATAGCTGCGCACACTAACGCATCCCATCCGTGCCAACCTATATTCTGGACTTCTTTATATAATACTGTTGGCCTGGTTATTCTCCGAAGAAGAAAAGGCAGAGGATTCCCGAGTGCCAGTCGGTCAGATTCTCGAGCAGAAGACCCTCGTCCGGTCCGCGCCCACTTCGCCCCATTCGCACTTCTGGCAGTCGTACACGGTGGCGGCTGAGCGCATGTCGAAATAGCACGGCGCCACGAAGAACTTGGTCACGCCCGCGCATATCACCCTGGATTTGTTGTCCACGACGCTCCCGTGGGGACAGCGCTCGCAGTCGCTGGCCACCACTAGCCGTGGAGGTTCGCCGAGGTCGCATGTCGTCTGAAAGAGCTTGTGCATCTTCTGCGTCATCGGTCCCTGGAGCATGAATGGCTATTCGTTCTGATAACGTTTGTCCAAAGAGGAGAAGCCGGGGAAGAGGTTTCTCAGGCCTGGCTACTTCTTCTCGGGCTTCAGCTGGATGCCCAGGTCCGCCATCGTGGCCTTGTACCTGTTGATGACTCCGTGGTACTCCTTCGTCGGCCTCCTGGCCTCCGGGTCCCAGCACTCATACAGGCTCTTGCCGAGCGGAGGGGCGTTCAGGTTGCGCTCGTACTTGGCCAGGAGCTTCTTCACCAGCTCGTTCGCATCCGAGCGCTTCATGCCTGCCACGGCGTGACCAACCTCGGCGGAGATCCTCGGCTCTGCAGGCGTGGTCCGGTCCTCGTGCTTGTTCGTCGCGACGCCCAGGCTCTCGATGGACAGCCCCGAGACCACGGCGGCCGTGACCGAGGCGGAGGTCTCGTACAGGCACATGGGCGTGCACGGCCCTGCGGTCGTGTAGTTCAGGTTGATGCTCAGCAGGTGCGTGTTCCTGCTGACCGCCTGGCCCATCGTGCTTATGACCCAGAGCATGTCCCTGGAGCTGCTCGCGACGTACCTCAGGTGTATCGTGAAGGGCAGCAGCCACGAGGACTGGTAGGTCAGGATGCCCATCATGTGGTGCGCGACGTTCGAGACGGCGGTTCCCTCGGGACCGCCGGAGTAGCCTCCCAGCAGAGGCCCGAAGCACATGCCTATGTGGCCTCCCAGGGAGAGCGCGACGGCCGCCTTGTTCAACCTGGCGAAGTCCACCTTCATCGGGTCCATGCAGCAGATCATGTACCCGTCGGACTGCCGCATGCCGTACTTTGGGTGCAGGGCTGCAGCGAAGGCGATGTCGCTCTCCGCGGTCGCGAGCGAGTTCATGATGGGTGTGCCCTGTCGGCCGACCCGGTTGCAGGCCTCCCTCGCCAGAACAGCGTTCCTCATCGCCGCGAGCACTTCGAGGGGGGACGCCGGCCTGACCCTCATCCCGCCCACGCGGGTGATGGCAGGCGTGGTGATGGCGTTCGTCTCAGGGATCTCTGCGTAGCCCTCGACCAGCGTCAGGAAGGACCTGTCGCTCGAGCACGGGCCGCCGCCTGCCCCGAGGAGGCACCACGGGGGCGTCTTGTCCTCAATCTTCCTGTTCACGAGGTGCTTCCTGTCCCTGCCCTCGCCGAAGTGCAGCCTGGACGGCGCGTTCTTGAGCGCCTCCTTGACCTCCGACTCCGTGTAGGAGATCACGCGCCCGCTGCTGGTGCAGTACGCCCCGACATCCACGAGGAGCTCGAGCCCCGCCTGGAAGATGTCGTCCGCCAGCGAGTTGTCGCTCGGTATCGGGTTCTCGGGGTCGAACTTGATGCCGTACTCCCTGACCTTCTCCTGGACCTTGGCTGCGAACAGCCTCAGCTGGTAGTCGCTCTCGCTCATAGGCTTGCCGTTGAGCGCCTTGTCCATGACGTCCAGTATCTGGACCATCGCGTCTCACCTGCCCTTGGCGAACTTGTTCGCCAGCTTGACGGCCTCCGGCGCGGACATGCCGCAGCCGTCCGCACCAATCTCCTTCGCCCACTCCTTCGTCGTGGGCCCTCCGCCCACGAGCACGGCGAACTTCTTCCTGGCGCCACTCGACACGAGGTAGTCCACTATGTCCTTCTGG
>DYTN01000027.1:19166-23076 GCA_020725925.1 Methanobacteriota archaeon
GAACCTATCGTGCTCGACATGAGGGCTGAGGCGCCGATGATCTTCGCGTTCGCCTTCATGGCCTCATCGACGAACGCGATGGTCTTGACATCGACGCCCAGGTCCACGACGTTGAACCCGTTGGCCATGAGCATGCTCGAGACGATGTTCTTGCCGATCTCGTGCACGTCGCCCTGGACGGTTCCGATGACCACGGTGGCCTTCGTGCCCTTGGAGCCCTTGGGGATCAGAGGGAGGAGCAGGCCGAGGGCGGACCTCATCGCATCGGCCGCGAGCATGAGCTCAGGAAGGTAAATCTCCATCTTCTCGAACTTGTCCCCGATCTTCTCGATCGAGGGCACGAGGCCTTTCTCGATCGCCACGAGCGGGTCCGTCTTGGCGGCGATTGCTGCTTTTGCCGCCCTGACAGCTGCTGCAGAATCATATCCCAAGATAGCGTTGCTGAGGTCCTTCAAGACCTTCTCGTCACTCATCGCCCCACCTACCGAGCCACCGAGCCATTGAGAAATGGCACGGGACTGTCCCGGGGATTCGCAGACCCCTACATTAACCTTCGTCCAATATCATGCTCGACCCAGGGAACACTGGCGTGGGGCTACTCAGGCGCCCATGGCAACGTTGTCCCCGATTATCATGCGTCGTCTCCTCTGCGAAAGCTTTTAAGACGCGTGAGATGCTAAGTGGTCGCGAGCCACCCGCCAGACAGCGCTGGCTGCTGAACCGGCTTTGACAAGCGGAGCCTGGATACCGATGGACTTCTCGCTCGACAAGGACGCGCTCCTGAACACGTTGCAGGACGGCCTGCTGGTCTGCTCCAAGGAAGGAGACATCCTCTACTCAAATCCGGCATTCGCATCGATCCTGGGACTCGCCCCCGACGAAGTGAGGTCCAAGAACATACCCAAGGACCTGGTCGAGCGCGTGCTGGAATGGAAGGCGATGATATCGCTCCTGGAGCAGGGGAGCCTGGTCGAGGACTACGAAATCAAGTTCAAGAAGGCTGACGGGAGCAGGACATGCGCCGCGGTCTCGGCCTCGCAGCTCAAGGACTCGGCTGGCCAGTCAGTCGGGATCGCGGTAGTCCTCAGGGACATCTCGACCCGCAAGGCCATCGAGCAGGAGCTACGGGAGAAGGCGTTCAGGATAGACTTCATGAACAAGATCGCCAAGGTGACCACGACGGAGATGGATGCCCGGGAGAAGGCGCTCGCGAGCGTGGTCCACGAGCTACGGAAGCTGGTGAACTTCGACCTCCTGACGGTCGGCCTGACCGAGGAGCACGGCAGGCATGTGCAGGTCGTCGTCCCGGACCCGGACAGCCCGACTGCCAGCAGGGAGCTCGGAACCGTCCCATACGAGGGGAGCGTGGTGGAGAAGCTCAGGCTGGGGCGGGCCCCGATCGTCGTCGGAAAGGATGCGAACAGGAGACCGTACACAGAGTTGAGCATTGTAGAGGGGAAGAAGTTCAATTCGATGCTCTGCGTGCCCCTCACGAGCAGAGGCAAGACCCTCGGCTCGCTCAACCTGTATCATTCCAAGCAGGACGAGTACAACCTCGAGACCGCAGAGCTGCTCCAGATGGTCGCGGACCAGGTGGCCGCCATCGTCGACAACCTGGTGCTCATGTCCTATCTGGAGAGGAAGATCAAGCTGCAGGAGATGCTCGTGAGGACAGGCGTGGAGCTCCAGAAGGCCAGCACGACGGAGCAGATCTATGCCGCGATAGCGTCGAACCTGCGAGAGGTCGTGCCGTACATCGACCTGTCGTTCTACCTTGTGGATTGGCAGAAGCGCATGATTTACCCGGTGTACGCCTCGGGCGGCTACACAGATGAGATCATGGCATATCCAGGCACGGTGGACGAAGGCGTCGTAGGCGTCGTCGCCAAGACAGGCGGGGCGGAGTTCCTGGATGACGTCGACGCGGACCCCCGCTCAGCCCAGGTCCCCGGAGTGCCCCCTGAGCACAACTCAATGCTCGCAGTGCCCCTGACGGCCAGCGAGGGCGTTATGGGCGTCCTGGAAGTCTACAGGCCACGGGGCCAGGTGTTCACCAACTCCGACCTCGAGGCGGGGAAGCTCTTCGCTCAGCAGGCGTCCGTGGCCCTCGCGAACTTCAGGACCATGGCGAGGCTCCAGGAGGCGAAGAAGGAGATCGAGCTGCTCAACGACCTCATGTTCCACGACATCAACAACTTCAACTTCGCCACCCTCAACTACATCCAGATGATGGCCAGCAGCGGGACGATCCCGGTGGAGCAGAAGGTCTACCTCGAGAAGTCGCTTCACCTCATCCGGCAGACCGCCGACCTGATCGACAACGTGAAGAAGCTCACCAAGATCGGGGTCATGAACCAGGACGACTTCGTGCCGGTCGACCTCACCGCCGTGCTCAGGAAGATCGTCTCAGGCCTCGAAACGGCGTTCCCGGACAGGGCGGTCAGCGTCAACCTGAGCGTGCCCGACCGGTGCTTCGTGACCGCGAACAAGCTCGTCGAGGAGCTGTTCGTCAACCTGCTATCCAACTCAGTCAAGTACGACCAACACGAGCAGGTCGAGATCGACCTCGACTGCGCGAAGGTGGTCGAGGGGGCCAAGACCTTCTGGAAGGTGTGCATCGCAGACAGGGGGAGCGGCATACCAGACGAGAAGAAGCCCCTCCTGTTCCAGAAGTACGTGAGGCTGAAGGCCGACCCGAAGATAGAGGGGACCGGGCTGGGCCTGTCGATCTGCAGGGCGCTTGCTGACAGGTTCGGAGGCAGGATCTGGGTCGAGGACCGGGCCCCGGGAAGGCACGAGCTGGGCGCGAGGTTCTGCGTCGTGCTTCCAGCAGCGAAGGACATCCAGCCCTGACCGGTTCCTCGAAAAGACCCAGATCTCGAGCAGACTCGCCTGACTCGACGGAATAAGAAGAATTCGGAAAAGGTTTGGCGTAAGAGGTTTTCCGTCCAGACCGTCTACTCGGACCTAGGGCGCCTCTCGACCAGCATCGCGGCAGCGCAGAGCACAACCGCCGACATCACCGCAGCCAGGGACAGCAGCTCGCCGACGACCATGGACCCGCCCGATGCGACTAGCGACGTCGACTCCTCAGGCGCGATGCCCGGGAAGGCCATCGGGACCTCGACTGGTGCGGCAGTGACGAGGACCCTCGTCTGGTTGGCGACATTGAACTCTATCCACGGGGCGCTGTGGTACAGCACGCCGTTCCAGTGCCTGTAGTTGTCGAAGCTCAGCGGCCCGACCATAGACAGCGTCTTCGTGGAGTTGTCCCACATCGTGCTGAGGTCGGGTCCCGTGCCCGTTGGGTCTGCCCAATAGCCGAGCCACATCTCGCCGCGCACAGTGATCGCGTCGTAGGCGGAAGTGTCGCCGCCCTTGAGGTTCAGAATCGTCCCGTACGGGAGCGATTCGCCCTTGTAGCCTATCACATCTGGCCTATCCGGGGCCTGTATCGTGAAGGTCATGTAGTAGGCCAGGTTGAAGAACTGCGGCGCGAAGTCATACGGCACTTCCTGGCCTAGGTACATGTCGCCAGAGTTGTTGCTGGTATAGGTCAGGTCGACCCATGGGTTGAACTCTGAGACGCGCGTCGGGTAGTCGTAGTACACGAAGTCTATCCTCTGCGGCTCCCAGACCCAGGCGGCCTCGGCCGTCAGGCTGCCGTTGGCGCGCACCGCATGGAGGTTGTACTGCGCGACCGCATCGAAGGTGACGTTCGCGTGGTCATTCTTGAACGTCCCGTTGAAGTAGAAGTCCTCCATGTACGGCTCGTGGACGCATATGGCCGTCTCGTTCATCCAGCGTGTCATGAGCACCTCGTAGCCCCAGTTGAAGTGGGCTATCTCGAGCCTCACATCGCCGTTGGGTGTCACGGTGAGGTCCATCATCGTGCCGATGTCGACATACG
>DYTN01000028.1 GCA_020725925.1 Methanobacteriota archaeon
AGGACCTCATACTTCCGAGGAACCCAGTGCTCGTCATCGAGGATACGGAGATCATCTCGAAAGCACCTGTCAAGTTCATGGTCTGGGGCATGGGCGACGCCCTCGCCACCAAGTTCGAGTCCGAGGCGTTCGCGAAGGCCAGGGAGAGGAGGAAGGACGGGGAGGTGCCCACGGCGACCGCCCTCGCCCTCGCAGATGCGTGCTTCAAGAGCCTCATGGAGAACGGCCCCGGCGCCATCAAGGACCTGAGGAACGGGGTCCACTCGCACGCGGTCGACGACGTGATCGAGGCGGTGAAGCTTTCCTCCACCATGGCGTTCGAAAACACGGGCTGTGCGCTCGCGCACGCCCTCCACAACGGGTTGACGAGAACTGGCCAGGTCAAGGGGGAGCACGGTGAGATAGTGGCCTATGCCACGATCGTCCAGATGGTCTTCGAGGACAGGCCGAGGGATGAGCTGAGGCAGGTCGTCGGGTTCTGCGAGATGGTGGGCCTGCCAACGAGGCTGAAGGCGCTCGGCGTGCCCTCGAGGCCGGCACTGAGATCTGCTGCCGAGCACGCGGCCGAGAGGGACCAGAACAGCAGGAACATGCCCGAGAGGATGAGGCCGTCCGAGGTGCTCGAGGCGATGGAGAAGGTCGAGCGGGGCCTCTAATCCCGGGTCCTACCCGGTAACCGACTCAGCGTGCCAGAACGGCCGTCTTATGGGGCTCACGCGGTGCCTCGATATGACGACTGCGGCCGTGAGGATGCCCGCGAAGTCGAATATGAGGTCGCCCGCGGTGTCTATGCCCGGATGGAAGTTCGTCCATCCGAAGATCGCGTCCGTGAAGAACTCCATGAACTCGAAGATGAGGGACACCAGGGCCATTGTCACGACCGTGAGCCAGAACTTGCGCCTTCCGTTAGTCCTGGGAGGACCGGTCGGGCTCACCGCCCAGCAAATGAACGCCCACAGAAACCACGTGAGGACGAGCGCGCCCAGGAAGTGCGCGAGGTTGTCGTACCAGTTAAGGTCCGACGGGTTGTAGCCGAACATTCCCGGCATGCCCGCATCGATGAGCACCATGAAGAACAGGAGCATGATCGCGGCGCCCGTGATCACTGCCCTGCGCTTGAACTCCACGAGCACGAGAGGGATCATGATGAAGAACGCGAACGCGTAGGTCCAGCTCGACCAGGTCCAGCCGCCGCGCTCCATGGACATCGCGAACAACGTCGTGAGGATGACGAGGACGGAGACCGAGGCGAACGGGAACCCGAGCCATGAGAGGAGCGACCGCCTTGGAAGGATGCAGTGAGGCCAATCCCCCCTGGAACTCAACGACCGAGGCCTCACGCCATACATGCGCTGGGTATAGCGCTCCAGGTCCGACTTCCCCTCAAATCCGCCCGAGGACGGTGCATCCACGTTCCGGGAATCACGATTCCGACTTAATATATCGTTTGTGCCAAACGTTGGTATCAACCAAGTCCCCGCTCGTACTCCTTGACGATTTCGCCCCCTTTCTTGAGGATGTCCTTCGGCAGCTCGGGCACTCGATGCTCCCTGAGGACCTTCTTCGCGACCTCTCTCGCCTCGGGCACCATCCTGGTCGAGAGGGTGGCCTGCCACAGGCGCCTGCTCTTGTGCCTGACGAAGGTCTCCGACCTGAAGTTCCTCGCCGTGTGCGGGTGCTTCAGGAAGGTGCCACCGTGCCCCACGGCTTCGATCACGTCGAGAGCGATCGTCTCCTTGGACACTGGAAACCTGTGCATGTAGGTCCTGATGTCCTCCCACATGTACGAGTCGATGACGACCTGCTCGAGGCTCGCGCCCTTCGCGTGGTCCAGGCTGCCCGCCCCTGACATGCAGTCGGTGCCGGAGAAAGTGTTCAGGAGCACGGAGAAGGACTCGCTCAGGGACGATTGGTTGCCGGGCTCGACCGTCTCGAACCCCCAGCTCGATGTGTGGGACGGGATGCCGTACCTGCCGGCCATCTGCGCCGCACCCGCCGATATCAACGGGAGCTGGTACGCCATATAGTCCATCACGCCCGTGGACATGTCCATCGGGGCCGACTCGGAGCTGTAGATGAACGGGGCTCCTGGGGAGGCCGTCTGGGAGATCGTGAGGCTCGCGAGGTTCTCCGCGTTGATGTTCTCGAGCGTGCCTGCCATGGTGACAGGCGATGAGAGGCCGGAGATCGACATGGACATCGACACGATTGGTACGCCTGCTCTGGCGAACTCCACCTGCGCCTCGATCTCCGCCTTCTCGAAGCACAGGGGCGCGATGGAGCAGCTGATGACCGAGAACAGCGGCTTCTTCCTGAGCTGCTCAGGACCGCCAGCGACCAACGACGCCAAGGCCACCTGAGCCTTCGCGTCCTCCGCACCGTGGGTGGCGGGGACGACCTGGACGTGCTTCGTGTTGTTCTGGAGCGCGGTCCAAAGGCTCTCGATGGCGAGGGCGTTCTGCGGCACGTCGTGGGCCGTCGCCGTGGTCCAGCATATGTCCACGGCCTTCATCGCGTCCGCCAGCCTGGAGAAGTTCACGAGATCCCTCCTGGTGGTAGGTCTCTTCTCCCCTGTATCGAGATCGTGAGTGTAGACGGCCAAACCTGTGGTCGCCAGGAGCGGGCATGTGTCGACGGGGATCTTCTTGTCGTTCTTTGGGTCGCGCGCGCCGAGAGCGATACTCTTCGGAACCTTCCTCACTGCGTCGATGACTATCTGCTCGGGAAGCTTCGCGACCTCCCTCTTGAGCACCTGCTGGCTCTTCACCATGACGCCTATCCGCTCAAGGCACTCGATGCTCTGCCCGTGGACGAGCTCCTCCTCGTCCCTGTCGAGGAACTTCAGTCGCGCAACCGCCATCCAGACCCCCTCCTGTAGGCTCCGGCTGGGCGGGGGATGGCGTGTACATCTAAAAGGGTTTCCGACGGGCGGGGACCACGGCTCTTGAACAGCTCATCCCATCGGCCCAGATCCGAGGCTCGGACTTGAATTCAAGCCCGTCTTCGCGACAACACGGACGCCGCCACGATGATTGACGCGATCCCCACGATGGGCACCAACATCGCCCCGAACTCTGGAATCGGCTCATCGAAGGTCAGGGACCTGTAGAAGGTCACGCCGCCCCATCCACCGCTCCCCATGTTGTCCACCCATGTGAGGTGGAGCGTGGTGGGAGTGACCATCAGGTTCGGATACATCTCTCCGCCGTCTCCGCCGGTGACGTCCCCGAGATCCTCCCAGGTCGAGCCATCGTCCCCACTGTAGTTGATGTGAGTCCAATAGTAGTTATCGAGCCCGATCTGCTCGTACAGCATGTAGCCGACGAAAATCCTTCCGCCAAGCACAGCGAGTGTGTGGTGGCCCGAGGGGTCAGTGTACATCACGGGTCGAGCAACAACGGTCGCAGGCTCCCATGCATCGCCGTCCAGGGACTTCGTGAAGCAAAGGACCGAATACAGCCCGACATCACTCCAGTAAGTCATGTACAGCGTGCCTCCGTCCGACCTGATCTGTGGGTCGCGGCCATCGCAGACCTCCCTCCTGTCGCCCCATGTCTGCCCAAGGTCGGAGCTCTCCATGAGGACGACCCGGAGGTCCGATGGCGGCGGCAGGCCGGTCTCGTTGCTGTATGCGATGTAGACCTTCCCGTTGAAGTAGACGATGTCGTTCTGCTCCGGGTCGGTCATGTACACGGCTGGATCCACCAGTTCCCTGGGGCTCCAGGTCATCCCACCATCCACGCTCCTGGATACAGCGATAGCATATCCCCATGTCCATCCGAACACGATGAGAACGTCTTCGATCGCCTCGATGTCGTAGAAGCCGTCATGGCCAGTGTTCGCCATCACGAACACGGGGTCGGTCCAGGTTGTCCCGTTGTCCGTGCTCCTACTGTACAGAAGATCACCCGAGCTTGACCCGTTCACACGGTGGAGCACATAGTCCACGACGTCGATCGCACCGACAAAGGGTATCTCGGGGTTCCAGGACGCGCCGTTGTCGTCGCTAATCGCGAGGTTCGCCCAGCCGTACTCGTATACGGTGTCCTGCCACAGCTCTCCCGCGTCGAGCGTCGTGGAGCTTATCTGGACAGGCGTGGACCACGAGCCGAGAGCCGGCTGCGCGGAGGCCGGCGCAAAGGGCGATGCGACAAGCAACCCCGCAACCACGATCAGCTGTATTGCCAAGACCCTTCTCCCAACATGGCTTACATCCAAGGACAACTCCAGACACCTCCGACCTCTATGTTGATGAGTGTTCCCTTCTTCTGAGATACGCGACTCCGATGAGCACCGCGACAGTCCCGGCTATGACCGCTGTCAGCGACCCGAACTCGGGTATAATGCCGCCAGTCAGGTCCATAGCGCGGTACAGAGTCGGAAACGGGTCCCCTGTCCAATCGTCCGTGCCCATGTCCACGAAGAAGAAATGGAGCGTGTTGCCGATGATCCACACCGATGGCAGCATCACGTGGGTCCCGGTGCCTGTCACGTCTCCCAAATCCTGCCAGCTGAACCCGTCGTCCCCGCTGAAGTTGATACTGAGGAGGTAATCCTCCGGGGGACCGGAGATGTACTGCGGGTACGCCACCACGATGGCGCCCGATGAGACTGAGAGAGCATGCCCCCAAGACGAGTCGGACAGCTCGACGAGATTGCCCACGTTCAGGGGAGCGGACCAGCTGTCTCCGTCCGCTGACTTGGTGAACGCGACGAAGAAGTTGAGCATCGAGTCGTTTGTGTAGTAGGTCATGTACAACTCCCCGCCATCCTCCTTCAGCAGCGGGAGGAGGCCAGTGCCCATGAGAAGGCGATCGCCCCAGGTGTCTCCCATGTCCGAGCTCTCGATGAGAACCACCTCGTACGAGAATGTGAACGGCGGCATGAACGTCCAGTTCCAGTAGGCAAGGTAGAGTCTGTTCTTGAAGAAGACGAGGTCGTTCGGGAGAGGGTCGTCCCATGACACATCTGTGACCTTGACTGCCGCACTCCAACTGTCGCCCAGATCAACGCTCTTGACGACGACGATCTGTGTCATTGAGGAGTCGTAGTCGTAGACCAGCAGAGTCCCGTTCAGCAGGAATGTGCCGTAGTATCCATCGTTCGTCGCGGGAATGCCCAGGTCGACAGGCGTCGACCAAGTCGAGCCGTTGTCCGTGCTCTTGCAGAACCAGACATTCCCCGAGTAGTAGTCGGTCACGTTGACCCTGTAGATAGTGCTGCCGACAATCTCGATCCTCCCGCCCATCGGCACCTCCGGAGCCCACGAGCCTCCCCAGTCCTTCGAGTAGGTCATGTTGTTCCAGCCGTAATGGTAGATGCCATACTCGGAGACGTCCCCGAAGATCATCTCCTCGTTCGATATCTTGACCGGCACGGTCCAGTCACCGAACGCCGCTGCCCGAGCAGGCAGATCCGCGCCCGCGGTCGACGGGACCGCCCAGAGAAGCCCGACTATGACTGCGACAGCAGCCTGGGCACTGAGCCACTTGAAAATCGTTCCCCAGCCCACGTGCCCACCTTCCTGCTGGTCATGGATACCCTTCGCCGGTATATCAAGCAATCCTAGGCCCGCCAGCAGGGTTCCGCTCATCAATCGTAAGTACGGATTTCGCGATACCAGGCAGGGACGGTGCGACGCTAGTCCGCCGGCCGGACCGGAGAGGAATCGAAATGGTGATGCGAACGCGTCTGAGAACGGCGCCACGCCGCTCACCTCTCATGCTGCTCCTGATGCACGGAGGAGCGGGCGTCCAGGTCGGCATCGACTGGCAGTGATTCTCATTCGCTTACGTGAAACCTCTTGTTCTCAGAGCTTGAGCGGTTTGTGCCAAGCTCGTCAACGCGGAAGGAGGATACCATGTCAGACAAGGAGTCGATCTTGAACGAGCTGGAGAACAGCGTCAAGTCGCTTCAGCAAGAAGCTGCAGTCGAGGCCGCGAAGAAGGCACTCGCGGCCGGTGTGAGCCCGGTCGATGCGATAGAGAACGGCCTGGCGAAAGGCATACGCGAGGTCGGGGATAAGTTCGCGAGGAAGGAGATGTTCGTGGTGGAGCTGATCTACGCCGCGACGATCATGGAGGACGCCATCAAGGTGCTCGAGCCTGAGCTGAAGAGGAGCAAGGAGAAGAGGCATGTGGTGGCGACCGTGGTGCTCGGCACTGTGTCTGGCGACATACACGACATCGGGAAGAACCTCGTACGGATCATGCTCGAGGCCGGAGGCTTCGAGGTGCACGACCTCGGAAAGGACGTACCCACCGAGAACTTCGTTCAGAAGGCGAAGGAGGTCGATGCAGGCATAGCTGGCGCATCCTCGCTCATGACCACGACCGTATCGGGGCAGAAAGACGTCGTGGACGCCCTAAGGGCCTCGGGCCTGAAGATGCCGGTCATGGTCGGCGGGGCCGCCGTGTCGGAGGAGTGGGCGAAAGAGATAGGCGCGACATACGCCTCGGACGCGGGGAGCGCGGTCGAGATCGCGAAGCAGCTCGTGGGCAAGGGAGCGTGAGGGGATGGCCACGGAACCTATGAAAATCGGGCATTTCGGAATGAGGCGCCTGGAGGTCATGGAGCAAAAAGATGCAGAAGCTGTCCACATCAACTCGCTCTACCTCCTCGAGAAGATGGGTATCAAGGTGGTGAGCGACGAGGGGCGGAGGCTCCTCAAGGATGCGGGGGCCGAGGTCGACGAGAAGACCAAGGTGTGCAAGATTCCCCGGCATTTGGTCGAGGAGCAGATGCGAAGGTGCCCGCCCGCGTTCAGGATGTGCGCGCGCAACCCGAAGAACGACTTCGAGCTCGACGGCAGGCACTTCTACGCGTGCACGGACGGCGTGGGCCTCGCGACGATAGACCTCGAGACGGGCGAGCGGAGGGGCTCGACGCTCAAGGACGTCGCAGACTCCGCGAAGATCGTGGACTACCTGCCCATGATGCACATGTACAACCCGCTCGTCACGCCGCTCGAGGTGCCCAAGCACGCGCACACGGTGCACGAGTTCATGGCGTCCCTGGAGAACTGCGAGAAGCATTTCACCACGGGCTCCACATACCAGAAGGAGGAGGCGCAGTACGAGCTGAAGATGGCGGCCGCGGTCGTGGGAGGGGAGAAGGAGCTGAAGCGCAGACCGATCATATCGAGCCTGACCTGCACGACCTCGCCCATGGTCCTGGGCAAGACCACTGACGCGGCGATTGATTTCTCGAGGGCAGGATGCCCGCCGCTGCTGATGGCGATGCCTCTTGTCGGGGCGACGGCTCCCATGACTGTCGCCGGGGCGGTGCTGCTGGGCAACGCGCAGGTGATTGCCCTCGCGACCGTGCTGCAGCTTGCGGCGCCGGGCTCGCCGCTGTGCTACAGCTCCGAGCCGATGGCCATGGACGTCCAGAGCGGGCTGTTCGAGGGGCTATTCCCGGCGGCGGACATGGTCCGGGCTGCGCACACGCAGATGGCCAAGTACTACAACATCCCCATATTCATCGGGGGCTGGGGCACGTGCTCGAAGCTGCCCGACGTGCAAGCGGGCTACGAGAAGGCCTTTTCGGCATTCATCGCGTATCTCTCAGGCGCGGACATGACCTCTGGGCCAGGGCTGCTGGAGAACTGGACGGTCCTGTCGTTCGAGCAGCTGATCATAGACCACGAGATGTTCACGATGATGGCGGACATGCTCAAGGGGTTCCCAGTGGACGACGACACGATGCCGCTCGATGTGATCATGGAGGTCGGCCACGAGGGTCACTACATGGGCAAGAAGCACACGCTGGACCATTTCAGGCAGATGTGGCAGCCCATGGTGACCGACGGACAAACATACAAGACATGGAAGGCAGCCGGTTCGAAGGGTGCAGTCGACCATGCGAGAGAGAAGGCGAAGGAAATACTGATAAGCCATGAGCCAGCGCCGCTGGAGCCAAGCCTCTTGAAGGATCTGAGGGGAATCACAACGCAGGCGGAGGCCGGAATTCCGCACTGATGGCTAGTGGGTCCTGCCGTCCACTGAGGAACAGCAGGGGGCATATACGATGAAGCGATGTGCTAGATGGTTGATGAAACCTAGCCATGCACATGGCTCCCCACCGATTTGAGCCGACGGAAGCCGTACAACGGCGGATTGAGCACCAGATGGCCTTGCGTTCGGCCCGGACATCCTAGAACTTCTTGAAGGTGCTCTTCTTCGCGTTGCAGATCGGGCACAGATCCGGGGCCTCGCCCTCGCCCGTGTAGCCGCACACGGGGCAGACCCATATCTCGCCGAACTTGGCGTCCTTGCCCGACTCGACCGCGCCCTTCGCCTTGGCGTACATCTGCGCGTGGACCTTCTCCGCGGTCGATATCGCGCGGAACAGCCTCGCGACCTGGGGCTTCCCCTCCTGCTCGGCCTTGTCGGCCCAGATATTGTACTTCATGTACGCCATGCTCTCGCCGGCGTACGCCTCGTTCAAGTTCCTGTCCGTCATCTTGCGCATTTCCAACCTCACTCCCGAATGAAAAGTCCGCTTTTGCCAAGGTGCTGGCCTGATAAAGCTTTTTTGCCGTTCCTCGGCGCACAGCGCAGGCATTCATTGATATCTCCCGATGGCCTTCGCCCGGGTTGACATGGACCCGCTGATGCACGTGGTGCTCCCAGTGCTCTTTCTCCTGGCCATCCGGCTGGAGCCCAAGGCCGTGGTGATGTTCTCGCCCCTCGCAATCCTCCCGGACTTCGATGCTGTGTTCCACTTGCACAGGGCCGTATTTCACAGCTTCATCCCCGTGCTCGTGATCCCGCTCGCCCTCATAGCATACTCGAGGCTCAGGATGCCCGAGTGGATGCTCTCCGCGCTCCTGGTGCAGTTCTACATGGCGTCCCATGTCGTCCTGGACATCGGCGGCGTCGCCTTCCTCTGGCCCTTCACCACCGACATGTTCTTCCTGGACGCCAGAATCACCTTCAACCTCCAGGGAGGGATCAACTTCGGCGCGGACTTCGACTGGGGCACCAGGCCGTACGAGAAGATGGGGGAGACCTCGTTCATATCCGACGTCGGCTTCGCAACGGTCTTCTTGGCCGTGCTCGTGCTCGTGGTCTTCAGGAAGGAGGCGTTTGTGGCGCTCATGTCCCTGAAGGATGCCGTCAAGGCCGCATTGGCCAAGCTCAGGCGCTGACCCATCGCTGCGGGTTTCGTGCCATCCTTCGGGGTTTGTGCGAGAAAGCTCTTCACGGACCCTCGCATGGACATAGTCAGCAAGAAGAGTGTGGTCCTGATGTTGGTAACGCTGAAGCTCGTGATGCTCGCGCTCGCGACCGGCGGGGTCGTGGCCACGGGTGCAGTGGCCGCCGTTGCGCACATACCGCTCGAGAACGCCAAGCTGAACAAGGAGGGGCAGCTCGCCCCTGACTCTGGGATGCCGGAGCAGAGCAGGGAAGGACTGGAGAACGCATACGAGAACATCTGCCAGAACCAGGAGAGGTGGCTGGCGGACCATGCCCCAGAAACGCCTGACTCGGCCGACGGCGAGGGCGTCGAGCAGGCATAGGGCTGCAACCAGCTGCCTGGTTCAAACCACTTTTTTCGCGCCTATTTAAGGATTGGCTCGGTCCGGCAATCGTCCGGTTCCGCGCTCCCGCTGGCCGTCCGGACATCCCCCTAGCCAGCAGCATTCTCAGTTTCGAGAATGATATCTCGCTGGTATATATAGGCCGGCCGAGAGTAGTTCACATTTGCTCATCGACAGGAAGGCTTCAGCCATCATGTCCCCGGAACCCTCTCCTCCTTCGGATCCTCCCGCCCTCAGCAGACGCAGAAGGGCCTCTGCCCTCAAGGCGGCGTTCTTGGCGCTGCTGATGATCGCGCCCTTGTTCGCATTCATCGCGCCCGTGTCCTCCGACCCTGTCCAGGACGAGAACCTCGACCTGACACGCAACTTGAGATGGTCTTTCGACGACCCAGGCAACTACACGATGACCAACACGGTCGTCTCGGGGGGCTTCGGCACCCTCGAATACCGGAACGAGACCGTCTTGGAGAACACCCAGGGTTCGTACCTCCTCGGCACGAGATACCAGGCCGCGGACATATGGTCGTACCCGGGATCGATCATCGTCAACCGGACGGACCTGCCTGTCTACAACATCACCCTTCAGCCCGGGCCGGAGGGCGTGGACACCTACATCAGGGAAGACTCGCCGAACAACAACTACGGGGACTCGACCACGCTCAGCGTCGATTCGGAGAACAACAAGGAGATCAGGACACTGATACGGTTCGACCTGGCCACAATCCCGTCCTCCGCCATCATACTGAACGCTACCCTGCACTTGTATCTGAAGAACAGCAGGGACCCGGTCGTGTCATTCAACATCTACGCACTCTCGACCGGCTTCAACGAGATGGTGGCGGACTGGGAGTTCTGCGACATCGGCCAGCGCTGGAACACCGCCGGAGGGGACTACTATCCCGTGTCGTTCATCGCGGGGCAAATCGAGAACGTCCAGGGGGCGCACTCGTGGGACCTCTCGAGGCTCGTCGACCTGTGGGTCGCCGGCGGCATCGCCAACTCTGGGCTGATCATCGTTCCTGACAGCGCCGCTGGGGATGCCATCAAGAACTTCTACAGCTCGGACGAGGGGGGCAGGGTGGAACAGCGGCCCAAGCTGACGGTCAAGTACACGCTCCCCTTGGGCGTCGCGACCTACGAGTCGAGGGCCCTCGGCCCCGGCACGGACTCGTTGTTCACGCTCGCCTCGTACATCTCAGGCAACATGTCGCTCGCCTCGGACGATTTCGCCGGGCCTTCGCTCAGCCAGAGGTGGAGGTGGCACCTGGATCCTTCTCTTGGGGCTGGGAGCTACGACGTGGGGGTAACCACACCGGGTTGGCTTCACGTGGTCGGCGAGGGCAATCGGGAGCTGGTGGACGACAACCTAGGGGCCAACTACCTCTACCAGAACATCTCCAAGGGTTTCTCCGCCCGGACGAGCCTCAACACGAGCTTCTCCGCGAACCCGATGGGCGCGGGCATGCTCGTGGTCGAGGATGCGCGGAACTGGATCGGGCTCTACCTCACGGGCCAGGGCGTCAACTCCAAGATCGCCGTCCAAGAAACGGTGGAGGGGGTCAGCAGCTCGAGGGCGAACATCAACTGGGGCGTCGAGGCCGCATACCTCAGGGTTGACAGGGTCGGCAGCAGGCTCGACCTGTACTACGGCACAGACGGCAGCTCGTGGAACCTCGCGTACTCCCACACGCCCACCCTTCCGTACAGCAGCATGCTCCAGGTCGGCCTATGCATGTTCTCTGGCACCTCGTCGGCCAACCCAATCGCCGACTTTGATTTCTTCACAGTCAACTCGCTCGGCACGTCGATGAACCTGGAGGTCAGGGCCAGGCTCGGCAACTCGACCTCCCTGGCAGACCCCTCTTGGGAACCATGGGGCTCCCCACTGCCGTCCGCGTCCGGCTCGGTGCTGGGCCAGCCGTCCAGATATGTCCAGTACCAGGTCGTGATGATCACCTACCAGGAGTGGGTCACGCCCATGTTCTCCGGCTTCGAGTGCCACTACGAGAGGTACTCCCCGAGCGGGACCATCGAGACTGAGGACATGTCGGTCTCCCACCTGAGGCGCTGGCTGACCATCACCACGAGCGAGCAGCTCGTGAACGGCATGGTTTCCTATAGCTACTCAGTGGACCACGGCGGCACCTGGAAACCGCTCATCACGGGCGTGTCGAACAGCATCTCGGACACGCAGCCTTTCATGAAAATCAGGATAGCCGTCACCACCGCCAACACGCTCACGACGCCCAGGGCGGACGCGGTCGTGGCCACCTACTCTGTCTCAGCGAGTTCGTTCTCGGTCGTGGCCCCAGCGACGGTCGTTGCTGGTGAGCCGTTCTCGTTCACGCTCGAGGCGAGGGACGAGTACGGGCGCACGCTGACCCACTGGACCGGCGCCGTCACGCTCACCGCAATGAACGAGAGCGGGTCTGCGCTTGCCACAAGCACGCTGTCGATCGCAAACGCCTGGATAAGCTCTCTCGGGAGCGTCGTCGTCTCCAACGAGGTCTACACCGCCGCCGAGACGATCAGGATCATGGCGGCCGCAGAGGGTGCCTCAGGCATGAGCGGCCAGATAACGGTCCTCCCGACAGCGGTGGCATCGGTCACCATATCGCCCGTCATTGGGGAGGTGCCGGAGTTCTCGGACAACGATTTCGTGGCCACCGCATATGACATCTACGGGAACGAGGTGACGAACGCTTCGTTCTCGTGGACGGCGGAGGCAGCCATAGGCACGCTCAACACCACCGAGGGCAGGCAGGTCACGCTCACGACGGGGGTCGGGAGGCAGAGCGGCTACCTGAGCGCCACGAGCAACGGAATCACGAGCGAGCTGTTCCTCGAGGTGGTGCCCCCGATGTTCGCGCCGCAGTTCAGCGGGACCATCGTGGCGCAGGTCAAGCCCGAGGACTACGGCTCGTGGATCATCAACATAACTGGCATCGTCTCGGACGCCGAGGACTCCGACTCCGAGCTCAGGTGGTATCTGACGAACGAGGACATCGTCTCGGTCAGCGGGGAGAACAGGACCGGGCATATGGAGATCGAACTGAGCACGGAGAAGGACGTCTTTGGGACTGCGACCCTGAGGCTCGTGGTCGTGGACTCGGACGGCATGACCGCCGAGACCTTCTTCGATGTCACGATAACGCCCGTGAACGACGGCCCGACGATCGACCACATAACCCCGCTCGTGGTGACGGCGGGAGAGACCTACGTCTACAACTTCAGGTACTATGTGCATGACGTCGACAACCCCTACGAGGAGCTCTGGCTGTCCGTCGACGAGGCGAGCGTGACATACGCCACTGTCAGCTGGCTTTCCATCTCTTTCAGCTATCCGTTGTCCATGAACGGGACGACGCAGTATGTGGTCGTGACTGTCAGCGACGGGGAGCTGGACAGCTCGACCGTCGTCAGGATAACCGTCTCCGACGACCAGGTCCCGCTGTCGACAGACCTCCCGGACCTGATCATGAACCAGGGCCAGACCATCCTGGAGTACTTCAACCTGGCCAACTACTTCGACGACCCAGACGGGGACATGCTGTACTACGCCTCGGGGAACGTGCACGTCCAGGTCACGATAAATGTCAACCACACCGTGGACTTCGTGGCGCCCATCGACTGGTGGGGCGTGGAGCACGTGGTATTCTCGGCCACGGACCCTGAGGGCGCGAGGGCCGAGGAGGCAATGACGGTCACCGTGAACCATGTGAACCAGCCCCCGACCATCGAGGGCGTGCCGAACCTGAAGGTGAGGTACGACCTGAGGTACGAGTTCGACCTCTCGCCATACATAAGCGATCCCGACGCGGACGTGGACTTGCTCGCCGTCACGACGGACGACACGCACATCGCCGTCATCGGGATAGTGCTGTCGATGCTGTACCCGAGGTCGATGAACGGCACGACCGTGCCCGTCATGATAACCGTGAGCGACGGGGAGTTTGCCGACTCGATGAGCATACAGGTGACTGTATCCGAGGACACGCCCCCCGTCGCTCTCAACCCCCCGGACCACTCGTTCCTAGAGGACGTCCCCACATCCTACCCAGTGGGCTCGGCCCTGGATGACCACTTCGAGGACCCTGACGGGACCGGCGCGCTGTCCTACTACGCCTTCGTGAAGAGCGACAACGTGACGGCGACGGCGATTGAGATCACCTCCGGCACCTGGATAGTCGAGTTCGACACCGACGACGACTTCTGCGGGCTCGTGCCCCTTACGATAAGGGCCGCGGATCCCGAGGGCGCCCTCGCGGAGATCACCATAGCCCTTGACATCATCCCCGTCCCCGATGCGCCCTACTGGACCGCAGACATGCCTACCGAGCTCCAAGTGTACGAAAACCAGCAGGTCGCGCTGGACCTCTCGCTCTACGTGGACGACCCCGACTTGGAGGACACCACGTTCGACTTCTATGTGGAGAGCACCGAGTCCGAGCACCTGGACATCACCGGCAGCGTGCTCATGCTGGAGTTCACCGACTTCCTGGGGAGGAAGGAGAACTCGAAGAGCGTCCAGGTGCAGCTGAGGGTGGTCGACCCCGCCAGCCTCATGAACACGACGACCATGACGGTCATCGTCCTGAAGGACGAGAGCTTCGGGATAGAGCGCAACGAGTGGCTCTATGTCGGCATGATCCTGATGGGCGGGACGGCCTTCGGGCTGTTCATGGTCGCGATGGGCATGCGGAGGCGGCCGTTCCTGATCAGGGACATGATGCTCATACACAACGACGGCTTCCTGATTGGCAGGTACGCCACGCCCAAGGAAGGCGAGATAGACGAGAACATCATGAGCGGGATGCTCACGGCGGTGCTGAACTTCGTCGAGGATTCCACGGGCACTGGGCAGCAGGAGCTCAAGACCTTCGGGTTCAGGGAGTACCAGGTGCTCGTCGAGAGGGCCCAGAAGGTGTTCGTGGCCGTCGTGTACGAGGGCGACTCGCCGGAGGGCATCGACGGCATGCTCAAGGAGTTCCTGGGGACCGTCGACAGGGTGTACAAGAAGAAGCTGGCCAACTGGACCGGGGACATCGAGACGGACTTCGCAGGCGTTGAGGTGCTCATCCAGGCCTTCGTGAAGCTGCACAGCAAGAAGGTGAAGCCAGGCGGCGGCGCCATATGGACCCGTCCGATCAAGCGGAAGGTCAGGGCGATGAAGGTGACAGTCAACACCATCAGTGGGAACATCTCCCGAGGAGAGAAGGGCCCAAGGAAGAGGACAAGGAGAATCAAGCAAGCGCGCAAATGATTTGGGTGGGCACAGAATGAGGAGGTGGAGCATCAGGGCAAGGGCAGCAGGCATGTGCTCCCTCATGCTCCTGTCCGCCGCGTATGTCCTCGTCGCGCCCGTCGCTCCAGAGCCAGCCCTCTGTCTGAACCCGGACAACACGAGGGACATCGTGTGGTCCTTCGACGACCCAGCCAACTTCACCCTCAACGGGACCAGCATCGCAGGCGGCTTCGCCTCCTTGGAGCACCTCGAACAGAGCCTGATCGAGACCACTCAGGAGGACTTCAACAGCAGCCTGAGGCTCGAGAACGTCACGACCGAGAGAGTGCCGGGCTCGATCGCCCTCGCTGGCGAGGAGGCTCCGATCAACAGGATGGCCCTCCAACCAGGGAACGAGAGCGTGGACGCACACATAAGGGACGCGGACCCGAGCGCCAACTTCGGCTCGCTCGACTGGCTGGACATGAGCGGAAACCCCGGAAACGACTCCAGGATAGTGATGAGGTTCGACGTATCAGCGATCCCCGGGAACGCCACCATCGTGGACGCGATGGTCTGGCTCTACCTCGTGACGGGAGAGGGGAACGTCTCCTCGGTCTACCTGGTCGCCTTGAACAAGTCGTTCGACGAGGACAGCGTCAGCTGGCTGGAGAACTCCACGGGCGACCCGTGGGACTGGGCCGGAGGCGACTACTTCCCACTCCTCTTCGACATCACGTGGGTGCCGAACATACCTGGCTGGCACAAGTTCGACGTCTCGAGGCTCCTCGACCTCTGGATTGACGGCGAGCTGGAGAACAACGGCATCATGCTCATATGCGACGCGGGCAACAAGACGCTCAAGCAGTTCGCCTCTTCGGACCAGACGATGAGGCCCGATCTCAGGCCCATGATGGCAGTGAACTACACGCTGCCGGGCGTTGTTGGCCTGCTCGAGTCGGAGGTGCTTGGGCCTGCATCGAACGCGACCTTCACCACCGCGAGCTGGTCCAACAGCAGCACATCCCTGGCAGACGACGAGTTCGATTCCGGAAACCTCTCCTCCAGGTGGTTCTGGGTAGGGGACCCCTCTCGGGCCAACGGCTCGTATGATGTTGGCGTCACCAGGCCCGGCTGGCTGCATGTGGAGGGGGACGGGAACCCGTTCAGTCCGCTCATCTACTCGGGCATCAACATCCTGCACCAGAACATCACGGGCGACTTCCTCGCCACCACCCACGTCGAGAACCCAGACCCGCAGAACGATGTCGGGTCGGGCATGCTCCTCTTCGGCGACAAGCTCACCTACATTGGGATCTACATCACGGGAAGGGGGGCGAGCGCCGCCATCATCGTGATGGCGAGCGAGGGCGGGACGCCCACGATCCTCGCGCTCCTTCCGTGGGGCGGGCTAGCGCATGCGTACCTAGGCATAGACAAGCGCTCCGACACCGTGTTCTTCTATGCGGGCACAGAGCCTACCAGCTGGTCGTTCATCTACACCTACGCCCCGCCTCTGCCGATCATGGACCGGGTGACCGTGGGGCCGTTCGTCTCGTCCGAGGTCTGGAATGTCAGCTCAGTGGCGGAGTACGAGTACTTCAGGATAACACCCAAGGGCCTCCCGATGTCGGCAGATGTGAGGGTGAGGGTGGGCAACTCGACCAACCTGTCGGACCCATCCTGGGAGGCTTGGGGCGCGCCCATGCCCTTGAACAGCGGCTCGGACATACAGCGGGACGGGAGGCTGCTTCAGTACCAGGTGGAGCTGAGGGCCGAGCACGACTGGTACTCGCCCAGGTTCGACAGCATCAGCTGCCTGTACGAGATGTATCGGTCGAACGGGACCTTGGAGACCGAGGATTTCGCGCCCCCAGGGCTGATCTCTTGGCTGACTTTCGCAACCGTCGAGGATGACTGGGTCGGGCAAGTGCTGTACAGCTATTCGACGGACCACGGGGAGAACTGGACCACGCCCCAGCCCGGCGGGTCGTACAACATGACCTCGTCCGGAGACGGCATCAAGGTCAGGATATTCATCGAGACCTTCGACACGCGGTTCTCGCCCACGGTCGACTCGGTCACAGTGACGTACGAGGCCGAGAGGTACACCTTCTTCATAGTCACGCCCACCAGCGTGGTCGCAGGGGAACCCTTCCCCGTCACGGTCGAGGTCAAGGACGAGCTCAACAATACGGTGACCTCCTGGGTAGGGCCGATACTGCTGCGGGCGATGGACAGCACGGGCACGATGGATGCCACGGGCGAGCTGTCCCAGATGTTCGCGTGGATCACCGAGGGCGGGGAGGTCACGATACCGAACGAGAGGCACTTCGTCTCCGAGACCATCAGGATCAATGTCACATCCGTCTCGACCTATGGCATGAGCGCGCCGATCACGGTCCTGCCAGGTCCTACTGCGACGGTCGAGATAGAGCCTAATGCGACTCAGCTCATGGAGTACTCGAGCCAGGAATACACATCGACCGCCTACGACCTGTACGGCAACATCGTCCCCGGCGCCAACTATTCCTGGAGCGCGGAGGCTGCCATCGGGACCCTGAGCACGGGCACGGGCAGGTACACCGTGCTGTCCACCAACGAGCCTGACCAGACAGGGAACCTCACGGCCACGGCCGACGGGGTGTCCTGCTCACTGCTGATCTCGGTCGTTCCCTACATCTACGCCCCCGAATGGCACGGCATGCTCCCCACGCAGGTCAGGGCAGAGGACTTCGGCACCTGGACGCTCAACATCACCTCGTACGTCTCGGACGCGGAGGACAGCGCGTCCGAGCTCAGGTGGTTCGTCACGAACGAGACCATCGTGGACATCGTGGACGGGGAGAACGAGACCGGCAACATGGAGATCACCTTCTCCACGATCCAGGACATGTACGGTAGGAACGACCTGAGGCTGTGGGCGGTCGACTCGACGGGCATGACGAACTACACGTGGCTCGCGGTCGAGATAACGCCGGTCAACGACAAGCCCACGATAGACCACGTCGAGCCCCTCATGGTGAAGCACGATTCCCCCTACACGTTCGACTTCAGGTACTACGTGCACGATGTGGACAACTCGTACGACGATCTCGCGCTCTCAGTCGACCCGGCGAACGCGCCGTATGCGACGGTCGCGGGCATGTTCATCACATTCGACTATCCAGCGAAGCTGAACGGCACGGACCAGTTCGTGGTGGTCGCCGTGCGGGACGGCCAGCAGGGCAGCTCGACCGTGGTGAGGATCACTGTGACGGGGAACAGCGTCCCAGTGGTCGTCGAGCTCCTGCCCGACCTGACGATGCACCAGGGGGAGCTCAGGGAGGACTACTTCGACCTGGACGGGAGGTTCTCGGACGACGAGGACGCGACGCTCGCCTACTCCGTGAAGGCAGGGCATGTCACCGTGACGATACAGCAGAACAACTCGGTGAGCTTCCAGGCGCCCCTCGACTGGTATGGCGAGGAGCTCGTCGTGTTCGCCGCGACCGACTCCGACGGCGCGAGGGTCGAGGACACGATCACGGTCACCGTCCAGAAGGTGAACCAGCCTCCTTACATCGCGGGCGTCCCGGACCTGAAGGTGAGGTACGACCTCTGGTACGATTTCGACCTCCTGCCGTACCTGAGCGACTCTGACAACGCCGCGGAATCGCTCTCCGTCACAACGGACGATCCGCACATCACGGTCATCGGCACCACCATCTCGCTGAGGTACCCGAGGGACATGGACGGGACGGTCACCCAGGTCACGATCACGGTCAGCGACGGTGAGCTGAGCGATTCGTGGAAGACCAATGTAACGGTCGGCTCGAACTATCCGCCCGTGCTCGCAGTCGCCCTTCCAGACCACGAGTTCCTCGAGGACGTGCCGGTCGCGTACCCGATCACGTCCTACCTGGAGGACATGTTCACGGACGCCGGGGAGGGCGGGGCGAACCTCGAGTACTACGCGTTCTCCTGGATACGGGAGGTGACCGTGGCCGCCACCCAGGACACTCTCGGAAACTGGAAGGTCGAGTTCGAGTCGGAGCTCGACTACTACGGCACCTCCATGATGACTGTCAGGGGGACGGACTCGGACGGTGCCCTGGTCGAGAGGTCAATCGTGCTCGCGGTCATCCCGGTCCCGGACCCGCCCGTGCTGGCATTGCCGGAGACGATGAATGTCACCGAGGGGGCGCAGATGGCCGTGGACCTCGCGCTGTACGTGGACGACCCCGACCCGACGGACACGGAGTTCACGTTCGAGCTCATGGGAGATGGCCTGGAGCACGTCGACGTCGAGGGGAGCGCGCTCGTGTGCGAGTTCCCAGAGGGATACCTGGACAAGGGCGAGGACTCGAGGCTCGTGACGATAGAGCTGCGCGTGGTCGACTCGGTTGGCCTCGTGGACACGGACACGATGCAGATGGAGGTCCTGAAGGCGCCGACGACGGCCGGAGGCATCGGCCTCTGGGTGTATGCGGTCGTCGCAGGCCTGGGCGGCACCTCAGCGGTCGCCACGGTCACGGCCTGGAGACTCCGCAAGAGGCCCTTCGTGATACAGGACATGATGCTGATACACAACGACGGGCTGCTCATAGGAAGGTACGCAAGAGGACAGGAGACGGGCATGGACGAGAACATCCTGAGCGGGATGTTGACGGCAGTCCTGAACTTCGTCGAGGACTCGATGGCCGGGAGCCAGGACAGCCTCAAGACCTTCGGGTTCCAGAAGTACATGGTCCTCGTGCACAGGGGGAAGAGGGTGTACGCGGCCGTGGTCCATGACGGGGACGCGCCCGAGGACATCGGTGAGGAGCTTGGCGCGTTCCTGGGTAGGATCGAGAGCGTCTACCGGAAGGGCATAGAGAACTGGTCCGGGGACCTCGCGGACGACTTCCCCGCAGTGGACATGCTGATAAGCGGGTTCGTCAAGGAGCACAGCAAGGCGCCCAGGCGGAAGCGTGCGGACAAGGCAGTATGGTCTCCGAAGGAAGAGCGGAAGGGCGAGTAGCGGGTCCCTGCCAGTCCCAAAGCTTCATCACCCGGGGCTCGTCTTTGGTGCCGACAACATGCAAGGCATGGGCCCCCACAAGGTTCGCGTCTCTCAGAACATGGGTTCGTCGGGGCCGGACTACTTCGAGATTCTCATGACACCCGTCGCTCTCACGGCGATAGCTGTCCTGGTGTTCCTTTTCATGGACCCACCAGCGTGGCTTGTCGCAGCTTTCCTTGCCATCGTCCTCATCGTGTGGGCAGTGGCCTATGCCTGGCTCTCAGTGCAGAAGCGCGCATCCCTGGAAGCAGAGGAGAGGGAGCGTCCTCGGCCAAGGTGATGCTGAGGTGGGTCCGCAAGAACGGCTGAGCCGCTCGCGCCGTCGCGTCGTCACGAGAATATGCCCAAGACGATGGCTATGATGACCAGGAATGTCAGGATCATCACGAGCATGTAGATCTTGTCGACCCCATCCGCCATCTGGTAGAGGGCCTTGATGACGTCGGGGTCGGCCCGCAGAGACATGCTGGGTATCTGTCCGGGGACGAAAGCCAAGATTGGAGCGCCGCAGGCGGCACAGAACCTCGCGCCTGGGATGAGCTCCCTCCCGCATGACAGGCAACCTGTCGGGGGACCGCCTTTGGGATGCGCCGACTTCGCCGCGATCTCAGCCTTGGCCGCGTCGAGGTTGGCCTCGCACTTCCTGCAGCTGATGTCTGTGCGCATGTTCTTCGTGCCGCACTTGGGGCACACTATGATCGTGTCGGGTGGTATGTCGACATAGCTCACGCGCCCCGGAGGAGCGCTTGCCAAGATGACAGACCCCAACATCGATCCTCCGCAGTTGATGCAGAAGCTCGAGCCTTCCACATTCTCCGAATTGCATCTAGGGCACTTGAGCATCATTTCCCCCTCGCCGGTGGAATTGCATGCAGGGCCTATTGAACTTGCGCTTCCATCGCGGCGTTCAAACGTTGCCCAGCCGAGTTGGAGAACAATCAAAAGAGAGGTTTGGTCCGCAAGGAATCACCGAGCGGACCGATCGGGTTTCAGAGTGCGTCACTGCACAGGAGGTGCCATCGGGGGCCCTGGCGGTGGCGGGACCATGGCGGCCGGCTGCTGGCCCTTCTTGCGCTTCATGAGCAGCAGCACCAGGACCAGCGCGACGACCGCAGCGAGCACGCCCAGCGCTACCAACAGCATCGCGCCCCCGAGGATGCCGTCCTCGATCAGGTCTCCCTCGACCTGGACGGTGACCGACTGCGTGCTCTCCTGATTGCCCGCGACATCGACCGAGTAGAACTCGACCGTGTGCGTCCCGGTCTCCGTGATGGTCACGACGCCGGTGTAGGTGAGCCACGAGCCGCCGTCTATCCTGTACTTAGTGGTCGCCACGCCGCTCGTCGCGTCGGTGGCTGCCAACGTCACGTTCGCGCCGGATACGGACTCCGTCGTCGAGGGCGCAGTCCTGTCGATCTTGACGGACAGCGTCCTGGTCGATTCGACCTGGCCGACCATGTCGACCGAGCGGTACTCGAGCGTGTGCGTGCCTTCTGCCATGATGGCTATCGCGGCCGAGTAGGTCGTCCACGAGCCTCCGTCGAGCCTGTACTCCGTGTAGTCGATGCCGCCTTCCCCGCCCGTGGCGGACAGGGTCACGTTGACCCCGGACTTGTACCAACCGCTGGAGCCTGCGGTGCCGGCGACGCTCGCAGTCGTCGTGGGCGGCGAGGGCGATACACTGAGGGCGGTGGCGATCTCCCCGTACAGGTCTATCGCCGGGCTACTGGAGTAGTACATCGGCCAGGCGCTCGCAAAGCCCGTCCAGTCGTCGTATACGCCCACGCTCCACGGGCTTCCTCCGAAGAAGCCGACCACGTCTCCCGCGGACATGCCCAGGAGGTCGAGCGGTATCGAGTACTCGTAGATCCTGTGGTCCGTCGCATGGCCGTCGCTTGGCCCGAAGCCCACGGCTCCCGCCAGGCCGGAGTGGTCGGCGAGCAGGTCGTCGAACGGGGAGCAGTGCGTCACCCAAGTCCCGATCGAGGACTCGTAGTCGAGGTGGGCCGTGTCATCGGGGGACCACGCCTCGATGAAGAACTGGTCCTCCTCCTCGTCCGTGAGGGTGTCGTCGTTGCGCGTGTCGAACGCGATTGAGCTGTAGTCCCAGCTGTCCATGCGCGTGTCGCCGTAGGCGTCATAGCTGATGTACAGGTTGGAGGCGTCGTTCATCACCAAGAGCGTGACCTCGAGTCCGTTCCACGGGTCCGCGACCGTCAGCTCGACGGCGGTAGCGCCGGCCCACTCGCCTGCCGAGTGGGTGCCGTCGACGATCGGTGCCGTCGCGGCCCACGAGGAGTCTATCCTCGGGACAGTGCGGTCGAAATCGTCGTAGTAGTAGATGCTGGTGCTGAACCAGTCGTAGTCGAGGCTGGAGCTCGGCTCAGCGGCATCGTACAGGTAGAGTTCCACTCTGAATGTGCCGTTCACTCCATGGGCGTACACCGCCCACGCAGGGAATGCCAGCTGCACGGTCTGCGTGCCCGCTGCGAGAGTGGCCGTGGTGCCGGTACTCGCGACCCATGACCAGCCGCTATCGTAGAGGATCGCGCGAACGATGAAGGTGCCCGCCACGTCGACGATGACGGTGGCGTTCACGAAGAGCCCGTCGAAGTCTCCGTCGCCGTCCGAGTCCTCCACAAAGGACTCGTGGGGCCACCCGAAGAACCCTGGCTCTCCCTGGAAGTCCGTGTAGGCGTACGCCGCCGTGCTGAACCAGTCGTAGTCCATCTGCCTCATGCCCGTGTCGTACAGGTAGATGTAGACATCGTACGGGCCGTCCCAGCCGTCGTTCCTTATGACCCAACCCACGAAGCGCAGCTCGACGACCGTCGTGCCCGCGGGCAGGTAGGTCGTGTTGCTGTCGTCGGTGATGGTCCAGATGTACTCGAGCTCCGCGCGGTCGAGGAGGCCCACGGCCACGAGCAGTTCCTCGAGCGGCCGCGGCGATCCGGCCTGCCGCCGGGCCAG
>DYTN01000049.1 GCA_020725925.1 Methanobacteriota archaeon
GGAATCGGGAAACCAAGGAAATTCAAACGGTAATCAGGGCAACGGGAATGGAAACAACAAATGAATACGTTACGGGAATAGCATTTCGATGAAGAAAATCCGCGCGAAACTAGGGAATGTGGAAGTGGGCGACGGCCTGCCGACGGCGATAATGGGGGCCATCAACCTGAGCCCCGACTCTTTCTATCATGGCTCCGTTGTCAGGTCACCTGCTGGCGTCGTCAGGCGGGCAAGCGAGATGATTGAGGAGGGCGCAGGCATAATAGATCTCGGAGCGATGGGGACCGGGCCGCATTCGAAACCCGTCTCCGTGAAAACAGAGAGTGAAAGGCTCGCCCCCGCTATAAGGGCTCTGGAAAGGGAGCTCGATGTCCCGATATCGGCGGACACGCAGCGAGCGGAAGTCGCCGAGGCCGCGATCGAGGCCGGGGCTTCCGTGATAAACGACAAAAGCGGTCTGAAGGCCGACCCGGGGATGGCGGGAGTGATCGCGAAATCCGGATGCTCCGCGCTCCTGATGTCGACGCTGCGCTTCCCCGGCGACACATACGAGATCAACGAGATCAAGTCTGCGCTGCGCGGGAGCCTGAAGATATGCGGGAAAAACGGGTTGAAGTTGAACAAGGTGGTGCTCGACCCCGCGATTGGCTACTGGCCAGGGCGGCTCGAACGCCTCGGTACAAGGGCGCTCAGGCAGTTCCCTGGAAAGCATTACACATACGCCGCTCACTTCGACCTTTCAATCCTCGCGAATCTGTCAGAGTTCAGGGGGCTGGGCCAACCGATATGTGTGGGACTGTCAAGGAAATCGTTCATAGGGGGCGTGCTGGGGTTGCGTGAGCCGTCCGAAAGGCTTGCAGGGACGATGGCCGCGAGCGCGATAGCTGTTTTGAACGGCGCGCACGTCCTGAGGACGCACGACCCGGCCGAAAGCCTGCAAGTTGTTAAATTGGCAGAAGCAATCAGAGATGCGATTTGAAAATTGTTATACTCCCGGCCGCCCCACTGAGGGTCGTCCCGTATCCAAGAGTCAGAACGAAGTATACCAGAACTCCTGCAATCCCCAGGCCAACGAGGACAAGCGCCATTATCGTCCTGGCCCTGCTCGCCTCAGCGTACTTACCAAGAGGTTTCTTGAAAGGCCCGCCGAGACCAGCGCGATTTGTTATAGTCCCTGAATAATATCTCAGTGTTTCAGAAGAATTTCAGCTTTGCCGCTTAAAAACTTGTGTATAACTGATTTTTATTTTTCTCTCAACGCCTTCAAAATCCTGTCGGGTGTGAACGGCGACTCGTAGAATCGCACGCCTATCGCGTTGTAAATCGCGTTCGAGAGCGCCGGCAGCGGCCCGTTGATGCAGACCTCCCCGATGGACTTCGCCCCGAACGGCCCGGAAGGCTCGTAGCTCTGCACGAATATCGTCTCTATTTTCGGCACGTCCTGCGTCGTGAATATCTTGTAGTGCCCGAACGACGGGTTCAGCACGCGCCCGTTCTTGTCGAAAATGAACTCCTCCGTCAAAGCGTAGCTGACCCCGTTCAGCACCGCCCCCTCCACCTGCCCCGCCGCCAGTTTCGGGTTTATCACTGTGCCGCAGTCGGCCGCGACGACGTATTTCGGTATCCTGACCTCCCCCGTCTCCGTGTCGACCTCCACCTCCACGAACTGCGCCGTGTACGACTGTGGGGGCGCCTTGCTGGCGTTCGAGGCGATCGCCGCTATCTGGAACTGGTTCTTCGCGTACATCGAGCGCTTCGCGATCTGGCCGTACTCCACGCGCCTCGTTGTCTTCTTTGACTCCACGCCCTTGTCCTTCAGGAACAGGTCCTCCTTCGGTTCCCCGAGGATCTCGGACGCCACGCCGATTATCTGCTCCTTCAGCATCTCCGCCACCTTCACGACCGCCATCCCGGTGACGGGCGTCGTGCCGGAGGCGTAAGCCCCCTTGTCGAAAGGGGTGAGGTCCGTGTCCGCCGGGTAGACAAGGACGTCCTCGACGGGGATCTCGAGAGCCTCCGCGAGGATCTGCGCCATTATCGTGTCGGCGCCAGTCCCAAGGTCCGTCGCACCCATGAGGAGGTTGAAAGAGCCGTCGTCGTTCATCTTAGCGAAGACAGCGCCCATGTCTATCATCGCGACCGTCGCGCCCTGCACAGTGCACACCATTCCGATGCCGCGCCTGATCTTCCCATCTTGTTTCGGATAGCTCGCGCGCTTCTCCTTCCAACCGAAGGCCTCGGCTGCCTGCTCTATGCAGCCGGGCAGCGCGCAGCTCTCTATCTTCATGGCCACGCCCTTCCCGACCTCGCCCAGCTTCTCGAATATCGGGTGGGTGTCGCCTTCCCTCACGGTGTTGATTTTCCAGAACTCGACGGGGTCCATCCCCACCTTCTCCGCGAGCTCGTCCATGGCGACGCCCATAGGATAAGTCGCCTCGAAGACCCCGTATCCGCGGTATGCGCCGGCCTGCGGGAGGTTTGTGTAGACGGTGTCACCGACGAACTTTATGTGATCGCACTTGTACATGGGGAGCGCCTTCGCGCAGCAGTTGCTCATCACGGTCATGGCGTGCGAGCCGTAAGCCCCGGCATTGCTGATCACGCGCATGTTTATCCCCGTGAGCCTGCCGTCCTTCCTAGCCCCTGCCTTCAGCCATATCACCATCTGGTGCCTGGTCCTTGAGCTCACGAAGACGTCCTCCCTGCTCAGGACGAGCCGCACAGGCCTCCCTGTCCTCATCGAAAGCATCGCGCACACGTCCTCTATCAGCATCTCCTGCTTCGAGCCGAAGCCGCCGCCAATCCTGGGCTTTATCACCCTGATCATCCTTTCAGGAACCTCCAGGCACTGGGCGACGATCCTCCTCACGTGGAACGGGACCTGTGTGCCGGTCCTCAGGACTAGGCGCCCGTTGGGTTCGAAGTAGCTTATGCACGTGTGCGGTTCCAGGGCGCAGTGCTGCCCGTAGTGGTTCTTGAACTTGTGGTCGACTACAAAGTCCGATTCCTTGATGCCCTCGTCGAAGTTGCCGGCCTCGAGGTCGATGTGCGCGCAGTGGTTGCGCTTCGGGTCGAAGAAGACGGGGATGACGTACTTTGAGTCGGGCTCGTCGTGGATAACCGGCGCGCCATCGTCCATCGCATGTTCAAGGTCGAATATCGCCGGCAGCTGCTCGTACTCAACCTTTATCAGTTTCAGGGCCCCCTCAGCGATTTCCTCAGTCTCGGCGGCGACGGCAGCGACCCTGTCGCCGACGTATCTCACCTTGTTGTCGAACATCACCGCGTCGTAGGGCGAAGGCTCGGGCCACCCCTGCCCGGCAGTCGTGTGCGGCACGCGCGGGACGTTCTTGTGGCAGAGCACCGCGTGGACGCCGGGCATCGCCTCGGCCTTCCTCGTGTCGATGTTCTTTATCCTCGCGTGGGCGTGCGGGCTGTAAAGAATCTTTGCCTGAAGCATCCCGTCGAGCTTGATGTCGTCGGCGTACATGGGCTTGCCCGTCGCGAGGGCCAGGGCATCGGTCTTCGTGACGTTCTTTCCGACGACCTTTCCCTTCACTTTTTCGCCTCCTTCAGGTATTTCGCGGAAGTCTGGACCGCGTTCAATATCCTGTGGTAGCCGGTGCACCTGCAGAGGACGCCGTCGAGCGCATTCCTGACATCATCCTCGGTCGGGTTCGGTGTTTTGTCGAGAAGGGCTTTCGTGGACAGGATCATCCCGGGCGTGCAGAATCCACACTGGACCGCGCCCTCCTCGGCGAAGGCCCGCTGAATCGGGTGCGGTTTCTGGACGGTCCCGATTCCTTCGATAGTGACTATCTCCTTGCCCTTGGCCTGCGCGGCGAACATCATGCACGACTTCACGGGCCTCCCGTTGACGAGCACCGTGCAGGTCCCGCAGTGCCCCTCACAGCACCCGTCCTTGACGCCGAAGTAGCCCTCGCGCCTGAGGACGTGGAGGAGCTTTTCATTCGGCTCGAAGGCGATTTTTCTCGCCGCGCCGTTTATAACGCATGTTATTTCCATCATCCGGCCACCTTCTCTATCGCGCGCTTGAGCAGGGTCCCCAGTATCTCGCGCTTGTACTCTTCGGAGTAGACGAAGCTTTTCAGCATCTTGATTTCGGAAGCCTCCAGTTCGACGGCGTGGTCGAGGAGATCGGGCGTCAGCCGTTTACCGTTCAGCTCCCTCTCGAGGTCCTTCAGCCTTGTCGGGCGGCAAAGCCCAGAGGCCGCGACCCTGAGGTTCGAGACGTTCCCGCCGCTCAGCTCGGAGTACGCCGCGATTGTTATCAGGGAATAGTCGTTCTTCGTCCTGGAGAATTTCACGAACTCACCCTTGCCGCGGTCCTGGTTTTTCGGGATTATTATCTCTGAGATGAACTCGCCCTTCAACAGGCCGGTCTTGAACAGTTCCTCGGACGGGATGATCCGCTCCCTCTTGCCGGAGAGCTTCACGCTCGCCTCGAGGACCATCATGACAGGTGGGAGGTTGGCCCAGAAGTGCATGCATGCTAGGTTCCCGCCCACCGTGATCATGTTCCTCAGAGGGGTGTCGGCCAGCTGGCGGCACGCAGCCCGGATGATGCCGGAAGCTATCGGCTCGACCGCGGGCGATTCCTCCAGCTCGGCTATCGTGGTGGTCGCGCCCACAAGGACCTCCGTGCCCTTCTTCTTGACGTAGTTCAGGCCGAGGCTCGTGAGGTCGACCAAGTGCTCGGCACGCGGCCCGGCGACGAATGCAGTGCCTCCGGCGACCGCGATGCCGCCTTGTTTTTCAAGAAGCTTGACGGCCTCACCGACGTTTTTCGGGTAGTGGAAATCCAATTCATCACCTATGGTCAAATTTCATTGGAGTTGTGCTTTTAATAATTTGCTAGTTGGAAAATTTTGCACCGTGGGCAAAAATGGCGACATCGAGGACTTCCGCCGCCGGATCTGAAGCGAGCCGGATGGGGTTTTTTAGCGTGCAAGACAAACTTATCT
>DYTN01000029.1 GCA_020725925.1 Methanobacteriota archaeon
CTGGGGCAGAGGTCATCTTCCTGATGGCATCCTCCAGCGTCAGTGCGTGCCTCTCCATCACGTACCGGCGGATTATCCTCGGGAACGAACCGTACCCCCGCGGGTGAGTGGAGTTCTTGCCGCCGGGGCCATACGGCACATGGGTCTCCATGTCGGTGCAAATCGTTGCTAGAGGATGGCTGATGACCCTCGCTACGTCGTCCTCGCACATTTCGTGGAAGATCGCATCGACTCCCAGCTCCTCGTCAATGAGGAGGTCAAGGGCGAACTCGCCTGGGTCCATGCCCGCTGCCTTGGCCGACTGGGCCAGATTCTCTCCCTCGAGGTGTCTGTTCGATGGCTTCTTCAGGCCGATGGTGACTATGTTCTCCCAGCCTGAGTCAAAGACCGTATCCTCGATGGCATCAGAAGGTTTGGTGAACCCTTCCAGAAGGCGCCTCCTCGTGTCCTCGTCTCTGAGGCGCGCAATCGTGGCCTCCTTGCCCCCGTCCCTGGCCCAGGGCGGGAGAATCGTCTCGAGCGTCGAGCACGAAGCCGTGTATGGATACACATCGAACCCGACATCCACACCTTCCTTCCGAGCTTGCTCGATCAAGCTGAGCGTGATCTTCACCGTTCCCCAGTACTGCCGCCCGCAAGCCTTGTGGTGGGATATCTGGACTCTTGAGTGGCTCTCCCGTCCGATCGAAACGGCCTCTTCGACCGCCCTCACGAGCGTTTTCGCCTCGCCCCTGATGTGGCTAGCACATATGCCCCCGAACGAGGCAGAGGTGGACGCGAGGGATATGAGCTCCTCTGTCGTTGCGAAGCAACCGGGCGCGTAGATGAGCCCAGAGGACAGGCCGAAGGCCCCTTGGAGCATGGCGTCCGCAAGGAGCTTGTTCATGTCCCTGAGCTGCTCCTTGCTGGCCCTGACGTCAGAGGGACCGATGATGCATCTCCTCAACATCTCGGCTCCAACAAGCGACGCAACGTTCACGGACGTCCTGATGTTGGAGAGCCTCAGGAGATACGCGTCCATGGTCGTCCAGTTGATGTCAACGTCGACCTCGGGCAGACGGGCAATGTCCCTGGCGGCGTCGAGGGCGTTCCCCATCAAGGGGGCGGCTGAGAAGCCACAGTTGCCTACGACCTCTGTGGTGATTCCCTGCCTGATCTTGCTCTCCGCGAGCGGCGTGGCGAGGAGGTGCAAGTCGGAGTGCGAGTGGATGTCTATGAACCCGGGGCAGACGATCTTCCCTGTCGCATCGATTGTCAGGCTGGCCTTCGCCTCGGAACGCTTGTACACCCCTGCAATTCTAGCGCTGTCGATGGCGATGTCCAGAGGTGCGGCGGGCGCTCCGCTCCCATCTATCACCCGCCCGCCCTTGATCATTATGTTGTGCAATTGGATTGTCCCCTAAGCGAAGAGTGAGCCCTGGCCTGGCGCGGATGAATCCATGAGTGCTTATTTAACGATTTTCTGGCCGCGCACGGCGCCAATCACGATTATATGCTGGCTCGCCATCAAGGTATCAGGATGAGATACGACATCGGGTTCGTCAAGTACCAGGGCTGCGGGAACGATTTCGTCATCAAGGACGAGTTGGACGGCCCGCAGACGCCCGACGAAGACCGGAGCCTACTGGCGAAGCGACTGACGGATCGCCATTTCAAGGTCGGTGCGGACGGGGTCATATTCATCGAGCGTGCGCCTGGCGTAGACGGCTCGATGAGGCTGTTCGAGCCTGCAGGGAACGAAGCGGACATGTGCGGAAACGGTATCAGATGCGTCGCCGAGTACCTGTCGAGGAGATTGGGCAAGTCGGAGCTGGATGTGCTCACAAGGGACGGCATGAAGCACATCGTGAAGACCAAGGATGGCTTTCGCGTAGACATGGGCAAGGTCCGCACTAAGCGCGCGGACCTGAAGGGCTACATCACAGACCGCGGTGGCCCAGCGGACTCCATGTTGGACGTGCGGGCAAAAGCGAGGAAACGCATGCTCCGCGGTGCGTTGGTCAACTCCGGCGAACCGCATTTCGTTGTGCCGTCCGCAGAGGTCGACACAGAGGATGTCACGGCCATAGGGGAGTCCGTTAACAAGGACAAGGCGCGCTTCCCGGGCGGGGTGAACATCAGCTTCGTTCAGACAGTTGGCCCCCACCACATCAAGATCAGGACCTATGAGAGGGGGGTGTACGGCGAGACTCTCGCGTGCGGGACGGGAGCGACCGCGAGCGCCGTCGTGGCACTGCTGCTCAAGTGGGTCGAGCCTGGCCCTGTCAGGGTGACCGTGCTCGGCGGGGAGATGACGATTGATATCGCTGATGATGGCCACGCGCACATGACAGGGCCTGCCCAGGAGGAGTTCGAGGGCAGGCTCACGATAGAAATCTGAATCGGCTCAGGCCTTCATCTTCCTGAGGACTTCGTCGGCCATGTCGAGTGTGTAAGCTACGTCCTTGGACGAGTGCTCGGTGCATGTGTACAGGGGCTTGTCCGGGTGGAAGTGGAGCCCGCGGGCCATCAGGCCGTAGTCGAGCTTCTGCCTCATGCTGGAATCGCAGCTGGCCGCGTCCCTGTAGTCCGATATCTTGCCCTTCGTGAAGACAATGTTGAAGGTCGACCCTGGACCGATCGCCCTGGCGTCAAATCCGTGCCTGCCGAACAGGTCGTTCAGTCCGCCTCTCAGCTTGTCCGAGACCTTGTTGAGGTAGGTGTATGTCTCCGGGTTCTCGAGCACGTCCAGGGTGGCCATGCCCGCCGCGAGCACCGTTGGATGGCCGTTGAAAGTGCCCCCATGGAACACCCGCTGGTCCTTGGGGCGAGTGACGGGGTTCACGGCATCCATGAGCTCCCTCTTGCCCATGAACGCACCGCACGGGAAGCCTCCGCCTATTATCTTGCCCAGGCAGAGCATGTCCGGGTCGATTCCATACGTCGTGCACGCGCCGCCGTACTTCTCCATCCTGAATCCGGACATCACCTCGTCGAAGATCAGGACGATCCCGAGCTCCCTTGTGATCTCCCTGATCGCCTTGAGGAACTCGATGTCGGGGACGACGAACCCCCGTTGGACGGGCTCCATGATCACTGCCGCGAGGTCGTCCTTGTGGGTCCTCAGGAGCCGCTCCGTATCGTCGATGTCGTTGTATGGCAGCACACGCACGTTCTGGAGGAGGGATTCCGAAGTCCCGAAGGATCCGGGGACGGTCTTCGGCTCCCCTCTGGGGCCGGCGGCCTGCACTGGCGGGGACAGGCTCGCGAGGACCTCGTCATAGCTCCCGTGGTATGCGCCCTCGAACTTGGCGATCCCTGCCTTGCGCTTGGCGCCCTTGGCGATCCTGAGAGCGTGCATCGTCGCCTCGAGCCCGGAGTTCGAGAACCTGACAGCGTCTGCGAACGGGAATATGCGCTTCAGCCTTTCCGCCATGCGGACTTCGAGCTCGTGGGGGGCGCCGAAGACTTGCGTCCCGTCCCTCTCGAGCTGGTCCTTCACCGCCTGGATGACCTTCGGATGGCCGTGGCCGAGGATCAGCGGGCCAAAACAGAGCATGTAGTCGATGTACTCGTTCCCGTCCAGGTCCCAGACGTGCGACCCTTTGGCCTTCTTGAGGTATACGGGGTAAGGTGGGTAGAACTTCACATTGCCCGTAACCCCTCCTGGAAGGTGCTTGGAGGCAGACTCGAACCACTCGGCACTCTTCTTGGTCTTCGCCTTGAACTCCGCTACCGAGTCGTACGCCATGGCCGTTCACCCCAGGTAGGTCTTGTCGGGGTCCAACGCCCTGAGCGTGGCGATCTCCTTCTCGGTCGGCGGGGGGGTCTGCTCGAGCTTCTCCGCGACCTTGAGCTTCCACGGGGTGTTCTCCTGGACCTGCTCCACAGTCACGCCAGGGTGCACCGAGGCCAGGGTCATCTCGCCCGTGACGTCGTCGAACCTCATCGTGCACAGGTTGGTTATCACGGCATAGGGACCTCCGCCCTGCAGCTTGAGCTCCTGCCACTTCTGCTTGCCGTCGACGTACCCAGGGCTGGTCAGGAAGTCGACCTTCTCGACGAACCTCCTCTTCTCGTGTGGCGTTATCACGATGATCTTCTTCACGTTCGAGGCGATGTCGCACGCCCCGCCGCTCCCCGGCAGCCTCACCTTGGGGGTCTTGTAGCTGCCTATGACCGTCGAGTTGATGTTGCCGTACTTGTCGATCTGCGCCCCTCCCAGGAAGCCGACGTCTATCCGCCCGCCCTGGAGGTAGTACGCGAACTGCTCGTACATCGAGCAGATGCTCTTGGCGCCCGTGACGAGGCACGGGTCGCCTATCGACAGCGGCATACGGGTCGGGTTGGAGCCTACCGCGCCGGACTCGTATACCATGTTCAGCCCGGGCGCCTGGAGCTTCATCGCCAGGTTGGCCGCGAGGTTCGGTATGCCGACGCCGACGAGGACGCTTTCGCCGTCCCTGAGCTCACGCGCGGCGACTATCACCATCAGTTCGTTCGCTGTGTAGTCCATCATCATCGCCTCCTCACACGCTCCCGTAGTTGACGGGCGCGCTCATGCAGGCCTTTGGCAGGAGTTTCTTGACCTTCTCCTGTGGCATCTTCTTCATGTACTCCGCCCTGTCCTCGACGCCGTTGACCCACTCGTCAATCCACTTCATCGTGCTTTCGTGCTCTTTGGTGATCTCGTCCCACTGCATGTAGAACTCGTTGTCCCTGTCGTAGTATCCCTGCGTGTATGAGGGATGTGCGCACCAGGGCTCATGCACCACGGCATGCACGACGAAGTCCGGTATCAGAGTCCTGTTGGGATCCGAGCGTATGACGGACTCGTCCACGATCTCCTCGGCGCTGACGATCACGCGCTTCGACGCGAACGCAGCGTCCTTCTGCTCCCCTATTATGCCCCAGATGTGCGCGTTGCCGTTCCTGTCGGCCCTCTGGACATGCACGACTGCAAGGTCGGGCCTTAGGGGGGGCACGACGGAGACCTCGATCCCCGTGTAGGGGTCCTTCACCGTCTTGATGTTCGGGTTCTGCGGGGGCAGGTCAGAGCCGAGGTTCGTCCGCATCGGCAGGAAGGGCATCTTCGTCGCGCCTGCGAACAGCCTGCCCGACAGCCCGAAGTGGGTGTACTCCTCAATCTCTATCGTCTTTGGCTGGCTCTTCTCGAGCGCGCGCCTGAAGCACCTGAGGGAGCCGACGCCCGGATTACCCGCGTAGCTGAATACCAGCTTCTTCCCGCACCCCGCCGCTATCATCTGGTCGTAGATGATGTCCGGTGTGGCGCGGCAGAGCGTGAGCTCCTTCCTCTTCTGCCTGATGATCTCATGACCAGCTGCGAACGGGATCATGTGCGTGAATCCCGCTAGGTAGACCGTGTCGCCGTCCCTGACGAACTTGGACACCGCCTCCTTCATCGTCATCAACTTCGCCGAGTCCATCCTATCACCTCCCCTCCGTTGCCGGGACGAACTTGAACCCGTATCTTATGACGTCCTCCTCTGTGTATATCTTCCGCAGCTCGGTCGTGACGGGCATGTCTATCTTGACCTCCTTAGGATCGACGTCCGCTATCTGTCCAATCACCTTCGGACCCTCCTCGAGCTGGACTATCGCGACCGGGTACTGGCCCCCAGCCTTCTCCTGCTCTGCGAACTCGGGCGGAGCGCCGCCCGCGCTGATGAGCACGAACGTGTGCACCTTGCCCCTCCCGCTCAGCTGCACCTCCTCGAACTCGCTCGAGGCGCTGCAATACCTGCACACGCCTTTAGGCGGGAAGTTCACGGAGCCGCACTTCTTGCACTTCTGCCCCACGAGCCTGTACCTCTGGGGCAAGGTCCTCCAATACAGCGGGACTGAGACATGAGCCATCTCATTTCACCTCACACAATCGCTCCTTTGAGCTTGAGATACTTGACATAGTCGATGTACTCCTTCCTGTCCGCCTGGTCCTTGAGCCCCACCGTCGCCTTCCTGTCGCCCACGACCTTGAAGCTGAGGGCGTCGCTGCCGGCGCCCGAGCCGTAGGAGATGACCATGATTGTGTCCCCCGCCTTGGCGCTCTCCAGGACCGACACGAGCCCTATCGGAGTGGATGCGGAGCCCAGGTCGCCCAGGTACTTGGCGACGAGCCCGGACGCTAGCTGGGCGTCCGTGAAGCCCATCCTCGCTGCGACCGATGCCGGGACGCGGGCATCTGGCTGCTGTATCACCACATGCTGGTACTCCTCGGGCTTCCTCCCGAGCTTCTTGAGGAGGGCGCCTCCGGCCTTCGTGGTGTTCGTCATCAGGGAGCCCTCAGTGAACTTCTTCACGTTCAGGTCGTGCAGAAGCGAATCCTCCCTCGGCTGGAACCGCTCGCCGCAGTACTCGCTCGCATAGGAGGCAGAGCCCTCGAGCTCCGCGATCAGGTTGTCGCTGGACAGGACGAACCCGGCGGCGCCCGCACCCAGCGCGTGCTCCATCGTGCTCCACATGCTCGCACTGGGGGCGTCTGCGGCGACGACCAGCGCGCTGCCACCCTGGTTGGCGGAGACGTGTTCGAAACCTGCAAGCATCGCCTCTGTCCCGGCCCTCGTCGAGGTCGTGTGGTCGCTCGTGAAGGCGCTGTTCGGCACCCCCACGCTGACCAAGATCGTGCCTGAGAGCAACTTCTCGACGTAGGGAGCGGATGTGGAGGCTAGCGCGAACCTGCTGACCTTGTCGGGCGGGAGCGGCACGGATTCGAGCGCCCTCTTGGACACCTTCGAGGCGAACGTGAGGACGTCCTCATCGAACCCCATAACGGACTTCTCATCGACCCCGGGAGCCGCGAAGGACCCCCATGCTTTCGCGTACTCGTCCTTCTTGATCCTGAGCCTGGGTATGTAGACGCCGTAGCCCGAGATGCCTATCGCCAAACCCTCACCTCCTCATGATCGTGACGGAGACGGTACCGCCTGAGCCGCCGACATTGTGTATCAGCCCCAACTCGGCGCCCTTGACCTGCCTCGGGGGCTTCTGCACGGTCCCCCTGAGCTGGTTGAACATCTCGTATGCCTGACCTGTTCCTGTAGAGCCGATCGGATGGCCCTTCGACTTGAGCCCGCCGCTAGGGTTCACGGGCCTGTCACCGCCTATCTGAGTGTGTCCTTCCTCGATGAACGGCCCAGCCTTGCCCTTCTCGCAAAAGCCGAGGTCCTCGTACGCGAGGAGTTCGGCGATTGTGAAGCAGTCATGCACCTCGGCCACATGGATGTCGTTCGGCGTCAGGCCGGCCATCTTGTACGCTTGCTGGCTCGCCCTCCTGGTACCTTCGAGGGTCACAGTGCTGGCCCTGTCATGGATCGCGAGGTAGTCGCTCGCAGTCCCGAAGCCCGCGACATAGACTGGGGTGTCGGTGAACTGCCTCGCGATGTCAGCATCGCACACGAGTACCGCGGACGCGCCGTCTGTCGTGGAGCAGCAGTCGAACAGGTTCAGCGGCGCTGCGACTATCGGGCCCTTGAGGGCCTGCTCGAGCGTTATCTCCCTCTGGAACTGCGCCTTGGGATTCTGGGCGCCGTTCTTGTGGTTCTTGACGGCGACCATCGAGAGGTGCTCCCTCTTCGTCCCGAACTCGTGCATGTGCCTGCGGGCGATCAGGGCGTACAGTCCGGAGAAGGTCGTGCCTGCGAGACGCTCGTACTCCGTGTCTCCCGAGACTCCGAGCCAATACTTCTGTTTCGTGCCGGAGACATCGGTCATCTTCTCGACTCCACCGGCGAGGGCGACCTTGTGCACTCCTGAGAGCACGTCCATGACCGCCGCGACGAGCGCATAGCCTCCAGACGCGCAGGCGTTCTCAATCCTCATCGTGTTGATATGAGGTAGACCAACGTACTCGGAGACCAGGGCCGACATGTTGCCGAGCTGGAATCCTCCCGAGCCCAGGTTGCCTATGTACGCCGACTCGATGAGCCTCGGGTCGAGGCCCTTGTCGACGCTCGCGACCATGTCCTTGTACGCATCGAAGAAGAGCTCCTTGATGCCCTTCTCGGGGAACTCGCCGTACCTGCTCTGTCCGGCACCGACTATTGCGACCTTCCTCATCCCAACACCCCCGATGCCCGCCGTATCCGCGCGCGGGCGCCGACGAGGAGAGAGCCGCGTCTTTTCCGGCCACCTCCCCGACCGTCTGGAACAGCGGTTTCTCGAATCAGGGTCACGCTATTTAACGATTGGCGATTTACACGGCGCGCCAAGTTGTGAATAGACACGCTCTTCCGAATCCTGTACCAGCTCGGTCCGGAGGCGTCACTTTTCGTATTGCCCAATCGGAGTTCGTAACTCCATTGGGTGCATGCTGAATAGGTGCTAAATAGAGAGTCGAACAATCGGGTGCCCAGCAGCCCCCAGGGGGTTCTCCGATGCGGTCCTACAGGCAGATATCTCTTTGGAAGGATGTGACCAAGCAGGAGTGGGACGACTGGCACTGGCAGGTCAGAAACAGGATAACGACCGTCGACCAGCTCAAGGAGGTCATCAACCTCACCCCCGAGGAGGAGCAGGGTGTCCACGAGTCGCTCAAGGTCCTCAGGATGGCCATCAGCCCGTACTTCGCGATGCTGATGGACCCCGATGACCCGGACTGCCCTGTGCGGAAGCAGGCGGTGCCCACCATAAGCGAGCTCGACTTCAGCGCCTCGGACATGGTGGACCCGCTCTTCGAGGACATCGACTCCCCTGCCCCCGGGCTGACTCACAGGTATCCCGACAGAGTGCTGTTCCTCATCACCGACATGTGCGGGAACTACTGCAGGCACTGCACGAGGCGGAGATTCGCTGGACAGACCGACAAGCAGAGAGACAGAGCCTCGATCGACGCGGCCATCAAATACATCAAGGAGCACGACGAGGTCAGGGACGTCTTGCTGTCGGGCGGGGATGCGCTCATGGTCTCTGACACGTTCTTAGAGGACATCATCAAGAAGCTCAAGGCGATCGACCATGTCGAGATAGTCAGGATCGGCAGCCGGGCGCCGTGCACTCTGCCTCAGAGGATCACGCCCGAGCTGTGCAAGATGCTCGCGAAATACCATCCCATCTGGCTCAACACGCACTTCAACCACCCGAAGGAGATCACGCCGGAGTCGAAGAGGGCCGTGGAGATGTTGGCAGACCACGGAATACCCGTAGGAAACCAGTCGGTGCTGCTCAAGGGCATCAACGACTGCCCGACCATCATGAAGAAGCTCTGCCACGAGCTTGTCAAGATTAGGTGCAGGCCGTACTACTACTACCAGTGCGACCTGTCGAAGGGGCTTGAGCACTTCAGGACGGACGTGGCCAAGGGGATCGAGATCGCGGAGGCGCTCAGAGGTCACACGTCTGGATTCTCGGTCCCGACGTTCATAGTCGATGCGCCCGGGGGCGGCGGGAAGATACCCGTCGCGCCGAGCTACCTGATATCCATGTCGGACAAGAAGGTCATCCTGAGGAACTACGAAGGCGGCACGTTCTCATACCCGCAACCGAAGGACCGCCTGAGCGTCTGCCCGCCATCGTGCAAGCTCTGCGAGGACTACAAGAGGATCGAGAGCAAGGAGGGCGTCGCGGGCGTGCTGTCCGGGAAGAAGATGTGCCTCGTCCCGGAGGGCAGCCTCAGGGAAGCCAGAAGGAAGGTCTACTCGAAGAGGAAAGGGTGAGCTGGCTGGCCGGCTCACAGCGCCGCATTCATGTCCGAAAGAATTAAGTGAGGGCATCCTATCATCATTCAGATTTCTGCGGGATGAGAGCACATGCCGAGGAACATTTTCATCGAGGAAATGACACAGGCGCCCATCGAGGAGCAGGGCGTTGAGTTCGTCGAGCGGAAGGGCATAGGACACCCCGACAGCATAGCGGACGGCCTGGCGGAGAGCGTGAGCAGGGCCCTGTGCAAGATGTACAAAGAACGCTACGGAAGGATACTGCATCACAACACGGACGAGGTGGAGGTCGTCGGAGGGCAGTCGGCGCCCAAGTTCGGCGGCGGCGCGATCCTCGAGCCCGTGTACATCCTTCTCGTGGGCAGGGCAACGACCGAGGTCAACGGCCAGAGGCTGCCCTACAGGACCTGCGCGCTCAAGGCAGCGTACTCCTACCTCGAGAAGAACTGCAAGAACCTCGACGTCGAATGGGACGTCACCCTCGACTGCAGGATAGGCCAGGGCAGTGTCGACCTGCGGGGTCTCTACGAGACCAAGCGCCTCCTGGCGAACGACACATCCTTCGGCGTCGGGTTCGCGCCACTGTCTGAGACCGAGAGGATCACGCTCGAGACGGAGAAGTTCATCAACGGGAAGCTGTGCAGGTCACTCCCGGAACTGGGAGAGGACGTCAAGGTCATGGCCTGCAGGATGAAGGACAAAATCGACCTCACGATCGCAGTCGCGCTCGTGGACTGCCATGTGCCCGACAAGGACCACTATGAGAGCGCGGTCGCGGAGGCGACCGAGAAGATACGCGACTTCGCCCAGAAGTTCACGGACAGGGAGCTCAGGGTGTTCGTCAACACCGCGGATGACTACAAGAGCGGCATCTACTACCTCACCGTGTCCGGGCTGAGCATGGAGAACGGTGATGACGGCTCCGTCGGAAGGGGCAACCGCGCGAACGGGCTTATCACCCCCATGAGGCCAATGAGCATGGAGGCGTCTGCCGGCAAGAACCCGGTGACGCACGTCGGCAAGCTCTACAACATACTGGCGAACCAGGTCGCCGACGAGATCGTCAAGACCGGGAAGGGCGACATCGTCGAGGTGCACACGAGGATACTCTCGCAGATCGGCCACCCGATCGACGCTCCCCAGGCTGCGAGCGCCAAGGTCATCTACTCGCGCAACACCAACCCGAAGAGGTACGAGCGCGAAATCCGAGCCCTCTACGACGAGAAGCTCGCGAACATCACGGACCTAACGGACAAGATCGTGAACGGCAAGGTGACGGTGTTCTAGAGGACCGCCGGACTGGCCCAGCTCACGCCGACCCGTCCAGCCTCCTTATCTCCTCTTCCTTGTTCTTCAGAACTCTCGCGAGGTCGGACAGCTCCTCTTCTATGCTCTGCAGTCTGGCCCACTCGCCCTCGAGCCGCCCCTCGTCCTTACGGATGGACTCCTCGCGGTCGGAGAGCTTGAGATAGAGGTCGTCCAGCTCGGCCTTCCTGCGCTCGAGCTCCTTGACGGTGTCCTCGTCCATGACCGCGACGATGCCTTTCTTGGACGCCTCGACCTGCTCCCACAGGTCTTGGATCTCCACGCGCTCCTTCTCCAGCCTCTCCAACTCGACTGCGACGGTCCTCTCCTTGGTCTCGAGGTCCCTCTCCCGAGCCCGCAGACCCTCCTCCATGTTCCTGAGCTCTATCTCGCGTCTCAGGAGCACCTCGTCGCTCACGCTCACCACGGCGGCCTTCTTGACTGACGCGGCCTCGGTCGTGACCTGAGCGACGCGCTCCCTGACCTCCTCCTCGAGCTTCTCCCGCTTAGCCATCAGCTCAACGCGCCACTTCTCGAGCTCGGCCCTGAGCTGCTCCAGCCCGGACTCCTTCTGCTCGAGCAGCTCGCGCTGCTTGTCGAGGTCGCCCTGGACGAGCTCGAGCTGGCCAGCGGACTCCTCCAGCTTCGCCGCCCTCTCCCTGAGTTCGCTCTCCTTGCCTCCGAGCTCCTCCTTTGCGCGCACTATGTCGTCCAGGACGGCCTTGTAGTCCTCGACCGACTTTCCCGCCTCCTGCTGCCTGATGGAGAGCGCGACCTTCTGGGTCTCGAACTGCTTCGCCTGCTCCTCCAGCTGGACCTCTCTGGTGGCCAACTCCCGCTCCTTGTCCTCGAGGGTCTTGGCGATCTGACCAAGCTCGAACTCGTGGTTGGTCAGCAGCGCCTCCTTCTCCGCGATGAACTTCTGAGCGTCCGAGAACTGCCCCTTCGAGGCCCTGAGCTCATCCTCCTTGACGGCGAGCGCCTGGTGCGCGGCCGTCAGCTCCTTCCCGGAAGCGTCGAGCGCAGAGACCTTCTCCGCCAGGAGCTTCTGGGCAGCCTGCAAGTCTGCCGACGCCCTCTCCAGAGACGACCGCTCCTCCGTCGTCCGGCCCTGGACCGACACCAACTCGGCCCTGAGCGCCTGCAGCTGCGATTCCTTCTCCGCGGCCGCCGCCTCAGTCGCTGAGAGCTTCTCCTTGGACTGCTCGAGGCGGACCTTCTCCTCCGTGAGATCTGCTCGGAGTTGGTCCAGCTCCGTCATGCCCTTCTGGAGGCCGATCTGCCTAGTCTCTGCCTCCTGCCTGAGCCTGGCTTCGGCCGCGGCGACCTTCGCCTCCTTCTCGGCGAGGGTCTCCTCGACCTCGGCCAGCTGGGCCTCCTTGGCCTTCAGACCCTCGAACCCGCTCTTCAATGTCGCTTCGCGTTCGGAGGCCTCCTTCGTCCTGGCGACGAGCTCCTGCTCCAGTGTGGCGATTTCCGCAGCCCGCGCCTCGAGCTTGGCATGGCTTTCCTCCAGGGCGGCGGAGCGTTCCTCCAGAGACGCCTGCAACTGCGAGATGTTCTGGAGCGATGCCTGTTCCTTCTGTCCGAGCTCTGCGTGCGTCGCATCCAGCTCGGCCTTCATGCCCTTGAGCTCCGCCTCACGCTCGTGCAGCTCGCTCTGAGATGCCTGCAGCTCGGACTCGATCTTCTTCAGGTCCTCCCGGGCCCTGAGGGAACTCTGTGAATCGGCGAGCCTGGCCTCGAGCGCCCTCAGCTCGCCCACCTTGACATCAACCTGTGTCGACGAGGCCTGGATCTCCTTGTGCTGCTCTGCAAGTGCCTCGCCCTTCTCCTCCAGCGCCTTCGCCCGCTCCTCGAGGTCCTTCTTCGCGGTCTCAAGGTCCGTCCACGCGGTGTCGATCTCCTTCTGGACCGAGTCGCGCTGCTGCTGGAGCTTCTCCCACTCCTTGGATACCGACGCCCGCTGGGTCTCGAGCTCCTGCCTCTCCGTCTTGAGGCTCTGGACCTGTTCGGTGAGCGCCCTCTTGGCCGTCTGGAAGGCTTGCTCCGCCTCGGCCACCTTCTTCTCCCTCTCGGCCAGCAATGCCTCGGTGGCCAGTATGTCCTGCTCGCGCTTGCTCGCCTCCTGCTCCGAGAGGCTCATCTTGTTTCTGAAGGCATCCAAGGAGGCGGCCTCGGCCTCCAGATCCCTCGCCTTCGACTCCATCTGTGCAGACCTCGCACCGAAATCTGCCTCGAACTTGGCCTTCTCGGCCAAAAGCTCCGTCTTGAACCTCTCGTAGTCCTCCTTCGACCCGGCAATTGCGCCCTCCCTGACCTTGAGCTCCTCCTCCTTCGCCTTCACGCCCTCCGAGATCTCGTCCAGCTGCCGCTTCCACTCCTCGAGCTCGTCCTCCTGGGCAGCGACCTCGCTGGTCTTCGCCTCGATCTCCGCTCTTGCGCGCTCGACCTCTTGCGCCTGGGTCTCCAGGGCGGTCCTTTTGGCCTCGAGCGCGTTCCTCTCGTTCTCGGACGAGAGCAGCTGTTCCCTGAGGATGCCCTCGCGCTCGTCCAGCTGCGCCTTGGTCCTCTGCACCATCTCGGCCGTGGCGTGGACGTTCTCCTGCTTGATGGCGAGGTCCCTCCCGAGAGCCTCCACCTCTTCACGCTTCTTGTCGAGCTCCCTCCTGAGGCCCTCAAGGGCCACCCGCTCCTCAGCCATCCTGAGCTCTGAGGAGGCGGCATCGCTCGCGCGCTGGTTGAGGATGTTCCTCATCTCCTCAACAGAGAAAGCCTTCTCCTCTGACTCCTTCCGCTTCTCCTCGACCTCGAAGAGCTTGGATTCGATCTCCTTCCAGGTCTCTGCGACCTGCCTCTCCTTGGCCCTACGGCCGTCCTCAAAGGCGATCTTCTCCTGGTCGAATGCACTGCGCTCTGCTATGAACTTCTCTTGGGTCTTGTGACTGTCCCTCTCGAAGGCGGCCTTCTCCTGGTTGAGCGCCGACGCGAACTCCTCCGACTCGCGCTTGATCTGCTCTATCTCGGCCTCGATCACTTTGACAGCCGCCTCGCGCTTGTCCAGGGCCTCCCTGAGCTTCTGCATGCCCGCGCTGCTCACCTTCAGCTGGGCTTCGAGATCTCCAAGTGCCTTTCCCCTGGCCTCGCTCTCCTTCGCGAACCTGTCCTCGTCCGATCTGAGCTTCTCATCGCGCTTCTGCAGCTCCGCAGAGCGCTTGCTCAGTTCCGTCCGGAGGTTCTCGAGGTCTTCCTGAAGCTTCTCGTGCTCCCTCTGGAGGGCGGCCTCCTTGTTCCTCGCAGCGGAATCCAGCAGGTTCGCCTTCTCCAGCATCTGCTTGGCCTCTGTCTCGAGCGTGGCCAGGGCTTTCTCGCGCCTGTCCATCTCGTCCACCCTGGCCAAGAGCGCGCGCTCGCGCTCGTTCAACATCTGCTCCTGGGACACGAGCCGGGACTTGAGGGTCTCGAGTTCGTGGGTCAGCTTCGAGACGGACTCCTCCCTCTGAGTGACATCGGTGGAGAGCCTGTGCACCTCCGCCCTGGCCTGGGCGACATCGTCGTCCTGCGACTTGCGCACCCGGTCGAGCTCCTTCCGCTCGGCGTCTATCGACGCCCTGACCTTCTCGATCTCCACCCTCTCGAGGGCGATCGCATGCTCCCTGTCCTGGAGCTTCTTCTCCCTGCCCTTGGCCTCCTCGAGAGACTTCTCGACGAGGCTCTCCCTCTCCTGGACCCCGCGGAGCTTCTCATCCAGGGCGTTCTTGTCCCCCTCGACTCTGGCCATCAGGTCAGAGATCTTTACCCTCTCACCCTCGAGCCGCTTCTTCTCCGCCTGAACCTCGAAGAGCTTCTGCTCGGTCTTGAGGCCGACTATCCTGTCGAGCTGCTGGTATCTGCTCTCGACCTCCTTCTCCATCATCTCGAGGTTCGCCTTCTTGGAGTCGAGGGCCAGCATCTCCTTTGCCAGCTTCGCCCTGACCCTCGACGTGAGGTCGGCCTCCTCCTTGGTGAGCTTTATCCTGAAGTTCTCGAGCTCCTTCCTGGTCTGACGGACCCTGACAAGGGTCTGCCTGACCTCCTGGCGCTCCTTCTCGAGCTCCTGACGGTCCAGCGCGATCCTCTGGGCCTCGGCAGCGAGCTTCGAGCCCTGGGCGGCCAGCCTCCTCCGCTCCTCCTCGATTCGCTCGGCCTCGACGATTATCTCATCCTGCTTGAGCTCAACGATCACCTGCGACTCGCCCTCAGGCGGCGCCGGGATCGAGACGGTCTTGTCACCGGCGTAGACCTCCAGCTCCCTCTGTATGGACGCCAGCTTGCCCGGCTCGAGCGTGGACGCCTTCAACGCCACTATTCCGACGGCCTTGTGGACCGCGACGAGGTCCCTGATGGTCTGGAGGAGTCGCAGTACGCTCACGAACTTGTTGTTGGTGATAACGTACTCGAGCGAGTCGATCAGCACGAGCTGGCCGCCCCCTTCGTCGAGGAACCGCCTGATCGCCAGCGTGAGCCTCTCGAGGTCCTTTGGCCCTATGGCTTCGTCGCTCATGGCGTTCGTAAGCCAGTAGATCGGGGCATCGCCCAGGTTGAGGGCCTTCCTCAGGTTCTTCGGGTAGGTCCTCGAGATGACCATGCCCCGCATGCCCTGGGAGGACGCCGCCAAGAAGAGCGTGTACGCAAGGTCCGGCTTCTCGCCCTCGACTAGGTAGGTCATCGACGGCTCGAGGGCAGCGAGCTGTGCGGCGGTCCCCTCCGCAGGCCCGGGCTCCTCGGGAGGAGGTGTGGCTGGAGGGGCCTTGGCACGCTCGCCGGGCTGGGGCTCAGCTGTGCTCTTGGCCGCGCTCTCTCTAGCCTTGTCCCTAAGACCCATGATAGCCGGGCTCCGTCGCTTTGATGAGGACTCGAAGGGGGTGTCTGTGTATCAGTCTAGTAATATATGGCCTTATACATTAAATCGTTTCTCAAATCTTGAACCTATCGAGGACGCGCTCGTAGAGCGCGAACTCGTCCGACTTGGAGAAGCGGTCGACGACGTCTTCCGGCAGCTGGCCCAGCATCTGGTCCAGGACCTTCAGGAGCTTCCTGATATCGTCGTCCATCATCTGCGCTTCCTGCATCTTGGTCTGCAGGTCGATCTTCTCCATGATGAGAGAGCTGATCTGCTGCTCGAGCGACCCCATCAGCGACTGGAGATCGCCCTCGACGGATTCGATCTCCTGCTCGGTGGTCTCCTTGCCGGAGCGGTGGATGGTTATCGTGGACCGGATGCCCAGCAGCTTGTCCCTGAGCCGCCTCTGCTCCTCGACCCACTCCTCCTGGGCCTCCCTGCGCTCCTCGTCCGACCTCGCTCCCGCAGCAAGAGCCTTGAGGCCCTCCAGCTCCGCGCGTTCCCCCTCGAGCCTCGCCAGCCGGCTCTTCAGGTCCTCCTCGGTCTCGTCCAGCTGCCGTTTCTTTGCGGCGTACGCCTGGATCTTCCTGTCGACCATCTCTTCGCGCTTGGCAAGCTGCTCCTCCTTGGCCTTGAGCTCCTCGACCTCCCTCTCCTTGGCCTCGAGCTTCTTCTTGAGGGCCCTGGCCGCCAGCCCGCGCTCCTTGACCGCCTCGCTCACATCAACCGATGCCAGCAGCTGGGAGATGTCGTTCGAGAGGGACTCCATGTGCGCCTGGAGCATCGTTATGTCGGCCATCTCGTCTGCGAGGGACATGATCTCCGCCTCGACCTGCTCTGCAGTCGTGGACTTGCCCTCCATGGTCGAGATCTCCGCCAGGCGGGCCTTCTCATCCGCCAGCCTCTTCTCCATCCTCTCGAGCATCTCGGACCTGTTTGCCATCAGATCCCTGATGCTCTCCTTCAGCTGTGCGAGCTTCGCCACCTGCTCAGGGGATGGGCCAGCTGGAGTTGATGGCGCGGGCGCCCCGGTGGGTGTGGCAGGCCTCGAGAGCGCCTCCCCTGCCGACTGCGCGGGCGGCGCCTTGCCCCACTCAATCAGCTTGATCAAGAACTGGTCGTCCTGCGCCTTGTCCTTCGGCCTCACGCTCTTGACCTTGAACTTGAGCCCGCAAGTGGGGCACTGCGGCTCTCCCAGCGCCATGACCGTCTGGCACTTGGGACACGCGAACGCCTTGACCTCTTCAGTCAGTTCGTTCAGGCACCCGGGGCATCTGTCGGCATCCCTCTCGACCATCTGGTGGCATGCGAGGCAGTACGCCTCCCCTGACCGCGTGACTCCCTTTGAAACCAAGTGGCACCTCTCCGCGAAGGCTCCCTCTCATGCGATTCCGAGTTCTTCAACCATAGTGAACACCGACTGTCTATTGATATCTGTCGTAGACCACCAGCTCTTCCAGGTTCTTCCTTGGCGTCCTCTCGGGGACCTCGTCCGGGTATCCGAGGGGCGTGAGGGCTATCACGCGCACGTCCTCCGGGACGTTGAGGATCTCCCTGACCTTCTCCTCCTTGAACGAGGCGATCCAACAGGTTCCGAGGCCGCATGAGTGCGCGGCGAGCGTCAGGTGGTCGAGGGCGATGGCAACGTCGATCACATGGCTGCTCATGTAGCCTCCCACCGTGGGGAAGGCCTCCTCGGGTATACCGCAAGCGACCACGACGACGGGGGCCTGCGCGATGAACTTCTGGCCGTTCGACGCGGCTGCGAGCCTCAGCTTCGTCTCCTCGTCCCTCACGGCCACGAACTTCCACGGCTGGGCGTTGTCCGCCGAGGGCGCGAGCCGGGCAGCGTTGAGGACTTCCTTCAGGATCGCCTCGGGCACGGGCACCTGCTTGTATCTCCTGATGCTCCTTCGTGTCTTGATGGCGTCCATCAAGTCCATTGGTTCACTGGCGTTAGTAACGATGCAAGGATGTAAAAAACCTTTGCTCTCGGCTGTCAGGTCTTGAGAACATCTGGCTCACTGCGCGCGACGATGGAAAACGGTGCCGGTGGCCCTCTAGCCGTCGTTGAGCTTCACGAGGGTGGAGGTCCTTATCACTCCCGGGAACCCCCTGAGCTCGTCCACACGCTTGTTGAGGTCGTCTAGGGTGTCCGCCCTCAGCCTCACGGCGACATCGAACTCGCCCGTGCATTCGAACACGCTGTCCGACATCTGGCGCGCCTTGTCCTTGACGGCTGCGGTCCTGCCGACATGAGTGTCAATCAGCACGATGCCCTCGACGCCTACCTGGGCCGTCTCGATGGTGAACTTCTTGATGATGCCTTCCCTCGTGAGCTTCTCTATCCTCGCCCTGACCGCCCTCTCCGTCAGGTTCACCTGTCTCGCGATCTCGGTGTTCTTCGTCCTCGCGTTCTGTCGCAGCAGGTTGAGAATCTTCACGTCCGTGTCGTCCATGGCTAGGTGTATAGCGTTCCGGTTTTCGTACCTTTCGCTCGTTCGACCGGCTCTCCTGACGACTCTTTGCCAGGCGGTCAATGAGGCCAGCCTGCGATTCCGATTTCGGCGAGCCAGGAGTTGCAGGGGCAACCCTTAATAACGGGGTAAGCCCATGTTCGGCCCGTGCCTCGGCCGCGGGCCGATGGCCAGCGACGAAGGGGGTAAGTTGATTTGGGAGAAGAAGTGAAGAAGCCAGCGCCAGCCAAGAAGCCGAGAGTGGTTTTGGCGGCCATAGTGGTGGTCCTGCTCGTCATTATCGGAGGGCTTGCCTACTACTTTGTGTCCCAGGCGGGCAAGGAGAAGTCGACACTGGTGTTCTATGCCGCGACGAACGTGCTCTCGCTCGATCCCATGGATGCCTACGACACGATGTCGTTCATACCGATCCAGAACATCTACGACACGCTTGTTGCGTACCCGGGTGAGGACATAGGTAACTACACGGGTGGGCTCGCATCCTCATGGACGACCTCGCCAAACGGGCTGTACTACAACTTCACCTTGCGGCAGGATGTGCTGTTCTCGAACGGCAACAAGTTCAACGCCACTGACGTGAAGTTCTCGATAGACAGGACCTTGGAGATGGACTCCCCGGATACGGGCGTTGCCTGGATCCTGAGCCAGGACGTCGACGAGACGAGCTGCACGATAATTGACGAATACCATGTCTCGATCAAGCTGACGCACCCATACGCGGGTTTCCTTGCGACCATCGCGCAACCGTTCCCGCTGGGGATAGTCGACAAGGAGTACACTGAGGCGGAGTATTCAACCGCCGATCCGTATGCCCACGACTTCATGAAGTCGAACCCGATGGGGACTGGTCCGTACAAGCTGGTCAAGTGGACGCCCAATGTTGAGACGATCCTTAAGAGGAACGAGGACTACTGGGGAGGCTGGGAGGGCAACCACGTCGACAAGGTCATAATCAAGGAGATCACCGAGGCGAGCACGAGGGTCGCCGCCCTGAAATCCGGCGACGCGGACATCGCCGAGATCCCGTACACCAACATACAGGACGTGCAGGGCAACCCGGACATCATCATCGACCCGGTCAAGACGTTCCAGCTCGAGATGGTCGCCATGTGTGTGGACACGACCAGGGCGGGTCACGAGTTCATGCACAACGAGTCCGTGAGGCAGGCGTTCTCATGGGCCTTCGACTGCGCGAACACGTCGACTCTGTACTACGGCTGATACATGGACGAGGTGCAGGGTGTGATCCCCAATGGCATGCCACTCGAAGCAGAGTCGCAGCCCTCCAAGGCGTTCAAGTTCAACCTCGCAAAGGCCTCCGAGCTGCTGAACGCGAGCGGCTACACGCTGAACCCGCAGAACCAGAGGTTCGACGGCGAAGCGCTGGACATATACGTGGACGAGGGCGACACCGAGAGGATCAACACCGCGAGCCTGTTCAAGACCAACCTGAACAGGATAGGCGTGCTGGTCGACCTGCATCAGGTGTCATCCACCGTGCTCGAGGACACGAGGGGGACCCGGGATTGGGACATGTACATGACTGGCTGGGTAATCGACTACCTGGACCCTGACGACTACGTGTACCCGATAGTCGTGTCGGCTGACGAGGGCGGGGACTACTTCCTTACGGGAATAGTCGATGCCGAGATGGACGCTGCCGCGATTGCTGCGGTCGACGAGACAGACCCGGACGACAGAGCGGACTTGTACTACACGGTGTGGGAGGAGTTCAACGAGAACCCGAACATGATCCTCGTCGGGCAGACTCGGTATGTGGCGTTCTACAGGAGCTGGGTCGAAGGGTTCACGTTCAACCCCGTGACCTGGTACAACTTCTACCACTACTCGCTAGCCGAGTGATGGCGGAGCAAACGACCGCAAACCCCTTTTTCTTATACTTGTCTGCGCATGCCAGTATCCATCGCAACTGAGGGAATTCCGATTGGGGGCATGAACCGGTGAAGATGTGGGAGTACATAGCGAGGCGGCTGCTCCTCATATTCCCGATCATCGTGGGCGTGCTCGCGGTCGCCTTCCTGATATCGCACCTGGTCCCCGCTGATCCTGTTGGGGTCTACCTGGGCAAGAGGGCGAACGACCCCGTGCTCAGGCAGCAAGTCACGGAGCGATACCATCTCGACGAACCATTACACATGCAGTTCTACTACTATGTGACCGGGATCCTGCAAGGCGACCTCGGGGACTCGATGCTCTACAAACGCCCGGTAGGCGACATATTGTTCGAGATGCTCCCCGCCACGGTTGAGCTCGTCATTGTGGCGTCGCTGATCGCCATCCCCGCGGGCATATATCTCGGCGTTCTATCCGCGACCAGGAGGAACACCATCTCGGACGGGATTGCCAGGTTCGTGGCGCTGATAGGCATCTCTGTGCCCGCATTCTTCCTAGCTCTGGTACTGCAGATGGCCCTCGTGTCCGGCGTCGAGGTGTTCCCATTGGGCGGCAGGTTCCCCGTCGGAGAAGACCCTCCGAGGGACATCACGGGGCTGTACCTCTTGGACAGCCTTCTCACACTGGACATCAAGAGCTTCTTCCTGAGCGCTTACCACATCATACTTCCGGCGTTCGCGCTCGGGTTCTCAATCATCGGCTACATCCTGAGGATGATGAGGTCGAGCATGCTCGAAGTCCTCTCGTCCGACTATGTCAGAGCGGCGAGGGCGAAGGGAGTGCTCCAGCGCGTCGTGATATACAAGCATGCCCTCAAGAACGCCCTCGGTCCCACGCTTACTGTGTCGGGCCTCACCATCGGCGGCGCAATCAGCTACACGGTGTTCGTCGAGAGCATATTCAGCTGGCCTGGGATAGGTGCGATCGCAGTCGAGTGGTCCAAGGAGGTGGACTTCGCTGGGATCCTCGGGTTCACCATATTCGTCACCTTGGCCTTCCTGATAGCCAACCTGATCGTGGACATCCTGTACGCATGGATAGACCCGCAAGTGCGCCTGGGGGGCTGAGGAGTTGGTGGACGAAAGGCCGAGATCGAAGATTGCCAAGGCCACAACGCTTCGCGAGAGATATGCGGATATGCTCTCGAGGCACGAGTCCTTCGTCAAGGAGACGAGATATTCGATCTACCTGTTCACGCGCAGCTGGCTGTCGATGATCGGTCTGACCATCATCCTCGGCATGGTGATCATCGCCTTTCTAGGGCCGTTCATCGCCCCCGACCACCCGAACTACGACGTGATCGCGGGCGAGACGCAGGAATTCTGGCCCGTGCACCCGGCGGATCAGCTGCTGCCGCCGAGCTCCGAGCACTACTTCGGGACCGATAGGCTCGGCAGGGACCTCTACAGCATGGTCCTGTATGGGGCTTCGAAATCCCTCTACATCGGCGTGCTCGTCGTCGTCCCGTCGACGCTTATCGGAGTGGTCCTGGGCGGACTTGCTGGGTACTTCGGCAGGGGGGCCG
>DYTN01000050.1 GCA_020725925.1 Methanobacteriota archaeon
CGGCGCTGGGTTTCCCAGGACCTGCTTCGCGGCCGACAAGACGGGCATGTTCATGCTCCATACGCTCTGGGAGCGCTCGGTCAAGCTGGGCATCCCGCTGTACGAGGACCGAGTCCTCGTGGACGTTGTCCTTGACGGCGACACATGCAGGGGCATCATCTGCTGGAACTTGCAGACGGGCGAGCTCGAGCCCTTCATGGCGGAGGCTGTCATCCTCGCGACGGGCGGCAGCGGCCAGATATACGGCCGCTCGACGAATGCGCTCATCTCTACGGGCTCCGCGCAGTCGGCCGCGTACAGGCGCGGGGTGTCGTTGAAGGACATGGAGTTCGTGCAGTTCCACCCGACAAGCCTCTTCGGCACGAACATCCTGATGACGGAAGGCGCGAGGGGCGAGGGCGGCTATCTGATCAACAGCCTCGGTGAGAGGTTCATGTCCAAGTACGCTCCCAAGGCGATGGAGCTCGGCCCTAGGGACATAGTGTCTCGGTCCATCCAGACGGAGATCAACGAGGGCAGGGGGATCGATGGCAAGGACTACGTGTACCTCGACCTCAGGCACCTTGGCCGCGAGAAGATCCTCGAGAGGCTCCCTGGCATACGCGACCTGGCTATCAACTTCGTCGGTGTCGATCCGATCGAGAAGCCGGTGCCGATCCAGCCGGGTCAGCACTACACGATGGGTGGCATCGACACGGACATCGACGGCGCCACCAAGTTCAAGGGGCTCTATGCCGCGGGCGAGTGTGGATGCGTGAGCGTCCACGGCGCGAACAGGCTCGGCGGCAACTCACTGCTCGACACGGTCGTCTTCGGAAAGCGCTCGGGTCAGGTGGCGTCGGAGCATGCGCTGAGGAAGGCCAAGCTGAAGGAAGGCGAGGCCGCCATCCAGAGGTGCATGAGGGAGGCGAAGGCGCGCATAGACGACCTGCTCGCAAGGAAGGGTCCCGAGAACCACGCCGATATCCGCGCGGAGATGCGGGAGACGATGATCACCAAGGTCGGCATATTCAGGGACAAGAAGCCCATGGAGGAGGCGCTCGACAAGATACGTGAACTGAAGGAGCGCTACGGGCGCGTGACCGTCCAGAACAAGGCGAGCGTCTACAACGTCGACCTCATCCGGGCGATTGAACTCGAGGGGATGCTCGATGTCGCTGAGGCGATCGTGGTGGGCGCCCTCAAGAGGGAGGAGAGCAGGGGCGCGCACTCGAGGCTGGACTTCAAGGAGAGGGACGATGTGAACTTCCTCAAGCACACGATCGCCACGTATTCGCCCAGCGGCCCTGTGATCACATATGCGCCGGTCAAGATCACCAAGTACAAGCCCGAAGCCAGGAGGTACTGAGATGGCCGAGGAAGAGATAACACTCAAAGTACAGAGGTTCGATCCCGCGGCCGACAAGCTGCCCTATTGGCAGGCGTTCAAGGTCGAGATCAAACCCGGCATGACCGTCCTGGACGCCCTCTTCGAGGTGCTGAACCATCAGGACGGGTCGCTCTCGTTCAGGTTCTGCTGCAGGGCGGGTGTGTGCGGTTCCTGCGCCATGGTGATTGCCGGGAAGGTCAGGCTAGCCTGCGAGACGCAGGTCAGCCAGTTCCAGGAGTCGGGCGAGGTCATGCTCAGTCCGCTCCCGCACCAGAAGGTCATCAAGGACCTCGCGGTGGACTACACGCTCTTCTTCGACCGGCTGAAGGCCGTGAGGCCGTACATGGTGGGCAGGGAGCCCTATCCCGAGAGGGAGTACATCCAGCTGCCGAAGGAGCGCCAGCCGATCAACGAGCCCATCGACTGCATCCTGTGCGGCTCGTGCACGGCATCGTGCACGATGGCCTGGACGAGCACGGACTACCTGGGGCCTGCCGCGCTGCTGAAGTCCTACAGGTTCCTCGTGGACACGAGGGACTCGATCCCGGACGAGCGGTTGGACATCATCGAGAGCGAGCGCGGGGTCTGGAGATGCCACACGCAGTTCAACTGCGTTGAGGTGTGCCCGAAGAAACTCAACCCGACAGAGGCAATACAGAGGCAGAAGCTCAAGCTGTTCAAGCGGAAGCTCCTCGGCAGGGGGAGGGCCAAGCCCACCGCTCGGAAAGGCAAATGATGGACGAGGATGACGCCTCGTCGGGATTGCCATGCCAGGCAGTGCAGATGTGATGAAATGCACCGCGCTATGGTCGTGCGACCTGGGTCAGTTCCTGGGCCTCACTTCTTCTTCTTGCCTTCCTTGAGCGATGTGAAGAAGTCGTGGTGGTCCTCTTCTTGCTCAAGGATCCCCTCGAAGATGAACCTGGTCGTCGGGTCTCCCTCGGAGTCGGCGACGTTCTCGATCTTCTTGTAGAGCTCGATCGCCTCTTCCTCGGCCTTGATGTCGAGATCGATCATCTCCCACAGCTTGCCGCCAACCGTTATCTGCGTCGGCTTCGTGGTGGGAACGCCCTCGAGGTACCAGAGCCGCTCAGCGATCTTCTCTGCGTGCTTCATCTCCTCGACAGCGATGTCCTTCAGCTTGTCGCTCACGGCGAAGTGGTCCACGCCCGCCCACTGCACATGCTGCCACATGTACTGAATCGAGACCTGGATCTCGCGCGCTATGGCTGCGTTCAGCAAATCCTTCAGCTTCTGTGATGCCAAATTCACTCCTCCTCTTTTCAGGCCCTATGCGGCCCCCGATACGGGTTCACTCCCGGTCCTCCCGGGAGTCTGAGCTTCAAATGCAGTCGTCCATCATAAATCTTCTGGCGAAGCCCATCAGCCCACATTAGGAGCGATTCCGGCCGTCGCACTAATAACACTGACAATGCCATCCGGGGGATATGGAGCCAAAAGCCAGGATTCAGATGAGATTCGGCGGGGGGAATCCTGTCGTCATGGAGCTGAGGGCGGACGTGACTCCCACCACAAAGGCTCTCCTCAAGTCGCTCCCGTTCGGCTCGAAGGCGAATGTCTGGGGAGAAGAGGTGTACTTCGACGCTCCGTTCCACGCCGGGCTCGAGAGCGATGCCAGGGCGGACATGGAGGTCGGAGAGGTCGCGTTCTGGCCCGATGGCGATGCCGTCGCCATCTTCTTCGGGCGTACGCCAGCCAGTACGGGTCAGGAGCCGCGCGCCTACAGCCCCTGCAACATACTGGGCAAGGTTATCGGCGATTTCTCGGAGCTCAAGCACGTGAGACAGGGCTCCGCGGTCGAAGTAGGGAGAGCCTGAGTCTCACTGGCAGGTGTATCCGCCGTCGACTGAGAATGCCGTGCCTGTTATGAAGCTCGCGTCGTCGGATGCCAGGAACAGGACTGCGTTGGCTACCTCCACTGGCCGACCGAGACGCCCGACGGGATGGTATTCGCACAACATCTCCCTGTACTCGTCGACGGGCAACTTGCGCGCCCTCGCCTCCTGCAGGAACATCGGGGTCTCGATCTCTCCGGGGCACACGCAGTTGACCCTTATGTTCTTGCGGCAGTAGTCGAGCGCGAGGCACTTGGTCATGAGCACGACTGCTCCCTTGGATGTGTTGTACGCGATCGCGTTCCTGTCGCCAACGAGGCCGCTGCACGAGGCATTGTTCACGATGACGCCCCCCTTCTGGCGGAGCATTGTCGGGACGACCTCCTTGGACATGAGGAAGGCTCCCTTCACATTGACGGCCATGCTCCTGTCCCAGGCCTCCTCGGAGACATCTTCGATTGTGCCCTCGACAAGAATGCCGGCGTTGTTGAAGAGCACGTCGATCCTTCCAAGGACCCTTTTCGCCTCGCGGGCCATTCGCTTGACGTCGCCGGCCTTAGTCACATCGCCCACGATGAGCACAGGTCGAAATCCCATCGCCCTGAACTCCCTCATGGCCTTCTTCCCATTCTTCTCGGACACATCGATGATGGCGACCTTCGCACCCTCCTCAAGGAACCTCTGGACGGTGGCCTTGCCGATGCCAGATGCTCCGCCCGTCACGATGACGCCCTTCCCTGTGAATCTCTTCTCGCCCAATGCGACCAACCGCTCAGCGGAATGCGAGATGCCTCGATTAATCTTGTGCTGGTGCGGCCCGCCAAGTAGAAATAACTGCGGGTTGTTCGTCCAGGCTAGACGATTCCGGAGATCCGGCCATGACGGTGAAGGTCCTCGGCATTCAGGGAAGCCCTTGCGTGGACGGCAACTCCTCGGAACTGCTCGACGCCGCCCTCAAGGGGGCCGCAGATGAGGGCGCCGAGGTAGAGCGCCTCGACCTCGTCACGATGAACATCAGGCCGTGCCTGGCATGCCGGGAGTGCGATTCCGGGGAGGGGTGCGCCCAGCACGGTGATGACATGCAGCTTATCTACCGGAAAATCCGGGAAGTCGACGCGATAGTCCTTGCATCTCCGATATTCTTCATGGGAGTCACGGCCCAGACAAAGGCTATGATCGACAGGTGTCAGTGCTTCTGGGTCGAGAGGTTCGTGAAGAAGGTGCGGGTGTACAAGGGCAGAAGGAGGCCCAAGGGGCTGTTCCTATCATGCGCCGGATCGAGCAAGCCGATTGTTTTTGAGCCCGCGCTGCACGTTGTC
>DYTN01000051.1 GCA_020725925.1 Methanobacteriota archaeon
CTGTGACCGTCCCGGCGGCGACGGGCCCCGGGGACTATTTCGTCAACGCGACCGCGACGTGGCTACAGCCCAACAACACCGTCTCATCCAACAAGACGGTCCTCAACATAACGGTCGCCGCCTATCCGTTCCTCGAGGCCAACATAACCGCGATGAACGCCTCCGTCCCGAGGACGGTCACGACCAACATCGGGACGTTCCGCATAAACTCGACGGGCAACTACCAGCTGGACACGGTAAACATCACCTGCGTCCCGGATTCCCCGATCCTCGACCAGGTCTGCGACCCGGCCCAGGGATTCCATCTCTCGTTCTCGCCCTCGGCAATCTCCACGTTTGGCGTGAACTCCGAGGCCAACGTGACTCTAACGCTGACCGTCGACAGCTTCGTAGCGATAGGCAGCTACGGCAACGCGAAGGTGAAGATAAACGCGACTGGCACGACCTGCGCTCTGGGAAGCTCGGTCTGCCAGGACAGCCGCCAGAAGATAGTGAACCTCAACATAACCGTCCTCAACCTCCCGCCGAGCCTAGACAACCCTTTCTCGACCCCGGCCTCCACGGGCTGGGGCGCGCCGTTCACGTTCAACGTCACGTCCTACGACAGGAACGGCGACACGTTCGACCTGCGCCTCTGGACCGGAACGTCTCCCGCGGGCCCCTGGAGTCAGGTGGGGACCGTCCTGGGATGCACCTTCCCGCCCTGCGACATCCCGACCAACTATTCCTGGATGAGCGTCTTCCACGCGCCCTCCCAGATAGGGCAGCGCTACTTCAAGATAAACGCGACCGACGGGCAGGCGACGATGCCTAACAACGAGACGTCCCCGATCAACTACAACGTCACAAAGGATGACGTCCTCGTCGAATACCTCTCCGGGAACCTCTCCTCAGTCTACCGGCGCGGCGACAACGTGACGGGCCTCGGGGTCAAGCTCAAGGACATCCACAACAACAGCTACGTCTCCGGGAACAACGCGACCTTCTGGGTCTACTACGCGGGCGCCTGGGTACTGGAAAACAACGTCACGACCGACGGCACCGGGAACGCGACAAGGTTCTGGAACGCGACCTGCACGGCGGAAGTCGGGACGCACAACTGGAAGGCAAACTACACGGGGAGCGCCAACTACTCCGCAAACGAGTCAGCCCCCTTCAACCTCACCGTGAACGAGACGTTCGTCGTTTCCATCAACATGCCGACGAACAACCAGAGCCTCCACAGGACCGAGAACGTCACCCTCAACGCGACGATCTCCGATAGCTGCGCGTCGCCCCCGACCGGCGCCCACACGCCCGGCTGGTACAACTCGACGCCGACGCTCCTTGCCACCGGGAACGTGACATGGTGGTCGGTCCCGGCCAACTACTCCCTGGGCCTGCGGACCCTCACGCTCAACACGACCGGGACCAGCTACGACACCTCGAGCATGGAGAGGCCGGTCCAGTTCTACGGCTGGTCAAACGCGACTTCCATGGCCCCTGCCGGCGGGTCCTTCCCGGCGAGCACGATAATCGGCGTCAACTGTCTCGTGAGGGATTCGAACACGAGCGACCCGATACCGGGCTACCCGGTCGGGTTCTACCGCGACGGCGGCCTCAACACGACCAACTACACGAACTCCACCGGCCGGGCTGTGTGGTACTGGAACACGACGGGCGAGGCAGCCACAACCCACGCGATAAACTGCACGATAGGGAGCAACGCGACCCTCTTCTACAACTCGTCCTTCCCCGCCAACCAGACGTCCGTCTTCACGATAACCCGCTTCCTCAACACGACGATCGTCCCTGCGGCCGAGCAGTTCATCGGGAAGACCCACGAGATTAACTACACCTGCACCGTCAACTGCACCGGGGACTGCTACGCTACAAACATCACCCTCAATTACAAGAACGCTACAGACGCCGCGCCCTTCGCTATGATGCCCTCCGGCGGAGGGAACCTGACGACCCCGACCAACCCGTACCAGGCCGGGACGATGACTAACGGCCAGTCCGCCTCCTACAACTTCACCGTGCGTGGCGACATCGCGAGCAAGTACACGCTCTTCTGCAACTCGACTGCCAGCCTCGCGAACCCCCCCTCCAACGCCTCGAGCCAGTCAAACCTCACGGTCCTCGTCGGAAGCCTCTCCGTGGCCCTGAACGACACCTCCACCCTCAACGTCCCGGTCTTTTCCCAGTTCCCGATAAACGCGACAGTCACCTGCACCGACTTCTACTGCGGAGTGCCGGCCCTGCAGTTCCTCTACAACGAGTCCGCGGCGGTCCCTGATTCCCTGATCCTCGGGAACGCTTCGGTCAAGAACATGACGTCCGTGAACCCCGTGAACTGCACGTCGCTGGATCCCAACCAGCAGTTCTTCACCCAGTTCTGCTCCTACCAGCTGGACGCCAACATGAGCTTCGTCGGGCCCAAGTTGATAGGCGTGCGCGCAGTGAGCAATGACAGCCAGGTTGCCCCCGCCGTGACGTCCCCCAACATAACAGTCGTAGGCAGGACCGGCACGCTCGCACTCTACAGCATCCTCCCGGTCAACGGCACCCAGACCGAGCGGGGGGGCAACTTCACCATCCGGGCGAACGTGAGCTGCCTCGGGTACGCCTGCTACCAGGTCTCGGCCTACGCCCGCTACAACGCGTCGTCCGGGGCGCCCAACACGCTCATCCCGACGACCCCGACGGGGACGACACCGTTCTACGCATCGCCCCAGCCGATAAGCTGCGGCACGATCCAGGCGAACACGAACTGCACGGTCGAGTGGAACGTGACGGGCAACTGGCCCAACTACACGCTCGTGGACGCGTACGCGAACTCGACATCGCCCTTCGATTTCTACACCCTGCCCAACTCAAGCTCCCCGAGGACGGCCAAGATCACCGAGGCGCCGTACGTCAACTGGATCAGGTTCTACCTCAAGGACGGGACGGAGATTAGCGAGGTCCTGGTGAGCGACCCGAACGTGACGGTCCGCGCCAACGTCACGGACAGCCAGGGCCAGGCGGACGTGCTCGAGGTGAGAGTGAAGTACACTGATCCCCTGGGCGGGACGCCGGTGAGCAACGCCCTGATGACCCAGGTGGGTGGGGCGGGGAGCCAGATCTACGAGTTCGGCAGCATACTCCATCCGATGAGCGCCAACGGCACCTGGACGGTGAACGTGACTGTGAAGGATTTCCTCCAGGACTCGCGGAGCGGCTGGACGCAGATGAACGTCACGAGGAACCCGCGCCTCTTCCAGCCGGGAGTCCTCGCCGGGCAGCCCAAGAGCACGGAATGGGGTTCCACCGTCAACTTCGACATCCTGTTCAGGGAGGACGACATAAACGACACCGTGAACGTCTCGCTCTGGGAGTCGAAGATCGCCTCCTTGGGCCCCTACAACCTCGTCGCTTGGGCCAACTACACGAGCCTTGGCGGCACCGGCACCGTGCCGATATCGTACACGGTGAACTCGACCGACTGCACGGCGACCAACTACAGCTTCGTCGCCTGCCAAGTCCACTCGTGCGGAACGATCGGCACGGTCTACTACAAGTTCAACGCGACGAACCCCGGCCACAGGGGCAACGCCAGCGCCTACGAGCCCGGAGGGAACCCCGACTACAACGGAGGCCTCTACACGACAACCAAGGACTACGTCCAGATGGAGTACGTCTCGGGCCTGCAGACGGGCGCCGGAAGCGTCCTCAACAGGACGGACACGATAGGGAACACGACGAACTTCACACTGCGGGCCTACGACCTTAACCGGAGCGTCCTCGTCTTCGACTCGGGCCTCGCCGGGTACGTGTGGGTGACGACGAACGCGTCCGACCCGTCGGTCTTCGACACCGGTACTGCGGCGACCTCGACTGCGAACGGCAACCTCACGGCGGTCTTCGACGCCACCTGCACCCACAGCTACGGCATCCACAACTGGACAGGGGGCCTTTCCGGGAACGCCTGCTACTACGACGCCAACTACACGGGGAGCGACCTCAATACGACGATATACGGCCAGCTGAAGAACTCCGTCCCCACCGTCTACTGGCCGCCGCTCTCCAGCTACCAGCCCCTTAAGGGAAAGTCGTTCGCCATAACTACAGTCATAAACATCCGAACCAACATAACGAGCGAATGCCCCGCGGCCGACGGCGACAATCTGGACGCTTCGAACGTCACGCTGGAGATAAGGAACACGACGGTCCCATATCAGTGGTTCCCGGCGACGAACGTCTCCGACTCCTCAGATGTCTGGTACAACTTCACCTGGGACTCGACGGGCCAGCAAGAGGACAACATGACTGTCAGGATAAACTCAAGCCGCGCGTACTTCAACCGCAACGAGACCTCCTACGACAGCTGGTTCATGCTGGCGAACAACCCGCCAGAGGAATACGGCCATTCCGTCAACTCGACCATGACCGGCTCGTTCACGGGCGGCTGGGGCGAGATATTCAACTACACGGTGAACGCGTCCGGACCCGAATACACAGACATCGTCAACGTCACCCTATTCATAAACAAGACAGGCGCCTGGGTACA
>DYTN01000008.1:0-21693 GCA_020725925.1 Methanobacteriota archaeon
GCTCCGGCTTCTCAGTGTCGAGTATCCTGCACAGCGCCCAGAGCTTATTCCTCCGGCCGACGTTGATGTAGACCTGTTCGGCCTGCGGCACCGTGAGGGTTTCCGGGCTGATCGTGATCTCCTCGGGGTTGAGCATGTACCTCTTGGCCAGCTCCTTGATCGTGTCTGGCAGGGTGGCTGAGAAGAGCATCGTCTGCCTCTCCTTGGGGACGCTCTGGAGTATCCACTCGATGTCGTCGATGAACCCCATGTCCAGCATCCTGTCCGCCTCGTCGAGCACGAGGAACCTGACATCCCCGAACGAGAGCTCCCCGCGCCTCATCAGGTCCATGACCCTGCCCGGCGTGCCCACGACGATCTCCACGCCCTTGCGCAGCTTGTCCGTCTGCACGTTGATCGACTGCCCGCCGTAGATGGGCAGCGCTCTCACGCTGGAGTACTTCGCCATGTCGTTGAAGTCCCCCGCGACCTGCACGGCCAGCTCCCTCGTGGGCGCCAGCACGAGGCACTGTATCTTCTTCGAGGGCTGCAGCCGCTCTATGATGGGTATCGCGAACGCGCCGGTCTTGCCTGTCCCCGTCTGGGCTTGGGCCATCAGGTCGCGTCCCAGCTTCGCAAGGGGAAGCACCTTCTCCTGGACAGGCGTCGGCTCCTCCCATTCCAGGTCCTTGATGGCCTTCAGCACGTTCTGGTCCGAGACCATTTCCTTGAAGTCCAAGATCTCAATCGTCCTTCTGCTAGTTCCTCGCAAGTTAGCCTTGAAGTAGTATTTAGTCCATTCTGAGCCTGTACCGGGCTCTGGGGAACTGGGGAGATGTCGTTTCGATGATGGCCAGGGCAAGGGATGCGTGGCAGAGGCTCTATTCGAAGCACGGGCTGCAGTACGGCGGCAGCGGGGACATCGGCCCGCTAGCGCATGTGCTCAGGTCCGACATGCTCGCGCTCGATGCGGGCTGCGGGGACGGGAAGACAACGGAGGCGCTCGCGAGGAGGTGCGCGGTCGTGGGCTGCGACTTCTCAAGGGAGGCGCTGCTGTCGCTGAGGTCGCAGCGGGACAGCGAGCGGAAAGTCAATCTGGTAGAATGCAACATAGTCAATCTGCCGTTTGTATCCGAAAAGTTCGACGCCATCTCGTGCGTGCACACGCTCTCGCATGTGCTGGGCCCGGAGAGGAAGCGGGCGGCAGAGGAACTAGTGAGGGCGCTGAGGAGCGACGGCCATCTGCTCGTGGAGGGCTTCGGCATGTCCGACCTGAGGTACGGGGAGGGCGAGGAGGTCGAGCACTCGACCTTCCTGAGGGGCAACGGCATCCTGACGCACTACTTCGACGAGGGCGAGATCCCCGGTCTGTTCTCGTCGCTGGAGCTCGTGTCCGAGGTGAGCACTCGCAGACGTGTCTCGTTCGGAGTGGTCGCAGGCAAGCGCGAGACGGTCAGAGTCCTCATGCACAAGGCATGATGTGCAGGAGCTGAGTGCGGCCGCCGGGATTTGAACCCGAGTTTTGAGCTTGGCAAGCTCAAGTGATAACCAGTCTACACTACAGCCGCGTTCTCTGAGGCTCAATACAGACGGGCGATTTATACCTTATGAGAAGCCGATTTCCTGCTGTCCCACCACTGGATGGCCTCGCCCACAAGATACAGCGAGCCGATCACACAGACCCCCTTCCCCCTGATGCCCTCCACGGCGCTCACGAACGCCTCCTCGGAGATGTCTCGTCTAGTCCGAGGGCCCATGAACTCCTCGGCTACGATTGTGTCCAGCTTCTCCGCTGGAAGCGCCCTTTTGTATCTGGCCTGGGTTGAGATGACGCGCTCTGCGTGTGGAGCCAAGGCTCTGACTATTCCCCTTGCGTCCTTGTCATCCATGCATCCCAGCACGAACGTGAGCGGCGTCACCCCGAGGGACCTCAGAACGCCAATGGTCGTCGAGACGCCGTCAGGGTTGTGGCTCCCGTCGAAGATCACGAGCGGGTCTCTGGAGACCACATCCAGCCTCCCGGGCCATCTGGCGCTCAGCAGTCCTCTCCTCACGTCCTCATCCGTGACGAGGATGCCCCGCCTCGCCAGCTGCTCCACGACGGCTATCGCGGTTGCAGCGTTCTCCGCCTGGTAGCTGCCGAGCAGATGGGTCCTGAGATCTCTGAGACTCCTCGCTCCAGAATAATCGAACTTAGTGCCATCGAGGGTCTGCCTGACGTTGGCCACAGCGAAGTCCTTCCCGATGACTTTCATCGGGGCGTCCTTCTTGTCGCATGCCGCGGCGATGACGCCGAGCGCCTCAGGCTTCCTCTCGCATGTCACGAGCGTCACGCCTGTCTTGGCTATCCCGGCCTTCTCTCGGGCAATCTCCTGAATTGTGTTGCCGAGGTAGTTCGTGTGCTCCAGCCCTATTCTCGTGATCGCAGCCACCTCAGGCACCAGAACGTTCGTTGCGTCGAGCCTTCCCCCCATGCCGACCTCAGCGACAACTATGTCCGCCCTCTTCTCGCTGAAGTACTTGAAGGCAAGACCCGTGGTGAACTCGAAGAAGGTCAGCTGCTTCTCCGCATCCTCCTCGGCCATGGCGTCAGCCACGTTTCTGAGTTCGAGCCCCAGCCTGAGCACATCGTTCTTCGATATCTCCCGGCCGCCGATCCTTATCCGCTCTCTGAGGTCGACGAGATGAGGCGAAGTGTACAGTCCGACCTTCATCCCGTGCTTTCTGAGAATCTCCGATACAAAGGCGCACACCGAGCCCTTCCCGTTCGTGCCCGTGACGTGGACGGACCTGAAGTCCAAGTGCGGGTTTCCGATCCTTCCGAGGAACTCCGAGATGTTGTCGAGGCCCAGCTTGATGCCGAACCTCTCAAGATTGAACATCCAGTCGGTGAAAGCCCCGTAGTCCATCGGGGGCTACAACCCATCTCCGTTCTTAATTGCTTTGACTGGGACCTCCGACCGCTGCCCGCGCGCAGACGGACCGAGTCCACTCGGCGAGAGACATCCCCCGGGTCTTCGCGAGTCTCCTCATCTGTCTCATGACGCCGGAGCTGTATTGAGCCGCCTTCTTCGGTCGGTCGTAAGACGAAAGCTCCAAGAGCTCCGCGACTTCCCGAAGGACCTTCTTCCTGGTCCCGTGAAGTACCTTGCGGTCCAAAGGAGTGCTCTGCGCAAGCTCGATCACCCGCCGATCAGCGAATGGTGCGCCCAACCGTTTCCCGAGGCCCTCAGCCGCCCGCGCGAGCAAACCCAGCTCAGCGAGCATCTTCTTCAAATCAATCCTCATCTGCGCTTCGGGATCAGGTGCGGCTGCATACTTCGCATATCCCCCGAAGAGCTCATCCGCCCCGCTGCCGACGAGGACTACCGGCTCCTTCGAGGAAGTGAGAACGGTCGAAACGGGCACTGTGTACGCGATCTTGTGGGGGTCCGTTGTCCCCAAGATCCTCGCCGTCTCTTGGACCGCGGTGAGAAGTCCGCCCTCATCGAGGATGATGAGCTCGGTTCTGAGGCCTTCTTCAGCCGCCATCCTGGTCGCCTCTTCTGCGTCGTGGGAACCTTCGACCGCGCAGGTGTAGAGCCGGATCTCAGCTATCTCGCCGGCAAGCCTCGCCACCACTGAGCTGTCGAGTCCCCCTGAGTATGCGACGGCTACGCGCGGTTCTCTCCTCACTATCGACCTGGTGCTCTCCCTGAGTTCTCGCAGCAGCAACTCCGCGTCCATCGTGTATGCCCGAACTGACGAGGAGCGAGAAAAAAGCATCGCGTCGCCAATTTAGCCGAGCCAGACTACTACCAAAGGCTTAAAAGGAGTAGAGAACATCTACCTGCAATCCAAGCTCCGGGACCCTTGATGGAGGGCTCATTGATGGCTGAAGACGACCTGATTAAAGTCAAAGTCTGCTTTATCGGAGACGCGGGTGTTGGCAAGACGAGCCTCATCAAGAGATTCGTGCTCGACGTCTTCGACGACAGATACATAGCGACCATCGGCACCAAGGTCACGAAGAAGATCGTCGATGTCGACGGCCAGGCGAAGGTCATGATGCTCGTCTGGGACATAATGGGCCAGAAGGGCTTCAGGGAGCTCCTTCGGGAGGCGTACTTCTTCGGGGCGCATGGCGCCATAGCCGTCTGCGACCTCACGAACAAGGAGACCCTCGAGGAGCTCAGGTACTGGATCAAGGCCCTCACGGACGTGGCGGGGGATGTCCCGATCGTGTTCGCGGGCAACAAGGTTGACCTGGAGAATGAGCGGGTGGTCAAGGAGGAGGACCTGCAGGAGCTGGCCACCAAGTACAAGGCGAAGGCGTTCCTCACGAGCGCCAAGACGGGCCAAAACGTCGAGAATGTGTTCAAAGAGCTCGCGGCCTCCATGAGTGAGAAGATGAAGGCCTAGTGCGCCCGCCAGGGTCCATTCCCACTTCTGATAACAGCCGGAGAACGCTTATAAGCCCAGCATAGGCTATGAATCAGCTGCCAGAGGCGAGGCGAGTTGGGCGCATTGGACAAGAATCATATAGCGGAAAGGCCCACCCTCTTCCGCAGACCCATGAGGCTACTGGCAGTCCTATTCGCCTTCTTCACTCTCATCTTGCCTTCGCTGCCGTTTGGCGGCGATGTCTCTCAGGAAGCTTCCGCGGGCTCCCTTCCATCTTGGACCAGGGTCTTCCACCTACATGATGGCGTCGTCCTTGACGCAGGCGAGTACGATTGGATGAACTCGACCGGCCCCTACGACCCGCCATCCAGCGACTACGACAGCGACGGGATCTCGGGCGTGACAATCAAGAAGAACGTGCCTCCCCAGAGGAAACACTCCTGGGTCCTCGACCCGGCTGTGAACGCGGACATCGTCTTGCCAGGAGGCGCTGATGTCTACATCTGGGCGAGGTCCAGAGGCAACGAGTCTGGGACAATCATCAACGTCAGGCTGTACGACATAGGGCCTGGAGAGATCGGAGATTTCGCGCTCTGGGGACTGATCGCAGAGGCCACGAGGGGGCTCAACTACCCGTTCTTCTCGGAGTTCCAGCTCTATGACGTGTCACTCGCCTTCGCTCCATATACACTTGCCGCGGGGCACAGCATCGCCCTCACCGTCCAGAGAGAGGACAACATCAACGATTGGCTCATAGTCATATTCGACCAGACTGAGTACGACTCGTACATCGTTCTGCCGACGGACGACTTCATCTCCGTATCGTCCGTATGGACGGAGGACTCCGGAGGGACCCAGAGGAGCGTGTTCTCCGACGGGGAGCCGATTACCGTCGTCGCCAACGTGACGAACCCGTTCGGCTCGTACGACACGATAGGCGCGAACGTGAATGTGACCTATGCTGGGAACGGAACAACATTTCTGTCATGGACTCCTATGTCCCTCTCTTCGACGGACCCGTCAATCCCATCCTACTGGAAGCGCTTCGACTACACGATCCCGCAGCTGAACAACGGTTCGTATGTGGTGAACGTGACCGCTCGTGACGCGCAGGGCAGTCCCTGCTGGTTGACTATGGCGCTGACGATTGTCACCGTCGACCACTTCGATGTCTCCGCTCCCAGCACGATATCCGCGGGCTCGTCGTTCTCGATGACCATCACGGCCTTGGACGCCTCCAACGCAACCATCACGAACTGGGTCGGGAACGTCCAGATAGACGCCTTCCTTACGGACATGATCACCAACGGTAGCGGCATTCTCTCCAACTCGAGCGTCATGTTCACGCTCGGCGACTCGGGCCAGGTCACGATACCAGATCAGAACTACAGTGCGGGAGAGGAGACCATCCTCCTGAGGGCATCCTCAGGCACGCATCTCGGATGGAGCGATGCCATCACAGTCCGCAGCGGGCCCGTCGTGCGCATAGAAATCAATCCTCCAGGGCCTTGGCTCGAGGTCAGCTCGGGCGTGCAGAGACCTTTCAACGCCACTGGGTACGATTGGCTGGACAACAAGAACACGACTTGGACACCGAATTGGACTGTGTCAGGAGGCGTGGGCGACATCATCGGTTCCGGCCTGTCGATCAGCTTCTCACCCACGACTTCGGGTTCGGGTGCATTGACCTGCAGGAACGATCCGACGGGTGCGTCAAGCATGGTCAACATCAACGTCAGCGCGGGCGCGCTTAACAGCATCGTGATACTCGGCCCCAACCCCCTGGAGATCCGCGAGGCTGAATCCCAGGCGCTGACAGCAGTCGGCTATGACATCAATCTCAACATTGTGAACATCTCGGGAGCCACCTGGGACACCACGACCTCCGGCGTGGTCGCCGGGTCCGGCACTTCTGCTCTGTTCACCGCAGGATACATACCAGAGTCCGGGAAGATCTATGTCAGAGACCCCACTAGCGGCGTCACCGGCTCGATCAACGTGACCGTGCTGACGGGCCTGGACGGGCCGTGGCTCACGGAGATCCCCGTCCAGATAAGAAACGAGGACAGCGGCTCGTGGGAGCTGAGCCTCACGGGCTACTGGCACGATCCGGACGGGACCGACACGCTCGTCTGGTGGGTCGAGGGCGTGGCAGCGTCACTTTACATCGTCTCTCACGACCCCTTGTCCAACGCGATCATGAGGTTCTACACCCAGCCCGACCAGAATGGTGAGGACACGTTCACGCTATGGGTCGTCGACCCGGAGGGCTACAGGGCGTTCCAGGATGTGACGGTGAGGATAGTGGCCGTCAACGACAAGCCCGGGTTCTCGGGCAGCACCCCCACCAAACTCTACGTCCGGTACGATACCCCCTACACCTTCGATTACACATACTACGTCTTCGACGTTGACAACCTCAAGTCCGAGCTCTCCCTGGCCAGCAGCTCGTCGAGCATCTTCTTCGAGGAGCTGGTGGCGACATTCATATTCCCGCAGAGGCCGGGCGAGGAGAGCTACTTCGAGTTCGTCACAATGACCGTCCGGGACCCGACCGACTCCTCGGACCTCCAGATCATCGTCATGGTGACGGAGGACAACCCACCCTCGCTCAACTCCAGCCTGCCGGATGTGACCGTGGATGAAGGCACAGTCAACTATCCCGCGTTCGACCTCGACGACTACTTCTACGACCTCGACAGCGAGTACCTGGTGTACACTCACGGCTTCGAGCACATAACGGTCTCCATCAACGACACGACGAACATCGTGTACATCTCCGCGCTTGAGGAATGGTCCGGCTCCACTGAGGGAACCTTCACTGCCACGGACCCGATAGGTGCGCTCAAGGTCGATTCGATCATAGTCACCGTGACCGCTGTGAACGACGCTCCCGAGGTGCAGAGCCCTGGAACGATCCATGTGCACTACGATGAGGTGTACCAGCTGCCGCTCAGCGCGTACGTCAACGACCCAGACCACTCCCTCGATTCCCTCTCCTACAGCTTCGACAACGGCAACGTGACGCATGTGGTCACATTCACAGGCTCCCATGTGCTCGAACTGCTATTCCCGCTCAAGGCGCCCTTGCCCTACACAGCCTCCGTGATGATGACGGTCACGGACCCGCTGGGCGCGAGCGGAACTTGCACATTCAACGTGCTGGTCACGGACAACTACCCGCCGTATGTCACGGTCCCGAACCCGGACCAGCTGTACTACACATTCAGGGAGGACGAGTACCTGAACAACTCCCTGAGGCTCTGCTACCTGTTCTCCGACATCGATGACCTCTATCTGACATTCCAGATCGCAGGGGCCGAGAACGTGAGGGCGACGGTGTTCTCGAACGGGGTCGTCAACCTGACGTCCGCCTTGAACTGGTTCGGCACTGAGGTCCTGACCATCAAGGCGATCGACCCACAGGGCGCATGGGCGTTCGTCCAGGCGTATATCACCGTGACGGAGGTCAATGACGCGCCCGTGATAGCCCAGGTCCCGGACATAGTCAACACGGGCTACCCGAGGACCGCCTACTACCCCATCTACATGTATGTCTACGACTGCGATGACCCGTACGCCTCTCTTCTGGTGACGGCGACCTCCAACGCAGGGTCCGTCTATGTCGTGGGCAACTACCTCTACGTGAGCCTGCCGAGCAACAAGGACGTGATAAGCGTCACCTTGCAGGCCAGCGACGGCGAGTACCTCTCCAACTCGGTGACCTTCGATGTCGGCGTCGCGAAGACCATGGGGGAGAAGATCGGCTGGCCGTACACATTCCCCTTGGTGCTCCTCGCGGCGGGGGTCGGCGGGTACTTCTTCGCCAGCAGGCTCCCGAGGCCGTCCGCGCTCGAGAACCTATTCCTGATACACAACGACGGCAGGCTCATCGCCCATGTGACCAAGGAGGAGAACACGACCCTTGACAAAGACATCGTGAGCGCCATGTTCACCGCGGTGCAGGAGTTCGTGCGCGATTCGTTCCAGAAGGGTGAGGTCGGCCTCAAGAAGCTCGAGATAGGCGACAAGAACGTCATGATCGAGAAGGGGCAGTCCGCATATCTCGCGCTGATCTACTCGGGGGACCCGACCAAGGAGACCTTCGACATGCTCTCGATGCTGCTCAGGGACATCGAGGAGAGGTACAAGGGGAGGATAGAGAGGTGGAACGGCACCTCCAAGAGCGTCAAGGGCGTGGACAAGATGCTCCAGGACTATATGTCCGCGGGGTTCAAGCCGGGCGTGTGGCACGAGGAGGAGCTCGCCGAGAAGGAGTGGGTGGACATCCTCGACAAGGAGGCCTAGGCTCCGAAAGGCATCTGACAGAGGGTGTCGGCCCCCGACAGCCTTGGATTTATATATTGTACTTCCACAAGAAATACTGGCTCAGTGAGGAATCTGGCCTTTAATCCCTTCGCAAAGCATTAAGCCGTGCACGAATCATCACTCCAACCCAGATGTCTAGCACCTCCCCCCGACAGGGGGTCACCGTCGCCCTGAGGCGCGATCTGGGCCTTCTCGACGTGACCATGATTGGCGTGGGCGCCATGATAGGCACGAGCATCTTCGTGCTCATAGGCGTCGCCACGGCAGAGATCGGCGCAGCTGTCATCATAGCCTTCGCGCTCAACGGCATTCTGACGCTGTTCACGGCAGCGACATACGCAGAGCTGGGCTCCTCGTTCCCAGAGGCCGGCGGCGGCTATCTATGGGCGAAGAAGGCGCTGCCGCACCCCGCCGGGTTCATGTCGGGGTGGCTCTCGTGGTTCGGGCACACGGCTGCGTGCAGCTACTACTCCCTTGGCTTCGGCTATGCCATGCTCGCCCTCTCAGACTACTTCGACCTCAACTTCCTCGGATTCTCCGACTGGGCCATAATCAAGCTCTCTGCGGCTGCTGTCATAATATTCTTCCTGAGTGTGAACTTCGCGGGCGTGGGCGCTGCCGGAAAGACGGGCGACACGGTCACGATGGTTCAGGTCATGATCGTCCTCTTCTTCGTCGCATTCTCGCTCATCTATGCCCTTGACACCAAGGGCGCCCACATCGTGGAGAACTTCGAGCCGATTATCCCTGTCGACAAGGGCCTGCCTGAAATCCTGGCCGTCATGGGCTTCACATTCATAGCGTTCGAGGGTTACGAGATAGTCGTTCAGTGCGGTGAGGAGGTGCGGGACCCCCGCAGGAACATACCTCGGGCCATCTTCATCTCTGTTATCATCGCCGCGACGCTCTACATCATCGTCGCCATCGCCTGCATCGCCAACTTCGACATCCAGACCATCGGCGATGAGGGAGAGAACGCGGTCACGTTCGCGGCGATCGAGATCGTCCCGATCGTCGGCGCGCCCCTGATCATCTTCGGGGCGGTCCTGTCCGCAATGGCCGCCCTCAATGCGACGGTCTTCTCATCCTCCAGGGTGAGCTTCGCCATGGGCAGGGACGGCTCGTTGCCGCGCGCCTTCGGGACCATCCATAGGTGGAGGCGCGTGCCGCACAAGGCCATAGCCATCACTGGAGGCGTGATGCTCTTCATTGCCCTGGTCTTCCCGCTGGAGGTCGTCGTGGCCTCGACCTCGATAGTGTTCCTGCTCCTGTTCGGAATCGCAAACATGGCATCCATCAGGCTGAGGAAGAGGCTCACGAAGATGGACGTCGGGTTCAGGACTCCCCTCTTCCCGCTGGTCCCGGTCATCGGCGTCCTATCGACCATAGGCATCGCCGTGTACCTGTGGTTCCTGGTGCCCGAGAGCTGGTACATCGCAGTGGTCTGGATCGCGCTCGGTCTTGCGATGTCGGCCTTCGCCAGGCCGGCGGAAGAGGTCGAATCGATAGTCACCCAGAAGCGTGTGGCCCCCAAGCCGTTCACCAAGGAGCAGATCGAGCGGTTCAGGGTGTTCCTGGCACTCGAGAACCTAGGGGACCTCAGGCTGGTCGAGACCGCTGGGATATTCGCCAGGTACTTCAACGGCGACCTGACGGTAAACAAGATAGTCGAGGTGCCGAGGGCGATGCCTCTCGAGGCGATCAGCAAGGACTACATCGACGAGATCTCCGCGAGCCTGCGAAAGACAATCAAGATCACGCCCTCGACAGTCGATGTGCGGCCTGTCGTGTCCGTTTCGTACGATGTCGCCGGCGCCATCCTCGACCAGACGAAGCACGAGGCCGCGAACCTGCTCGTGCTCGGCTGGAAGGGCACGAGGAGGCGCGGGAGGACCATCTTGGGGAGGAACCTCGACCGGGTCGTCCGCGAGGCGCCGTGCGACGTCGTGATATTGAAGACCAAGAGGCTGAGCAAGAGCATCGAGACCATCCTGCTCGTTTCGGGCGGGTACTTCGAGACCCGGAAGGCCCTCCTGCTGGCGCTGCCAGTCGCCCGGGAGTTCGGGGCCAAGATAGAGATACTATCCGTCATCACGGACGACCGGCAGATCGAGCTTGCCCACGGGAACGCCGAGCGACTGAGCAGGATGGCCACCAGGGTCAAGGTGGTCAGCGAGCTCAAGTACGTGCATTCCAAGTCCCTGGTCAATACCGTCGTCGATCATTCCAAGGACTGCGACCTGCTCGTGATGGGCGCGGGCCCGCAGTCCGCGCTCGAGAGGACGATGTTCGGCGCGGTGTATGACAGAATAATAAGGACCGTGGACGCTCCGGTGCTGGTCCTGAAGACTGCGCGTGCGGGCAAGCCCACCGCGCCGCCGACCCCTCTATACCTGAGACCACCGGCGCCCAAGGCCTAGGCCAGGGCTCCGCCGAAGAGCTCATCCAGGGCCTTCCTCGCGGTCCTGGTGAGGTCCATGCCCTTCGCCTGTTCGTGCGTGACCCACCTCATCTCGCTCACCTCGGCGTTCGGCTTCTCCTCGCCGCCGGAGAGCTTGACCAGGAAATCCACCAGGACGTAGTGGTACTTCACCTTGCCTTCATCGTCCCTGTCGATCATATCGAAGACGTTGATGAGTTCGAGGACCTCGACCTTGAGCCCTGTCTCCTCCTCCACCTCCCTCGTACAGGCCTGGGACAGCTTCTCGCCGATCTCGACGAGGCCCCCCGGGATGCTCCACTTGCCCGCTCCGGGGTCGTACGCCCGCTTCACGAGCAGGATCTTGCCGTTCTTCACCAGGACTGCCCCGACGCCGACAAGTGGCATCGATGGGTACTTCCTCTTGTCGTTCCAGATGGTATCATCGGTCATTGGACTCTCGCCTGCCTTCTCCTGTGGTATACGAGGACCGCGGCGACTGATCCCCCGGCCACGGTCGCTGCGATTGCATAGATCGTGAAGTCGCTCCCACCCTCTCGCTCGGCGACGGACACCAACCCCGCCACTGTCGCCTTTGCGATCTCCGCTATCTGATCAGGGGAGAGCTTGTCCGAGGTATCATTCTGTGTGTGATAGTGAGGATACAGTGGTGCGTATGTGGTGTTGTCGAGCTCCTCGATCATGAGCATGCTCGGATACCCAGCAAGCCAGAACGGATAGTGGTCGCTGTATGCCATCCATGGGGCATCCACGAGTTCGATTACCAAGTCCAGGGAGTGCTCGCTCACAGCCGACTCTATCGCCCACGGGAGCTGCCCAGAGGCCGAGTTGACGAACCCCATGACGTAGTTCTGTGCTCCCGCCTTGTACCCAACCATGTCGAATATGACCGTGCCCGCGTAGGCCGTGCCGTTCGCCTTCTCGGCGAGCACGAACACGCTGCTTCCAGCCAATCCACCGGACTGGTCGAAGCCAGCTTCTTCAGCGCCGAAGGCCACGAACTTGATTGTGTTCTTGATCTCGGTTCCTGCGAGCACCGTCGCCAGCTCGACGACGGTTGCGACTCCAGACGCATCATCGTCCGCGCCCGGAGCTGGCAGTGTCTCCGCCAGAGTGAGGTTCTCGGCGTTCATGTTCTCGCTGTCGTAGTGCGCGCCGAACAGGAAACACGGCGTATCTGGGTCGGTTCCCTCCATCATCGCGATCACATTGCTGCTCTCGAAACCGCCCACAGTGAATTCCTGCTTCATCGTGTCAAGGTGCAACGCTTCGAACCTCTGCTGGATGTAGTCCGCTGCCTCTCTCGAACCATTGGCGTAGAAAGCCCTTGAGCCGAACTCCTCCAGGTCTTGAATCGTCGCCATCATCCTCTCGCCTGAGACGGTTGCTATCAGATCTGCAACCGCAGTCGACGAAGTGCTCTCAGTCACGAGGGGGGCGATGCCCGCCAACAACGAAGCGGACAGAAGCAGGGTCGTAGCGGCACTGATGACGCCCATGTTGCGTTGGCATGGGCGGATGCCAATATAAAGAGATTCAGCCATACTGCGCGCGTGTCGTTGGAGGCGTGTTTTCGGCGAGTCGCCAGGGAGCTTGGCCTGAGCTCCGTGACCGCGAGCTTCAGCCGATACTCGGAGCTGAAGCACACATGGAGCGTGAGCGGTCATACGATCGAATACAGGATAAGCGACTACCTCGTCGACGCACCCGAGGATGTCCTGGAGTCCCTCGCCTGGTACCTGCTCTGCAGGTCGCGTTCTATGCCGTGTCCCGATGGAAGAGATGCGAGGTACCTTTCTTTCTCCCGCTCGAAGCAGTTCTGGTCGTCGGTTAAGGACACATATCTCCGGAGGTCTCGGAACCTGGCGCTCGGACCGAAGGGCAGGCATAGGGATCTGAAGACCGTCTTCGACTATGTGAACAGCTTCTACTTCTCGAACCGCCTGAAGGACCCCATCCTCGCATGGACGGCCGAGTCGCCCAGGCAGAGGCTCGGCTTCTACTTCGAGCAGCTCAACCTGCTAGCAATCAACAGCGTCTTCGACTCGGAGACGGTGCCGAGGTTCGTCCTGGAGTTCGTGATGTTCCACGAGCTGCTACATCACGTGGACGCCCAAAGCGGCAGGCACAGGCTCAGGGTGCACCACACGAAGTCTTTCAAGGAGCAGGAGCGGGCGTTCAGGATGTACGACGAGGCTGAGTGCTGGCTGAGAAGACTGGCCAGAAGGGGACGGCAGTGAGAAGGTTGTCCCCCAGGTGTAACAGCGCGGTTCATGGCATGCCAAAGGCGTTCTCGCCGCCCTGACCCTCCTGGGGGTTGTTGTTGTGCGCCGCGTTGTCCCCTACACATGACACGGTGTCGCACCGATAGTTCGTAGAGGGACCCATATACGCCGCACTGTAGCCTGGTGTCGGAACACTGCATCATGAGGTCAGCAGCATATTCTTCCAGGCAGTCTATGCTAGCCCCATCCCTGGATATATTGCTTTCCCTCCGGATCCGAGGTCAGGTGGCAATGGCCAGATTCGGGCAGCCCCGGACAATTGTTTTTATAGCCACAGAACATCCGAAGATAGGATGGCCGCGCTAATCGGCTGCTCTGGGTGGTCCTACGACGATTGGGTCGGGCGATTCTACCCCGCGGACCTCGCCAAGAAGAAGGGCGAGTGGCTGGGGTACTACACCAAGTACTTCCCAACGGTCGAGATCAACTCCACCTTCTACCGGGTCCCGAACGAGTTCATGGTCCGGTCGTGGATTGAGCGCGGGAAGCAGAGGCCAGGGTTCGAGTTCTCGGTCAAGCTGCCCCAGATCGTTACCCACGAGTCAATACTCAAGGACGAGCCCGAGAAGGCGGCTGAGCAGGCGTCCAGCTTCGAGGGCATCTGCATCAAGCCCTTGGCCGAGGCCGGCCTGCTGGGCGGCGTCCTGATACAGCTCACGCCGTACTTCAGGTACGAGGGAAAGGAGAGCCTTGGAAGGCTGAGGGCCGTGCTGGACATGGTCGAGACGGACGTCTACGACTATGCCGTGGAGTTCAGGCATAGGAGCTGGCTGAACGACCGCGGGAACGAGCTCATCGCAGACGCGCTGGAGACGCTCCAGGAGTTCGGCGTCGCGAACGCCATAGTCGACGGACCAGGGTTCCCGGTGACCAGGTCTCTCACCGCCAAGCACGCCTATGTCCGGTTCCACGGAAGGAACTACGACATCTGGTTCAAGGAGGAGTCAGTGGACGACTACCGAATAAACAGGTACGACTACCTCTACACGCTGGACCAGCTCCAGGCATGGAAGCCAAGGCTCGAGGAGATAGCCGGGAACAGCGAGAGAGCCAGGATATACTTCAACAACCACGGCCGGTCGAAGGCGGTCAAGAACGCCTTCCAGATGATGGACCTGCTGAGCATACCCCACGAGGAGAAGGACATAGACATCCAGGACCAGGCGAAGCTCGGCGAGTTCAGATGAGGTCAGCCCGAGAGCTCCGCGGTGCTGGTCCCGTCCGGCAGCTCTTGGACCCGGATGACGTAGCTCATCGAGTCCTTGATGTCCTCGATGTGCGTGATCAGGAACATCTGCCTGAACTGGCCCGACAGCCGGGAGAGGGCGGTCATGACGCTGCGCTTCCTGATGGGGTCCTGGGAGCCGAATATCTCGTCCAGTATGAGGAAGTTGATCGGCACGGCCCCGGTGCGGTCTGCGATGATGGAGGATATCGCCAGCCTGAGGCTCAGGTTCGCGAGGTCCGACTCCCCCCCTGAGAACCTGCTGACAGGGTACATGGTGCCCTGGTCGTCTATCTGCATCTCGTAGTTCTCGTCCAGCTCGACGCCGGAGTACCTGCCATCGGTCATCGATCCGAGGTTCCGCGAGGTCAGCTCGGACAGCGCTGGTGCGATTCTCCCGATGAGGTTGTCCTTGAAGCTCACGACGACCTCCTCGAGGAGCCCCAGGTCCTCGGACACCTGCCTGTCGCTCTCGATGGCCTTCCTTATCCTCCGGATCTCCTCGATCTCCCCCTTGGTCCTGTCGAGCTCGGACTGTGCCTTGTCCCTCGTCCCGGCGAGCCTCCGCACATCGTCCTTGGCCGCGTTCAAGAGTGCCGTTTTTTCGTCAAGTTCCTTAATTGTGGCGTTGAACAGTTCCTTCTTCGGTTCAAGCGTCTTGACGATCTCCGCGAACTGCCGCTCCTCCATCGAGTGCCTCGCGGTCGACTCGCGGACGTGCTCGATGTCCCGGCGGTAGTCCTCGGCGTGCTCCCTGACCGTCCTCAGCTTGAGGTACTCGTCGTGGGACGCCTTGAGCCGTGCATGGTCCCGGACAACGCGCTCGTACTCCTCCGCTGAGAACCTGAGCTCCCCGATGGCCTCGAGGTCCTTCTTCCTCTGCGAGAGCTTCGTCCGCAGTCTGGCCAGCTCCGCCTCCGCGGCCTCAGCCGAAGCCTCGGCGCGCTTGAGTCTCGCGAGGTCCTCATCCAGGGCGACCCTCCGCTTTCTCAGCGCCTCGGACTTGCTATGCAGCGCTCTGAGTTCGGCCTCGAGGGAGTCGATTTGCGCCCTTGCCTCCTCGGCAGCGTGGTCGGCCGCCTGCGAGCTCTCGCCCAGCTTGCCGACCAGGAGCTCGTATGATTCGTCGAGCCTTCGCTCGCATGTCGGGCACACTCCGTCCTTGCCGGCACCCTTGATCTCTGCCAGTTTCTTCTTGTCCTTCTCCGCGGAAGTAGTCCTCTCTCTGACCTGAGCCTTGAGCTCCCCCACGCGGCCCGCTATCTCGGCCTTGCGGGTTTCGCACGCGCTCTTCGTCCCCTCGGTCTCGTCTATCTTGCGGACGATCTCGTCCGGCCGGGAGACTGACGACCTGATCTTGGCCAGCTCGTCGAGCCTCCGTGCCTCCTCCTTCTCGTCGGAGAAGATCTCCGTCTTGATCATGGTAGCCTTGTCGCTCCGCCTCTTCTCCTCCTCGAGTTGCTCCTTCCTGGCACCTACCGCCTTCCAGGCCTCCTCGTCCTTCTCCAAGGAGGGCAGCCTCTCGAGGCGTTTGAGTGATTCGGAAAGCCGCTGAGTGACGTTCTTCTCTCTCTCCCTCAGCTGGGCGATGGCCGCCTGCTTGCTCTTCAAGTCGCTTGATGCGGTGTTGTACGCATCGAAGTCCTTTTTCAGCTCGTCCCGCCTCTTGCGCACTATATCCGCGGCCCTCGCTGCGTCCTTCTCCTGCCTCTCCGCGCCTTCGAGCGCTCTCGTGGCCGCCTCGAGCGATGCGGTCATCTCGGGCAGGCGCTCAGCCAAGACCTTCTCCTTCTCCCTGCCGTCCTCCGTCAGGAGAGTCTTCTCCGCCCCGGCGATCCTGGACAGGGCCACCTTCTTGTCCGCCCTCACCTCTGCGAGGACGTCGTCGATCCCGTCGATCCTCAGCATCCGGAGGACCACCTTCTTCCTCTCTCCAGCGGCCACGTTCTGGAGGGCGTTGAGCTCCTTCTGGCGCGCGAAGACGGACGTGAAGAACGACTTGTGGTCCATGCCTATGAGCTTCTCCACCATCTTCCTGACGGGCTTGTCGCCCTCGGCAAGCGTGTTCCCCTTGGCCCTCAGCTCCGCCTTCATCGAAAGGCTCTTGCCGCTCATCTCGCGCTCTATCCTGTACTCCGTCCCACCCAGCTCGAACTCGAGGACGGCTGAGCAGCTGTCCGAAGGTCCGGCACCTACCCTCCGCACGCCCTCTCGGGAGGTGCGGACGACCTCGTCCACGTTGCCGAACAGCGCCCACGCAATCGATTCGATGACCGTGGTCTTGCCCGCGCCGTTCAGGCCCAGGATGCCGACGATGCCGTCCGGGAACTGGAGCTTCAGCTCCCTGAATCTCCTGTAGTTCCTGAGCTCGAGGTAGGATATCCTCATTCCTCGTCCCCCTCGAGGTATGGCAGGCCGAGCTCCACGAGCTTCCGTTTCTTCTCCTCGGGGAAGCCGAGCGTGGCGACGTACTTAGAGAACTCGTCTGCCAGCAGCCCGATCTGCGCGTCGCCGACCCTGGCCTCCGCTTCCGTCTCGGCCCTCACCAGCTTCAGCTCGAAGTGCAGGGCGCTGCCGCCCAGCCTCTTGATGGCAGGCACATCGAGCGCCCGGTACGCCTCCGACGAGACGTTCTTGACCACGAGCCGAACGATCTTCTCGTCGATTGCCGCCGAGCTGAGCCTCTCCCTCGACTCGCCGAGAATCTCCGATGACGCCAAGCCATCTGCGTCGAGGGGCTCGAGGTCTAGCATCGGTCTGGTCCTGAGCTCGTGGAACTTCTCGTCGCCGGTCTCGAGGTCAGCCTCGACGATGCCCTTCTTCTGGCCCGCTTCGCTGAAGCTCAGCCTCTCCGTGGAACCGGAGTAGTACGCCCTCGAGCCGACCTTCTTGTGCTCGTGGTAGTGGCCGAGCGCGACATAGTCCCAGTCCGCTGAGATGTTCTCGTATGGGACCGTCTGCTCGTTGAACTCGTCCATCTTGTAGGTGTCCGTGCCGACGATGCCGGCGTGAAGCACGAGCACGCCGTACTTCGTGTCCCTGGAAGGCCTCAGGCCAGACGTGAGGTCGTTCAGGGAGGGTGTCGTCGAGTGGGGGAGCGCGTAGACGGTCGCGTCCCCGACCACGATAGTCCTCCCTCCGGGGTCGTGGACGGGATGTATGTGCTTCAGGTGCTCGAATATCCGGAATATGTTGCCCGTCTCGCGCAGCCGCGGGGTCGAGTGGTTCCCAGATACCAGGATGGTCTCTATCCCCGCCTCGGAGACCCGTATGAGCTGCCGGAGGGCGAAGTCGATGGCCCTGTTCTGCGGCCTCACCGTGTCGAACAGGTCGCCCGCATGGACCAGCAGATCGGGCTTAAGCTCGATCGTGCGGTCGATGGCCTCCTCGAACGCGCGGTAGAAGTCCGCCTCTCTCTGGTTGATGCCCTCGGCGACGTCGAGCTTCGAGTATGCGCTGAACCCAAGATGGGTATCGGATATGTGGACCAGTCTCACCTGCTTCCACGCTCCATCGTCGCGATGATGTCCTCAATCTCGGCAAGGTCCGTCGAGGAGTCGGCGGGCGATTGCGCCCCCCTGTACTCGAATATCTCCCCGAGCTTCCTGTCGATTGTCTTGACCGAGCCCCAGAGCGCGGCCATCGCCACGGCGATTATGGAGACTGCCAGGAGGGCGAAGAAGATGCCCTCCTGGACGAGCGACTGGACAAGGGGCGAGACGACGATGAATCCCACGATGACATAGAACGCAAGGAAGATCCACTTGAGCGCCCTCGCGGTGTCGGTGTAGCCTATCTTCTCGGCCGACTTTGTGCTGAGCATCGCCTCGCTCGTGGAGATCTCTATGAGCCTGATGGTCCTGCTCCAGATGCCGAACATGGAGGACTCGATCACTATCAGAGCGCCTGTCACGACCAGGAACAGGAGGAAGTCCTCGTTCCCTCCCAGGAGGTAGTCGAAATCCGGGACCCTGGGCGCGATCGACACGGCCAGGACTACGGTAGATACCATGACGATGATGTAGACGAAGAGCCTAGAAATACTGCTCCTCATCTCGTTTGACAGACGCAGAGACGATTGCGACCTCCTCCTGATGTTCCTGACGAGGAGGTTGAAGTACGAGGCGAGCACGAGGACGGACCTCGGCAGCTTTGCCTCGAGCCCCTTGGTGACCTTGTCCGTATACCTCACGCTGTAGGGCACGATCAGGGCCGTGAGCGTCGTGACGACGACGATCGTTGGGTAGAGATGGATCCCTTCTCTAATGGCTGGCGAGCCGATAGCCACGGCGGCGATCATGAGGGAGAACTCGCCGATGGCTATCATGCTGAGCCCCGCCCCAATCGAGCTCCTCGCGCCGAACCCGAAGATGAAAGTGGAGAGCGTGCATGAGAACATCTTCGCGAGGACGAACACCGCTGTGATGATGGCCGCCCCCACGAAGAACGCGCTGTCAAGGAAAAGGCCGAGGTCCACGAGCATGCCGACGGTGATGAAGAATATCGCCCCGAACAGGTCCCTGACGGGCTCAATCTTCCTCACCACATCCCCGATGTACTTCGACTCCGAGACTATGACGCCCATCACGAACGCGCCTATGGCCTCGTTGAAACCTATCCACGCTGCGAAGACCGCCATCGAGAAGCAGAGGCCGAGCACTGTCAGCACAAGGAGCTCGCTCGACCTCTGCCTGCCGACATAGTCGACCAGCCTCGGGACGATGGCCAGGCCGAACACGATGGATGCGGCCACGAAGATCCCCATCTTCACCAGCAGGTCTGCGAGCTGCTGGGGGCTCACGCCCCCCTGCGAGATCAGGCCGGATACTGCTGCGAGTATCAGCACTGCGGCGAAATCCTCGACCACGAGCACGCCGACGACCAGCCGGACCTTCTCGTTGTCCAGCCCGCCGCTCTCGCGGAGTGCCCTGACGATGATCATCGTGGAGGCGACTGACAGCATCGCCCCCAGAAGCGTGGCCTCAAGCGGGGTCCAGCCGAGCGCCCGCCCGAGCTGGAACCCGATGCCGATCATCAGCATAATCTCCATCGAGGCTGCGGCGATGACCGTCACGCCTATCTTCCTGAGCTGCTTGAGGCTGAATTCCAGGCCGATGGAGAACGTGAGCAGAATGATGCCCAGCCTCGCGAGCATCTCGATCACTGGTTGAGCGGAGATCACAGCCTGATCTGCTCCTTCGCCGATTGTATACTCCGCAGAGATCACGAACGGGCCCGCCACCATGCCAGCGACGAGGTATCCGAGAATGAGCGGCTGTCTGAGCCTGTGGAAGAGAACAATGATGATGGCGGCCACGGCTATGACCACAGCCATGTTTATGAGGAAACCCGTCTGGAGGTCAAGCATCCTTACCGCACCGTTTTCCCAGGTCCCTGAGCCACATATCGCGCTCTGGACTCAGCGATTCGTCAAGGCCTCGGCGAGCGGCCCTGGCTGACGCATGTGATTTGTGTTACTTAAGTGTCGCCATTCGGTTCCTGTGCACCCCTCCTAGTCAATCTCCGTCGTGAAAGATTCAAGAGCCCGCATAGGCATCATCGCCCTGGGATGCCAAACTACAGGACTAGGTTCTCGCAGTCGGCAGGGTCGCAGCGCGTCCGTGCGAAGTTCTTCGGCGTGGGAAGCGCCGGCTGCAACATCATCGACGGGGTGCCGTTCCCAACGGTCGTGCTTTCGACGTCGAGTGCAGACCTGGCCAGGTCGAGGGCTGAGCGCAAGGTGCTGATCGGCGCGGACAGGCTCCTCGGGGTGGCGGACTCCAGCCCCGACCTGGTCAAGCAGCTCCCATCCATTGTCGGGCATGAGCTCTTCGATGTGTTCAACAACACCGAGCTGGCATTCCTGATGTGCGGGCTCGGGGGCGTCTCAGGCAGCCTCGGCTCGAGGATGCTCTGTTCGATCGCCAGGGCCAAGGGGGCGACTGCGATTGTCATAGCTGCGACGCCCTTCTCCGCCGAGAGCATCAGGCGTCGAGAGGCCGCGACGAAGGCCCTGGCTGGAGTTCTCAGTTCTAGTCAGCTGGTGATCGAGTTCGACAACGACAAGCTGTCCTCTCTCGCCCCCTCCCTCCAACTCCATCGTGCCTTCGACCTCCTGAACGGCATAATGATGCGCCCCGCGACCGACCTCTGCGCGGTCATGTCGAGGGACGATGTCTCCTCCTTTAGGCAGATCCTGGGCGAATCCAGCTATGGGAGGTTCGGACTCGGACTGGGCCGCGGGGACGAGAGGGTCGACAGGGCCGTGGCCGAGGCCCTGAGCTCCCCCTGGTTCGACTACGATCTGAAAGAAGTCAGCGCAGCGATCGCCGTCTATTCCGCTGCCGACCCTTGGGACAAAGAGGTCGAGAAGATCCTGTCCCTCCTCGAGGAAAGGCTCCCTGACATCAGGCTCGGCTGGGGTTCCTACGCAGACACGTCGCTCGGCGACAGGATTCGCCTGAGCCTCATCCTCTGCAAGAAGAGGTGACTCCGGAAGGATATTATCAGAGATTTTATTATATTAACAGCCCTAATTTAAATTGGGTTAAGAACCCCCCATCAAATGGCTAATTACCCCCGACCGCCATCGGATGCTCCTGAGGGCGGAATAACGAAGGTGGTTCAGCTCGGATGCGGAATAACGGGGCTTGTGTGTGCGGAACTGCTCGCGAAGAATCCCCTGGTAGACCAGGTGGTCCTCGCAGACTCGAAGACTGATGCGGCCCAGGCGATGGCCGCACGCGTCAGTAGCAGGAAGATCTCTGTCGCCAACGTCGATGTGCGGGATCCCGAGCATCTGAAGAGGCTGCTCAAGGGAAAGGACCTGGTCGTCAACTCGGTCCCGTGGGGGCTTCTCAGGAACGTCTTCAGGGTGGCTTGCGCCACCAAGACGAACTATGTGGACTTCAGCCTCACGGCGAACAGCCTCGAAGAGTTCGAGGAGTTCTCGAGGCTGAGCAAGAAGAGCGGCATCACGGCTCTCACAGCTTCGGGCGCGGACCCAGGGATTTCGGACGTCTTCGCTCGATACGGTGCGGACGCCCTGGACG
>DYTN01000008.1:21703-64057 GCA_020725925.1 Methanobacteriota archaeon
AACCGGAGGAGGCATACGTCCGCGACGGTGACTGCGGCGTCGCCAAGGGGTACGACTTCTTCACACTGTGGTCCCCCGTGGACATGCTGGAGGAGGCCACGACCTCAGCGGCGGTGTTCGAGGACGGGAAGCATTCCTTCCTGCCGCCGCTCCACAAGCGGGAGATATACGAATTCCCTCAGCCCATTGGCCCGCTCCCAGTGTACAACACGACCCACGAGGAGACATACCTGATGCCTGCATACATCAAGGGCATCCGGAAGGCCGACTTCAAGATAGCGATCGACGACGAGTTCGCAGCCGCGGCCAACATGATCCGCAAGCTGGGCATGCACAGCCTGGAGGAGATCGACGTCAAGGGAGTCAAGGTGAGGCCGATCGACGTCGTCGTGGCCATGATGCCTCGCCCTGTCGAGCTCGCTGGCAAGGTCAAGGGCTACGCTGGCGTCGTGGTCGAGGTCATCGGCAAGAAGAACGGAAAGCGCACGATGGTGAAGACCTGGACGGTCATGTCCCACGAGAAGGCCTACGAGCTGTGCAGGAGCAACGCGACCGGGTATCTGGTCGGAGTGGGCGGAGCCATAGCATCGGAGATGGTGCTCGAAGGCATTGTGAAGGGCGCGGGGATGTTCGTGCCCGAGCAGCTTCCGGCCGCGGACTTCGTCGCGAGGCTGCCTGGCAAGGGACTAGAGGTGAAGCAGGAGATCGCTGCCCTCTGACCCAGTCCGTGTCATTGAGGTCTTCTGGTCGGTTCGAGGATCCACTAGGGAGCGAGCTCTTTGAGCGCTTCCTCCTCCATGAAATGGAGCTTCCCGGGGATGACGATCGAGTGAAGAGGGGGTCCGAAGCTTCTGTTCATGATGTCGCCGAGCTTCCCAGCGGCGACCGTGCAGTCCGGGGAGCCGGCCCTTGCGACAATGCATGCGAGGGTCTCCTTGGAGAGGATGCCCTTGCCCACCCTCCTCTCCATGTCGAGCAGCAGGTGCATGCCCTCGTTCGCGGTCATGTACCTGTCGTTCTCCTGGTCGATGTCAAGGAGGACGAGCGTGTGCAGCCCACGGGAGAGGTTCTCGGCGATGACATCGTACGGGCTCGTTGGCGAATACCCTTCCCTAGGGAACGGGAGCGATGTCGTCCTGCCGAACTTGTAGTGCTGAAGGCCCAGCTCCCCGGGAACGGACGCCAGGATTGAGACCCCGTGGACAATCGTGGTCCTGACATGCGCCCTCTCCGCCCTCAGCCTCAGGTCTACATGGGTCGTCGCAACCATCGGGTCTCCAGCTGTCAGCAGCACGACCTTCTTGGACGCACAGGCTTCCAGGATTCGCGTGCCCGCCTCAACCTCGGTCCTGCCAAGCAGCTCGATCCCCTTGCCGATCCGCTTGGCCAGGCGCTCGATCGACCCCTTTGAGAGCGAGGAGGTGTACTCCTCGGCGAAGACCAGCTCTGCGAGCTCCAGCTCCCGCAGTCCCCTGAGCGTGATCCCCTCCTCGTCGTGGAGTCCCATGCCCACGAACACCAGTCTGTCGTCGCCCTCGGCCATCGCCATGGGGATGAATCAGCCACATATTCTAACCTTCTCCGCCGCGCAGAAACGATTCCATTATCTATCGAGGAAACCGATTTCGGCCAAGATGGAGTCTCTCTGCGTTGTAGTCCCAAAGAAGAAGGCAGAGCCGATCCGGAGGAAGCTGCTCGAGAAGGGCATCCTGAGGAAGGACCTCCAGATACGCTCGGACGCCAAGAATGTCTACCTTCCGGTGACGCAGAGGATCGACCTCGGGTTTCCTATGGAGACCGCCGAGTTCAAGGAGGTCGAGGAACAGGTCACGGACTACCGTGCGCTGGTCGACGTCCCGGACGAGTTGCGCCCTCTGCTTCCGTCGTCGTTCGACACCCTCGGCTCGATCGCCATCGTCAAGATGGCCGACGAGGTCATGCCCTACGCTTCTCAGATAGGCAGGGCGATCATCGCCGCGCAGAAGTCGATCAGGACCGTGTGCGTCGACTCCGGCGTGAAGGAGCAGTACCGGACGAGGAGGATCAAGGTGGTCGCCGGCGAGAAGACCACCGAGACGGTCCACAGGGAGTACGGGCTGACATTCAAGCTCGACGTGTCCAAGGTCTTCTTCTCTCCGAGGCTGGCCACCGAGAGGGAGACGGTCGCGAAGCAGGTCCAGCAGGGGGAGGTGGTCATCGATATGTTCGCGGGCATAGGTCCGTTCTCCATGATGATAGCCAAGACCCGGGCCCCCAAGGTCGTCTATGCGGTCGATGTGAACCCGGACGCCATCGAGTCGATGAAGGAGAACATCGCCCTGAACAAGGTGTCTGCTGTGAGGCCGATTCTGGGCGACGCGAGGGAGCAGCTGCCCGGCCTGGAGAAGGCCGACAGGGTGATCATGAACCTGCCGCACGAGGCGAGCGCCTACGTCCCGGATGCTCTTGGCGCCCTGAAGCAGGGCGGCGTGATACACTACTACGAGATCGCGGAGGAGGCGGGGGTGCAGAAGAGGATGGACGAGCTCGCTGATCTTGCGCGCGCCCACGGGCGGGTGATGAAGGTCCTGGCCAGGCGCAAGGTCAAGAGCTATTCGCCAACGATGAACTTCTACGGGTTCGACCTTCAGTTCCTCTGACCCTTGACGGGCTCGAGGGTGATGCCCCTCTGCCCGTGGTAGTTCCCGGACCGGTCCTTGTACGCCTTCGTCGGGGGCGAGCGGAGTTCCTCGAACACGACCTGGGCGAACCTCTCGCCGATCGGGACGTCGATGGGCGCTGCCGATGCGTTGTAAGCAGAAAAAGTAAGGTTTCCGTGGAATCCGGCATCGATTCTGCCAAAAGAGGACAATATGCCCCTCCTCACCCACGTGGTCCTGATCCATATCTCCCCGATGAGCGTGTCCGGCAGCTCGAGGTACTCCTTCGTGCCTATGACGAACCAAGAGTTGCCCGGCACAGGGGCGACACCCGCCTTGAACCTCCTATCGATGGAGGGGACCCATATCTCCTCGATCGATACGTCGTAGCCGTTGGGCGTCAGGTTCCTCTCGTCGAAGCCCTGGATCCTGAGAGAACCGTCTGCGAGCATTGCCAGGATGTCCGTGTCAGAAAGGACCGCCGCGGGATCACCTCTTCCTCGGCTTCTTCGCCTTCGCCTGTCCCGCGGCCTTCCCCTGCTCGGCGTCCTGGCGTCTCATCTCCTCGGCTGCCTGCTCCGCGAGGAGCTTGAACCTGACGTACGCCGAGTCCCACCTCTCCTCCAGCTCAACCTTGAAGGCGGGCGAGACGTCTTCAGGCCCGTCTATCGCCACCGGTCCGAACCCCTCCTCCTTGAGCAACTCGTTCACGGGATCGAAGGATTCGGATATCCTCCTCCACTTGAACAGCTGGTCGATGCCCTCCAGGTCCCCGACCAGCTCTCCCAGGAACTCCGTGCCCAGTCTGGCAAGCAGACGCACGTATAGGTCCTTGAGCTCGGCGGTGGACTTCATGGCCGTCTTGCGCAGCTTCGCCACGAAGGCATCCAGTTCGTCCTCGCCCATCCTAGCGAGCTTCCGGGGGGAGGCCTCCATGGACGCCCGCGCCTCGGCCATGATGACCGGCGGGAGATCCGTCTCGACCGTCCGGATGATGACTATGCCGTGTCGGGCGAGGGCCGCCTTGGCCTCCGTGAGGTCCCGGGTCAACGCTGGGTCGAGGACGTAGGTCATCCGCGCACGCCCTCGACTACACCTCGGTGAACCCGGCCACGGTCTTCTTGTCCAGCCTCTTGACCAGCTCAGTCACGAGCCTGATGCAGTTGTTCGCATCGGTCATGCTGAGCATGCCCACGTGGGAGTGTATGTGCCTCGTCGGGACGCCCATCACGACGCTGGGGCAGCCCGCGTTGGCGATGTGTATCACGCCCGCGTCCGTGCCTCCCCTGGCTATCTGGGACAGCTGGTAGGGCAGCTTGGCCCTCTCCGCGGTCCTGATGACGAACTCGATCAGCTCCTGGTTGGGTATCATCGACGAGTCGTAGGTCGTTATGGCCGGGCCGAGCCCCATCTTGGTGGGCGCCTCGTTGGCCTCGATCCCCGGCACATCGCCAGCGATGTCCACCTCGAGGGTGATGCACACATCGGGCTTGACTACGAACGCGGTGGTCCTCGCGCCCCTGAGGCCGACCTCCTCCTGCGTCGTCGCCGCGCCTATCACGGTATTGGGGTGCTTGACCTTCTTCTCGGCCAAATTCCGGACGACCTCTGCGGCCATCCAGGCTCCTATCCTGTCGTCGAAGGCTTTCCCGATGGCTATTGTGTCCGAGCCGCTCTTCTTGCCGTCCTTGAAGATCCTCTTCTGCATGGTCGAGAAGCACGAGTCGGGCACGACTGGGTTTCCTATTCTGACGCCCATCGCCTTCGCCTCCTCCTCGTTCGACGCTCCGATGTCGATGAACATCTTCTCCTTGACCACGACCTTCGACCTCTCCTCCGCCGGCAGCAGGTGGGGAGGCTTGGCCGCGATTATCCCTGGCACGAGCCCCTTGCCGGCCCTGATCATGACCCGCTGGCCCAACAGGACCTGATCGAACCAACCGCCCAGCGGATTGAACGTCAGGTACCCCTGCTTGTTGATCGACGAGACGATGAATCCCACCTCGTCAATATGCCCTGGGAGGAGCACGACCGGGCTGTCTGAGGTCCCCTTCTTGCTGAACAGGAGCGAGCCGAGCTTGTCCGCGTAGACCTTGTCCGAGAACCTTCTCACGTAGGCTTTGACTATCTTGGCGGGCTCCTTCTCGAAGCCCGAAGGGCCGAAGCAGTTGGTGAGTTCCTCTAGAAACTTCATTGATTGCTGGTCTGTCAAAACAATCACCTTGTCGTGAGCATCAGGTTGACAATAGATAACTCTTGCTGTTAGCCGCTGTCTGCCTCAGTGCTGTATGTAGCTCCGCCCGCTCAGGCCAGTCCGATCGTGGCTCCGCGAAAGGCGCCTTGGGTCGTCGAGGATCGCCTGGAGACGTGGCATTGGGGGCGGGCAACGTGGGCGAAGATATAAATTCAGAAAACGGTATTTCGCGCAAGAGCGGGAGGCCAGATATGTCAGTAGTCTTGCCAGAGCTCAGGTACACCAAGGACCACGAATGGGTGAAGGTGGAGAAGAGCATCGCGCGCATGGGGATCACGGACCACGCGCAGACGGAACTCACGGAGATTGTCTTCGTGGAACTCCCTGCCGGGGGGAAGGAGGTCAAGGCGGGTGACATTCTGGGCAACGTTGAGTCCGTCAAGACGGTCTCCGAGGTCTTCTCGCCCGTGTCGGGCGTAGTAAAGGAGTCCAACGGCAAGCTGGTCGATTCGCCCGAGCTGCTGAACAAGGATCCCTATGGCCAGGGATGGATTGCCGCCATCGAGATGAGCGACCCGAACGAGCTCTCAGGGTTGATGTCAGCCGAAGACTACAAGAAGCTCCTGGGCGAGTGAGGGGGCAGGGCCGGCACAGGCCCCGGCGATATCAACGAAGGGGGCGCGGCATGAAGAAGAGCATCTCCAGCGATGACGCGGAGGACGCGTTCTCCGGCTTCCCCGTGGTCCTCGCGACCGTCGGGGGCGAGAAGGACAACATAATCACGCTCGCGATGTGCCATATGTTCTCTTTCAAACCGGCGTACATTGGTGTCGGCATTGCCCCGAGGAGGTTCAGCTATGGTCTTCTCAGGAAGAGCAAGGACTTCGCCGTGAACATCCCGTCCAGGAAGATGCTGAAGGCCGTGGAGATATGCGGCTCGAAGTCCGGCAGGGAAGTGGACAAGTTCGAGGCTGCAGGACTCATCAAGGAGAAGGCCGAGAGGATCTCCGCGCCGCTCATAGCGGAGTGTCCAGTCAACATCGAGTGCATCAAGGTCAAAGAGGTAGAGGTCGGGGACCACACATGGTTCATCGGCGAAATCGTGGCCGCGAGGATGGACGAGGGCTACGACAGGTACGCCGACATGCTGCTCTACTGGGGAGACTACAGGGTCATCGGCGACGTAGTGAAGTAGGTGAGGGATGTGGAGGTCAAACACGCCATCCAGGCTCGCAAGAGCATCCGCAAGTACGAGAAGAGACCGATTCCTAAGGAGGTCATGGAAGACCTCCTGGACGCGATGAGGCTGGCGCCCTCGGCAAATAACGCGCAGAGGTGGACCATCATTGTCGTCACAGACCAAGAGATGAAAGCCAAGCTCGTCCCAGCGAGCGGAAACCAGAGGTTCGTCGGAGAATGCGCTGCTTATCTCGTCGGAGTCTCCGAGCCGGGCGCGTACTACTCCGCCATCGACATGACAATCGTTCTGGACCATCTGACATTGCGGGCAGTCGACCTGGGCCTGGGAACATGCTGGATAGGCGATTTCGAGGCTGAAGAGGTGAAGAAGGTCCTGGGCATCCCGGCCGAGCGGGACGTCCCCATATGCATGACTCTCGGCTATCCCGCCCAGAGCCCGCCGGCAAGGAAGCGGAAGAACCTATCGCAGCTTTTCCATAGGGACAGATGGGGCGCTCCTTGGCAGTGACCTCGGGAGGACACACGCTGGCCACAGCCGACTGCGTCAGTCGGCATGCCGCCGCGACGGAGCCAGTCTGGGAACATATAAATCCGCGTAGGCGCTTCCCATGAATGAGACCAGAAGGGCATCGCCCCGGCGGAGGCTCATCCGTTGTACATATTCAACACCTGCCCCCGAGACTGTTATGACACCTGTTCCATAGTGACGAGGGTCCGCAACGGGAGACTCCATTCCATCGAGGCCAACGAGAAGCAGCCCTTCACGCGCGGCTTCCTCTGTCCGAAGGGCCAGAACCTCGCGCAGTACGTCTACTCGAAGCAGCGGCTCCTGCACCCGATGAGGCGGGTCGGGAAGAAGGGCGAGGGCAAGTTCAAGAAGATCTCATGGGACGATGCTCTGACGGAGATCGCCGAGCAGGTGCTGAAGCGCTCAGCGGAGCACGGCACGGATTCGATACTGCAGTTCGACTACGCAGGCACGATGGGCCTCATCCAGAGGCACTTCCCCAGCAGATTCTTCAACGCCATCGGAGCGTCGCGGGTGACTCACACAATCTGTTCCAGGGCCGGGGACAAAGCCCTCCAGCTAGTCTGGGGCTCCAACCTCGGCATGCTCCCGGACGAGATTGAGAAGTGCAGGCTGATAGTCGTCTGGGGCATGAACCCCGCCTGGAGCACGCCCCACGGGTTCGAGATCATCAAGAGGGCTCAGAAGCGCGGGGCGAAGGTCTATGTCATCGACCCGATTAGGACGCAGACCGCGGAACTCGGGATCCACCTTCAGATCAGGCCCACGACGGACGCGGCTATGGCCCTAGGGTGCGTCAACCACATCATAGAGAACAGGCTCTACGCGGAGGAGTACGTCAGGAACAACACCACCGGCTTCGACAGGCTGGTGGAGATCTCCCGCAAGTTCGACCTGAACGCAATGGCGAAGATCACGGGCCTCAGGACAAGGGACATGGAGGACTTCATCGCTGACTACGTCTCCTTGCGGCCTAACTGCATCATGATCGGCTACGGCATGCAGCGCCACCGGAACGGCGGGGAGATGGTCAGGGCGATCGCCACCTTGCCCGCGCTCATAGGCGAGAACCGCGGGTTCTTCTATTCGACAGACCTGGACGACTTCGACCGAGGCTATCTCGAGGGGTCTAGCCTCACCAGCAGGAAGAAGGTGTACCACAACATGGTGGACATCGGGAGGACGCTCGAGCTGGGCAGGATCAAGATGATGTTCGTCTACGACTCGAACCCCCTCGCGACGCTCCCCAACCAGAGCCTCGTCCGGAAGGGATTCGTGAGGGACGACCTGTTCACGGTGGTCCACGACCTGTTCATGACGGACACTGTGGATTACGCCGACATCGTCCTGCCAGCAACCAGCTTCTTCGAGCATTTCGACATCAACACCTCCTACCTCCATCAGTACCTGTCGATCAACGAGAAGGCGATCGAGCCCGTCGGAGAGGCGAAGTCTAACACGGATCTGTTCAGGGCTCTCGCGTCCAAGATGAAGCTGACCGCGAAGGAGCTCTTCGAGGAGGACGAGAAGGTCGCCAGGGCGCTCCTTGCCAAGAGCCGCGTCGTCGAGGGCGCCTTCGAGGACCTCAAGAAGAAAGGCTTCGTCCGGCTCAGAGCGCCCAATCGCATGGTCTATCAGACCCCGACCAGGAAGATCGAGCTCTACTCCGCCGCGGCTGCCGCCGAAGGCCTGGGCGGCCTCCCATCTCATGTGGATGTCCAGAGGAAGCTGCCCTACCAGCTCCTGACGCCAGTCCACAAGTACCTCGTGAGGTCGCAGTACCATCAGATGCGCCCGGAGGTCAAGCCAGTGGTGTACGTCAACAAGAAGGACGCTGTCGAGGAGGAGATCGAGGACGGCGGCTCCGTGACCCTGTCGAACGAGTTCGGCGAGTGGACGGTCCAGGTCGAGATATCGGATGCCGTCCCGAAGGGCGTAATGCTCTCGTACTCCGCCCTCTGGCCGAAGCTCTCGGGCGGGAAGAACGTCAACTTCCTCACGACGGACTTCGTCCAGAAGTTCGGCCAGAACTCCGCCTTCAACTCGACCTTCGTGCGGGTCGCTTAGGACTCAGCCGAGCCCGAGCTGTTGTCGTTCTTGCCCCAGAACTCGTCGTGGATGGCGGTGATGGTGTTCTTGAGGTCCTTCCTGTCCACGGTGAAGTGATATGCGACCATCGAGGCGCCTGCAGATATGAGGTCCACGTTAACGTTCTTGGCCGCGACGGCGTTGAAAACCCTCGCAGCGACGCCCTTGGTCTCCCCGAAGCCCTCGCCGACGGCGCACACCAGCGCGACGCCCGGGTTGACCTCGAAGTTCTCGCCCACCGTCCCGATGATCGCCTTGATCGCCTTCTTGGCGCCCGCGATGTCGGCCTCCTCTATCAGCACGGCGGCGCAGGTCTGGGAGGTCGTGGCGGAGAAGATGTTGATGTTGGCCTCGTGCAGGCATGTCGTGATGTACGCCAGGAACCCCGACTTGTATCCCGCCCCGGTGTCGTAGACCTTCAGGGCGGCTACGTTCGGCAGGTACGAAACGCTCTTGATGACATCCTTGCGCGCGTGCTTGCTCTTGCCGATGACCGTCCCTGGCGACGCGGGCTTGTAGAGGTTCTTGATGACCATGTCTATTCCCTTTAGCCTTGCGGGCTGGACCGCGCGTGGATGCAGCACCTGTGCGCCAAAGTATGCGAGCTCCGCGGCCTCCTCGTACGAGAGCCGCTCCAGCAGGAAAGCCCCCTTCACGATCTTCGGGTCGGCGCTCATGAACCCGTCGACCTCCTTCCAGATCTCCACGGGTCTCGCGTCGAGCGCGTATGCCACCACCGCAGCGGTGTAGTCCGTCCCGCTCCTTCCAACGGTCGTCACGTGCCCCGACTCAGTTATGCCGAAGAACCCCGTCACGACGGGGACCTGTCCCTTCTTGATCGCGGCGTGGAGCGGGGGCGCCATGTTCTTCTCGCACTTGTCCAGGACGGCCACCGCGTTCCCGTACTGCTCGTTCGTGATCATTCCGAGCGCGTCGGTCTCCAACGCGACCGCGTCCATGCCCTCGTGGGCCAGCCTAGCCGCCACAACGATGGCCGAGAGCCTCTCCCCGAAGCTGAGCACGAGGTCGTTGGTCCTCGGTGTGAGTTCCTCCGTGTAGGTGACACCATAGAGCAGCCTCTCCAGCTTCGTGATCTTCGCCTCGATCTGCTCCAACGCCTCTTTGCGCGTCTGGCCATCCTTCTTGGGCAGCATCTCGACATGCTTGAGTTTCATCTGGAGCAGGAAGTCGTCGATCTCCTTCTCCTGGCGCGGCTTCGAGACGAAGTCCCTCAGCGCGTTGGTGACCCCGGCAGCCGCCGAGACGACGACGATCTTCTGCTCCGACTCGTCCTTGACGACCTTGGACACCCTGTTGAGCGCGTCCTCGTTCGTCAGGCACGTCCCCCCGAACTTCAAGATCTTCAGGTTCTCACCTCAACGGTCCTGGTTGCTGACCCCGTGAACCTTGACGAGGCCATCAGAGTGTGCGCAGTGAGTCTCTCCGGATTGTGTTCCACCTCGGCCATCCTCGGCAGCTCCCCCCAGACCGCTACCTTGCCATCCAGGATGACGAGGGCACCGATGAAGCCGTCAATGGCGCGAAACACCTCGAAGGAGGTTCGGAGCGAATCCGAGTCCCTGGCCGCATTGCCGATCGCGGTGGCGAGCGCATCGGCAAGGCATGCATCCTGGGCAATCACGACGGCGATGTCCGCATTGCCGAAGCTGATCGAATGCCCGAGCTTGCCGCTCGACGCACAGATGCCGATGATGCCCTTCGTGGGCCCAAGCTCGAAGGCGAGCGCGGTCTCGGAGCAAGGGTCGCTGAACACCTCCATCGTGATGGGCTTGTCCAGTATGAGCGCGACGTCGCCTCCGTTGTCCACCCAGCCGTGCGTGCAGCCTTCCCGCACCATCGCCTCGAGCGCCTCCTGGGCGATAGTGCCCGCCACTGCGGCCATGGGCCCGACCCCCGCCAGCCTCGTCGCATCGCACATCCTCCTCACCACCCTCCAGGCATCCAGTCGGGGAGTGTAGGGCTCCAGCGTCGCGAGGAAGTAGCCGTCAGAGCGGACCTGCCGCTCGATCTCCAGCCTCGCGGCTTTGATCGCCTCTACTGCCGCGGGGAGGTACCTCTCGTCTCCGGCTATCGTGGCGGCCGTCTCCTCGATCTCGACCTTCATTGTTGCGAACCCGCTCATATCAGGATCTCCATCGCCCTCGGGGGACACGCGTCTATGCAGACCCCGCATGCGACGCACTTCTCTTCGTCGAACGTGACCTTTCCAGTCTTGAGGTCCAGCACCAGGGCCTTTGTGGGGCAGATGGAGACGCACATCCCGCAGTGGGTGCACGCGTCGTCGTCCCGCCTCACGCCCTCCTTGATGGGCCTCACGCCCACGCCGCTGCTCTTGAGGTAGTCGATGCCCTTGCGGATGTCCTCAGCCTTGCCGGAGAGCTCCAGCACCATCTTGCCGCCGATCTCGTCTATCTCCGCCCTCAGGATGTTCACGAGCAGGTGGTACTTGACAATCAGGCTGTGCGTGATGGGGTTGTTGACCGCCTCTGGGCTGAAGTTGAGCACTACCTTCGTCTTCAACTACATCGCCTCCCTCTCTGACCTCACGTCCAGAGGCCTGAACACCCTGTCGAGCGAGAAGTTCTGGACGGGCCTATCAAGAGCGAACTCGCCCTTGACTATCTGGTTCTTCAGTATCTGGGAGATCTGCCTTGCCTTGTAGAGGCTCGAGAGGGACGATGTCGGGACCTTCTTGCCCTTGACTTCTATCTCCCCCGACCTGAGCTCGGCGTAGGTGACCTCGCGCAGGACGTTCCTCGACCTCGTGGGCTGGCTGTAGTCGAATACGGCCGTGACTATCTGGTTGTTCGTGACGGCGCATGACTTGGCCATCTCCTCATCGAGGATGGGTATCGGCACGCCGATCCCGACCCCCAGAGAGGCGCCGTACCGCGTGAAGGTCAGGCCCTTGATCCACTCCGGCGACATCTGCTTCAGGTCGCCTATGACCGCGATCGACCCAGCAGGCCGTTTCGGCACGCCGTCGGGCGTCCGGGGGACGCCGGGGTTGAACTGCGTGCCCTCCCAGACGACGAACCCTTGGGCGCCTCCCAGGAAGATCCTCGTGCCGATCCCGATGCTCCTGTAGTACGGGTCGTTCAGCAACGGGGAGACCTCGCCCGCGCTGCTGAAGGTAGCGTTCCCGAGCTCGGGCAGCAGCTTGCCCATGTAGGTATAGAGCGTCCTCGATGACGAGTTCGTGGCGACGGCGTAGTTCTGGTAGCAGTTGCGCACATTGAACAGGACCGCCTGGTTGACGGTCTTCAGGCTGATGTAGGTGTCGATGTCCTTCCTCGGGTAGCAGTCCGTGCCCAAGGCGGTCGCCCTGAGCCTCACAGCCTTGCCCCTCACGAGATCCTCGATCACGTGCGCCCCCCCGTGGAGCATGTTGTTCGACTCGTCCAGCTCCGTCGCTCCCAGGTACGCGTCAACGGCTGCCAGCCCCGCGTAGGCCGGGATTCCGTCTAGCCAGACCTTGGACATCTTGATCGGCGGGTCAGCGTGCCCGAAGTTGAAGTATGCGCCTGAGGAGCACATCGCTCCGAAGGTGCCCGTGGTGACCACGTCCACCTCTTTCGCGGCCTTCCTGATGCCGTTCGCCCTGACGTGCTCCTTGAACTCCTCGGCAGTCATGACGACGACGTCTCCGCCGGCCACCTTCTTCCTTATCTCCTCGTAGCTCCTTGAGATGACCTTCTCCTTGGCTCCCTTCTTCTCCGTGCTCAGATCAACCCCTCCTTGTATGCCAGCTCCGCGTTCAGCACGCTTCCCCCCGCGCCGCCCCTGATGGTGTTGTGGGACAGCAGGTAGAACCGCACGCAGTCCTTCTCCGCCCTTATCCTGCCGATTGTCACGGCCATGCCTCTCGCGCGCTCAGGCGTCCCCGCCATCGAGTCGAGCTTCGGCTGGGGCCTGTTGCGCTCCTTCAGGACGATCACAGGCCGCTCAGGCGCGCTCGGGAGCTTCAGCTTCTGCGGCTTCGCCCTGAACCCGCTGAGCGTTCTCGAGATCTCCTCCGCGGTGGGGATGCTCTTGCTCCTGATGAAGACGGCCTCCAGATGGCCGTCCATGACGTTGACCCTCGCGCATGAGGCGTAGATGGTCACGGGGGAGTCGACGAACCCTCCGCTCGCGTAGGTACCGAGTATCTTCTTGCCCTCGATAGCCATCTTCTCCTCCTCGTCCTTGATGTGCGGGAGGACGTTGCCGATGATGTCAAGCGAAGGGACTCCCGGGTAGCCGGCGCCTGAGAGTGCCTGGTAGGTCGCCACATCGACCTCCGTGAACCCGTACGCGTCGACGAGCGGCTTGAGGCCCAGGGCTAGGCCGGTGACCGAGCAGTTCGCGTTCGTGACGACGAACCCTCCGTTCCTCCTGCGCTTCCTCTGGACCTCTATCGATGCGAGATGCTCGGGATTGATCTCGGGGACGAGGATGGGCGTGTCGGGCTCCATGCGGTGAGACGCCGCGTTCGAGAACACCGCCATCCCGCTCTCCGCGCAGGCATCCTCGACCGGGCCTGCGACATCCGACGGCAGGCCGCTGAACACCACCTCGACGCCCTGCCTGGCGAGCGCTGAAGCGTCCGTGCCCTGGATGGCCTTCTCGCCGAGCCTGGCGTCGATCTCGACGTCTGAGAGCTTCCAGACCTCCGAGAGCTTCTTGCCATCCGACCTGTCCGATGCGCAGTATGCGACGACCTCGAAGTACGGGTGCCCGATGAGCATCTGGGCGAATCTCTGTCCTATCATCCCGCTCGAGCCGAGGATCGCAGCCTTCTTCTTAGCCATCTTGTCCCACCTCCAGATATCTCCTGCTTGATTCCATGGTTGACTTGAACTTCGATGGGTCGCTGTCCAGAGAGGCCTTCTTCAGGTCCCTAAGGACGGTTTCCATGGAGGCCACCATGTGCCTGGTGTTCGGGTTCAACGCCTGGATGTCGTGGTACACGCGCTTGCTCTCCTTCGAGAGCTCGGCCGCCATCCGCGCCATCCTCTCGAACGACGGGCCCTGCACGGCCTCCAGGTCCTTGTAGGCGATCCCACACCTCTCCAGGACTCCCGCGAACAGCAGGGAGCATACGTGTGAGAGCCCGAGGACGTAGGCCATCAGCTCGTCATGTCTCTCGAGGGCGACTTCGCTCACGTTCGCACCGGCTGACGTGAAGAGCTCCGTCACCACGGCGTTCGCCTCCTCGCATCCACAGTCGCACACCAGCACGTTCCTCCATCTAGGGGACGCCGCGCCTGGCCCGAACATCGGGTGGGCGCTGCTGATCAGCACGCCGTCAGATGCCGCGCGTCTGAGGGTTCCTGCGATGTGCGACTTGACGCTGCACAGGTCGAACACGACCCCTCTGGGAGAGACATCCAGGACCGCATCCAGATCGTCAGGGCATGCCCCGAGCGGGCTTGCCAGCACCATCAGGTCCGCTGATGCTGCGGCTCTGTCCAACGACCTGACGCTCCTGTACCCCTCGAGCTTCCCCCTCGGGTCCCATATCACCACGGACGCGCCCCTGTTGGAGAGGAACCGGCAGGCCCATTCGCCCATCCTGCCAGACCCGCCCACGACGACGACGTCCTTTCGGGCGAGCGTCGTGTCCCGCTTCTGCTTCTGGACGCCGACCGCGTCCTCGATGAGCAGCTCCCCCAGGGCCTTGGCGATCGAGCCGCTGATGCCCAGCTCCTTCGCGGTCCTCTCGACATCCCGGAGGACCTGCCTCTCCCTCGAGGTGTCGCGGAGCTTGAGCCCGTCCTTGGATTTCACGAGCCCGATCTCCCGGGCGAGCCCCTCCCGCCTCGCCACGAGCCTCAGGATCTCGGAGTCGAGCCTCTGAATCTCGCCCCTGAGGGACTCCAACTCCTTGTCTGTCAGAAGAATCCCCCCTGGAGCATCAGGTCGAGCACCACCGCCGCTGCGGAGTTCTCGACCACTGGGACGGCTCGCGGCACTATGCATGGGTCGTGCCTTCCCTTGATCTGAAGCTCGACGGGCTTCTTGTCGATGACATCTACGCTGAGCTGCGGTCTCGCGATGGACGAGGTCGGCTTGAACGCGACTCGGAACTCGACCGGCATGCCCGTGGAGAGCCCTCCCAGGATGCCTCCCGCGTTGTTGGTCTTGGTGACGATCCTGCCGTCCTTCACGGCGAAGGGGTCGTTGTGCTCGCTCCCCTTCATGGCCGCCGCCCTGAACCCCGAGCCGAACTCGACCCCCTTCACACCAGGGATCGAGAACATCATCGCAGCCATCACGCTCTCGATGCTTCCGAAGAACGGCTCTCCGACGCCGACCGGCAGGCCGATGATCGAGCACCTGATGACTCCGCCCACGCTGTCCTTTGCCTCATGGGCCTCTGCGATTTCCTGGGCCATCCTGTCCCCGGTCGCCCGGTCTGCGCATCCGACGGCGCTCGTCCTGACCGTCCTCTCGGCCACGCTGAGCGGCACCTCCTTCCTGAGGATGACGCCTCCTATCTGCACGGTCTGGGCCAGGAGCGAGACGCCCTTCTTCTCGAGCACCTGCCGGGCTATGGCCCCGCCTATCACGAGCCCGGCGGTCATCCTGCCGGAGAACTGCCCGCCTCCCCTGTGGTCGTGATGGCCGCCGTACTTGACCATGGCTGGGAGGTCCGCATGGCCCGGCCTGGGGACCCTCAGGAACGCGTCATAGGCGGATGAATCCGTGTCGAGGTTCCTGATGAGGCCGACTATCGGCCCTCCGGTAGCCTTGCCGTTCCTGATGCCGGAGATGATCTCCAGCCTGTCCCGTTCCCGGCGCGGGCTCGTCACCGTCCCCTTTCCCGGGGAGCGCCTGTCGAGCTCGGCCTGGATGACGGACTCCGATATGCGCGAGCCCGCGGGACAGCCCTCGACCTTGGCCCCGACGCAAGGGCCGTGGCTGGTGCCGAAGATGCCTATCCTGTACCTGGTGCCGAACTCGTTCACTTCCTCACCTCCAGGCGACAGCCCAGCTGATGCATGTCCCTCATGAACCCGGGATAGGAGACCTTGTAAGAGTCCTCATCCTCTATCCTGGTCTCCGAGGCCGATACCAGAGCTGCAACCGCTGCGGCCATAAGTATCCTGTGGTCACCTTCCGTGGTGACTGTCGCTCCGTGGAGCTTCTCCCCGCCGACAATCTCGCACCCGTCGGTCAGGGGCCGCACCCTGGCCCCCATGGCCTCGAGGAAGGAAGTGGTCGTGGCGATCCTGTCGCTCTCCTTCTCCCTGAGGCTCTCCCCGCCCCTCAACACGGTCTTGCCATCGGCCACCGCGCCGATGACTGCCAGTATCGGGAACAGGTCCGGAGTGTGCCTGACATCTATCTCAGTCCCCCTGAGTTGACCGCCGACCACCCTGACCGATGAAGCGGTCGGAGAGACCTTCGCCCCGAAGGATTTCAGATGAGTGAGTATGGCCTTGTCCCCCTGGGGCGAGTTCGGATCAAGGTTCCCGACTGTGACATCGCCGCCCGTGACGGCCGCTGCTGACAGTGGGAAGGCGGCCGACGAGTAATCGCCTGGGACGGAGTACGAGTCCCCTGAGAGCACCTGCTCCCCAGGGACGACGAAGCCGCCCGCGACCTCTTCGACCCGCGCCCCGAATGCTCGCAGCATCCCTAGCGTGATGTCGACATACGGCCGGGAGCGGAGCTCTCCCTTGAGGTGCACGGCCGTGTCTCCTCTCTTCTGGGTGCACGCGATCAAGAGGGAAGACACGAACTGCGAGCTCACCCCTGCGGGGATTTCCGCCCTGTTCCCGTCGATGGGGCCCGTGATGGACACAGGAGCCGTGCCGGGCGTCCTAAGGTACGAGCACTTGGCCCCCAGCTGGATGAGCGCCTCGACCAGAGGAACCATCGGCCTTCTGACCAGGCTCTGGTCCCCGGTGAGCGTTGTCGTGCTCGGCAGAAGCGAGGCGATGCCCGCGATGAGCCTGAGCGTGGTGCCTGAGTTCCTGGCGTCGATGGTCCCAGGAGCTGCCCGGAGCTTCTCGCAGTAGATCGCGAGCCCCTTCGAGTCCTGGTGGACCTCCGCCCCGAGGGCCAGGAGGGCGTCGACCGTGGCCCTCGTGTCGTCTGAAATCAGCGGATCGATGAGCGAGAAGCGCGAATGCGTCAGAGCGCCAAGGACCAAGGCCCTGTGCGTGTACGATTTGGACGGTGGCGCCGCGATCCTTCCACTGGCCGTCGAGGACCTGACTACAATAACCGTGGGACCACCTCCCTCGCAGACGAGTCGTTGATCCTGGCAACGAGGACGGTGCCCTCCTCGTCCTGCAAGGCCTTCATCACATCGCCCACGCTCCCTCTGTCGCACACGACCGCCGTCGCCGGTCCCGTTCCGGAGATGCCCGCCGCGAGCGCGCCCTTCCTGCGCGCAAGCTCTGCCATGTCCTCGGAAACATCGAGCACCTTCGAGTATGCCCGGGAGTTCAGCTCCATGGCTTTGAGGTACTCGCCCCTCAATGCAAGGTCAAACGCCTTCTCGACCTCCTTCCTGATGGGGCTGAAATCGACCCCCTTCAGGCTGGCCTTGGTGATCTTCCTGGATGGGACGTGTAGGAGGATCTCGAGGTCGGGGTCCAGGCTCCCTCGGTGAAGTATGGCGAAGCTCCTGTTGTCCGTCACGATCACCCCGCCGAGGAAGCATGCCGAGGCGTCGTCAAACGCGCCCGTGATGGTGACCCCCGCCTTGATGGACTCCTCAATGCCCGAGAGCACCAGGTCCATGTCGGAGAGCTTCGACCCAAGGGCCGTGGCCGTTGCCAAGCACACGGCGTTGGACACGGCGCTGCTGCTCTTCAGGCCCCTCGAGATGGGTATATCGGACTTGATGTGCACCTCCCCGCTGATGCCAGAAGTGCCCAGGGTCTTCCTGGCAACTGCCCGGACGCAGCCCGCCGCAAGGTCGGCTCCCTCAGAGCTGCCTTCGAGGACGATGTCCCCTCCGCCCCGCTCGAGCTCGACCCGGGCGTCTGCCTCCAAAGTGATTCCGAAAGCTGCGCCCTTGCCAGTGGCGATGGCGTTGACGATGGTGGCCGCGCCCCTGCACCCAGCCTTCCCGATCATTCCAGCGCCTCCTTCGCAGCCTTTCGCATCGCAGCCACATCCGGTTCCTTCCCGGTCCATATCCTAAACGACTCGGCCCCCTGCTGGACGAGCATCTCCAGGCCCCCGAAGACCTTCGCGCCTGCTCCTTTGGCCATCTTCATCGCCTCGGTCTCGAGAGGGTTGAATACGATGTCCAGGAACACACTCCCGCGCCTGAAGATGTTCCTCTTGAACGGGTTGCCAGGCACTCCTTCCATCCCCACGGGCGTGCAGTTCACGATCAGGTCGAAGCGCCCCTTCGCCTCCCACAAGCCCCCCGGTGGAATCGAGTGGACGCCGAACAGCCTCGCGAGCTCCTCAGCCCTGTCCCCCTCGACGTCGGCGACGGTGACCGTCGCGCCCCGCCCGCGAAGCACGTGCACGACCGCGCGCGCGGCGCCACCTGCCCCTAGCACCATGCAACTGGTCTTCGGTGATATGCGCATTTTTCCGTCAAGCAGCCTAGAGAACCCGATTACATCCGTGTTTTCTCCGACTGACTCGGAGTCCTCGAAAGTGATGGTGTTGACAGCCCCCGTAGAGAGCGCGGCCGCGCTCTTGCGGGAGCAGAGTTGGAACGCGGCCGCCTTATGCGGTATGGTCACATTGAGGCCCCTGAAGCCCAAGCTCCTGAGCTGCCTCAGGGCCTTCATGTCGAAGCTTCCGGGCGGGAAGTCCAATGGAAGGTATGTGCCGACCATTCCCAGCTTCGAGAGGGCAGCCTCCTGCATCGGCTTGGAGACGGAGTGCGACACCAGATGGCCCACGAGGCCGAAGACGTTCTTCTCCCCCTCCAGGAGCGCTCTCTGGAGCGCCACATCGACCTGGCCTGGAGCCGCGGGTCTCTCCGGCAGGCACGCGTACACCATCGCCGAGCCCAACTCTCGTGCGCACACGCGCGTGAGCTGCCCCTGGGTGCCCACACCTATCGCTACGAACCTGCTGGACTTCCTCGACATGCTCATCCCGACCTCGGCCAGCATGAGCGCATGGCAGGCATGTTCGCATGGCATCGCCACCTTCCCGATGTCCCCCAGGGAGCATGCCACCTCCAAGGTGCGCTCGAACTCTTCCGAGGACACGGGGTGCTTGAGGTGCGCGGATGCGATCAGAAGAGGCCGGGACCTCTGGCCCTTCAGGTCGAGCAGTATGTCCCTGTCGCTCCCAACCTCGAGGTCCAGACCATGGAACCCCAGCCTGGCAGCCTCGCGCAGCATGGTCGCCCTCGCCTGCCGAGAGAGCCTGCTCCCTCCGCCCTCCTTGGCCGACCTGAGCGTCGCGATGGCAGGGCCGTTCACCTCTCTCTTGACCTTTGCTAGGTCCTCCAGCCTGAGGCCTTTGATCAAGTCGAGCCTTATCTCGACGGCATCAGCTCCCTTCGCGAACGCCTCCCTTGACGAGCCAGAAGCTCCGGCGATGCCCCCCTCGACGAGGGAGGCAACTACGAGCGTCATCTACCTCTCCCGGATTGTCTCCTTGACATGCATGCCGAAATGCCTTCCCCCCCGTTCCAGCTTGAGCAGTATGGGGTCTCCGACCTTCAGCCTCGAGACCGAAACGACCTTCCCCTTCGAGTACACTCTGATGGTCTCGGCGTTCTGGACTATGGTCGAGAACCGCTCGCCTTCGACCTCGGCCTCGATCAGCAGGAGCGGGCGTCTCTCCACCTTGGTCCTGCCCACGACGACTTTCCTCGTCTGGCCTCCCGCTCCCACCACGAGCGCCTCGTCCCCTCCTGTCAGCTCCGAGAGGTACCTGGTGCTCCCGTCCGGCATGAGTATGTAGGCGTGCACGGGGCCAGCGTTGACCCTGAACGGTCTCGAGGCGGCGTACTCCGACTCCAGGGTCTCCGAGTGGATGAGGAACAGGCACGACGACTGGTTGCCTATCAACATGCCCTCGCCTATCGAGAGCATCGAGCAGGTGTCTATGCACACCCTGTCTCCGAGCCCGAGCTGCCTCAGGGAAACTATCTTCCCCTCCCGGAGGTCGAGCTTTGGGGATGTGTCCTCCATCAGCTTCCTCAACTTGGCCAGCTCGTCGACCTTCTCGGGGACGAAGAGCACGCCGTCCGCCCCCCGCTCCATGGTCTCGAAGAACAGCCTGGCCTCGGCCGCGGTCCTCGCGAGAATCATCAGCTTGGAGCTCGAGCCCTGGAAGTGCACGATGAGGTTCTCGAGGGGGATGACCTTCCAGTCCTTCGCCGAGATGACGACGGTCCTGGCCTTGTCCGCGAGCCTCTTCGCCCGCAGCTCGTCCTCCTTGCTTCTGATCTCCACGAGGACGCCCACGCCCTTGCCGTCCTCCCTGAAGTCCTTCCCGTCGAGAGTGATCGTCCTGAACCTGCCCAAGCTGGTCATGCCCGCGTCCTTCTTCTCGAGCACGATCGTGTCGAAGCCGTTCTCCAGGGCGGAGAGAACGATCCTTTTCCTGTTCTCACTGCTGGGCTGGAAAAGGGCGCCAACCCAGATCTGGCGGTCTATCACCTGGTCACCGCCTATATGCTTCCTCGGGTCGCATGCCCATGAAAACTACTTTGCCTATTGCGCGCGTGATGCGCGCCACATCGTCGTGCTGGAAGACGTTCCTGCCTATGGATACACCCTTGGCTCCCGCCTGCATAGCCTCGTGGACCATCTTCAGGAGGGCCTCGTCGCTGTCCATCTTGGGGCCCCCCGCGATGACAACAGGTATGGGAGTGCCTCCGACGACCTCCTTGAACGAGTCTATCGTGCCTGTGTAGTTCGTCTTGACCACGTCGGCCCCGAGTTCTGCCGCGAGTCTCGCGCAGTGCTTGACCGCCTCGAGGTCGAACTGGCTCTTGACGTTCTTGCCGCGCGGGTAGCACATCGCCAGCAACGGCATCCCGAGCTCCCTGCACCTGTCGGAGACAGCGCCGAAATCGGAGATCATCTCGTCCTCGTGTTCCCCCCCGATGTTGCAGTGGATGGAAACACCATCCGCGCCGAGCGCCGCTACCGCGTCGGCGTCGGCCACCAGGACCTTGTGGTTCGGGTCGGGTGACATGGCGGTGCTGGCTGACAGGTGGACGATGAGCCCGAGCTTGCTGCCCACGGAAGGCCCTGCGTACTGCACCAGGCCCTTGTGGATGACAATCGCGGAGGCGCCGCCTTCCGCGACCTTGTCTATCGTGGTCCTGATGTCCGCGATCCCCTTGACCGGGCCCATTGATATGCCGTGGTCCATGGGGACTATGACGGTCTTCGCGCTCTTCTGGTCGAAGATCCGCCTCAGCCTGATAGCCTTCCCAACCATGTGCTCACCGATTTCATACCGTGCTACTTTTTGTCACTGTCCTCGCCATGTTGCTGGACCTATATGGCCCTTGCTAGTGAATGGCAGTGCGAAGGCGTACACTGGACGCAATATTAATCTATTACTGTACACATGTAATCATCGAGAATTATGTGGGACAAGATAGCGAACTACTTCGAGAAGTACCCTTCCCAGGCGAAGGTGGCCAGATACCTCCTGAAGTACGGGCTCCGCATCGACAAGGACCAGGTTCTGTGCGGGGACGTCCAGATCGCCGACTCGGCCCTGGCGAGGGCTGCTGGCGTCGATAGGCGAGTCGTGAAGTCCACCGTCGAGACGATCAAGAGCGACCCGACGCTCATGAAGTTCTTCTCCCAGCTGCTGCCCACGAACCACCTCAAGAACGCGGCTTCCGCCATGGGTTGGAGCGCAATCGAGATAGTGCCCACGAACGCACACGAGCCAGGCATCATCGCGGCGGTCGCCGACATACTCGCCAGGGGCGGGATCAGCATTAGGCAGGCGATCGTCGACGACCCGATGACCTCCGAGGAGCCCAAGCTGTTCATCGTCACGGAGAGCCAGGTGCCTTCGGACCTCATTCCGGCAATAAGACAGGCCAAGGGCGTGAAGGGCGTCACGATCTACTAGGCCTTCGCGCAGCTGGCAGTGGAGCTGGGGTGGACGGGCTTGGTGTCGGCGCCGGGGAAGAGCGAGGTCTCCACCTCGTATCTCGCGATCGGCGTCGCTATGGTCTCCATCTCCTTTGCGTCCATATTCATCAAGTGGAGCGAGTCCCCGCCCTTCATCATCGCCGCGTACAGGCTACTGTTCTCGTGCGGGATCTTGCTCCCGTTCATGCTCTGGAGTCGCGGCTTCAGCGAGTTGAGGAACCTTGACAGGAAGGAGCTGGCGCTAATCGTCCTCAGTGGCGTCGCCCTCATGTTCCACTTCCAGCTCTGGATAGTCTCGCTGACCCTGACCCTCGTCTCGACCTCCGTCATCCTGGTGACCTCCCATCCGATCTTCGTTGCCGCCATATCCCGTTTCTTGCTGAAGGAGGAGGTCAAGAGGATTGCGGCAGCCGGGATTGTCATAGCATTTGCCGGCGTCGCTGTCATCGCGGTGACGGACTACGGCGTGGGGAAAGACACCCTCTTCGGCGACCTTCTGGCCTTCATCGGCGGCATCTGCGCGGGCGTCTACTTCCTGTCGGGCAGGGTTGCGAGACAGAAGGTCTCCTTGGCGACCTACGCGTTCTCCGTCTATCTGCTGGCCGCGACGCCGTTGTTCGTTTCAGCCGTCTTCGCAGGAGACGGTCTGGTCGTGACGGACGGCCGGGAGCTGACCTTGTTCCTCGCGATGGCCGTCTTCCCAACGATGCTCGGCCACACGATGTTCAACTACGCCCTCAAGCGGGTGCCGGCACACATCATATCGACCAGCGTGCTCGGGGAACCTGTCGGAGCGTCGATCCTCGCATACGCGCTCCTGCCAGGCGAGGTCCCAAACGAATGGATTGTCCTGGGCGGCGGGCTTGTGATATTCGGCCTCTACATCGTCCTCTCGAGGGGCTACAGGCCCAAGGCAGGGGCTGACATACCGATTGACTGACCTCACGGACGCGCGCTGGTTCCAGAGCGAGAAAGGCAATTAGGGGGCGAGTGCGCTATGGTGTCCGGAGGGCAACGGACATGAAGACGACGGATCCCAGGACGGCGAGGACGGACAACCTCGTGATAGCCATAGGCGTCCTCCTTTTCTTCGGGGGAGCGGGTCTGTTCATCGTCTCGTGGACTATCGGCGTGCCCATGGTCGTCGGTGGGGGGCTCGCGATGGTGCTCGGGTTCTCGTACAAGTTCTTCGGCGAGTGATTTGGCGGCCGGTGTCCTATAGAGGCCGGACTTCACACTTGTGCTTGGATGGGCACCCGTACCTTTCAAGTGAAAAGACTATCCCCCTCGGCTTCCTTGGAGCGGATCATGGGTCTGAATCTGGACGACGTCGACCGGAAGATACTTAGGGAACTGCAGAAGGACGGCCGAGCTTCATTCAGGGACATCTCAGCTCGGATCAGCGTCAGCACGCCAACCGTGAGCTCGCGAGTGCAGGCGATGGTGGACGTGGGCCTCATTAGGGGTTACTCCACCATGCTCGATGCCGACATGCTCGGGCAGGTGTCTGTCGTGCTCATGCTCGAGTCGCGGCCCGTCGACCTGGAAAAGGTGGCCGAGAGGATCAAGGACGAGGAGATTGTGAGACAGATCTACACGCTGTCAGATTCGCGAGTCCTGGCCGTGCTGTCATTCTACAACCAGGTCAAGTACCAGCGCTTCCTGGAATCCCTCGCGCAGATACCGGAGATACTCCGCATGGACAGCTCCATGGTGATGAAGGTGCCCAAGGAGAGTCCGCGAGCGGCTCTCACCGACGAGGCCGGGCTGCTCATCAGGTGCTACTACTGCGGGCACATGATGAGGGACGAGGGGATAAGGATCAAGCTGGATGGGAAGTACCATTACCTCTGCTGCAGCGTGTGCGAGAGGCTCTACAGGGAGAAGTACGAGAAGCTGAAGAAGTCAGCCGGCAACGCCCGCCCGCTCGTGAATGAGCACTCAACGCACGCGCACAAGGCCTCGGCGCTCGACTAGGCGTACTTCTCTGGATTCTTGTCAAAGGCCTTCTTGCAGCCGGGTGCGCAGAAGAAGAACTCCTTGCCGTTGTATGTGGACTTCCACTTGGCGGTCTTCGGGTCAACTTCCATCTTGCATATCGGGTCTGTCGCCATGATGTTCCCTCCTCCTATCGGACTGTGGGAGCGGAGCCAGGTCTTCTCATTCGCGGGGCGCTGACAAGAATCCAGCTCCGCTCCGCATCTGACAATATCCTGTGGGAAAGTGATATTCCTTGTGCCTTACCGCGGTCCCCCGGCATCACACATGCGGCCGCAGTGTGATAGGACAACCCTTATATTCGGGTAGCTGGTATGCGCATTCCTGAGTCTGGTGAATGCAGATGCCGATATTCGAGAAGTCGTCCGAGAGCTCCGTCACCCGTGCTATCGTCTCGCAGTTCGCGAAGGACATGGATGAGTTCGCAGAGACGGATGTCATAGTGATCGGCGGAGGCCCGAGCGGGCTCATGGCGGGCCGCGACCTGGCGCTCAAGAAGGTGAAGGTGCTGGTCGTAGAGAGGAACAACTATCTCGGCGGAGGCTTCTGGATCGGTGGTTTCCTCATGAACACCGTCACTGTCCGCGCGCCGGCCCAGAAAATACTGGACGAGCTGGAGGTCAAGTACAAGATGTTCGAGAAGGGGCTCTATATGACCCCTGGACCTCTCGCGTGCTCCAAGCTCATAGCCGCAGCTTGCGAGGCGGGCGTGAGCATCCTCAACATGGCATCGTTCGACGACGTGGTGCTCCGGGAGAAGAACCGGGTCGCCGGGGCAGTCATCAATTGGACTCCGGTGGGCTCGCTCCCGAGGCAGATCACCTGCGTAGACCCAGTAGCGCTGGAGTCCAAGCTGGTCATCGATGCGACTGGCCACGATGCAATGGTCGTCAAGAAGCTCGAGGAGCGCGGGCTCATCAAGACCCCGGGATTCGGGGCCATGTGGATCGAGAAGAGTGAGGATGCCGTCGTTGAGCACAGCGGGTTCGCCCATCCAGGGTTGATCGTGACGGGCATGGCCGTCTCCACGACCTTTGGCCTGCCCAGGATGGGTCCCACATTCGGCTCGATGCTTCTCTCTGGGAGGAAGGGAGCCGATGTCGCCTACAAGTTCCTCAAGGGCAAGAAGTAGTCTTCTTCGGGGAGTTCGCCTAGCCGGCCTGGAGTCCACGGCGACGAAGTACCTTCTGGGCCTTGAATCGTTCATAGGCTCGCAGTTCCCCTCTTTGTCCGTCAGGTCCGACCCGAGCGCCTTCTCGAAGCTCTCGGCAAAGGCGTCGGGAAGAATCGCCCGACAGTTCGCCGTCGCGCGAGTGAAGGACCCGGCCAGGCGAGCCCAGGGGTTCGAGCCGTTGTCCGGCGAGGTCGACTATGAGCTGAGAGTCCTAAGGAACGAGACTCGGGCATCCGGCGTCGTCTATGACGGGAGGCTTGCCCAGGATATTCTGCTACGGGCCGGCACGCTTGCGCCGAGCCGAACCGAAGCAGTGATTGTCCTCACTGACAGGTTGGTCGCCACGTTCTCTGATGACGACTTGCGCCATCACCTGAGGACGGTCGTATTCGGCTTTCCCAACATGATCTCCGTCCCAGGCATCGTGGAGGCCCCAGCGAAGCCCAGGGAGTACTATCTGATGAAGCAGGAACTGGAGATGCGTGGCGGGAGCAGCATTGACCTTGAGAAGCTGAAGTCGAGCCTCAGAGGGAGGTTCATAGACCATGATGGAGCGGAGATACCCCATGTGCTCAATGGCCTGGCTCTTCAAGCGGTTCTCTTCCACCTGACATTGGACCCGTTCTGCGATAACAGGCGATGCAGGTTCTTCAACGCCCATTGGCAGGAGGAACTCATCGCATCCCAGGTCAAGAGCCAGCGAGTGTGCGCGCAGCACAGTCGGCTGCTGAAGACGCTGTCCAAGAGGCCCGAAGTGGCCTGGTGAGCCGCGTCAGCTGCGGCTGTGGAAATGCGAGAGCTCGTTCACGGTCATCTCCTTCTTGACCGCGTACTCCATGGCAATGACCGCTGCGCTTGCCCCTTGGATGGTCGTGAACATCGGGATCTCGAGCTCGACGGCCAGACGTCTCATCATATACCCGTCCCTCCGGGCGCCCGAGGCCTCCGTCGGGGTATTGATGATCAGCTGCACATCGCCCGCCCTCATCAGCGAGAACGCGTCGGGGACCATCTTCTCGCCGATCCTGTAAACCGTGGTGACGTCCATGCCGCGCGAGCGTAGCAGATCCGCGGTCCCCTTTGTGGCGTACACGCCCATTCCAACTGCCCTCAGTCGCTTGGCCAGCTTGGCCGCAGTCTGCTTGTCGGCGTCGGCGACGCTGATGTACACATTCCCCTTCTTCGGCAGCCGCTGGCCCGAGGCGACCAAGGCCTTCCACACGGCAGCGGCGTAGGTCCCGTCTATCCCCATGACCTCTCCGGTGGATTTCATCTCAGGCCCGAGGATGCTATCGACTCCGGGCAGCTTCAGGAACGGGAACACGGATGACTTGACTGCCACATGCCCGATCTTCGCCTCGTCCTTGAGCCCGAGCTCTTCCAGACTCCTTCCCAGCATGACCTTCGTCGCGACCTTGGCCAGCGGGATGCCGGTCGCCTTGGAGATCACCGGGACGGTCCTGCTCGCCCTGGGATTCGCCTCGAGCATGTAGACCTCGCCGTCCTTGCATGCCAGCTGGAGGTTCATCAGGCCGACCGTGTTGAGCGCAAGGGCGACCTTCCTGGTGATCCTGCGGACTTCGTCAATCACTCCGGGCTCAAGGGTCTGAGGGGGCAGGACCATGGTGGCGTCTCCTGAGTGGACGCCCGCCTCCTCTATGTGCTCGAGCACGCCCCCGATGTAGACCTCCTTTCCGTCGCAGACAGCGTCGACATCGATCTCGACCGCGTGCGTGAGGTACTTGTCCACAAGGATGGGGTGCTTCTTCGAGACCTTCGCCGCGCTCTTCATGTAGGTCTCCAGTTCAGCCTCGTTGTACACGATCTCCATCGCTCTTCCGCCAAGCACGTAGCTGGGCCTGATGAGGACAGGATAGCCTATCTCTCCGGCGAGGTTCCTGACCTCCTCGAAGGAGAAGCCCGTGCCCGACCTAGGCTGCTTGATTCCCAGGTCGTCCATCAGCTTCGAGAACTTCTTCCTGTCCTCGGCCAGGTCAATTGCGTCTGGGGATGTCCCCAGGATCCTGGTCTTCTTCCCCTTGAACTCCCTCTGAAGGGGCAGGGCGAGATTGATCGAAGTCTGGCCGCCGAACTGCAGTATGATACCATCCGCATCCTCCTTCTCTATGACGTTGAGGACGTCCTCGACCGTGATCGGCTCGAAGTACAGCCTCGAGGAGACATCGAAGTCCGTGGAGACCGTCTCAGGGTTGTTGTTCACCATGATCGCGTCGATGCCCTCTTCCTTGAGCGCGAGTGCGCCGTGCACGCAGCAGTAGTCGAACTCTATCCCCTGCCCGATCCTTATCGGACCGGCCCCGACCACGATGATCTTCTTGTTCTTCGAGGTCCTCGCTTCGCACTCCGACTCGTATGTCGAGTAGAAGTATGGCGTCTCGGCCTCGAACTCGGCTGCGCATGTGTCCACCATCTTGAAGGTGGGCTCCAATCCAGCCGCGGCTCTGGCGCTCCTCACCGCCCGCTCGTCCCTGCCTGTGAGGGCCGCGATGTACTCATCGCTGAACCCGAGCCTCTTGGCCTTTGCTAGGGTCTTGTCGAACCCCCTCTTGAGCTCCTCCTCAATGTCCACGACCTCCTTCATCTTGGTGACGAAGAACGGGTCCCAGTTGGTCAGCTCGCAGACGCGTTCGACCTTCATGCCTCGCCTCAGCGCCTCCGCGATGACGTACAGCCTAATATCCGTGGCCACCGCAAGCTCCCTTCCGATCTCCTCGTCCGACCACTTCTCGGCCTCCAGACCTACCCTGTCGATCTCGAGGGACCTAACGGCCTTCAACATCGCCTCCTGGATGTTGCGGCCGATCGCCATGACCTCGCCCGTGCTCTTCATCTGCGTCCCGAGCTTCCTGTCGACTGTCCGGAACTTGTCGAACGGCCAGCGCGGGATCTTCATCACGACATAGTCGATCGAGGGCTCGAACGCCGCGCATGTCTTGCCAGTGATGGCGTTGGGTATCTCGTCCAGCGTCCTGCCGACGGCTATCTTCGCCGCAACTCTCGCGATCGGATACCCGGTCGCCTTCGACGCAAGAGCGGAGCTCCTGGACACCCTCGGGTTCACCTCGATCACCCTGTACTCCCCCGTCTTCGGGTGCATGGCGAACTGTATGTTCGCCCCTCCCTCGATCCCCAGCGCCCTGATTATCTTGAGCGTGGACGAGCGCAGCATCTGGTGGTCCTGGTCGCTGAGCGTCTGCGCAGGGGCGACGACTATGCTCTCCCCCGTGTGGATCCCCATGGGGTCGAGGTTCTCCATGTTGCACACGATGATGCAGTTGTCTGCCGAGTCGCGCATCACCTCGTACTCGAACTCCTTCCAGCCGATCACGCTCTCCTCTATCAGGACCTGGTGTATGCGCGAGTACACGAGCCCCCTGCCAGCTATGGCTTCGAGCTCCTCCTCGTTGTACGCGATGCCGCCGCCGGTCCCCCCGAGGGTGAACGCGGGCCTGACCAGAACCGGGTACTCCCCGATCTCCTTCGCCGCACGCTTCGCCTCATCGATGGAGTTGGCGGTCTTGCTCTTCGGGATCGGCTCGTCGAGCTCGAGCATCGTCCTCCTGAAGAGCTCCCTGTCCTCTGAGAGGGCGATGGCTCGTGGCTGGCTCCCGAGGAGCTCCACCCTGAGGCGCTCCAGGGTGCCGTTCTCCGCGAGCTCGGAGCAGAGGTTGAGTGCCGTCTGCCCGCCCATGCCGGAGAGTATCCCTTGCACTCTCTCCTTCTCGATTATCTTCGTGACCATCTCGACATTCAGCGGCTCGATGTAGACGTGGTCCGCCGTCTCCTCGTCGGTCTGGATCGTGGCAGGGTTCGAGTTCACGAGGACCGTCGTGTAGCCCTCCTCTTTGAGAGACCTGCACGCCTGAGTCCCTGAGAAGTCGAACTCTGCCGCCTGGCCGATGACGATCGGCCCGGACCCTATCACCATCAGCTTCCTGAGGTCGGTGCGTTTCGGCATCAGCCGGCCTCCAGCATCTGCCTGAACCTGTCGAACAGGAAGCCCGTATCTCGCGGACCCGGGTGGACCTCCGGATGGAACTGCACAGAGAAGACCGGCAGCTCCCTGTGCCTCATGCCCTCCACGGTCCTGTCGTTCAGGTTCGTCACGGTGATTTCCAGGCCCGCATCCTCCGCCGACTCCGTGTCCACGGCGAACCCGTGATTCTGGGATGTTATGTACACGCGCCCTTCGAACTTGACGGGCTGATTGATGCCGCGATGGCCGAACTTGAGCTTGTACGTCTTAGCACCGAACATCAGAGACAGCAGCTGGTGCCCGAGACAGATGCCCATCATCGGATACTCATCTTTCAACTTCCCAAGTGTGGCGACCGTTGTTGACACCACTTCGGGATGGGCGGGGTTGCCTGGGCCGTTGGAGATGAATATGCCATCTGGTCCCAGGGCACGGATTTCTCCCTCAGGTGTGTCGAAAGGCACCTGGACGACGTTGAACCGTGTCCTCAGCTCGGCGAGTATGTTGGACTTCATCCCGCAATCGAAGAGGGCGATGGTCTTCGCCTTCCCCTCGTCGAACCGCAGGACCTTCTCGGTGCTCACTCTGCTGACCAGGTTAGTGTCCTCCGGATGTTGCATCGACCTGACCTTCTCGAGGAGCCTGTCGGGGCTGCCCGTGCCGATGCCGCCTTTCATCGTGCCGAAGTTCCTCAGCCTGCGGATCAGGGACCTGGTGTCAATCCCAGATATCCCAGGAATTCCGTCCCGGACAAGGAGCTCATCGATCGTGAGGGAGCAGTCCCTGTGGCTCGGATGCTCGCATCTCTCCTTAACAGCGTATCCCCACACCTGGACCCTGTCCGATTGGCTGTCGGCACTGTTCACGCCGTAGTTGCCGATCAGCGGATAGGACGCGACGAGGATCTGTCCGCAGTAGGATGGGTCGGTGAGGGATTCCTGGTAGCCGGTCATTCCCGTCGCGAAGACGACCTCGCCCAGAACCTCCTTCCTCGCCCCGAAAGCCTCTCCCTCGAAAATTGTCCCATCCTCGAGGACGAGGTAGCCCTTCATCTGGTACGACCTTTGCTGTATTCGGAATGGGGTTAAAGAACGTTGTTGTGGTGTCTTGGACTAATTCGGGAGGACTTATCCGACCTGGGACATTCTCATCTCTTACGCTCGGGCAGGCCGATGGAGCGTTGGTTGTCCGTCATGACCAGAACCTCGATCCGGTCGATCCCTGCGAATACCCCCATCCGTTGGTTCTAATATGCGCGAAACCTCTCGGCCGATGGTAGTGCATGTTCCCGAGCCACTGCAAAGAGGTGAGCGTGAAGTCGGTCGACTTCGAGCTCACTGCTGAGAACATCAAGGCGTTCCTCAAGGGCAAGCGCGCTTACATAAGGACCAGGTACTACGTGTTCAACAACGGGGACCAGTGGGCCGTTGCCCTGATAGTCCGGAGGGAGGCGAACGAGGTCCTGCAGGACATCGCCTCCGTCCACATCCTCTCCCTCCCTCACGAGACGTCCTTCGTAGGGGACCCGAACCTCGAGGTGCTCTCAGCCAGCCGCATGGGCGCCATCCGGGAGAAGGCTGGGACCAAGTGCGTGGTCGTGAAGGGAAAGGCTGAGCATGTCTCCTTCTTCATCGAGGAGCCACCCTATGAGCTCCTGGTCTTCGATGTCGTTCCTCCGAGGCCCTCCAAGCTCGTGTCATTGCTGGGTCACGTCCTCGAGACGGACCTGCAGGACATGTATGTGAAGTTCGAGGTTCAGGAGGTCGACCTGAACAGCCTCGGGGCAGGAGCGAGCGCGGGCACGGTCATGTACCCCTGCCGGGCCTCAGGGCTCACCACGGGCAGGAGGGTCCTCTATCTGGACGAGACTCCCGCCCTTGCCAAGGAGGAGGCGCGTGCCATCACCTTGGTTGGCTGCAGCCTATCCGCGCGGATATTCAAGGCGGTGTACGGCATCGAGCCGAAGCTGGTCAATATGTGCCCCAAGGACCTGCTGGGGGAAAGAGGCGTCAGGACGCCGGTCCTCGTGAAGTGCTGCAAGGTCAGGGAGGGCTTCGAAACCGAGGGGAATATCGGTCTGGTCCCGTGGGGCGCCCGCGCAGCCGAGGTCTCCGAGGCTCTCCGGACGATCCTGCGCTAGATGTCCAGCTCCTCCTCCCTGAAGGCCACGACTGGACACGGTCCGAGGCAAGAACCGCAGTGGTTGCACAGACTGGTATCGATCTTCGCCCTGCCATCCAGAGTCATAGCGCCGGCCGGGCATCTGCTCATGCATATGCCGCACCCGGCGCAGTTCGTCGCCCGGAAGACGATCTCTCTCAGCTCCCTCGACTTCCTCTGGAGCTCCTTCTCGTCCCTCGCCTTGATCATGACGGGTCCTTCAGCGAACACTGTCATGTGCTCGACCTCAGCGATGTCGCCGTCGGGAGATGTTGTCACCTCTCCAAGGATGCTCAGCATGTTGGCAACCCTCGCCATGTCGAGGCGCCGGCTGAACATGCCTTCCATGCTCAGTCCCTCGACGCACGGGCTGTACCCGCTCGTGCTTCTGAACACCAGGGAGCTTGAGTCGGCCGAAGTTGTGGGCACGGGTGCAATTCCTCGTCCCTCATCGCCGAGCTCCTCGAGGACGGACTTCGGGATGCGCTTCCAGCGCCAGAGGTCATGCTTCTTCCAGGACTCCGGCAGGCCAGAGCGCCTCGCATATTCGTCCAGGTACTCCTGCCAACGGGCGTACTCGTCTGCTATCTCTCGTACCCTCCTGAGCTCCGAGAGGTCAGTGGCGGGGCACATGAAGCAGCCTATCCGCTCGAGCCCTTCGCTGTAGAGCGGGTTCACGTTCGCGCCCTTCCCCTGCAGGTAGATCCAGACATGCAGCGCCGTCCACCTCTGGATGGGCGACGCGCCCAGCTGCCCGGGCGTCCAGGGATTCCTCCAGACCCTGCCCTTCCTCGCTCTCTGCTCCGACTCGTATGCCCTCTGCCCGATGAACGAGAGAACTCCTTCCGGGAAACTCCTCTGGATGAGCCTCGTAGCTGGCCCCAACTTGCATGTCTTGCAGCACCATCTGAAGTCTTTCGCGGGAGGGCCGAAGAAGTCCAAGTTCTTCCAGAATGAATCGCCTGCGCTCTCTGTGATCAGCTCAAGACCGTATCGGTGCGCGACTTCCTGGACATTGTCCTTCGTCTCCTTGAACTCGAGGCCCGTGTCGACGAACAGGATGCTGGGCGTGATGCCAGCGTCGAGCACCAGCAGCAGCGTCGCGAGGCTATCCTTGCCGCCGCTGTAGGAGACCGCCACGGGAAGATCGTTCTCCCGTAGGGTCCTCCTGACGAAATCGATTGCCTCCGAGGTCCTTCTGTTCATCACCTCGCGGTTCGCGCTGACGACGTCGGACCAGTCCGCCTTCTTGCCTTCTGGTGGCTCGAACTCCGCGGGCACCGTCCACCTCGATTTCACCGCAGTCCCTCGTTTGTGAGCCAGCATCTCCTCTGAGGTCATCTTCGCGCTCCCGACCGTGACAGCGTCTCCCTCGGGCCCGATGACGATCACTTCCGCTCCGGGCGATATGTCGGGAGCGCATTCGAGGACGCCCACAGCCAGCGCGCTCGCACTCTTCTCCCTGATTGCCTTGGCAGCCGCGCCGTCCACTCTTACCCAGCTTCTCGTTGCCTTGGATGCTATCCTCGCGGCTGTCTCCGGCCTGAGAAGCATCTTCTCGCCCGAGGCGAGTGAGAACCTAACTGCTCCGACCACATATCCTCCACGGACCACCTCGTCCGTGCGGTCTATGTCTGGAGCCTTATTGAGGAGCACTAGCCTGCCAGGTGGTATGGCGAGCTCCCCTGTGCCGGGCCCGAACTGCTCGTCGACCAGCCTTCTGACGCGGACGAGGTCGCCTTCGAAGGCTGGCCTGGCGTCCCCAGGCGGGGTGACCTTGACCTCGCGCGTCTCAGAACCGCAGGTGCCACAGCTCTTCTGCTCGAGAATCGGGACGTCGCACCTGTCGCACCAGCGAAGGTGGATCTTGCCTAGCCTGACCTCGCCCACGCTAGACTGGAAAGGGCGACCGTATTATAGGCTTTGCACTCGTCCGTTACTTCAGGGCCTTCCACTGCTTCACGACGCTCTCGACCGCGTCCTTCGCCCGCTCAATGCGGTCCTCGGCCTGGAGCCTGCTCATGCCGGGCCCCGAGATGCCAAGGCCGACGGGCTTCTCGTACTCGACGGCGAGGTCGGTTATCTTCCGAGCGGCCTGGCCGATGACGATCTGGTCGTGCTCGGTCTCGCCCTCGATGACGGCTCCTATGGTCACGACGCCGTCGATCCCCTTGTTCTTCAGGAGCGACTTGACCGCGAGTGGTATGTCGAAGACGCCCGGTACCATCACTGTCTTTGATACCTCTACGTCCAAGAACCTCGCGTGCTCCTTCGCCCTCTCCAGCATCATCTGAGTGATGTCGAAGTTGTACTCGCTGCAGACGATGCCTATCTTCATCTTCCCTGCCATTCACATGCCTCCTTCGTTGATCCTCATCGTATTGGTCCAACGTCCTCGAAGCCCTGCCTCAGCCCCTTCCCTGCGCTCTTCACCAGCCTCTCGGGCCTGAAGAGCAGGTCATAGGCGTTGACAGAATGCTCCCTGGCTCGCCTCTCGGCCAGCCATGCCAGCTCCTTCGAGTCCTTCGCCTCGTCCTCGTGCACGAAGACCTCGATCACGTGCTTGTTGGTCATCAGTTGGACTTGGATCAGCCCCGTCGACGCCTCGTGGGCGCAGGTCTTGTCGATTTGCTCAGGCCCGGGCATGCCGAGGGCGATCACTACATCGCAATCGTCGCCCTCCAGCAACCTCTTCGCCGCGACTGGGAGATCCTTCACACCGGGGACCGTGCGCCTCACCACCTTGAAGCCCGTCCCCGTCTTCCTCAGCTCATCGACCGCGAAGCCCCCCATGTCTACCCTCGCGAAGGTCGTGTCCACCACGCCTATCCTCTTCATCGCTTCTCGACCTCCGAGAGCTTCTTGTTCACTTCGTGGAACTCGATGATCTTCTGGATTATCTTGCGCGTGCCGTCGAGGTCGTGGTCCAGGTGCGGCATCCTCACCACGTCGACCTTGAGCCCCCGCTTCGCGAGCTCGTGCTCGAGGTTCCTCTCGTCGAACGGCTGGTCGTAGCCCACCGTGATGATGTCGGGCTTCAGCTCGCGGACTATCTCGAACATGTCCCCGCCCTCCCGGCCCAGGACCGCCTTGTCCACGGGCTTCAGGGACGCTACCAGCTCAAGCCTCATCTTCTCTGGTGTCACGGGCTCGTGCTTCCGCTTGCGGACCGTTGTATCTGTGGCCACCACCACGACAAGCTCGTCGCGGAGCCTCTTCGACTCCTCCAGATAGTGCAGGTGCCCTAGGTGTATGATGTCAAACACGCCTGTGGCCATCACGCGGACCATGGGCAATCACCTGTCCGTGGCTTCCTTCCACGCCTGGACGATATCTGCGCCTTCGAGGAACACGAGGCCGTGCGCCTCCGCATACTGCTTCGCCTTGTCCTTCGACAAGGCCTTGCCGTCGTCCCCCATCATCTCGCACACGGTCGCTGAGGGCACGAGGTCGGCCATGATCACGAGCGCGGTCGCGAGCTCAGTGTGGCCGAACCTGGTCTCCAGTATGTGCCTCGACGTGTTCAGCAGATGCACGTGTCCCGGCGCGCGGAAGCTCCTCCCGAACTCCGCCTTGGCCCAACCGTCCTCCGATGTGAGGGCCCTCTTGGAGAGCGAGGCGAACTCCCTGATCGTCATCGCGCGGTCTTCGTCCGTTATCCCGGTGAATGTCTTTCTGTGGTTGATGGTGATGCCGAACGCCGACTTCACGTCGTAGGGGATGTCGTTCGGGATGAGCCCCTTCATTACCGGATAGTGATCCGCCATGCCGAGGAACAGCTCGGACAGGAACGGAAGACCCAGAGCCTCCTGGATACGTGTGTCGGCGGTGGTACAAATGAGTCCGCCCGCGTCCTTCCGCAGGGTCATGATGACCTCGGGGGTGACATGCTCGGACGCGATGACCATGTCCGTCTCCTCCTCCCTGCCGTCAGCGTCGTAGACGAGGACGATCCCTCCGCGCCTCAGTCTGCTGAGGGCGTCTAGCACGGCCGTTGAAGCCATCGTCGCGAGGATGCTGAACCCTCGTCTTATGAGTGGCGTAGCTACCAACCGAGAAGTATCAGTCTACCCTTCTTAAAGCCTCAGCCGGGGCCAGTCTGGCCGCGCCCCGCGATGGCGGCAATGTCGCTGCCAGCGTGATGAAGAACGCGATAGCGATGAGCAGCAGTATCTCCGCCCAGGGGATCACGAACTCCGACATCTTCGCGAACCCTCCCCACTCGAAGATCGTGTACGAGATGCCCAGGCCCATGAGCGCTCCCACTGCGATGCCGAGAAGTGACATGAACGATGTCTCAAGAAGGAATGCCTTGAGGATCATGTCTCTTTGGTACCCGATGGCTCTCATCACCCCGATCTCCTGTCTGCGCTCGGCAACGTTCCTGATCGTGATGATGCCCAGGCCGGCGATGCCGACGATGAGGCCCATGCCCAGGAATATCTCCATCAGCTGCATGACAGATGCTATCATGGTCATTGCCTCCTCGACCGTGTCCCTCACGACCAAGGTCGTCAGGCCGTACTCGACGAACGCCTGCTCCATCTTCTTGGCCACATCCGCATCTGCAACCCCGGCTGGGGGGCTCGTCTCGAAATAGAAGAGGGTGTCCGTGGCAAACGGATTGAACGTGTGGACGAACTCGTGGGAGCAGTACATCCCCTGGATGAAATACTGATCCATTATTCCGATGATGGTCACGTCGGTTTCCAGGCCTGTTGGTGACCTCGCGTTGATGACGTCCCCGACATCGAGGCTGACAGCAGTGTAAGTGGTCGCTCCGACCTATCAGGGAATAGTCGAACTCGTCCAGCCCAGGCGCCCTCAGCGTGGCGTACCCGTTGGCGGCGATGTCGTAGGATCCTATCGTGCCTGCCCCGGTGCTATCGTTCACATCATCGAGCCCCGCAGTCAGGTTCAAAGCGGGTATCTCGACCATCGAGAACCCGAGGATCTCATACCCTCCCGACAGCTGCTGCGTCGTCTTCTCTACGCTCTCGCGCTGGAACGACGCGATCATGGCCAAGACGATGACGGTGAACATTATCAGCGCGAACATGAAGATGGTCAGGGCCGTTCGGAACTTCTTGTTCATCGGGTAGCTGATGGCGATCTTGAACACGGGCAACAACGACTTCCTCCGCCCGAACGAAGCCATGAGCCCGGTCAGCAGGAGGTCGCTGTTCACCATCACGAATATGACGCTGCCGCCCACGAGGAGGAGCCCGGAAATGAGGAACATCTCCATGCCTCCCGTGGTCTCCCCGAAGAACAGTCCCGCCAGGTTGAATGGGTCGAGCGTGTAGAACACGACGAATGCACTAGCCAGCGACATGGGAATCCTGGAACCCACGAACCTGCCCATAATCAATGCGATACCGATGGCAGCCAATGCCGGACCAGAGCATACGCCTGCGGCCTGGTCTTGCGTCGCACCTATCTGTGTTATCACTGCGCCGATGATGACGGTCGCGATGCCGAGCGTCAGGTGGCGCCTTCCCGTCCTGGCCGTGACGGGCTCTGGAATGTCTCGGATCGCCCTGACGATGTTGAGCTTGCTCACGCGCCATGAGGCGACAACGACCGTGAGCATCGTGATGAGGAAACCGGCGAACGCAGCCATTCCGAGGCTAGTCCACTCCCAGTCGAGGACAAACTGCAGCCCCTCGCCAGATATGATCACCATCGCCCCGCTCATCACGACCATGGCAATCCCAAGCCCGGCGAAAGTGCCGACGGCAGCAGCAGCAAGTGCATAGACCGCGCCCTCGTACATGAAAGTCTGGGTGAGGTCCCCTCTCTGCATGCCTATGGCCCTCGAGATGCCCATCTCCGCCTTTCTCTCCTCCGCAAGCATCACGAATATGTTGATGATCAGCGCCGCGCTTGCGATTATCGCGAACGAGCTCATAAGCATGAACAGCTCGGCCATCATGTCTGAGACGGCCTTCGCATCCTCGAGGCCATCTTGCTTGATCGGGTCAAACTGGAACTCCGGCTGAGCCGGAAGGAACTGCTGGAGCTCTAATATCGCCTCGTCGCTGACTTTGTACCCAGCGTCCTCTGAACCGGCGCAGGAGAAGTCGATTCTGTTGATCATCCCCGGCTGTCCGAGAATGGATTCCTGCACGTAGGTCAGATCCAGAAAGGCGAGCGCAGACCCTCCCCAGTTGGCCAGACCGGCGTCCTCAGCGATCAAGGACACCTGGACGGTGACGGGGGGTCGATCTCAGTGATTCCTAGGATCATGTCTCCGGGCTGAGCAAGGATCTCGTCGGCCAGGCGTGAGTTGATGACCGTCATGCCGTCCGTGAAGTCCTCGAGTGCGACCTGGGCTCCATCAGGGCCGAGCAGTGGATTGACGGTGTTGCCCACCTCGACGCCAAACAGCCCCGCCCTGGCAAAGGTCAGGCCGGTCCGCATGTTCTTCACCGCAAGGGTCTCCCTTATCGCTCCTGAGACCTCGTCGATGTGAGGAAGTGCGCCTGCGCTGACGTTCTCGCGCATAGCCAACACCAGCGACTGGTTGAAGTATGCCGCCTCCCCCGTCTCGTTCAGGGCGGAGACCACGACGTCCACCTCCTCGGTGCTGGTCATGATGTCCCTCGTGATGATGTAGTCAAGAGTGTCTCCTGCGACCAGAGACCCGGATATCATGGCGGTCGCGATCAGGAGTCCGCAGACGACGATGACCGAGTGCTTCTTCCTCCTCGAGATGCTCCTCAGAGCCATCCTGGCAAATACCAGTCTGCGAACTGCGAGGATTCCGATTACGATGACAACTATGGATACCAAGACCGCGAGCTGCTGAAGGCCGTTCATCTCTATGACCTCAGTAGGGCGCCGGGACGAACTCCTTCTCGATGAGCCCGTCTTTCATCATGATGATCTTGTCGGCCATGCGGCCGACCGTGTAGTCGTGCGTCACGATGATGAAGGTCTGCTTGTTCTCCTTGTTCAGCTTCTTCAGGAGCACCATTATGTCCTTGGAGGATTCGCTGTCTAGGTTGCCCGTGGGCTCGTCGCCGAACACGATCTCTGGGTCGTTGACCAGAGACCGCGCGATGGTGACCCTCTGCTGCTGTCCGCCCGAGAGTTCCGACGGCTTGTGATCCTTCCACTCCTCAAGCCCCACTGCCCTCAGCGCCTTGACCGCCTTGGGCCTGGCCTGCTTGGGTGGGACGCCTGCCAAGAGCAAGGGCAGCTCCACGTTCTCGGCCGCGGTCAGCACTGGCAGCAGGTTGTACGCCTGGAAGACGAAGCCAATCTTCTCTGCCCTGTACTTGGTGCGCGTCCGGTCGTTCATCTTGGACAACGGCTTCCCGCGTATGTAGACCTCCCCGGCCGAGAGGTCGTCCAGCCCTGAGATGCAGTTGAGGAGGGTTGTCTTGCCGCAACCTGACGGTCCCATGACCGCGATCATCTCGCCCTCCTTGACGCTGAAATCGACGCCCTTGAGCGCCTCGACCTTGACCTTGCCGGAATCATAGACTTTCTTGACTTTCTTCGCGACGATGATGCCAGTGCTGGCTTCGCTCGATTCGGCCTTCTTCGGCATACCTACTGTACTCGTCGTCAAAATTCGACCCCCCCTGGTCCTTCCTCACGCCGCCTCCCGGGCCCGAAGGCGAATGAACGATGGCATCTTATTAGAGCCTTTCGCACGCCGTCCAGAACCACGGATTCAGCCTGATTCTGGACATTGACTTATATCTGCTCGGCAATACGAGCGTCAGATGTTGGATTCGAAGGAATCGGTCAGAGCTGTGGACCAGAAGGACATGCTCGGGTCGATAGAGCACCTCCCCCAGAACCTCACTGACGGACTGAGGAGGGGCAGGATGTCCGGGCTCCCGAGGTTCGTCCCCAAGGAGGTCGTGGTCTGCGGCATGGGCGGTTCAGCCATAGGCGGGGACCTCCTTCGCGAGTGGCTCGGGCTCACGTCAGAGGTCCCGTGCCATGTGTTCAGATCGTACAGTCTGCCAGCTCACGTCGGCAAGGACTCCCTCGTGATGGTCGCCTCGTACTCGGGCAACACGGAGGAGAGCCTGAGCATGTTCGAGGACGCGCGGAAGAAGCGTGCGAAGATAGTGGTGGTCTCATCCGGAGGACAGCTGGCGAAGATGTGCGATTCTCTGTCGGTGCCTTTTGCGAGGCTCCCGACGGGCATGATGCCTCGCGCCTCCTTGGGGTACATGTTCGGTGCGATGCTCGGCATATTGGAGCGCTCCGGGATTTCCACCGTGGACAAGCAGGTGGAGGAGGCCATCAGGGTGATGAATAAGGCCACAGCCTACTGCAAGCAGTCGGTCCCCACCACAGACAACCCTGCGAAGATGCTCGCGCACGAGCTCTATGCGTGCATTCCTGTGATAGTCGGCTATGAGCTCTCCAGTCCGGTCGCGAGGCGGTGGGCCAACCAGCTCTGTGAGAACGGCAAGGTGCTGGCGTTCAGCTCCGAGCTCCCTGAGCTGGACCACAACGAGATCGTTGGCTGGGCCAAGGACGCTAGGAGCAGGAACTTTGCTCTCGTGTTCCTCGAGCACGACCGCCGTCCCAGCCCGATGAGGAAACGCGTCATCGCCACGAAAGACGCGCTGGGCAAGTCCGCTCCAGTCTACACCGTCGATGCCTTGGGCCTCAGCCCGCTGGCGAAGATGTTCTCGCTGGTGATCATCGGGGACTACGCGAGCGCATACATGGGCGCGCTTCGCAACGAGGACCCATCCTCGAACGAGCCGATAGACGATCTCAAGGCCGCGTTGGCTAAAAAGTGAGATGCGAGCTCGTGTCAGGCACAGGGATTCAGGAAGCATTGAATCGAAAAAGTGAGTCGAGAGGGCCTGCGCCCTCTCTGTGTTTCCCATCCCATCCGAGCCGTTTCGGGCCCTTCCTTCCCTTTGTTCGTCAGTCGCGGACCAGGGCAGATCCGGGTCCGCGCCGAAGGCATCCGTCCCCTCAGCAGGTGTTCATTGGATTCGCATGCGAGTCGCGGTCCGAGCCATCCCTTTCCTCGTCCCGCGCTCCTCTATCGCGTCAGCGACCTTCTGGCGCAGCTGTTCCTTCCCTTCAAGGTAGTAGCGCTGTCTTTCTTCGACCCACTTCGTCAGTGCGAGGGTCACTGCCTGCGACATGTCGGTCGCGTCGCCACTGGCTATGAAGGTCTCGACGTCCTCGGCCAGGGCAGCCGGGACGATGGCATTGACCTTCTCGGCATTCCATGTCGCGCTCTCTTCGTGGAGGTAGGCTGCAATCGCCACCCTGACGACGTCAGAGACGCTCTGGAGACCGGTGCGCTCGCGGACGGCTTCGAGCTCCAGCAGGTCGTCTTCGGGCAGTCTGATGTTGAGTCTTGCGCTCTTCGAAGTCATGTGATCGCGGTGCCTTGTATGACAGATTGTCATACATTCTATAAATAGCTATCTAGCTAGTTCCGCACCTTGATTTCCACTGCAACATGTGGGAACCTGATTCCGTCGGAATTGTTCGCCCGCGCCTAGTCCGTGCAGCGAGAGGTGCTTGCCGTAGGGTGCGCAACGATGCTGGACCAGCAGCACAGTTCGTAGTGCCCATACTTATTTAGTCTTCGATTTGTTCACCAGGAATCGTGGCCTCAGCGAAGGAGCTAGCGCAGTCAGTGAGGGAGCTGACAAGGCGGCACAACGCCTGGTTCAAGGATTCGATACCTCTCATCGCCTCGGAGAATATCATGAGCCCGCTGGCGCGCGAAGTCATGAACTCCGACCTCCACAACAGGTACGCTGAAGGCCTCCCGGGCAAGAGGTACTATCAGGGGAACATCTTCGTCGACCAGATCTAGGCTCTGTGTGAGAGCCTCGCGAAGGATGTCTTCAGATGCAGGTTCGCCGACGTGAGGTCCACCTCGGGTACGGTGGCCAACCTGGCGGTACTCATGGCCCTCGCAAAGCCGAGAGACAAGATGACCACTGTGGCGCTCTCAGACGGCGGGCACATATCACACGCCAAGATCGGTGCGACGGGGGTCAGGGGCGTCCGGACCTACAACTATCCTTTCGACGAGAAGGTCATGAACATCGATGTCCAAGGAGCGAAGCGACTAATCAGGGAGGTCAAGCCCAAGGTGGCGCTGTTCGGCCAGTCCGTCTACCTCTTCCCGACACCCCTGGACGAGCTCAAGGAGGTCTTCTCCGAAGTGGGGTGCTCTACCTGGTACGACGGCGCCCATGTGCTCGGGCTCATCGCGGGCGGTAGGTTCCAGGATCCCCTGAGACAGGGAATCGACGTCGTCTCCGGAAGCACGCACAAGACCCTTCCCGGCCCCCAGCACGGCATGATCATCTCCGACCTCCCCAGGGAGAGCTTCGAGACATCTCTCAGGAGGGGCGTGTTCCCAGGAGTGACTAGCAACCACCACCTGCATTCGGTCGCTGCGCTTGCCGTGACCCTTGCCGAGACCAAGGAGTTCGGAGAGGCCTATGCCGACCAGACTATCAGGAACGCAAAGGCCCTTGGCCAGGGGCTGCACGAGCGCGGGCTAGACGTGCTGTGCGAGCGCCTCGGATTCACGGAGTCGCATACGATCGTCGTGGACGTCGAGGAGTTCCACGGAGGCGCGAAGATGGCCAAGGAGCTCGAGCGTGCAAACATCATCCTCAACAAGAACCTGCTTCCTTGGGATTCGGACCCCATAAGACCCTGCGGTATCAGGATGGGCGCCCAGGAGCTCGCGAGGCTGGGCATGAAGGAGAAGGAGATGTCAGAGGTCGCGGAGCTCATCGCCAGGGTCGTGGTCAAGGGCGAGGACCCCGAGAAGGTCAAGGCGGACGTCGTCGAGCTGAAGCATCAGTTCACGAAGCTCCACTACTGCTTCTTCGAGGGCGAGGAAGCCTACGACTATCCATCGTACGACGGGGACCTGCGCTGATACTGAGGGCTCTACATTTATTACGGGCCAGCCTGATTAGCTCCTGCAGAACGGGATGGCCGCAAGGATAAGGATTCTCCAACTCGCGATAGCCCTCGTGAACCTGGCTATCGTCGCGCTCGTGTTCACAAGCGTCTGGCCCTTCCCGAGCGGCCAGTTCAAGGTCGACCTTCCGTCGCCAAATGAGGTCTCATGGACCTATGAAAGTGGGCTTGTCCATGTCGTCGCACCATTCTCGATCGACAACGGCGGGTTCTACGATGTCGACGAGCTCACTGTCAGCTACAGCGTGACGAACTACTCCATGTACGAGATCACCGCGGACACCATCGATGTGGGGGAGATACCCGCGGGCCGGGTCACGGAGTCCTCGCTCGATTTCACATTCGACCTCCTCCGGCT
>DYTN01000008.1:64067-69137 GCA_020725925.1 Methanobacteriota archaeon
GCTCTACCAGACCGGTGCGTACTGGATGGTGTTCAACGACGACATCCTGCGGTTCTATGTCGAGGTCTCCTGCTACTACACGATGAAGCTCGTGAAGTTCGAGGCGAGCTACCAGGTGAGCGTGTTCTGGGAGGCCCTGATATCGAGCTGGGGGGTCTCCGACGTGGAGTACCCAGCAACACCGCCGATCCCTCCCGCTCCGTTCACGATCGCCGTCGACTACTGGCTCGAGACATCGGACGTCCTGGCTAGCCTGCCTCCAGCCCAGGTCGAGATCGTCTACTTCGGGAACGAGACGATGCTCGGGAGCGCACAGACGACGATCGCGCTTGGCGGCAACAACTCTGGCAGGGTCTCGATCGACATCACCCCAGCCTACTACACCAACTACTCCGTCGAGCTGAGGATACAGGTGGCCGATTTCGCCTTCACGGAGCGCTATGTCGCACCTTCCATCCCGGGGGTGATCCCCTGAAGCAGAGATCACGGCTCTCCGACGCGACCTGGACCGCGTTCACGGAGGCCATCAGGTTCATCGTGGTGCCGTACGTGCTTGTTGACCTTGTCTCCAAGAACTGGCCTCAGCTCACGACCGCCTTCATGCCGAACATAGGACTATACGTGCTCTTCTTCGGGACCATGATCGCTGTGGCGAGCACCGTCGAGTCTGCGAACAAGGTGGGTTCCTACAAGAGGATGCTGTTCGGGCTGACTGCGCTCGCGTTCATATGTATGTGGCTGTTCGTGTTGTTCGGAGGCGGCGTGGCGGAGTTCAGCTATGGCCCATACCACGTCCGCTTCGACATGAGCAAGATCGTCTACATCATGCTCGCTGGCATCTCACTCAAGGGTCTCCTGATCGTCTCGACGTTCACAGCACACCGGGACTCCTTCACGAAGGAAGAGCGCAGGCTCGCAGCGGAAGAAAAGCCGCGGCCCGCCGTGCGGGCCAAGGTCGTGAGTGCGCGCAGGAGGGCCCCGCCATCGTTCGAGTCCATGAGCAGAGTCCCCTACGATGTCACGCACGACGAGGGGGTTGGCTACTCCCCGCCGCCTCCGCGGCCCGCCCAGAGGACGCTCTCCCAGAAGGCCTGCCCCGTCTGCGGTTCGAAGGTCTCGCCCAGCGAGAGGACCTGCAAGAACTGCGGTGCTTGGATCTCGAAGGGTCCCCTCAGGTGAGCCGCCTGGTCTTGAGCGAATCGATGAGCTGGCACGCCTTGCACTTGCTGCCGATTGCCGGCTCCCCGCACGTGCATGTCCTCAGTTTCGCCGGCAAGTGGCGTTCTTCGAGGGCTGGCAGGATGTCGTCATAGCTCTTCACTATGCTGTGCCTAGTCCCCGGGTACTTGTCCTCCAGCTGCGCTATCACTTTCCTGTAGTCGTTCCTGAGCGCCTCGGGCGCATAAGGGCAATCCAGATCGTGGTACTTGATTCCCATCAGAAGAGCGTACAGTGTCGTCTCGCTCTCAGGGATCGTGCGGAGCGGTTGTATGCGAGGAACAAGTCCATTCTGGATTCTCCTGTGTGGACCTAGCCTCGCAAGTCTCTCCGTATCCCCGCGGGCGAAGTTCATGAGGATCGACTGGGCGGTGTCGTCCAGGTTCAGGCCTGTGGCGAGATACGAGGCGTTCCAGCCCCTCGCCGCTCTGTTCATCGCTGCTCTCCTGAGCACCCCGCAGTAGCTGCACGTGGCGAGGTCGCGCTCATTCGAGGCTATCCTGTCCATCGTCGTCCCGAACAAGTCACGGAATGACAGGACGATGTGCTCGACCTCCAGGAGGTCACAGTTCTCACTGACAATCGGAATGCTGCTCTCCCTGTAGGCAGCGATGCCTTCGTCGATCGTCACAGCACACATGGTCAGGTCCCTCCTCTTCCCGAGGATCCTATGCATCATGTGCAGCGCCACGGAGCTGTCCTTCCCACCGGAGACGGCCACCGCGATCCTCTCGTCCCCCTGCAGCTTGACCTGTCTCCGGAGCTCGTGCTTGACCCGCCTCTCCACGAAGTCCACGAAGTGCTCCTTGCAGAGATGGGCTCCGCTGTACCTGATCAGGGCCACCGGCCTCCTCCCGCACTTGTCGCATGAGCCCATGCTCGACGGATTCAGCCAGGGGATATTTATTGGTTCTTTCCGCGGTCCTGAATGGCGCGGGCCGTCATGAACGAGCTCCTGGCAACTGCACGCTTTAACCCGTGAACACGCATATCCCCCAGCGGGCCACCGAGAGCATTGTGCTGCTGAGGGAGGGCCCGGCCAATGGCACGCAATCGGAGGGGGTAGCTGACGATGGTCACGATGATTGATGTGATGCACAAGACGCTCGAGGGCGTCCCGAAGAGCGAGAACGACTATCAACTCAGGGGCTTCGCGCCGAAGGTCCAGGAGAAGGTGCGTGAGCACGGCATCGTATTTGATTCCGAGGAGCCGATTCCGAGCGACAACTCCCTCGCTGACGACGTCTTCGAGGCCGCATTCGAGTTGCTCGTCGACGTGGGCGGGTATTGCACAGACACTGGACGTGTCATTGCCTACACCGAGGCAGAGGTGAGAGAGGGATTGAAAGGAGCTCCGTCCTCGCTCTGGCTCGGGGAGGGCCGGGATCGAAAAGAGCTCGTGCCCAGGAAGATCGGCGACAGATTTCCACCATGGTGCCTCCTTGGGGCTGGCGGGGGCCCGTGTTCGGGCGACCCGGCCTTCCTCGCGTTGATGGAGGGCTACGCCGAGATATCTCATGCAGATGCCATCACGACCCCCGCGATGACCCGTGTCGGGGGGATGAGGATCAGGCCGGCATCCCCGCTCGAGGTGCTGGGTGCAATGAGGAATGCGGTCCTAGGAAGGGAGGCCTGCAGCAGAGCGGGCAGGCAGGGGATCCCGTTCATGAACACCCTGTCAACCGCGGAATCAGACATCGCCTTGGCCGCAGCCCTGCATCCGAGGTTCGGCCTGAGGCCATCTGACGGATACATGATCGCGAGCATGGACCCCATGAAGATCGACTTTGCGAGGCTCAACAAGGCCACCGCAGTCCATTCGATAGGCGGGGCCGTCGGGATAGACTTCTCCCCGCTCATGGGCGGATATGCTGGCGGACCGGAGGGGACCACCGTTTCGACCGTCGCTCACCATATGATGAACGCGCTCACCTTCCAGGCGAGCTACTTCGTGCCGTTTCCGCTCCACCTCAGGCATGTGTCCAACAGCAGCCGGGAGATGCTCTGGGTGATCTCCACGATGGGACAGGCAGTCAGCAGGAACACGCATCTCCTGAGCCTCAGCCTGAACTACACGGCCGCGGGCCCCTGCACTCCCATGTGCCTGCTCGAGACATCAGCGTCCGTGACGGCCGCAGTCGTCTCAGGGCTGTCCATCGAGTCCTTGGGCGTCGCCACGAACAAGAATGAGGACAGGACGACGCCCGTCGAGCCGAGGATCTCTGGAGAGGTGGCTCACGCGGCCGCGGGCATGAAGCGGACAGACGGCAACGAGCTGGTGAAGCAGCTGCTGAGGGGCTATGAGCCGAGGTTGGCAAACCCGCCCCTCGGGAAGACGGTGCATGAGTGTTGGGACCTCGAGAAGCGCAGGCCGAGCAAGGAGTACGCCTCCGTGATCGCTGCGTTCAAGAAGCGCATGTCTGACTTTGGCATGGAGCTGAGCTAGCCCCTTCAGAGGACACGATCTGCCGCAAACGGAGGTTGCTGGCCAGCCCGCTCCTCCATGAAAGGTTATTAGTAAGGATAGCGCATTCGAGAGTCGGTCGGGGCCATGCAGGACGTCTGGGTCGAGAAGTACAGGCCGAAGAAGCTGTCCGATGTCATCGGCCAGAAGAACATTGTCGAGAGGCTCTCGGCCTATGTCAAGACCAGGAGTATGCCCCACATGCTCTTCGCCGGCCCTGCGGGCTCGGGCAAGACCACCTGCGCCATCGCCCTCGCGAGGGAGATGTACGGAGATGGGTGGAGGGACAGTCTCATCGAGCTGAACGCCTCCGACGAGCGCGGGATAGACGTGGTGCGCGGGAAGATCAAGGACTTCGCCAGGGCGGCGTCCATCGGCGGATCCGACTTCAAGATCATATTCCTGGACGAAGCGGATTCCCTGACATCGGACGCTCAGGCCGCGCTCAGACGGACCATGGAACGCTACACGCAGACTTGTAGGTTCATACTGTCATGCAACTACTCGTCGAAGATCATCGAGCCGATACAGTCCAGATGCGCGGTCTTCAGGTTCCGACCTCTGGGCGAGCCCGATGTGAGGACGTATCTGAAGCGCATCGCGGCTGCCGAACATGTGGAGGTGGCCGAAGACGGCTTAGCGGCCATATGCAGGCTCGCGGCGGGAGACCTCCGAAAGGCCACGAACATCCTTCAGGTAGCCGCCTCCTTGGCAAAGAAGATCGATGAGGATTCCATCTTCGAGTCGACGGAAAACATCAGGCCGGCCGAGATCGAGGAGATCCTCAAGACCGCTTTGGGTGGCAGCTTCACGGCTGCGCGCTCACGCCTCGACGACCTCATCGCAAGGCATGGCCTTTCCGGCGAGGACATCGTAGCTGGAATACACAGGGCCGTGTTCGACCTCCCAGTGAGCGAGGACGCGAAGGTGAGGCTGGTCGACCGTGTGGGCGAAGCCGAGTTCAGGATGGTGTCTGGCGCGAGCGAGAGGATCCAGCTCGAGGCGCTCTTGGCGCACTTCGCGCACGAGGGCAAGAGGTTGAAGTGAGCCCTTCCAGGGAGATGCCTGGTACGGTTCACAACTGTTATATACGGCCTCTCAGTTTGTGGCGCAAGAGGACCGAGCATGGCTAGATTCCCAGAGGCCGAGGCGCGCAACCTGATCAAGAAGGTGTGCATGAACTGCAACGCCAGGAATGCGATCAGGGCGACGAGGTGCCGCAAATGCGGCTACAAGGGTCTGAGAGTCAAGACGCGAGAGACCAAGAAGACATAGGCGTCGGTTGGTCCGGTCCGTTTCTACAGAATGCAGTAAGCACCAGCAGCTGCGATGAAACCTCGGGCTGGTGAAGCGTGCTGTCTCCGGTCAGTGAAGGGAAAAAGGGGTGG
>DYTN01000052.1 GCA_020725925.1 Methanobacteriota archaeon
AACGACTTGGATGACTTGAGCGAGATAAAAGCAATTCCGCTTTGAAATGAAATGTCTCGCAGAACTTCTTTGTATCGATTATCTGAGCAGGTAATCCGTCTTCGAGAGGTCCTTCATCCTGTCTATCCCCTTGATCTCCTGCATGACCCCGACGACTGCCTTCGGGATGAGCTCCTGCCAGTTCTTCCCCTTTATCATCCTGTCCCGGATCTCGGTCCCCCAGTATTCCTTGCGCTTTATCATCGGCGGCTTCTTCGTCTCGAAGCCCGTCTCCTTGAAAAGGCGCCTCACGAGGGGGTTCCCAGAGTAGACGATGTGGAACGGCGGCGAGAGAGAGACGACGTGCGTCACCCAGATTGCGTTGTTGTTCACGTCCGGTATCGGAATCAGGTGGACTTTCGAGAGGTCTATCCCCTCGTCGGCGAGCGACCTGGTCAACATCAGGATGCGCTCCCCGGCCGTGAACGGGTTCTCCAAAGTGTGGCTCTCCTGCGCGCTGCCAATCCCCACAACAAGCTCGTCCACTTCACTCATTATCTTCTTGCAGATTTCGATGTGGCCCCTGTGCGGCGGTTGAAAGCGACCGATAATAAGCCCACGAGTCACCATTTTTTCACCTTTTCTATTTTTCCCATACAGATTTTAACCTTTGGAAATCAGTCACCGAAAAGCGCGTTCACCATTACGTCCGGGTCGAACGGCTGGAGGTCATCATAACCCTGCCCCGTCCCTATGAAGAGGATCGGCTTGCCCGTCACGTGCGTTATCGACAGCGCCGCCCCGCCTCGCGCGTCTGCGTCCATCTTGCAGAGAATCGAGCCGCTTATCCCGATCGTCTGGTCGAATGTCTTTGCCTGCTCCACGGCGTCGTTCCCCGTCAGCGCATCTCCTATGAAAATAACGAGGTCGGGCTTTGCAACGCGGACAATCTTCCTGAGCTCGTCCATCAGGTTGGCATCCGTCTGCATGCGGCCGGCCGTGTCCACTAGCACGACGTCGGCCCTCTCCGCCTTCGCGTGCGCCACCGCGTCGAACGCGACGGCCGCGGCGTCCGACCCGCGCTTCTGCTTCACGACGTCCAGACCGAGCCTTTGCGCATGTATCTCGATCTGCTCAATGGCTGCGGCCCTGAAAGTGTCGGCGGCCGCCAGCACGACCTTGAATCCCTTACCTGTAAGATAGCGTCCGAGCTTAGCGATTGTCGTGGTCTTGCCGTGGCCGTTTATCCCCAGGAAAACAACGACCGCCGGCTCACCGCGCTCCCTCTTCGATTCGATGACTTTCAGAATGTCGACCTCCTTCCCGGTCGTCAGTACCCTCTTCACGGCGCGCTTGAGCATCTCCTCCGCCATGTCCTTCGGGTCCTCCTTTATCCCAATCTTCTGCTCGAGAAGGTCGGCCTTCACGTACTCGATTATCGTGTCCGCTACTGGCACCGCCACGTCGCTCTCGAGGAGCGCGACCTGCAACTCCCAGAGGATGTCCTCGACGTCCCCCGCGCTCAGCTTCTTCCCGAGGATCCTCTTAACCGCCCTCTGGATTCCCTTCTTCGGCTTCTCGGGTGCCATTATCTTCGGGGGCTTCTGAGCCTCGACCTTCGGGGCCTTCGCTGGAGCCGGCGCACGCTCGACCTTCTTTGGTTTTTCTACCGGCGGCGGGACCTCCTCAGGCAGAAGGTCCGGGACCTCCTCCTCGACCTCTGGCTCCGGCTTCGGCTTCGGCGCGGGCTTGGGCTCCTCTTTTGGCTTCTTGACTTCGGGTTTAACTTCAGGTTTCGGAACAACTGGCGGTGGCAACGGCGCTGCCTTCGGCCTTTCGGCTCTCGGCAAAGAAACAGGTTTTGGGACTTTCTCGGGCGCTGGGGCCGGGACATCCACAACTTCCGGCGCCGGCTGCTCCTCCGGCACCTCGACTTCCACTTCCTCGGACTTTGCGAACTTTGTGGCTATCCGCTCTTTGACACCTTTGAGCTTCTTCTTGAGTTTGTCAAACATCCTCGGCTTCCTCAGTCCGACTGACCTTTGATTTTCTGTAAAAGACGTTCGGCCTCGGGCCTGATAGTGTTGATTCTCTCGTCTGTCTTCACAATCTCTTCGCGAGTCTGCGCTATCGACTTTTCAATCTCGTCCGCGCGCAACTTTAGCTTCTCGATCGCCTTTTCAGGCGCCATGTCTGTGGCTACCTCCGCCCCGAGCCCGACAATCACCTTGTCGACCGGGCCCAACTTCGCGGGAACGAACGAATCGGCACCAATCGGGACGAGTATCTCCGTGGAAGGCGCCTGCTTCCTCAGAGTCTCGAGCGACTCCGTGGTCGCGGAAACCTCAGCCAGGGCGTTCGAAAGAGCGACGAGCTGCTGCTTCAGGACCTCCATCAGTTCACGATAGCTGCCCATCTGGGCGAGCATAGTCTGAAGCTTTTCCTGGTCGTCGACTTTCTCCATCTTACCCCTCCAGGCTGGCCAGGACCCTCGGATCCTTGACCTCTTCGGCCTTTATCTCGGCAACTTCTTCGATGTTTATCCTGTTGCGGCTGACCTTGTGCCTGCTCCCCATCTGCGAGAGCACGCGCTCCAGTGCCTGCTTCTCCGAGATGGCCAGCAACTCGAGAGAGAATCTCTGCGTGAAAATCCCCTGCTTGAACCAACCACGTATCCTGAAAATTTTCGCCATATTTTCACCTCAGGAACCCCAGGGAGCTTTCAATCCTTCCCAGCTCAGGGCCCGTTGTCGTTGTGCCCGCGAGCGCTCCCCTCGAATTAGCCAAAACGCAAAGCCCAAGGAACTCCAGCCCGCTGCAGGCCGTTCCCACATCGGCCTGGACCCCAAGGACTTTCTGAACATGCTCGATCTCGCTCTCGGTGACGTTCGGGTGAAGCAAAACCCCGTTGTTCGTCGCGACGCCCACGGCGCCGACATTATTGAAATTCGCCACAGTCCCGCGTTCGACGGGGACGCCGAGTCTGTTTGAAATGACCCCAATAGTCTCGTCCGGGAAGTCCGGGCTGACAATCGCCCCGTGGTCGTTCGCCAGGACCAGGTTCCCCAACGCCGTTAACTTTCCAGGGATGTAATCGACGCCGAACCCGTTGCCGTCTTCCAACCTAAAGGCGTCCGGGCAGATGATGCCGTTTGAATTCCCTGCAAGGAAAATCCCCAGCAGCGGGCTCGCCGAAACGCTCATCTTCGCAAGAGGGACACCAAGGCTCTCAGCCGTGCCCTCGTCGAATGAAATGCCCATCGGGAAAACCGCGAACTTGTCAGTGCAGAATGCGAAGGCTCCTATGAATGGTATCCTTCCGATATCCATCCTCTTCACCGTCATCAATCCACCTACTCCGCTAGAGAGGCAACTACCGACCCATCGTCCTGCCTCACGGCCTTGACCCTTACCTTAGTCGGAGGTTTCCTCGTACCGCGCTTCCACAACTTCTCGTTCAATGACTTGTCGATCTTGACATCCTCGGACTTCATGTGCTTGACGAGGAATTCCCTGACTATCTTGACTGCCCTGTTCGTGCGCCTGTACCTCTGCACGCTTTTCGCGCCCGCCAGCGGTATAACGTAAATCCTTTCTTCTTCTGCCATTCTCCCACCTCAAGGCTTGAGCTTCTGCCTTCTCCAGTTCCTCTGCTTCCTGCTTGATCTTATGCGGCCGCGGCTCTTGACCATGACCCAGACGGGGGCCCTGCTCGTTCTCCTCCCGCCTTTGATCAGCCTTCTCTTGAGAGGGGCTGGTTTGTTCCTTGCCATCGTATGCACCTTTTTACTTCAAAACCTCATTCTGGTTATATTTTATCGTTTATTAATGCTGCATTTTTATTGAAAACTTTGCCTGACTTACGTCGGCTGGAAGACGGAGTCCGGGATGCTCGGGTTAACCTCGATGTACGATAGCGTCACGTTGTCCCCCGTAGCCTCGTCGGTGTATGTGTAGTCGCCGCTGCCGCTCCACGCCGATATCTGGCTGATGACACCCATGTAAGATGTGGCCAAATCAGGAGAATATTCTGATTCGGTCCAAGACGGCCCTTGCGACATAAGCTGCGAATACATTTTGTTTTCACCGGCGTCGAGTATGACGTTCACCACCTGGTCGGAGGAGATCATGTCCGCCCTGATTTTCAAATTGTCGCTTCCGATATTCTTCATTTTTACCGTGCCCGATAAAGAATAGGCGCCTCCAACCGTCGTGCTTGAAAAATAGCTCAGGCTTGTTATGGCTGGCGCATTTTCGCTGACGATATGCCCGGATCCAACGCCGGGGCCGCTTCCGGTGCCACCGCTCCCGCCGCTGCTCGAAGAAACCACCAGCAACTATTCCCCGGTAGGCCTGGTGTGCCTGGACGAGGCCTTCCTGTCGAG
>DYTN01000053.1 GCA_020725925.1 Methanobacteriota archaeon
CCCATACGGCACGGCCATTGAGAGGTCCAGGTCGCATCTCCCAGGTCCTATGTCAGCGTGCATCGTCATGCCCTCATAGAACCATTCGCCGGGCAAGAAGGCCTCGTGCAGCCACCTGGCCATGAGCACCTCCATGCCCCAGCTGACGATGTCGTAGTTCAGGATGATGAGGTCGCCCACGCGTTGCGCGAAGATGTCGAGATAGAACAGGGTCAGGACCCAGTCGTACATCGGCCATATGTCGAGGCGACCTATGCCGGCCTCCGTCTCCAGCCAATCCGTGTAGTTCGATTCGACGACCGATTTGTTCGCACTCCACCAGGTCGCGAAGTCGTCGTACCCAGCATCGGTGAGGTTGAGGACTGCCTTCGCGGCCTGCTCGTCGAGCCGAACAGTCCCGTTCAGCGAGACGAGCCATCCGTCGTCCGATGATTCGTTCACTCCTGGATGGCTCGCGACCTCGTCGCTTGTCATGTACTGCATGTACCAGTCAATGGTGGCATTGCCTCCTCGTTCCGTGCCGAGGAACGGAAGGAATTCGGGCCTAGAGTCCATGTTCAGCTCGGTCATGTTGCGTCCGGTAACGTCGAGGACCATGGCCGCATTGTACGAGGTGTCGCCCAATGGAGATTCGAACCGCTTCAGGATGTATGGATAGGAATCGGTCAGGGGCAGCTCCACCTGGTAGATCTCCCATCTCTTGTGCCACCACTCACCGAACGGCACGTTGAACATGTCATGCCACCGGTACTGGACGGTCCTGTCGCCAGGCTCGACCACCAGGACAGTAGCGGTCGTCGTGACATTGTGCCCGGTGATCCCCGAGCCGTCGTCCACCCACAGCGTCACCAGGTATGTACCTGCGGAACCGTAGGCATGCACGAAGTCGACGGACTGCGGGAGCGTGCCTCCCAGGATGTTCGTGATAATCTCCGAATACCCGTCCCCGAACTGGACGTGGAATGTGAGGGCGTCGCCGTCCGGGTCTGTCGCAGTCGCGTGAAGGGTCACGGAGGCCCCGACAAGGGCGCGATCAGGGTCCGGGCTCAGCTGCACATCGATCGGGGGGTCGTTTGGCTCGATGATTGGAGCGAGGTCGAAGTACAGCGGGTTCCCGGTCCAGTGCGCGTCGATGCTTCTGCCTGGGTCAGCCGCCCAGTCGCCCCACCCCGTGAACGTGTCCGTCCTCCATGCGTAGGTCTGGTTCACGTACGCGAAGATGATGTACGGAGAGTCGAGATAGTGAATGCGCTGGCAGTTGTCCACGAAGACCTTCCTCTCCGATGGGTCGAGCGTCATGACAGAGAGGCTGTAGTTCTCTTCGTAGGCAGGGTTGGTGTACTTCGTGTCCCCCCAGCCGGTCCAGGCGTTCTTGGACTGAGTGAACAGAATGTAGTTCGGGTCGACGTCGGCCCTCCGACCCCAGATAGCTGTATCGTAATTGTACGCGTAGACAATCGCCTGAAGCCGGGGCTCTTCTACGATCATGTATGTCAGCCGAATACCTATCTGGGAGAACTGATCCTGAAGGAACATGGCAACATCCTTCTCCTCAGGATGCTCCATTCTGACAACCATCTCGTAGTCCAGTGGCATTCCCTCGACCACGTAACCTTCTACGACCGCCCAGCTGGAAGCAGTGCACTCCCTCACCGTGTCCATGTCCGGGCCATCGATATAGCCTGCCGCTTCGAGCATCTCGTTCGCCCTGCTGAGGTTGTACTCGGTCTTCTCAGTCGCGTTGGGCTCATAGTGCCAGAACGAGTTCACGGGCGGGATCAAGGTCGAGCCCTCGTCTGCTAGCCCCAAGTAGTAGTTGTCGACTATGTAGGACTTGTCCGTTGCCATGGCCATCGCGGTTCTGATGGTCGGGTCCAGTCTGGACGGGTTCGGGCCGGCATCATTCATGCAGACCATGACGTTCTCGAAGTACTGGGTCGGTTTCGGCCCCGAGAAGGTCGTCACGTTCGTCACAGTTCCCGCAATGATGGCGTTTTCCAGTGCCCTGAAATGCTGTGGCGGGAACTGGGCGACATCGATCTGGTTGGTCTGGAGGGCGAGAGACATTGCGTTGGGCTCGGTGAAGGAGTAGATGACCAGCTTGTCGAAGTGCACCTCAGCTAGCCCGTCGACGGTCCAGTGGTAGTCCGGCCTCTTGACGAGAGTGATGTAGTCTCCCGCAAGATACTCATCGTATGTGTCCGATGTGGCCATGAACGGTCCCGTGCCGACCAATGGGGGGTCCTCGGATGGGAAGATGCCGGTCCAGTTGAAACCTATTTCGAACGGGTCCATGGTCTCGAGAAGATGCTTCGGCAGGATGGGCATATGGATCATGCCGCCGTATGCGACGGGCATTGGGATTGCCGTCACCCTGTTCCAGTAGTGGATTCTGACTGTATAGTCGTCGACCTTCTCTGCGTAGTTCATGAAGTAGGAGTAGGGCTGGAAGGCCCACATTGCGTTGTAGTTGTCCGCATTCAGGTTGACGTTGAACACGACATCGTCCGCGGTGAAAGACGTGCCGTCAGTCCATGTGGCCGTGTGGGTGAGATTGTACTGCCAGACAGAACCATACGGTTCGCCAGAGATGATCATCTCCGGATCGGTCTCAGGCACGGCGTACCAGCTCGTCGCAAGGTTCGGGACGGGCTCCAGGTCGTTGCCAATCCCGATCAGCGCATCGTAGACGAGCCCATAGAAGATATATGATATGTCGTTGATGCCAACATAAGGATTGAGCGAATCGATGCTCTGCAAGGACCCTACTCGAAGAACGGTCTCGGGCGGAGCCGCCTCGACCTCCCCGACGGAGGCTATGATGCCAGCGACGGGAAATACCATCGCTGCCGCAATCACCATGGCAAGCATAGCGCGCCTGGCGTTCTGCTTCAAATGCCATTCCCCCTGCGAAGACCTAGTTGCCTTCGGCTAAAGAGGACTTGCAGCAAGATAAGCGTTGTTGCGATTTCAGTGGCCCAACCGCCCTCAGACCAACGAATCGTCCGTCAATTCAGAGCGCCCTTACGTCTCTCTGGGCTACAATTGAAGTGACGATGGCGAGAAGCGCCTCCGCGTGCTTCAAGGCGCTCCATACATCCTGTTCAGTTGACTGCTCTGCGCTCCTGTACAGCGCCATGTTCCGCCTGCGCCGGATCCTGTCCATCACGACGACCAGGTCGTGGTGATCGCTGCCAAGCTCATGGTCCAGGAACTCGATCACTGCTACATGATGCGATTCTCCGGCTGGCCTGTAACCTCTGAAGAACATCAGGGCGCGTCCGGCCTGCAACATCGAGTTGTAGGCGGCGATCTGAGCCCAGTCCAACGATCTCTGCATCACTGACCCTGCGAAGGACAAATCCCTATCCGCCAGCCTTAGTAGCTCCTCCACTTCACTTGCGCTTGCTTTGAACCGTCTCAGTGCGCCGCTTCGCACCATTGCGTCCGGGTCCACTTAGGCCCTCTCCGACGAGGGGCACCAGTGGTGATGAGAGGACTCGCGAGACAAACGGATCTCGGGTCTTTGCCCTTCTCTCGAACTCCTCGCGGGACATGGTCACGAAGTTGACCTGTCTTCCGAGCAACTGCTCCATTTCCCTCACCGTTCGAATGACAGCCTTCTCCTCAATCATCCCCACGAGGAACAGGTCGATGTCGCTCGTCACGGTCTCCTCTCCCGAGGCGAACGATCCGAAGATGAAGGCGCTCTCGATGTCTCCGTGCCGCGCGAGCCTCTCTCTTACCACGCCGGCTACCCCCTCCGTCTTTAGGAACATTGACCTCAGCTCAGGATAAATCGAACTGCTACGATTAATCGAAAAGTACTTGAGGTTGGCCAGGGCGGAGGAGACCACGAAGCCGGCACTCTCCAGGTTGGCCAGCTCCCGCCGCACGGAGTTGATGTTCTCTCCAGTCCTGCGCTCGATTTCCCTTAGGTAGTACTTCTCTTGGTTTCCAAGGAGCAGAAGCGTCAGGATGCGGGTGCGTGCCTTTGACCTTATGAGCGCCGTGAGGACCATACGAACACGAAATGTATACGATTGTATAAAGAACTTACTCAACTCTTGAGCAGAAGAAAGCCGCGGTAGTCCATTCTGTGCTCGAGGAACTCGGGCCAATCCCACTTCTTCGCTGACACGAGCATCTTGACCTGCTGTGTGAGGTCGACCTGCCCCGCGATGATCAGGCCGGCACTGAGGGCCAGTGTCGAGAACTCGCTTACGGTGATGGCCCCGGCGATACACTGTTCCCACGACTCGTCATCAGAGGGCATGTGTGTGCGGAATGCGTCCGAGATTGCCACCTTCGCTCCGGGTTTCGCGATGCGGGCGACCTCCCTGAGAGCGGC
>DYTN01000030.1 GCA_020725925.1 Methanobacteriota archaeon
GGAGCTGGCTCTGGTGTTCTGCTCGACCAAGCGCATGGTGGACATGCTCGCGTACAAGCTCAGGGCGTACGGCTACTCCTCAGACCCCATCCACGGGGACATGTCCCAGGCCGCGAGGGACAAGGTCATGGGCAAGTTCAGGTCGGGCAAGCTCAAGGTGCTCACCGCCACGGATGTGGCCGCCAGGGGCCTGGACATCGAGAACATCACGCACGTGATCAACTACGACATCCCCGAGAATCCCGAGGACTACGTCCACAGGATCGGGAGGACCGCGAGGGCTGGGAAGTCCGGCAAGGCCATCACGTTCGTGTCGAAGGAGGAGCAGCACCTGGTGAAGCAGATCGAGAGCTTCGGCAGGACCAGGCTGGCCGCGGAGGAGGTCCCCGAGGCGAGGGGGAGGGACACGGTCAAGCGGCAGCTCGACCTCGACGAGTATTCGGACCACTTCGGCATGGTCCCCTTCAGGATCAATGTCGGCAAGAGAGACGGCGTCGGGATGGTCGACCTGCTGAGGTTCATCGAGCGCAAGACGGGCATAATCGAGCACCTGATAGGGACGGTCGAGGTGGGCGAGGACTCCAGCAGGATCGAGATCCACAAGAGCGTCGCCTTCAGGGCGATGAAGGGGTTGGAGCAGTTCTCCATCCAGAACAAGCGTGTGAAGCTCGACCTGGTGCGCGACGCTAGGCGCTGAGCTCCTCGTTTATCTCGGCCGCGCGTATGTGTCCCACGACCTTGACGCTGCAGCTCTTCATACCGCTGATCGCGAGGATGTTGTCCCTGATCGCCTTTGCGAGCTCGACGCCAACGGGGCAGAACGGGCTCGTGGGCATGAAAGTGAGGTTCACGGAATCGGTCGTCACGACCAGCTCGGAAATGAGTCCCATTTCGTAGACGCTGACGCCGGTGTGCGGGTCCAGGACGCCCCTGAGGACCTCGACGACCTCTTCCTTTCGGTCCATTGCTCTGAATAAAACGCAATCTCAGTATTATAACCTGTCGAGCTGGGCATATGCTGGACAGCGCTCACTTGTAAACGAGGATCGTCAGCCCGCCAGCGGATATGTATTCCAGCTCTCCCCTTTCGGACTCGTCCCTCTTCTCGAGCTCGTAGAACTCCGGGCCGATGCTGAGCTCCCTTCCATCGGCGAGTGTGACATGCAGGCCTTTCATCGCAGTCGCTGGGTCGATGTCCTGCATGGACGCGAGCTCGTCAGCTATCGCCTTCGCGTCCTTCCTGAACGTGGGCCCGAGCTTCGCGTGGACGGGCTTGAGACCCGCGATCGACTCCTTGAGGTCGACCTTTGCCATCACCTCGACCTCCTTGGCCTTCAGGGTCTCCTTGATGTCGCTCTCCGAGCCAGACACGACTGCCTTAGCGTCCCCCCCGACGATCTCGATTCTGCTCATCTCGGCGTTCAGCGACAGGCCCTTGGCGGACTTCCAGGAGCGCACGGCTGCAACGATGTCCTTGACGGCTTCGCCCTTCCGCTCAGCTGCCTCGTCTAGTGAGGGCGCTTTCGGCCACTCGGAGACATGTATGCTGACGGGCTTCTCGTGCTGCTTGAAGTTGAGCTGGTAGGCGTCCTCGGCGACGTGCGGGAGGAACACGGAGGCGAGTTTGAGCAGCCCGAGGCCGACGGTGTAGAGCGCGTACCTCGCTCCTCCGTCGCGCTCGGAGTATGCCCTGTGCTTCACGAGCTCGATGTAGTGGTCCGCGAACTCGTGCCAGAGGAAGTCCTGGATGAGCGCCATCGAGCGGTCGAACTGGTACTCATCGTTGTGCTTCTCCACGGCCTGCACAAGCGCCCCGAACCTGCTCAGGATCCAGGCGTCGACCGGGTGCGTCTTCCGCGGCTTCGGGGGCTTCTCCTTGCACGCGCTCCCGACCATCCGCATGACGTTCCAGGCCTTCGTGGCGAGCCTGTTGCCCCTGACGAGCTCCTGCTCCTTGAACGCGTGGTCCATCCCCAGGGCGCACGTGGATGCGTAGTACCTCATCGCGTCCCCGCCGTGCTTCTCGAGCAGGGGCATCGGGTCGATGATGTTGCCCGTGGACGAGTGCATTGGCCTGCCGTCGGGGGCCATTACAAACCCGTGGATCATGACCTCGCTCCAGGGCTTCTCGCCTATCAGGAGCATCTCGCGGAGTATTGTGTAGTAAGCCCAGGTGCGTATGATATCGTGGCTCTGAGGGCGCAGTGTCATCGGATAGAGCCGCTTGAACATCGCCTCGTCGCGCTCCCAGAACGCGTTGTACAGGGGCGAGATGCTCGAGTCCATCCAGGTGTCGAACACCTCCTTGGAGCCGACGTACTTCCCGCCGCATACCTCGCACCTGTCCTTCGGGGGCGCCTTGACGGTCGGGTCGACATAGCAGTCCTTCTCCTCCGCCAGCAGGACATGGCCGCAGTCGGCGCACTCCCATAGCGGTATGGCTGTCGCGAAGTACCTCTGCCTCGACACGACCCAGTCCCAGGCGAGGGAGTTGACCCAGTCCTGGATCCTGATCTTCATGAACTCGGGCTTCCAGACGATGCTGTCGACCATCTCGAGCACTTGGCCCTTGAACTCGACGCTCCTGATGAACCACTGCGGGATCTTCAGGAACTCGATGGGCGTGTGGCACCTCCAGCATACCCCTATGTTCTGGTCGAGGTCTTCCTGCTTCACTAGCAGCCCCGCAGTCTTCATGTCCTCGATGATCGCCTTCCGAGCGTCCGTGACTGGCATGCCAGCATACTTGCCGCACAGCTCCGTCATCCTCCCTGCCTCGTCTATTCCCTTGTCCAGCGGGAGGCTGTACTTCATGATCCACTCGAGGTCGTCCTTGTCGCCTATCGAGCATATCATGACCGTGCCCGTGCCGAACTGAGGGTCCACCTTCGGGTCCGTGACGACCTTGACCTTTCGATCGAACATGGGCGTCACGAGCTCCTTGCCCACGAGGTCCGCCTTGGAGACGTCGTCCGGATGCACTGCCACGAGGAGACACGTGCACAGGAGCTCCGGCCTCGTCGTGGCTATGAGCACCTCCCGCCCCGAGCCCATCTCGTGGAACTTGATGTAGTTCAGCTTCGTCTTCCTGCTGTCGTAGTTCACCTCTGCGTCCGCGAGGGCCGTGCCGCACCGAGTGCACCAGTTGATGGGGAAGTGGCCCTTGTACACGAGACCCTTCTTGAACATCCTTATGAAGGAGACCTGAGTGAGCCGCCTGTAGTACTCAGCGTCGGTCCTGTAGTAGATGGACGGGTCCATGCTCTCTCCCAGGAGCTCGAACTGCCTGGTCATCTCGCCGATGTACTTCTCGGCGAACTCGCTGCACATTTTGATGAACTCCTGGCGCGGGACCTCGGACGCCTTGACGCCCTTGACCTTCTCCACGCGGACCTCGACCGGGGTGCCGTTGACGTCGAAGCAGAGCGGGAAGAACACGTTGTAGCCCCTGAGGCGCTTGTACCTCGCGGCGAAGTCTATGACCGTGTATCCATAGGCGTGGCCGAGGTGGAGCGCCCCCGACGCGTACCTCGGTGGGTTGTCTATGCTGAAGATCTCACAGTCGGACTTGGGGTCGAACCTGTAGATGTCCCACTCCTTCCACTTGGCCTGCCACCTAGGCTCGCTCTCGCGCCAATCGTACTGGGCCATGTTGCCCTGAGAAAAGAGTCACTCTAGATAAAGGTTCTCGAATCGAGGAGAGGGCCAGACTCAGCGCGCTGGCCGTCTTCGCCTGAACACGTTTGCGAGTATGAGGTCCGCGGCCTCGGGGGACATGGGCCCGGCCCAGTCGTCCAGCGGGAACAGGCCGTCCGCGAGGCATCTCACGAGCACGGCCATCTGGTGCGGGCAGAAGTAGCCCTTCTCCCGGAATTCGACGCACTCGCACGACGTGGCGATATCCTCCGTGGTCTGGTTCACGAACCTGATGTTGTACGCCTCGTACCCGTCGGACCGCCTAAGCGTGAACACGCCGTTCACGAGCGTGTTGTCGCTCTTGGGATCCAGCTGCACGACCTTCCTGCTCGCGGCCCACTTGATGGCCCTGGCCATATTCTCGACGAAGTAGATGTCCTCCTGTGCAGTGCAGAAGTCCTCGAGCACCTTCCCATCGAAGTTCTTCATGACGAACTCGACCAGCTGCGCCTTGAGAAGGTTCGAGCCCCCTGGCACGTTCCGCGCGTCGCACAGGTTTCGAAGGCTCTGGACCGTGAGTCTAGAGATCCTGAACTCCAACGGCAATGCATCTGCCATGTCCCATCCCTTGCTGGGACATAATCGCATAGCTTCTGATTTAAGACATTCGCTGTGATTGCCAGGCTCATCGAGCCACGGCTAGAGCTGACATATGAAATCAAAAGGAAAGGTGTTGGGTAAGAGGTTTCGAGCGGCTCTCCGCGTCTAGGCCTTCTTCTTCTTGTCGCGCCTTCTCAGCACGATGAAGACCGCTACCGCGCCGATCACCGGTATCAGGAGCGTCGGGAACTCGGGTATCTCCGTCGGAATGACCAGTTGGTCGGTGATATCGAGCGGGAAGCCCCTATCCGTGGCACTGAGCGTGACACTGCCGACCGTCGTGAACTCGATGGTCGTGGTCTTCACACCGCCGTTGGCAGGCGTGTATGTCAGTGAGGCTGCTCCGAGGTTCGCCCCGCCACCCGGGACCGCTAGGTCCACAGTGCCGTTCCAGCCGGTGACCGTCACGTCCGTGTAGTTCTTTGCCGTGACCTCGAGCGTGTATGTCACACCGGTGTAGTACGGCCCGGGCTCGACGATCCTCATAACGTAGTGGCTGACGTTCGAGACCGCCATGACGATAGCTGGAGTTCCGGTCTGCTCAAGCGCTGGGTACTGCGTGTTGTCATCGTCGGTGAAGGTCTTCGGCCCCGTGTAGGTCAGCGTCTTTGTGGCTGCGTCGTAGTAGGTGGAGCTGTACAGGCTCGCGTCTCGGCTGTGCCCGAGCACCATCTCGCCCCAGTAGCCGTTCGCAAGGACCTCCGCTTTCTTCGTCGTGCTTCCGCCCTTGCCGAAGTCCTCGGCCGCAACGCCCTTGTAGGGCTTGACCGCCCAGAACCTGTCCGCCAGCTTGACGACTATCTTCTCGCCAGCGACAAGGTCCCACGCCCTCGGGGTCACCCAGTACGCCACACCCTGGACTGTATTTGCCCCGGTATGGGTATCCAGCGTGCCGTAGTAGTTCGAACCAGGCGCCCACATCTCCTTGCCCGGCCTGTACGTGAGAGCATACGCGTCGTAGTCGTTGTACCTCGATACCCAGCCGGGCGGGGCGGGGTCGCTGTAGGTCCAGTCCGCCTGCGTGGGCTCCATTATCCAGGCGCCCGTGTACACGGAGTAGTCCTTCCAGTTGGTCATGTGGTCGAAGGTGACCATCCTGGACTGGATGTTCGCGCCCGTCGAGGTTATGGTCCCGTTCAGGCACCAGTCCTCAGGCCACACGTTGAACTTGTCCATCAGGCCGGTGACCTCCATGTACCTGAGCATCAGCGCGTCGATGCCCCAGGAGTAGCCCCACATCCTCAGCACGAGCGAGTCGGCTGTGGACGTCGGGTCCACCATCAGGAAGTACTCCACCGGGTCCGTCGCGAAGTCGTAGCAGGCGTAGGTGTCGTAGATGGCGCCCGCGTTGCCCTCGTTGTCGTAGTGTGCCGCAAAGGAGTCGTTCACCGCCCCAGCTGAGTTGGCGGTGTTGAACTCTGTCCTGAGGTCGCCCGTTGCCGGCAGGTTGAGGAACTTGTGCGCTCCCGACCTGTCGAACTGGAGCGTGCCCTGGTGCTCGAAGTACCAGCCATCGTTGGCGTATGAGCCGCCGAAATTGACGCCAGCTGGCGTGACGCCGTAGTAGGTGTTGGCATAGTGCGAGCCCGCCTGAATCGCGGCGACATCAGCGGAGGTCAGGTATGTCATGAACCAGTTGAAGACGACCGTGCCGCCATCGTCCTGGTCCGGGTTCGGACCACCGTGCAGGATCGGGATGATCTTCGGGTCCTGCTCCGGGCCCGTGGCGACCGTCGTCACGTTCTTCGCGTCCATCTCGAACCGCGCGAAGCTGACCATTATGTAGCCCGCATAGTTTATCCTCTTGTAAGCGTTGTACGCCGAGTTCGGGTTATAGCCGATGCCGTACGGGAACGCGTTGTGGATCACGGTGTCGCCGTAGTTGGCCTGCCTCATGGTCCACCACTCGCTCACGCCCGGCGTGCTCCCGTGCCTGCCCATTGCGGACAGGCTGCTGTCCTTCAGGTAGGACTCACCTATGTGTGACAGCGTGTAGGTCACCTCTCGGTCACCGGGCGCCTGAGCGTGAGCCGGGGTCTCCAGGCCAGGTGCAGCTGTCTGCTGCTTGGCCATCGGAACCAACATCACGAAAGCAGAGGCCACCATGATGGCGACCATTGCGATTGCGGCATACTTCCGCCAAGGATGGGACGGCCCCTTGGAGGCCAAGCGTCTCTCGATCACGGGAGCCCGCTTGTCCGGAACGGCAGCATGCCCTACGTCAAACCCTCTGTCGAACGAAGAATACTGTGCAGTGGGCACTGTACTTTCCTCCCTCTGGCGCGAGAATGGAGCTTATGCTATATGAACTATTCTTTCTGTCCAGCTGCACCCCAGATGCCGTGCTAGTGAACATCAATGTACGTTGTCAACCCCGCTTCAATGCAGGAGGTACTTCAGACTGGTGGTACGAAACGCGGGCACTTCGTTTTCGCAACCACAACGGCCCAGTCGCCTCAGCCCCGTAAATCGACGCCCTAGAGACCCTCGCCACCCGGACTCCGTCTTCGCTGAAGCACTAATATGTGGTCCCTCTCGATCCTGCTGTCATTCCATCTTGGTATGTCGAGATGGCGGTTGATGACATCATACACGAAGGTGTTGCAGACCTCGAACCCAGAGCGCTCGGCAACCTTGGCCAGAATGAGGTAGGTCGGAATGCGCACCTTTCTGAATGTGTTCTCGCCCACGACGATGCAATACTTACCATTCCGTCTGAGCACCCTGTTGACCTCGTCCAGGTTCTTCCCCATCTCGTCGAAGTACTTGTGGACGATGTACGCTGCCTTCTTGTCCTTGGCGCGGAGCTCGTCGACGACGGCTTTGAGTTCGCGGATGCCCGTGCTCGGCTCCCACGCCCTGTACTCGTCCACGTACGCCCTCGCGCTGCCCACGACCCTGCTCTCCAGCTCCCCCGTCTCCTTGATCAGGTCGAGCCAGAACATCTCCAGCTTGTGGACGCTGACATAGTGCACGGCGCTCGCGTACGGCGGGGATGTGACGGCCAGGTCGACCGAGCCGCCCTCGAGCGCGATGTCCCTCGCGTCCCTTCCGATGATGTGGACCCTGGGCCGGGCCCTGAACCTGCCCTTCACTTCCTGGGAGAGCCTCCACAGGTCCGCGGAGTCCATGAGCCGGTTCCGCACGATGTTCTCGAACTTCGACTTCGCGTCGTACGAGGTCTTACCCTGGCTGTCGAGCTTCTTCTGGAAGGTCGTGACCTCGGGGATGAGGGAGTCGTCGTCGGAGTTGGAGACCTTCCTGATGATGGACGAGAAGCAGATCTTGAAGAAGTCCTGATACGGCCCGGGCTCGAGCCGCCATATGTGCTTCTTGATCGTCGCGAGGTCGGAGAGCACGCACGGCTTGAACCAGTGCTCGCGGTTCGGCATCTCCGGTATCCAGCCGTCGTTGTCCTCAGTGTCCGCCCGGATACCTGCGAGCAGCCCCTCGGTGATCCCCTCGAGCATCCCCGGCTCGAGCGGCGTCGTCTTGACCTTGGCAATCAGCCTGGCCAACGGATGGATGTCGATCCCGTAGCTCTCCCTCCCGGAGACGTACGCCTCGAGCAGGGTGGTGCCGGAACCCATGAACGGGTCGAGGACGGAATCTCCCACCTTCGAGTACGACTCCATGCAGAACCTCGGGATCTGCGGGATGAACTTCGCGGGGTACTTGTGTATGCCGTGGGTGGCGTAGCTGACCTGCTTCCCGATGTACTTCCTGAAATCGCCGGAGAGGTCGAGGGCCTTCGGGAGACCGTCGGCTCCGAGCCGATCCTTCGTGGACGATGAGGCCATGTAGTCTCTGTCTCTCCTCACCTCAGGGTGTTCAGCGATGAGAGGCCCGCACCCTTCACGAGCGCCTCGATTGCCTTAGGGACCTTCTCCTTCTTAATCCTGGTCTGTTCGGCCGTGTCCCGATCCCTGACCGTGACCGTGCCATCGTTCTTGGTGTCGTAGTCGACCGTGACACACCACGGCGTGCCGACCTCGTCCATGCGCGCGTAGCGCCTGCCAATCGACCCTGAGTCGTCCAGGTACGAGTCGAACCCCGCGCCTGTGAGGTCGTTGTAGATGCCCTGGGCGATCTCGTCCAGGCCGTCCTTGGGCATGAGCGGGAAGACACCGACCTTGATGGGAGCGACCAGCGGCTTCAGCCTGAGCGTGACGTAGTCGTCCTTCTTGGAGTACGCGTGGTCGAGCAGCGCGAACATCATGCGGTCGACCCCGTAGGACGGCTCGATGACATGCGGCACTATCTTCCGTCCGGAGACCTTCTCCTTCCTCCTCGAGACCTCGAAGCACTTGGCCGGGACGGAGACCTTCTCGCCATCGACTTCGACCATGACCTTGTCCTTGCCCTTGGCGGACTCCGGGCTCAGTCTGGAGAGCGCCTCGGCGACCTTCTTCGCCTTTCCCTTGAACAGTGGCCCCAGCTCGCCGAAGTCGGGCTTCACCACGTCCTGCTCGACCTCCTTGGGCTCGTCGAACCGCTCGAAGGCCGTGAGGTCGGCCCCGGAATGGTCGATGTGGGCCTGGACGTCGTAGCACCCCCTGTCGGCGACCCCCACCAGCTCGATCCAGCCGTACCCAGTCTCCGCCTCGAGGTCCCAGCAATCAGAGGCATAGTGCGCCATCTCGGTCTTCTCGTGCTGCCTGAACCGCAGCCTCGCAGGGTCGAGCCCTATGTCTAGGGCGAACTTGTATGTCAGCCACATATAGTACGCGAGCACCTCGTTCCCGATCACCTTCGCCTTGACAGCTTCGTCCAGCCTGATGGTCCTGGGATCGCCCTTGCTTGGCACGAGGGGCATTGCCCGGTCCTTCACCTTCCTGAAGCCGGGCCAGGTCTTGTCCTCGGGGTGGACGAACAGCTCCGCCTCCATCATCGAGAACTCCCTCAGCCGTATGAGCCCCTGCCTGGGCGAGATCTCGTTCCTGAAGGCCCTGCCGACCTGGACCGCGCCGAAGGGCAGCCTCTCCCTGCCGTACCTGTAGACCTGGGCGAAGTTGACGAACATCCCCTGGGCGGTCTCCGGGCGGAGATATGCCGTCTTTCCCTTGCCGGCGCCGATGGAGGTCTTGAACATGAGGTTGAAGCGCTTCGGCTCGGTGAGCTCGCCCTTGCACTCGACGCACTTCACGCCGTTCGCCTTCAGCAGCTTGCCGAGCTCGTGCTCGCCCAAGGAGGCGGGGTTCGGATGCATGCCCGCGGCGAGGTGGTCGGCCCTGTAAGTCTCCCCGCAGCTCGTGCATTCGACGTACACGTCGCAGAAGGCGTCCACGTGCCCGGACGCCTTGAAGACGGGTTCGGGGGCGACGACTGGGCAGCTGATCTCGTAGAAGCCCTCCTGGAGCACGTACAGCCTTCTCCATTGGTTCTCGATGTTGTTCTTAAGGGCAGCTCCGAGGGGGCCGTAGTCGTAGAGGCCGGAGACCGCGCCGTAGATGTCATATGCCGGCCAGAGGAACCCCCTGCGCTTGCACAGGGAGAGGAGCTCCTGCGGATCCATCTGCATCACTTCGTGAGCGTGGATAACACATCTATGTCATAAATCATCGCCACGAGGTTGTCCTTCGAGTCCCTCACGGGCAGCTGGCCGAAGTCGTTCTTCCGCATGATCCTCGCGGCGTCCCCTACGAGGGTCTTCCTGAACACCGTCGTCGGGTTCCTCACCATGATGTCCTTGACGGTGAGCTTCGGGAGGTCGACCCTCGAGACCTCGTACCAGAGCTTCATCACGTTCCTGAGGCCCTCCCAGGTCCAGTTGTCCTCGTCGTCGCTTATCCCGAGGTCGCTCATGACCACCGTGCTGTCGACCACGGTCTGATTGAAGATGTCCCTGTCCGTGATGATGCCCACGAGCTTCGCTTCGTCGTCGAGCACGGGGAGCGCATAGACCTTTGCCGCCCTGAACGTGGCCAACGCGACCTGCAGCGGAGCGGATTGATAGACCGGTATGCATGGGGAGCGCACGATCTCCTCGACAGTGATCTGGGGGTTGTCCTTCTCGACGACGATGAGCAGGTCCGTCGGCGTGACGAGGCCCACGAGCTTGGACTTCTCCACGACGGGCAGATGGCTCAGGCCGTGTTCCACGAGCACCCTCGCGGCGTCCTTGACGCTCGCGTTCTGGCTTATGGTCGGGACATCGCGCCTCATCACGAGCGCGAGCTGCTCTTCGTCCGGCATGGCAAATATGTCCTGCCTGGTCACGAACCCTGCGAGGGTCCCGTCCTCGCTCTTCACCACTGGAAGTCCCGTGACGTTGTTCTTGACGAGCTTCTTGAGAACCTCGGTCCTCGTGCCTGGGAGCTCGGCCACGATTGGGTTCTCAGTCATGACCTCCTTGACCTTCACCGGGGCCTCACCTCTTCTTGCTCCTCACCACTAGGACAGGGCAGGGGGCGTACCTGGTCACCCTCTCGGCGACGCTCCCCATGAAAAGCTTGGACAGCGCGGACCTCCCAAGCGTGCCTATGACCACCAGGTCGAACTCGGCGGCCATCTCGACGATCTTGCGAGTGGGGGACCCCTCAGCCACGACCGTCGCGACCTGGACGCCCATCCCCTCGCCCTCCTTCTTGACGTCCTCGACCGCTCTCTTGCCCTCGTTCTCGAGCAGGGAGTAGACGCTCACGATGGACGAATCGATCGGGAAGCTGACGAAGGAGGTCTGGTCTATGACATAGAGCGCCGTCACATCGGCCCCGAGTATCTTCGCGAGATGGAGGCCCGTCGAGACGGCCTCCTTGGTGTATTCGGAACCGTCGGTGGCGATGAGTATCTTCTTGATCTGCTCCAAGTCTAGGTCCTCCGGATCCTTCCTCCCTTCACCATCGCCCGGATGTCACCGGGCACAGCAGAGGTCACGAGCTCCGACAGCGGGTCGTCACCTCTCACCCGGACGACCACGAGGTCATCCCGCTCGGTGATTTCCGTAGTTATCTTGCCCTTCACATTTAATACTTTGCGCCCACAGAACGTCGCCAGCTTGACGGCATCCAAGGGGGAGATCCCGCCCTTGGCCTTAGCCAGACGATACGCTGCCTTGATCTCGTCGAGCATGTCCGGGCGGGCTATCATGCAGTTGTCCGTGCCGAGGGCCACCTCGACCCCGAGCCCGAGCATCCGGGGGATGTCCGGGGCGAGGCCGAAGAACTCGTTCGAGCGGGAACATACCACGACCGGCACACGGCTCCGAGCGCATGCCGCGAGGTCTTCCTGTGTGGCCTTCGTCATGTGCACGACGAAGCCCGGGCGCAGGTCGAGCACGGCCCCGATGTCCTCGCGCCGTGCCTCGCTGACATGCACGGCGAACAGCTTCCCAGCTCGCCGCGCGCTCCTTGACAACAGGTCGAGATCGTCGCTGGCCCAGTCGCTGATGGCGCTCAGCCCGATCCCGTCGCACGAAGCGAGGAGAGACCTGACCTCGGCATGCGTGAACTCGTTCTTGGCGGGCCGTCCCAGGACGGTCGCCTTCGGAGATGCCGTCGTCAGCGCCTCCCGGAGGGCCTTCACGCCGTCCACTCCCTCCTCGCGGAAGTCGACGAACGCGCACGTCCCGGTGGAACGCATCAGCTTGAGGCTCGCCCTCATCGCCGCAATCTTCTTCCCCTTGGAGGACGAGCGAAGCACCTTGTGCTTGTATCCATCTGGCGGGGCGACCGTCTCCTCCACCGTGCCCTTCGGGGCTGGGTACGCGATCGAGTCCCCGACATGGACGTGTGCGTTCACGAAGCTCGGGAGCACTATCGACTTGTCCTTTCCCCCGACGGATTCCCCGTAGCACACCTCGACCACTCGGCCCTCCTCCAGCCTGATCGAGCCCTTGATGGCTCCGTCGTAGGTGAGGATCCATCGGCCAAGATACTCGCTGCTCATGATGATGCAGTGTGCCATGGCAGACTCGTTTCTAATAGTTTGCCGAGGCCTTGGGGCGGCCTTCCGAGACGGAGGACAGAGGCCGTTCTGAACGCCGTTCCAGAATATAATATGTGATTTCGTCTAAAAATCAAACAGGAACGGAGATGCTCAAGAGGTTTTATATCTGGGGAGGGTTTCAGGACGACTCAAGGAACCTTGAGGTATTCGGATGCCAGCGAAGATCACCAAGGATGAATGCGTTGCTTGCGGCGCATGCGTGGATGTGTGCCCTGAGGGCGCCATCACCGTCGACGATGTTGCGGTCGTGGACGAGAAGAAGTGCCTGGATTGCGGTGCCTGCGTTGACGAGTGCCCGAACAACGCGATTACCCTCGAGGAGAAGAAGTAGGTCCCCTCGCTTTTCCGTCCGAACTACAAACCGTAACGGCGCGGGCCCAGGCGTGGTCTGCGGGCTTCCGTTTTTCGACACGCCTCCGCCGCGCCAAGTTTGAAATAACCTCTCGCAGCTCCGGCCCATGGTGCTCCCTTGGACTCGACCCTCGAGCTGCTGATTCTGGTCCTCGCCGCGTTCGTCCCCTCGCTCATCTACCTCGTCTGGATGAGGAACGCAGAGAGGTTCGGCAGGGAGCCCTACGGGAGGCTGCTGCGGATATTCCTGTTCGGGGCGGTGTTCTCCGTCATGATCGCGGTCCTGCTCGAGCTCGTGCTCATGGTCCTCCTGCACACGAGCATCGGCAAGGTATACGAGATCCTCGGCACTCATCCAAGCCTCGAGGCGGTCATCCTGGCCGTCATCATCGCCCCTGTGGTGGAGGAGTTCACGAAGGTCCTGGGCGTGTTCAGGGCGAGGAGGTTCATCTCGGACATCGAGGACGGAATCGTGTTCGGGGCCGCGGTCGGCCTCGGCTTCGCCGCCACCGAGAACCTGCTGTACGAGAGCGATGCCTGGTTCAACGACGGGGCCGAGGCGTTCATCATGACCACGATTGTCCGGAGCCTGTCATCCGCGTTGCTTCACGCCAGCGCGTCATCGGTCGCTGGCCTCGGCGTCGCGAGGAGCCACAGGGGCGACAGGAGCTGGTTCCCGTATTACGTGGGCGCGGTGGTGATGCACGCGGCGTTCAACCTGGCCGCCTCGCTCGGCCTCCTGTATGAGGAAACGCTCGGGCCGTCCGCGTACCTGATTGGTCTCGTGTCAGCGTTCGTGATCGCGATTGCGGGGATAACGGGCGTGAGAGCGAAGATAAGGGATCTGGAAGGCCCTGCCCGGATGGGCAGAAGGGTCCGATGAAGAAAGACTAATGGCCATCAGCGCGATTCGGAGACCGTGAAGTTCCGGGCGTTCATATCGGCGGACATCGTACCGAACGACGCGCTCGTCGGGGTCTTGGACGAGTTGAGGCGCTCCCGGGCGGACCTGAAGGTTGTCCGGCCCGAGCTGCTGCACGTGACCTTGAAGTTCCTCGGGGACACCGAGGAGTCCCTCGTCGACGATATCCTTGCTGGCATCGAGAACTCGACGAGGGGCGTCGCGTCGTTCAAGACAAGACTCGTGGGCATGGGGGCGTTCCCTTCCATGTCCAACATCAGGGTCGTGTGGGTTGGAATGGAGGACGGCAAGACCCTCGGGACGATAGCATCAAGGCTGGATGAGGCCCTCAGGCCGCTCGGGTTCGAGCGGGACAAGAAGGGGTTCGTCCCCCATTTGACCGTCGCCAGGGCGCGCAGCGGAAGGAACATTGCCAACGTCCAGGAGATACTGAGGAGGAACGCGGCGACCGACTACGGCGAGTATCAGATCGATAGGATACTGCTGAAGAGAAGCGTTCTCAGCCCTGCGGGCCCGACGTACTCAGTAGTCCGAGAGAAGATCCTTGGATAGTCGCCTCCGAACACCATCGACGCCCGCATCATCTCTGATCATCGGCCAAAGCCCTGTCGATGAGCTCGACGAGGTCCACGACCGGCATGGAGCCAGCCTCCCCTTGCGACTCGAGCAGGTTCTGCCTGCACCAAGGGCACGACGTAATGATGGTCGCAGCACCGACATCCCTGGCCATCTGGATCCTGTCCTTGCCGATCTCGGCGGCCAGCTCGGGGTACGCGCTCCGGACGCCTCCCCCAGACCCGCAACACCCGCTCATCTCCCTCGAGCGCTCCATCTCCGTCGTCGGCGTGGAGAGCACCGCCGCAAGGACTTTCCTCGGCTCCTCGTACACCCCCTGCTCGCGGCCAAGGTCGCACGGGTCGTGATATGTCGCTGGGCCGATGTCCACGGGCGTCAAGTTCAACTCCGCAAGATGCTCGCAGATGAACTGAGAGAGGTGCAGCACCTGGATTCCGTGCTTCTTCGGCAGTTCTGAGTAGTGATTGAGCGCGGATGAGCAGCCCGGGCACGACGTGACGACCTGCCTCGCCCCCGCCTTCTTGAAATCCGCGAAGCACGCCTCGGCGAGTTCCCTGGCGAGGGGCTCCTCCCCAAGCTTCCGCGCGGTCGAACCGCAGCATCTCTCTGCCTGGCCCAGATACGCCGGTTCGACGCCGCATGCCCTCATGACTCGCACGACCTTCCGAGCGGCGTCGGGGGACAGGAGGGAGGTCGAGCAGCCCGCGAAGTAGAGCACCTCCCCGCGAGGCCTGAGGCCTAGCCCCCGGGCCCAGTTCGCCTTTCGCCGTCTCGGGACCTGCCACGGGTTGGCGTAGTTCTTCACGCTGGCGACCAGGACGGAGTGCTCAGGTACTGCTCCTTTCTTGGCCTTTGCGAGCTTCCCCCGCGTGTCTATCAATCCTTTCTTGATATCGATGCTCGCAGGGCACACGACCCTGCAGGCGCCGCAGGAGGTGCACAGGTTCGCCCCCGCGTCGACCGCCTCGTCCAGGTTGCCGAGGGAGCCGGCCAGATAGGCACCATGCCCGCCCATGTGCCCTGGAGTGCCGTAGCCGGGGCCAAGCACATTGTATGTGGGGCAGTGCAGCAGGCACATGCCACATCCGATGCAGTACATGGCCTCCTTGTCCTGAGCGGCCATGCGTCCGTCGTCCACGAAGACGATGACGACGTCCTTGGGCCCGTGCATTCCCCTGTAGACCTTCTTCTCGATGTCGGCGGTGTAGCTCGGGCCAGTTATCACGTTGATGTAGGAGCTGACGATCTTGCCCGTTGACAGGTAGGTCTGCAGCTTCGTGACGTTGATCGCATCGTCCAGCGTGGGCACGACCTTGTCCGTCGTGGTCACGACTATGTGCTTGTCCGGGAGCATGGCGCACTTGGCCGCGTTGCCCTCGTTATGGACGATCACGACAGCACCCTCGGAGGCCGTAATCGCGTTCGCGCCAGTGACGCCGACCCTGGCCTTCGAGATGTACGACGCTATCTCCTCCCTCATGACCCGCGTGAGCTCGAGCGGGTCCTCGGAGACCTCCTCCCCGAAATGCTTCGAGAAGAGTTCTGATATCTCGCGCCTGGTCATGTGGCACGCTGGACCAGTCGGATGGGCTGCCTCGCATCCTGAGAGCTGGATGATCCTGTCGCCTAGGTCGGTCTCGATCACGGATATGCCGTCCTTCCCGAGCGACTCTGCGAGATGGATCTCCTTCGTGACGTTCGACTTGGACTTGACGACCAGGTCGTAGCCTTTGACCTCGTCCCTGATGGACCTCAGGGCAGCGTCGGCCGTCTTCGCCACGATGACCCTGAAGCCGTTCTCCTCTAGGCGGGCGAGGGCTTCCAAGAACAGGCCCTCGTCCCCGACGGAAGCCTCCTTGGTCTTTCTCAGGCGCTCCTTCCTGGCTTCGAGATCAGGAATCCTGTCCGCGTTCTCCTTCTGCCTGTCAAGAATCGTCCCGAAGGACTGTCGCATGCAGTCGAGCCGCCCACGGTCTGCGGCCGCCTCCCTAACGCGCGCCCTGACCTCCTTCTGAGTCATCTTGCCTCGGTGCGAGCCCTCCCTCGCAGAACATGGAGGGCATCAGTGCTGGATCATCTGCAGTCTGTCCCATTCGACGACGTGCGGCACGCCGGCCTTCTTCAATATCCTGCTCAGCCGCTCCGTCACCCTGACGACCTCGGCCGTCTTCGAGTCCGCCCGGATGTAGAACTGCTTCTTGCCCTTCATCGTCGGGAAGACCAGCCTCATCCTGCCGCGCCTGTTGTCCCCTTCCGGCTTCCTGTTCTTCTCGAGGTCCATCATGTTTATCCTGAGGAACATCTGGAGGATCTCGTCCTCGTCGGGCATCTGGTCCGTTTCGTCCAGGAAGGCCTTGAGGACGTCTTCGAACGAGTCCTCGAGGTCCCTGTACCTGAACTTCTCCTTGAAGACGATGTGGCCGGTCTCAGCTTTCATCTAGGGCGTTCTGATTGGCTACCGCGTATATAACCCTGATGCGGCCCGCCGGGCCAGCACATGGATGGCACAAGTCATTTATTCGCAATACTCCATTGAGACCCGATGGCCAACGCGCTCACTGTCGCGGGTTCTGATTCTGTCGGAGGCGCGGGCCTCCAGGCCGACCTCAAGGCGTTCGAGGCCGCGGGCGTACACGGCTGCTCAGTCGTGACATGTGTCACATCGCAGAACACCAGGAGCGTCGCGTCCATCCACGCGATGCCCGTACCAGAGGTCGCTAGCCAGCTCCGGTCGGTGCTGGAGGACGTGAAGCTCGACGCCGTCAAGACAGGGATGCTCTACAGCGCGGAGATAGTCGCCGTCGTGTCGTCGCAATTGAGGGAGGTCGAGGCGCCGATCGTGGTCGACCCCGTGATGGCGGCCACGACGGGCAGCAGCCTCCACAGACGGGGCTTCGTCGAAGCGCTCATCACCAAGTTCCTGCCCATGGCGGCTCTGGTCACGCCGAACATCTCTGAGGCGTCCATGCTCACAGGGGTCGAGGTCAAGGACGAGCGGACAGCACGCAGGGCAGCGAGGGAGATCCTTGAGCTGGGTCCTGCGGCCGTGCTGCTGAAGGGCGGGCACCTGAAGGGGACTGACGCCGCGGACTACCTCCTCAGCGAGAACGGCGTCGTCAAGATCACCTCGCCACGGGTGAACGCCCAGGTCCATGGCACCGGTTGCGCGCTCGCCTCGTTCATCGCGGCGAACCTCGCTCTCGGCCTGGAGCTCGAGGAGGCCGTCAGGAGATCCAAGGGCATGATCTACAAGGCCATCCTCGCGCGGGAGCATGTCGGCAAGGGCGTTCCGTGCGTCAATCCCATGGCGGTCCTGAGGATCGAGGCTGAGAAGCCGTCGATGCTGGCCGAGCTCGAGGATGCCGCGCACGAGCTGGAGAAGCTCCTCGATGTGGGGCTGATCCCCGAGGTCGGCTCCAACATGGGCTATGCCGTGCTCGGGGCGCTGGAGCCGAACGACGTGGCAGCCTTCGACGGCAGGATAGTCCGCATCGGGGCGGCGGCCAAGAGGATTGGGTGCGCGAGGTTCGGGGCATCCAAGCACGTCGCGCGGATAGTGCTCGCGGCGCAATGCCATGACCAGAGCATCAGATGCGCCCTGAACGTGAAGTACTCCGAAGACAACCTTGCGCGCTGTCGCAGGGCGAAGCTCTCCGTGTCGACTTTCGATCGGGTGAGAGAGCCCAAGGGCGTGTCATCCATGACATGGGGTGTTCACAGGGCCATCGAACGGTTCGGCGGAGTGGCAGACGTGATATTCGACAAGGGCGGCGTGGGAAAGGAGCCCATGATCAGAATCCTGGGGAGGGCCCCTGATGATGTGTTGGCGAAGCTCAGGCGCATCGCGAAGATGAGAGCCCGAGGGTGAACCAGTGAAGATTGCGATGTTCGCGGATTCGTTCCACCCGACCGTGGACGGCGCGGTCGTGGCCATGGAGATCGCGGCGGCGGGGCTGGAGAAGAGGGGACATGAGGTAGTCGTCCTCGCGCCCGATGCAGCTGAGAGGGTCGAGACGGACAGGCCCGTGCACTACCTGCCCTCGAGGGAGTTCAGGGGGTATCCCGGCTACAGGATTGCTATCTCGCCCTCGGACATGTTAGAGTACATGCGCGAGGAGAAGGTTGAACTCGTCCACTCGCATGGGCTGGCGTCGATGGCGATCCTCAGCCTCACCGCAGCGAGAGCTCTGAGGCTCCCGCACGTGCTCACGTTCCACACGATGGCGAACGAGGCGGTCAAGTACTACTCCCCTCTGCCGATACGTCAGGACATCATGCAAGAGCTCGTCTGGACGTACCTCCGGAACCTGCTGAAGCGGCCCGAGGTGGTCATCGCGCCGTCAAATCCAGTCAAGGAGGAGCTGGAGACCAACGGAGTCGTCATGAAGCACTGCGAGGTGCTCCCTACCGGGGTCGACTGCACGAGATATCATCCGGACAGGTACGACAAGGACTTCCTCGCCAAGTTCGGCCTTTCGGGGAAGCGCGTGCTCCTCCATGTGGGAAGGCTGTCTTTGGAGAAGCGCCTGGACATCGTCCTCAGGGCGATGAAGGAGCTGGCGCCGAGGCACCAGGATCTCAGGCTACTCGTGGTCGGCACCGGGCCCGCGGCCGATCACTACAAGGGTCTGGCCAAGGAGCTGGACTTGGCCGACAGGGTCGTCTTCGCGGGCTTCTTGCCGAACGACGACCTGCCCGTGGCGTACGCGAGCTGCGAGATGCTCGTGATCGCATCGACCTTCGAGACCCAAGGGCTCGTGGTGCTCGAGGCCCTGGCCTCCGGGACGCCAGTTGTCGGGATCAGGTGCAGGGCGATCCCGGAGTTCGTCCAGGAGGGCAAGAACGGATGCCTGTTCGACGAGGGCTCCTGCCCGGAGGCGATCGAGAGATGCCTTGCGCGCGGAGACTCGATGATGATCAACGCCGTCTCCTCAGCCAGGGAGTATTCGGTCGATGCGTGTACGGCCAGACTGGAGAAGGCATATGCGAAGGCCGCGGAGATCCTGGGCAAGAGAAGGAGTTGACCTGGCCAGTTCGGGCGGTCGAGGTATCGGCAAAGTATTTCTATCGCCAGCGCCGATTGGCGCGAAGGGAGAAGGTTGGTTCTTTCCTACCCAGTGTTCTTTGCGGTGTACTCGGCTACGATGGCCATAGGCGTCTTCGTAGCCATACTGCTGCTCGTGGGATGGAAGGAGATGTTCCTCAGAAAGACCCTCCTCTCCGTCAAGTACAACGCAGTCTACATTATCATCCTCGCAGCATTCCCGATGTTCGTCCAACTCCAGGACATCGTCGAGAGGACGATTGCGGGGCCGGACCAGACGACCAACGAGATTGTCTACACGAACTGGATGTTCAGCATCGCCGGGGGGGCCATAAGGGTGCTCCAGGACAGGCTGGACTACAGGCTCCTCACGGACTTCTTCATCGTGGCCTATGCCTGGGTGTTCGCGTTCATAACCTACCTTGCGCCAATCCTGCCCCTGGTGAAGGACGACAGAGCGACGCTCAGACAGTATGCGATAGCCATCATGATCAACTACATCATCCTCACGCCCTTCTACTTCCTGTTCCCTGTCTCCGTCACGGGCTCCCACCCCGAGGCCGGGATGACGCCACAGCTGTACGTGAGCACCTACTGGGGCAAGATGGTCACGAGCGTGGACCCGCTCAACAACGATTTCCCCAGCGGACATGTGAGCCTGAGCGTCACGACGCTGCTTGTGTTCGCGTATGCGGGCGTCCAGTACAGAAGGTTCACGTTCTTCCTTGCGGGCGCGTGCGCCGCGATCATATTCTCGGTCCTCTATCTCGGCATACACTGGCCGGCGGACGTCTTCGCGGGCTTCCTGCTGGCAGTCGGGGCCACGGTGGCCGCAAGGACCGACAGGGTCCAGATGACGATAGACAGGTATGTTAGGGCGCTCAACCAGAGGCTGTTCAAGAGCTCGGGGGAGGAGGCTGCGGTCAGGCCGGTTCAACGCTGACGAC
>DYTN01000031.1:0-1061 GCA_020725925.1 Methanobacteriota archaeon
TGGCAAGGGACGCATTGACGCCTCCCTGGGCGGCCCCGGAGTGGGACCTCACTGGATGGACCTGGGAGACGATGGCTGTGTCGACTTTGGGCGCGGTCTCGATGGCTGCCCTGAGCCCCGCCAACCCCCCGCCGACGACGAGAACCTTGTGGTAGAACATCTGCTCATCCTCCGGACGATGTGATGAAGGGGAAGAGGATCGCGATCCCCCAGACAAGGGTGGCGATGCCGACGACCCAGAGGGTTGCGTCGATCGCTCTCCTCCTGAGGGCGAACAAGTCGAAGTCGAGCAGCACGGTCCTGAGACCGTTCAGGCCGTGGAAGAGCACCATCGCGAGCATGCTGTAGTCCACCACGATATAGAGAAGCTGGTCCAGCCTCACGCTGACCTCGGCGAATGTAATCAGCGTCTCCCCGCTCTCCTCCTCGCCCACGCCCATGAAGTGAGAGACGAAGATGTGTATGCCGAGCAGGACGATCAACAGGACCCCTGAGAGCCTCTGGAAGGCCCACGCCCAAGTCCCGGCCACCTTCGAGGTGGCTACCCTCTGCTGGGCCATGCCTAGGCACCTCCCCCTGGGACGATTATGAGGTGCCAGATGGTCCACAGGCCGAACACGGTGAGCACCGCCGCAATCGCCATGCATATCCAGAACACGAGCTTCTGACGTCTGATCCCGAGCCCGAGGTCGAAAAGCACGACCCTCAGGCCGTTCATCGCGTGATATATGACGACTATCACGAGCAAGAAGTCCATGGCCACGAATAGCGGCTGCGAGGTGGTGGCCATGAGATCGTCGAAATCGGCCCCGTCCTCACCGAACGAGGCAGTGCTCAGGAACGACAGGTGCATGAAGACATAGGCGACGAGGATGAGTCCAGTCAGCCTGTGGCCCACCCATGCCCACATGCCCGTCTTCATGTTCGTGGGCCAGAACTCCGAGTTCCTGCCGAAGAGCCATCTGAAATCGCGGATCTTCATCCTGACACCTGACCTTGAAATCCGGCTGCACCCTGTCCCGACAAGGAGGCTGTCCGCATCCCTCAGGGAGGATTCCAGA
>DYTN01000031.1:1071-20072 GCA_020725925.1 Methanobacteriota archaeon
CCAGAGCCCCCATGTCCCCAGGCCGCCTAGACACGCAAGAATGTACTTAAGCATATCCATTCGAACAAAAAGCGGGCGAATTTCCTGCGTCTGGATTCAAACATCGGTGCTTCGTCGTGATTGGAATTTCGAATTTCGTCTTCGCCGACTGAACAACGTTGAATTGCGTTTGAGCCCCCCAATCGCCCTCCGAACGGCGCCGGCACCCGGGCACGAGACTAGAAGCAGCATGCAAATGCGCCCCGAACAGGCGACCCCAACAATGTCGAGTACACCTATCCGGATACCATGACGGCGAGGAAGATGGACAGATATCAGTGCAATGTCTGTGGCTACATTTACGACCCCGAGATGGGCGACTCCACACAGAGCATCGCTCCTGGGACCCCGTTCGAGCAGCTCCCGGACGACTGGACTTGCCCGGAGTGCGGGGCTGGCAAGGACGAGTTCACGAAGCTCTGACCTCGCCGGTCATAGCATGATACTCAGGCTGGCCATCATCGGCTTCGGCAATGTGGGGCGCGAGTTCGCAAGGATGCTATTGGCAAAGCGCGAGTGGCTCCTTAGGGACCGAGGCCTAGACATAGAGGTTCTCGCCATCGCCACGAAGACCAAGGGCTCGCTCCTGTCGAAGAGGGCGCTCGACCTGGAGCGCGTGCTCCATCACCTGGAGACCCACGGCACGCTCACGGGGTTCGGGCCGGAGAACGTCGATTTGCCAGTGATCAAGCTCATCGAGGAGTGCGACGCCGACATGATGGTCGAGCTGACCACCCTGGACGTCGGATCCGGTCAGCCGGCCCTGTCTCACATCATCGCCGCCCTCGACCGGGGTATGGATGTCATAACGGCGAACAAGGGGCCCGTTGCGTGGGCGTACAAGGAGATTCTGAACGTCGCGCGCTCTCGCGGAGCCCACTTCAGGTTCGAGGGGACCGTCATGGACGGCACACCCGTGTTCAACCTGGTCGAGAAGACGCTCCCTGGATGCGAGATCATCGGGATCAGAGGCATCCTGAACAGCACGTCGAACTTCGTGCTCGACATGATGGCCAGAGGCAAGAGCATGGACGAGGCGCTCGAGGAGGCACAGAGGAGGGGGTTCACGGAGGCGGATCCGTCGCTCGACATAGACGGATGGGACGCCTCAGCGAAGATAGTCGCGCTTGCGAACGTGCTCATGGACGCCCAGACGAACCCGAAGAAGGTCGCGAGAAAGGGCATCAGGGAGATCCAGCCAAGGGACATCGAGGAGGCCGGGCGCAAGAACAGGAAGATCAAGCTAGTCGCTTCTGCCTCGGTCTCCGGAGATGAGGTCCAACTCAAGGTCGAACCCATGCTCATTGGACCCGAGGACCCCTTCTGGTCTGTCGATGGCACCTCGAGCGCCGTGACGCTCAGGACGGACCTCATGGGCGACCTGACAATCATCGAGGGCTCGCCCACCGTGGCGCAGACCGCCTACGCTGTGTTCTCCGACATGATACAGATAGTCAACTCGATAAGAGCAGGCACGCTGTAGACTTCACATGACCTCGAGGCTGAACTCGGGGCTGTCATAGTAGAAACCTGACCTGGACCTGTAGTCGTACTCCGCGCTCAGTATGGAAAGGTGTCCGGACTCCTCCCCGACGAGCCAGCTGAAAATCTCCTTCGCGTGCTTGTCGGGGAACCTCATGCCAGCGTCCCTGTAGTATTCGATGGACTTCCGCTCGATCTCCATGCCCACCTTGAGCACCTCGAGCTCCCCCGCACTCGGGTCCAGCCTGATGCGCTGGATGTCCTTGTCCTCGAAGACGCTCATCCTCGGATACGCGGGCGGCTGACCTCTGAGCTCGTCGAGAGGCATCCACCTCTTGTCATGGATAAGGTGGTTCAGCTGGTCCTCGAGGACCTCTATGTGCCTCTGCTCCTGCTTGATGAGGCTCCCGAAGGTGTCCTTCGCCCTCTTGTGCTTCACGATGTCGACGGCCTTCTGGAAGAAGTCCTTGCCCTGGACCTCCATGGCGATTGCGTTGCGCAGGATCTCGAGCGGGTTGCCTTCTGCCATGCTAACCGACCTATGGACGTCGCAGAGAAGCATCCGGATATATCGTTTTCCCCGCAGGCCGAAGAGTACTTGTGCCACGGAACCTTAGCAGGGCGCATGACGGACGCCCCTTGGGCGAGCACATTCGTCACCGTGGCGATCATCCCAGTCGCATTCCTGTTCACACACGCGTACCTGAGCGGCAGGAGGGGGCTCAAGCACCACGAACTGACCGGAGCCACGGGAGTGGTGTGGGACCTCAGCGTGTCGGTGTTCTACATGCTCTACAGACTCACAGGTGCTGAGGTGGAAGGCAGTATCCTGGACGTGGCTCCTGACATGGTCGTCTACTTCGCCGTCCACGGATTGGTGGCGGTCGTGGTGATAGCCCTTGAGCTGGCCATGCTGACCACCGGCATCCTGCAGTGGAGGTCGGGGACCCCGTCCCACTGGCACGGCCGCCTGGCGCTGCCTCTGTACGTGCTCTGGTTTGGAGCCTTCCTCTCAGGCGAGCTCGTCTACATCGTGTACTACGTGCTGTGACTCACTGGGCCGTGAGCCCTCCATCAACGGAGAGGGCTGCGCCAGTCACGAACGATGCCTCGTCTGATGCCAGGAACAACACGGCGTTGGCGACCTCTTCCGGGAGGGCAACACGGCCGATAGGATGCTCCTCGCACATACGCTTCATGTATGCCTTGGCGTTGCCGGACGCACGAGCCTCGTACGCCAGCATCGGGGTGTCGACGCACCCGGGGTTGACGCTGTTCACCCTGATGTTGTACCTCGCGTAGTCCAGGGCCATGGCCTTGGTCATGATGGTGATGCCGCCCTTCGAGGCGCAGTATGCCGGGCACGACCTGTTGCCGACCAGTCCGGCGTCTGATGAATTGTTAATGATCACGCCGCCCCGCTGCCTTTTCATGTGAGGTATGGCGTACTTCGAGACGAGGAAGCTCCCCTTCAGGTTGACGTCGATGATGTTGTCCCATTCCTCCTCCGTCATGTCCTCGGCCAGCTTCTCCAGATACACTCCCGCGTTGTTGAACAGGATATCGATCCGCCCGAACCGACCGACCGTTTCCTCGACCATGCGTTTCGCGTCAATGGAGCGAGAGACATCGCCCTGGACGAACTCGGCTTCCCCCACCTTCCTGAGCTGGCGGAGAGCCTTCTTGCCTTTCTCCTTCGAGCGGCCAGTTATGACAACCTTCGCGCCTTCCTCGAGGAAGAGCTTCGCCGTCACGTAGCCCATGCCTTCGCTGCCGCCCGTTATGAGCGCCACCTTCGCCTTGAGCTTCATCATCCTCAACCGAGAAGCTAATGAGCGGACGCACGAAAAAGCTTCTGGCGGGTCACTTGCCCATGGCCATCGGCAGGGCCACCCTGAACACGCTTCCCTTCGAGGGTTCTCCAGGCACCCTGTCCTCCACCCAGACCAGGCCGTGGTATGCCTCGACGATGGCGCGCACGATGGACAGGCCGATGCCGCTCCCGTACAGCCTCTCATCGCCGGATGAGAACCTGCCGAACACGACGTTCTTCTTCGAGTCGGGGATGCCTATGCCGTGGTCCGCCACTGAGACGCACCAGTACTTCCGGGGCTCCACGGTGAACTCGCCGACGCCAATCTCGACGGTGACCTTCTCGTGTGGGTCGTACTCGATGGCGTTCTCGATTATGTTCGTGAAGATCTCGTTCGCGAGCTCGTTGCCGGTCACGAAGTACCTGTGCTGGCCGAGCTTCAGGTCGAACTTGACATCCTTCTCGGAATGGTTCCTCGAGACCTCCGCGATGCTCTCCTTCAGCACCTCGCCGAGCTCAAGGGGCCCGAGGTTCTCAGTCCCTTCCTGCTCGATTCTCATCAGCTTGTTCGCGCGCTGTATGAGCCCGCTGATGTTCCATGCGGACACCGATGCGCGCTCGAGGTAGTTGGACACCTTCTGGTCCACGCCCTTAGAGGACAGCGCCATCGCCAGATAGCTTGTGACCGCCTGGTTGTAGTTGTTTATGTCGTGGGCGATTATGTCCCCGAGGAACTTGGAGCGCTGGGCTATCTCCACCTGCTTCTGGTACACGGTGGCGTTCTCGATGGCCACGCTGGCCAGCTGGGAGAATATCCGCATCGCCTCGATCGTGGCTGCGTCCGGGATGGTGTCCGACTTGGGCTCGTTGACCTCGATGAAGCCTATCTGCGCGCCGTCCCTGTTCTTGATCACGAACCTGATGTAGTCCAGCTCGTGCCACACCCTCGGGTCGGCCCTCGGCCGCGATATATCCTCGAGGTGGCTGTAGAATGCCTCCTCGCCCTTCAGTATCTCGCCCGGAGGCGGCCTGACCAGGTAGACGTCCTCGGCGATCTTGTACCTCTCATCGAGGTCCATGTTCAGTCTCTCGGGCGTGTAGGTGAACTTCTTTATCTTCTTCTCCCTGTCCCCCTCGTAGCCGTATACTGCCCTGACCCTGAACACGCCCTCGTTCTCGTCGAAGACTCCAATCACGAGCCGGCGCAGGGAGAACAGCTCCGCGATGGTCCCCGCGATCTTGCGGAGGACGGAGTCCACGTGCTCGACGGACATTATGTCCGATAGGACGCTGAGCATCTCACCTGCGAACTGTGGAGGAGTCTTGTAGGGCTTGACGGCTGCCCTGCCCTTCGTCCTGGCCGTGGCGTTCTGCATCATGCATCCCTTGGACTGCAATTGCCGGTGGCGAGTGACAGAAACACTCCTCCCTATTATAACTTGTCGAGAACGGACGCGACCCTGAACCGACCTGGCCTCGGCTTGATAGTTCATAAATATCGGTACGATGATTCGAACCCAGAGGATAAGCATGGCAGAAGAGATCGAGGTGGGGAAGGTAACGATATTCTTCGCGAAGCCCAGCGTTGCAGCGGTCGAGATCACTGCTGGCACGCTGGCGTTGGGAGACAACATAAGGATCAGGGGCGCCACGACCAACTTCGAGCAGAAGATCGAGTCGATGGAGATCGACAGGAAGCCAGTCCCGAGCGCCACGGTCGGCCAAGCGGTCGGGATCAAGGTCAAGGAGCGCGTCCGGCCCCACGACAAGGTGTTCAAGACTGTTGGCTGAGCTCCTGTGCCAGCCGCTGGGCCCTCAGTGACCTTGTGCGTCCCTGATGCGCTGAGCGCGCGTCAGTGCAACTGGCCTGCGGTCAACCAGCATCCTGTTCCTTCAGGAGGCGCAGGGCGGCCCGCTGAAGGTCGCGCTCGGATCCAGGCGGACCGCATATGGCGATCTCGACCTCTTTCACCAGCTCCTCGTGCTCCCTGCGCGAGATACGCATCACCCGCCTGAGCCCTTCGAGGATCGAGGCCTCGGGCCCGGCTATCTCCCTGTCTGCGAGAGCGACCTCTAGCACGGTACGGTAGATCCTCCGGAACTCCATGTGGTCCAGTGCCAGCTTCCTGACTATCTCTGCCTCGAGCCTGCGGTGCTGCTCCTCGGGTATCTTGAGGTGCTTGCGGAGCTCCTCGACCAGGAACCGCTCAGTCGCCGTCACACGGCCGTCGCGCCAAGCCGTCAGAAGAGCGCGCTTGTACACCTCCGACTCCCGCTCCGTCTCCTCGAGCGCCTCTCGCTTGTACTCCTCGACCTGCTCGAGCCTGTCCATTTCGAGTCCGTGCTCCTTGATCGCCTCTCGGACAATGTCGCTGAGCGTGATGTGGACAGAGGTGGCGTCGTCGATGTCCCGCACCCTCATCTGCACGGACTTCCCGTCAGTCCTGACAGGCACGACCACATCCTCGACTCTGGTCCGGATGGCCGTCGCCTTTGCGTAGCCCCCGTCGTGAGATAGTAGCCGTTCATGCGCTGCTTCATGCCCTGGATGTGCGCCTTCCGCTCGGTCACGAGGGCGTCCTTGATGAGGTCGTCGAGGTACTGCGACAGGTGCTTTCTCTGCACACCAGTGGCGAACGCTATGGCCTGCTGCACGAGGTCCGCCGGAAGCTCGTACCTCTCCTCCATGTTCTGATAGTCAGACAGGTAGAGAAGGATCCGGTCCTTGCTGGTGAGAGAGGTCAATTCCTCCAAGGACATATGAGACCGCATCCCAATAGGCTGTATAAGGCGCTTTTCCGTGCGCTTGAAGAGCAAGGCAAATAAGTTAAGGAGAGGCGGCGATAACGAGGGGGGAGCACATGATCGACAGGAGGGCGCTCTGGTTTCTGTTCGCGCTCCTGGTAGGCATAGTCGCTGTCATCGGTGCCATGTTCTTCTTCTCAGGTTGAAGCGACGCCCGACAGCACTCGTACGCGGTCCGCTCGAAGTGAGTCCCTCTCGAGACGATTCTCGACGATAATATGATTTAAATAATATTTCCAATATATCTGTCATTGGTTTTTTGTTAGTACCGAGCGTATCGCCATCGACTGTCCTACCAGCATCCTGCAAGAGCGGCCCGAGAAGCGACTTCCCCGCTGCGGAATTTCGTGATTCGAATGTTTATATAATATCATTCTTATGCGAACAGAAGGTAACGGGGAAACCCTCTTATATTCCCCGCGCCTAGCTCTTTCCGATAAGTATGTTCGCGCATGTCCGTGCCGGATTGGATTGGCCCCCAGGAGATCGCGGGCTAGTGCGAACATCCTGCAAGTGAACAGCCTGATCCGTGCATGCGGAGACGGCCAAGGATTCACTTTTGAGGAGGTGGAAGCAATGCGACCGAGCAGACTCTGGAAAACATACAGGCAGATGCGCCTCGAGGGGAGGCTCATGAGCGTGCCGAGGACCGAGAGGCGGAGCCTCAGAGCCTATGTCGCCGGCAAGCGCATCAAGTGAGCCAACAAACCCTTTTCCCACATGATTTTCAGAGTGTCCGAAGATGCCAGAGCTCATCTGATTGGTGACCACCGGCTCTCGCGCCATCGCTTCAAGGCCTTCTTGGTCACGCCAGTCAAGGTATCTGGATACTTCACCGGGTCCCTGAGCTTGAAGAACCACAATGCGCACGCGGCCCGTCCGACGGCAGAGACGGCGTAGACCATGCCGAGGCCGAGCACCCAGTCCCCTCCGAAGTAGTCGAGGAAGTACAATGCCAGGTAGCCCCCGATTATGGACCCGAAGAAGGTCGCGACGCCGATGAGCGTGTTGTAGACTGCGAAGTACTCGCCCTTCTTCTCCTCCGGGGCCACATCCAGGATGTATGCGAAGAACGCCACATTGGCCATCGCGGAGGCGAACCCGAGGGCTGCGTTGAGCGCGTAGATGTGCCAGACTTGAGTCGCGAGCGCGTAGACAATGGGCACGGATATGAATGCGAGCCGTGAGATCAGGATCTGGGGCATCGGGCCTATCACGTCGAGGAGCTTCCCCACCTTGGTCTGGAAGAAGAGCGTGGCTCCCGTGGAGATGACCGCCATGACGCCGATCTCGAGCGCCGTGGCGTGCAACACCTCGACATAGGTCAACATCAGGATGGGCCAGATGATCGACATGATGAAGTTGAAGGTGGTGTTCAGCACAACGAGGTTCCTGAAGTAGACGTTCTCCTTGAGGTCGGAGATGAATATGAATGACCTCAGGCCGAACTTGAACAGAGTCCTTGGTGACGCGTACAGGCGCCTCTTGGTCTCGTAGATCTGGTACAGGATGAGCGAGCCGACAATGCCGCTCGCTCCAGCGATGAAGAAGGGGATGGAGAACCTCTGCATTATCGTGCCCGCCTCGGGGATGAGAGCGCCCGCCAACAGCGTGCCAATCAGGCTCGCGAGGGACGAAGCGGCGAAGAACTTGCCCATGACGGACCCGCGGTTCTTGACCGTGGTCACGTCGCCCACAAGGGCGGACCAGGTCGGGATCATCATCGAGCCCACGAACATCTGGATCGCGACGAGTATGGTCAGCTGCCAGGCATCCATCGCACCGACCATGAAGAAGTAGAGCGCGAAGGAGAGGACCCCGCCGACGATCAGGAACGGTATCCTGCGGCCGAAGAAGTCAGACAGCTTGCCCCAGGGGACCTGCATGACCGCGGGAAACAGGTTCACGAATGCCTGCAGCCATCCCAGCTGGGCGGGAGTCGCTCCAAGGCTGATGGCCAGGTAGGGCATATAGGGATCTGCGAAGCCCTTTCCCAGGTTCACGCCCACCTGGTTTGCGGTCATCTTCGAGAGGATATCCGCTTGTGGATCCTTTCCGGCTCTACCAGTACCCGCAAGCAAAGGTGACATCTACACCCATCCAGTGAGCCGGGAATCTCGGCAGGCTAGTATATTTCACTTTCGGGCGCGCGGCTGACATCACGGCAATCACTCAACCCCCCTTTGGCCGACGGAATGGACCTGGGAAGGCGGCAAGCATCCAGGAAATCATACAAAAGCATATATATTAACACGAGGCGATACAGGGACGGTGGGAAATTTGACCAAGGCATACTGTGTCAAGTGCAAGAAGTCCGTCGAGATGAAGGACCCCAAGAAGGTCAAGTTGAAGAACGGAAAGCCAGCGACCAAGGGCACCTGCCCGAAGTGCGGCACGAAGGTCTTCCGGATTGGCGGCTGAAGGAAACCATTCCTAAACCCAATTCCAGAAGACCCCGATGCGATGTCCCTGGTGATCAACGGCGGTCTTCTACAAGCGTTTTCTTTCGTCTCAGGTAGGCTCCTCTCTCGGACAGCGCGTGCAGGGTCCTGACTGCGCGCCATATGCTTGGGTACGCTGGCACCCCCCGCCTCCCGAGCTCTTTCAACAGCGACTCGGTGCCGCTTCCTCCGAAGCCAGAGACCACTATGGGCGCCCCGCGGGCGCGCGACTTCTTCTCAGCGATGTCTATGAGCCTCCTCGTGATATTCGGCGGCTGCAGCTCGAGAGACATCATCACGCCGTCAACGCCTGGGTCCTTCTGCAGGACTTCGAGGACACCGTCGTACATGTCGTCAGTCACACCAGCGGTCAGGTCGACCGGGTTCCTGATTGACGAGAACGCCGGAACGATCTCGCCCAGCTCACGCAAGGTCTTCGTCGACAGCCTCGCCATGCGCATTCCAGCCCCTCGGGACCTGGCCTCGACGTAGTCCGCTGCGATAACCCCGAACCCACCCGCGCTGGCGACCACGCAGATCCTGTCGCCCTTCAGGTGATCCGCCAACGCGAGGGCCTTGGCCAGATCGAGGAGCTCCTCCTCGTCGTATGCACGGACGACCCCTGCCTGGCGGAGCGCTCCCTCCACCAGCGCATCAGAGGAGCTGGCCAGCGAACCCGTGTGCGACGCGGCCGCGAGCCCTCCCGACCCGCTCCTCCCGGCCTTCACGGCCACGACGGGTTTCCTCTTCGTGACGTCGCGCGCGAGCTCCGAAAACCTCCGACCATCAGCGAGCGACTCCAGGTAGAGGGCGATGCAGTTGGTCTTGGGGTCTGAGACGAGATGCTCGATCAGGTCGTTCTCGTCGATGTCCGCCTTGTTCCCGAGGCCGATGCATGCCGAGATGCCAATCCCAGCCGCCTCAGCCTTCTCCATGAATGCTACGGACACGGCCCCGCTCTGGGACAGCAACGCCACTGAACCCTCACCCGGGCGAGGGCTCCTCTCCTTTGGTATGAAGAACGTGTCAAGGCCGATGGAAGGGACGAACGCCCCCATGGTGTTTGGACCCAGGATGCGAGTTCACGTGCCTTGGATCGCGCTGAGGAGCTCGTTCTCGAGCCTCTGGCCCTCTGGACCCGATTCCCTGAACCCAGAGGACGAGACTGCGACCACTCCCACGCCCTTCTGGGCGCACTGTCGCGTTGGCTCAACGCAGGAAGGCGCGGGAAGCGTGATGACGGCCAAGTCAACAGTCCCAGGGATGTCAAGCACTGACTGGTAGCAGCTCACGCCGAGGATCTGGCTCTCCCCAGGGTTAACAGCGTGGACGGCGAACTGTCCACCCAGGAGGTTCTTGAGCGCGATGTGCCCGATCTTCGAGGGGTTCTTGGAGGCGCCAATGACGACAACGGACCTCGGCCGGAAGAGGGCGTCGAGCGCGCTTCTCATCGCTGAATGATTGCGTTGCATGGTCTTATCGCTATCTGAGGGACCGTCGATCCAGCTGGATGGCACTCAGGTTTTTCTCCTGCGTGAGGCCAGCAGGGCGACCACCACGACAACGATGGCCAGCAACAAGAGGATCGCCACGAGCCCACCTGCGTTGAATGGCTCGGCTCCTTCAGGCGCGTTGATGTTCGTGTAGGCGGTATAGACCGGATCGTGCTCGACCCTGTAGCCGTTCCACTGCGGGAACGACACGGCGTACCAGAGCGGGTTTGCGTTGAAACCGTCCTCATTGGCTGGCAGGAGGCTCCTGGCCGCCAGGTCCGCGGGCCCGGAGTACCTGGACTGCACGTAGTCGCTCAGGGCGTATGCGAACACGCTCATCGCACCTGCAGCGAAGCCGAGCTGCCATGCGACCAGCAGCAGGTCCACGAGCCTCGCGCCAACGATGGCGTTCATGGCGGTCTGGTCGGCCTTAATCGTCACGCCCGTGGTCTCGTTGATGAGGTCGAAGGTTCCCCTCGTCCCTATCTTCATCGCGCGCTCGCCGTCATCGCCAACCTTGAGCACGATGTCCTCGTCTATGGGGGCGTTGATGTCGGGGTTGATCGTGTAGCCAGTGGCGTTCGCCGACGCCCCAACATACCGGGAGGTGAAGACCGTCACGAAGTGCACGACGCTTATGCCCATGTTCACGGGCAGCGCGTGGGGATCTGCCGGTATCGGGATCCCGAGCAGGAACGCCCACAGTTCGGTGACCTCGCCCAGCGTGTACCAGGACTCCGCCTTGACTTCGCCCGTCTCGTTGTCAATGGTGACCTCATATGTCACGCTGAACTCGCTGAACTTCGCCACCCAGCCAGTCTGGAAGAGTATACTGGCGAGGAAGTTGGATGTCACGAACGCATACAGGTTGAGGTACTGGATACCGAACCGGTAGTGTCCCGTACCCAGCTTCTGCACTTCCTGCACGTGCGCCTCTGGGACGTAAGTCTGTTCGACGGCGCTCGCCGCCCCGAATGGCACGACGTAGTACACCGCCTCGTTCCCGGGATCCGGAAGGCCGTTCTGTCCCGGCCCTGTGCCGTTGTACGTGTCGTCGAAGGCCATGAGGAATGCCAGCACGGCACCTATGAAGACCTCGCGGGCCTCGGGGGTCCTGTAGTGCAGCCCGAACAGCTGGAAAGGTACCGTTCCAGTACCGTTCTCGTTCTCGACCATGTTCAGGCACAATAGGAACGCCTGCACGTCGAGGTAGTTGACATACGAGGCTGAGAAGGTCAGGTTATCACCAGCGGCGTTCTGCACCTCCACCGATGAGTTGGTCCAGTACTCCTCGTCGAAAGTGTGTCCAAAGACGGCCGCCTCGTCCCCCTCATTCCAAGTCGTCGGGGGAAAGGCGCTCGCGCTCGACACCAGCAAGATGACCGCAAACATGCTCACAACAGCTGTTGGAATGCCCCTCATTCGATCCCACCTACGAACGGGCCCCTTTCGAGACCTCCCATCCTGGCGGATGCGGATTGGTCTCGGCGAAGTTAACCCTTTCTCTCCTTCACGCAGTTGACAGCTCCCATCGAGGACAAGGACGAGGAGTCTTCGTCCTGCCAGATTGCAGTTGGAACGCTCACCACCTGCCAGGCCTTGCCAGGTGCGCGCACAGAACTTTCAAATACGAATCCATCCATAACATCGAAAACGACCTGGCCTAGAAGGGGAGGAACGATTTGGAGCTCAGGGACATCCTCGGCGATTCGAAGCATGTCAAGATATCACCAGATTCGACCGTCGGCGACGCGCTCGTGTCAATGATTGAGAACAAGACAGACTTCCTGCTGATCGTCAGGAGGGGTCCGAACGACTCGTACGGCATGGTCAGCCGCTGGGACATCGTGGAGGGGGCCATCGCTGACGGGAAGGACCTCGGCGCGACCCCCGTGCTCGACTACGCGAGGAAGCCCCTGGTGGTCATGAACAACCTCGACCTGGACATAAGGTGGGTGGCGAAGAAGATGGCCAACGAAAGGGTCTCGAAGATCGCCGTCTTCGACAGGGACGACTTCCTCGGGTTCATCTCGGACGTCGACCTGCTCAAGGCCGTCGCCAAGAAGGCCGCGAAGGGGGCGAAGAAGTGACCGCGGCGCTGCTGATCCTCAAGGACGTCGTCAAGACCTTCGAGTTCCCCACCATCGGCAGGGACGAGAGCACCCTGAGCGCTATGAACAAGATGCTCGAGCTGGACAAGTACACGCTCCTCGTGCCGAGGCAGAACAAGAACGACGCCTATGGCATAGTCACCAAGAAGGACATCGTGGCGAGGGTGATTGCGGAGGGCAAGGACCCGACCAAGGTCAAGGTCAAGGACATCATGTCCAAACCGCTCGTCATACTGACGAACCTATCCCTGGACCTGAGGTGGGTGGCCAAGGCGATGGCCAACTCAGGAGTGTCGACCATAGCTGTGTTCGACAAGGGGGACTTCTACGGCTACGTGACTGAGGCATGCATCCTGGAGGGCGTGTACAACGCACTCAGGCGGGCTAAGCTGGAGCAAGGCGTCGAGTTCGTATCGTGCTGAGCTACGGTCTACAGTGACAACCAAGGGAGGGCCAACATGGCAGAACAGCCCGGAGAGAAGAAGCAGGAGCGAAAGGCGCTCGCGGTCTTCCTGTGCACCTGCAGGGACGAGATCGGCAGGAAGCTCGACCTGGAATCCATCGCAGCCGAGCTCCGGAACGACCCCAGGGTTGTGGCAGTGGGCGTGCACGAGGCACTGTGCTCCCGCGAGGGTCAGGAGTACCTCAAGAAGGAGGCGAAGGAGAAGGGATTCGAGCGGGTCGCGATAGGCGCCTGCTCGCCGAACGTCCAGGGCCTGATAGTCACGCGCGCGCTCGAGGAGCAGGGGCTCAACAAGTACCTCGTCGAACAGGTCAACATACGGGAGCAGTGCGCATGGGTCCACTCCGACAAGAAGAAGGCCACCGCGAAGGCGAAGAGCCTTGTGAAGGGCGCCATCGCCCGGGCCGAGAAGCTCCTTCCCCTGGAGGACATCGAGATACCTATCAAGAACTCAGCGCTGATCATCGGCGGAGGGGTCACGGGCATGCAGGCCGCCCTGGACATCGCCGCGGCCGGCCACAAAGCCTACCTGGTCGAGCGGACGGACGAGCTGGGCGGGAGGGCCTACAAGCTCAGCATGACCTTCCCGACACACAACTGCGGCATCTGCTGCATGCAGTACTGCAAGGAGTGCGTCTTCACCCCGAAGATCGAGGACGTGCTCCAGACGAAGAACATCGAGATACTGCTCAACTCCGAGGTCGAGGAGATCACGGGGGGCTTCGGGTCGAGGCACGTGAAGGTCAAGACCCCGAAGGGAGCGAAGGAGTTCGATGTCGGCACGATCATTGTCGCCACCGGCTCCAAGACCTTCGACCCCAAGAGGATCGCGGAGCTCAGGTACGAGCTGGACGACGTCATAACGACCCAGGAGCTCGAGCAGCTTCTGGTCGCCCAGAGAGAGAAGGGCGGTGGTCTCAAACGGCCCTCGGACGGGAAGGTCCCGAAGACCGTGGACTTCGTTCAGTGCGTCGGCTCAAGGGACAAGGTCAAGGGCAACCTGCACTGCTCGCTCGTGTGCTGCACCTACGCCATCGGCCAGGCGAGGGAGATAAAGCGCATGAACCCAGACGCGAACGTCTACGTGCACTACATCGACCTCAGGGGGCCCTACAGGGGCTTCGAGGAGTTCTACCAGGCGGCCAAGGAGGAGGGGATCAACTTCGTGCGCGGGCGCGTCTCCGAGGTTGTGCCGGACAAGGGGCGGATGTTCGTGCGCGCGCTCGACACTGACGCGGACGTGCTCTTGAACATCGAGTCCGACCTCGTTGTGCTCGCCGTCGGGCAGGAGCCCGCCGATGGTAGCGACGCTATCGCCAAGATGCTGCACATCCAGACGGACATCGACCGGTTCATGAAGGACATCAACCCGATGTTCCCTTCCGAGTTCAGGCGTGGGATCTATGTCGCTGGCACCGCCCAGGGACCCAAGGGTGTCAGGTATTCCATAGAGGACGCCAAGGCCGCGGCTGCTAGCGCGATCGACCTGATGAACAAGGGCAAGATCAAGTTCCCGAGGATCGTCGCCTTCGTTGACGAGGCGAGGTGCAGGGGCTGTGGCAGGTGCGAGAAGGCCTGCGAGTATGACGCCATCACGATCGTCAAGGACGAGTCGAAGGGCGTCCTTACCTGCAAGATAGATGAGATACGCTGTGAGGGGTGCGGCCAGTGCGCCGTCGCGTGCTGCAACAAGGCCATCACCGTGAACGGCTTCAGACCGGAGCAGGTCGAGGCCATGATACGGGCCCTAGCCGAGGAGGTGATGGCCCATGACTAAGCCGTTCGAGCCGACAATAATCGCCTTCACTTGCACCTGGTGTGGGTACCCGTCCGCAAGCCTCGCCGGAGTGAACAAGATCGAGTATCCTCCCAACATAAGGATCGTCAGGGTCATGTGCAGCGGCAGCGTCGAGCCAGGGGTCATAATGGACGCGTTCGAGCACGGCGCGGACGGCGTCATAGTAATCGGGTGTCTGATGGACAACTGCCACTACGTCTCCGGGAACAAGAAGGCCCAGGAGCGCATAGACGCGATGAAGAAGCTGTTCGACATCATCGGGCTCGATTCCAGACGGCTCCGGACGGAGTGGATCTCCGCCTCCGAGAGGGCCAAGTTCGCGAAGACCGTCGGGGACTTCGTCGACGAGGTGAGGGCCCTCGGGCCGATCCGGATGGACCGTGCCAGGAAGGAGAAGAAGGCCAGGACGAAGGAGCAGACCGTAGCCGCTGTCAAGGGGCTCATCGATGACACGGGGGCATTCGACTGCGTGGAGTGCGGGAAGTGCACGACCGTGTGCCCGATAGCCAAGTTCGACCCCAACTTCGCCCCGAGGACCATCGTCCTGAGGGCGATGGAGGGGATTGTGGACAACATCGCGCACGACAGGGACATCTGGACATGCACAACATGCGAGCAATGCAACGCCATGTGCCCGTACAAGGTGGACTACACGGGCTTCATACGGGGCATGAGGGAGGAGGCCGCGGAGTTCGGGGCCACGGCGCTGTGCTCCCAGGGCGGGCTCATCCACTCCGTCCAGCGCATGATGGCGAAGGGCGACTTCAGGCAGAACCGCCTGGGCTGGGTCAAGGAGGACATGAAGGTCGCGGACAAGGGGGAAGTGTTCTACTTCGTTGGTTGCCTGCCTCACTACGACGCCATCTTCTACGACCGGGAGGGGCTGAGGCTCCAGGACATATGCGAGAGCGCGGTCAGGATCATGAACAAGGCCGGGGTAGTGCCCGTGCTCAGCAACGATGAGAAGTGCTGCGGGCACGACCTCAACTGGACCGGCGACGAGTCTAACTTCGAGAAGCTCATGGAGCACAACATCGAGCTGATCAAGAAGTCAGGCGCCAAGAAGGTCGTGTTCACTTGCGCCGAGTGCTACAGGACCTTCAAGATGGACTACCAGGACCTGATGGGAAACCTCGAGTTCGAGCCCGTGCACATATCCGACTACATGAAGCAGCTGATCGACACAGGCCAGCTCAAGCTGGACGACGCGAAGAAGCAGTCCTTCGCGTTCACATACCACGACTCGTGCAGGCTCGGGAGGCATTCGGGCATCTACAGCTCCCCCAGAGACCTCGCGAAGGCCTTCTCGGGGGCAACGTTCGTGGAGATGGAGAACAACAAGGACAAGGCCGTGTGTTGCGCCGTGAGCGCGTGGGCGAACTGCAACGCCAATGCCAAGAAGATACAGGTCGACAGGGTCATCGAGGCGAAGAGGACGGGCGCGGACAGGATGCTCATGTTCTGCCCGAAGTGCCAGGTGCACCTCAGATGCGCTGTGCAGGACAAGATACCGGTCGACCCGGCCATGGTGGATGTCAAGCTTGAGGACTTCACCGTGGCCATGGCCAGGCTGCTCTCGCTCTTGCCTGAAGAGGCGCAGAGCTCGAAGTAGCGACCTGTGCGAACAAGGAATTATGGTCGCGAGAGGGCACTAGCCCTCTCGATTGGGTTTGCGGAGCTCAGTAGAACTTCGTCGAGGCCGTGACCTGCTCGTCGACAAGTATCTTCCTCTTCCCGAGCTCCTTGAAGAAGGGCTCGGGCTCGACCGTGGCCTCTGCGGGGAACACACCTGGCTCCTTGATGCGCTTCGTGTGCTGCCAGTGCGCGACAATCGCCGGTGGGACCGCAGTATCCCTGGCTGACGACACGCCCCTCTCAGGGTCGTTCCATGTCACGATGAAGTACGTGACCGTCGATGGCATGCCGCCCTTCTTGCCGACGCAGTCGATCCTGAACATGTCGTATTCGAACTTCTCCTTGGGCGGGGCGCCCCTGGCGTCCGCGACACCCTTCTGGTACATCGCCGTGAGGTAGTCCAGCGGCGAGACCTTCGCCCCTCCGACCTCCATGGGCTTGTCGTCCGCGAAGCCGAGCGCCCTCAGCGTCAGGAAGGTGGCCATGTCGTGGTACGGGAAGCCGATCCTGAATGTGACGTTCTTGGCCTTGAGGTACTTCCCCATCGTGGCGGGCTCTGAGTGCTTGATGTAGTAGGACTTCACTTTTCCGATCGGCTCTGGCATGAGAACTTCCTTCTCGCCCCCGAGTATCTTCTGCCTCTCGTACTTGCCGTTCAGCCACTGGACGGACTCCTGCGTGAACTCGTCGAGCACGGTCCTGATCGAGTATCCAGGCCAGCCGGCCTCCTTCACCGGGAGCGTGTTGCCCCATGCGCAGACGATGTCGATCGTGTCGACCGAATCGAGCCTCTTGGCGCCTGCGGCACCAGCGATGTTGGTCATGCCGGGCGTGCTGCCGAGGCCTATGGTCGCGTTGATGCCCGCGTCCTTCCACTTCTTGTGCAGGTCTATCTGCTTCAGGCAGGTGTCGAAGAAGCCGCCGAGGTCGGTGTAGGTCGCGCCTCCCTTGAGGCAGGCGTCCATGACGCCCAGGTTGGTCTGGTACCATGCGCAGTTGACGACCGACTCCACCTTCTCCTTCTTGATCACGTCTAGGACCCTGGCAGTGTCAGTCGCGTCGATCTCCATCAGCTTCACGTTCTTCGTGAGCCTCAGGTCGTCCATGGCCTTCTTCACATTGCTCATCTTTCGGCTCGAAGCGATGATGTCCTTCTCACCGCAGAACTCCGTGAGGTCCTGGACAGTGTAGGCACCTATCTGCCCCGATGCGCCGAGTATCAGTATGCTCATTTCTTGCACCTCCCTTTCTCTGGTCGTATTGAGTGTCTCAAAACCGTCTATCGGGCTAGACGGTTACCGTACAATGCCATTCTACTTAAACCTTGTCGGATTCTGCGCCGCCATACTAGAAGAAACGGCAAATCGGAAACTCCATATTGAACCCACAATGGCTCCTCGGCCGATTGATGCAACGAAATGCGAACCCCAGGGCCGGTGGAAGAATCGTAAGACGAACCTGGAGGGCATCATCGGTCGGATTGGTCAGAAAGCGCACGATGCCCGTTCACTTCACAGGCACACGCCGCTTCTGGGCCTTCTTGACTGACACGATGTAGGTATGGTCCCTGAACTCGGCATTGGCAGAGTTCGGATCTAGCGGGCTCCTGGAGTCGACGCTCACGTAGTATGGCCTGCAGAGTGCATGGTCCGAGCACGCGAATACCTCGACACTCCGCTTGTCAACGCTCAGTCTGACATTCTCCTCGGGCACCTGCGGGAGCTGGACGACGAGCTTGAACTCGCCGGAGGTCTCGTCGATCTTGAAGCGAGGCGTGATCGGCAAGGGCCGGAGGCACATGGTCACGGGCTTCTCGTCGATGCCCCAGATCATGTGGCCGATGCCGTGTTCCAGCCTGTCCAGCTCCTCATCGAGGTTTCGGAGCAGGTCCTCGGCGTCCCAGTACTGGGACTCAGCGACAATGTCGCTGAGCCTCCTCGGCTTCCTGGCCCTCTCATCCATACATGTACGACTTCCCCAGGCGTTCCGCCTGACCCTGTCTGGCAGCGAGCATCTCCTTCGTCTTCTCGACGGTGGCCTTGACGTTCTCCTCGATCATCTCGGCCTCCTTGTACGGCTCCTGGAGGTCGAGCTGGACCGAGGGGAGGAGCTTCGTGATGGATTCGACGAGCTTGGCCGCACCCCTGGCATCGGGATACAATGCGTTCGCCTCGACCAGCAGGCACACCACGTCCCTGTCCAGCCTCTCGCCCTCGCTCAGGAGCGCGCCCGAAACGCCAGTTATCATGCCGATCTTGAACTGCTCGATCTGCGCCTTTGCGAGCGTCTCCCTGGCGCTCTCAGAGGAGCCCACGCCGAACACCCGGACCTCCTTGCCCTCCTCGATCAGCCCCTGGCCGGCCATGAGCCCTTCCAGGCTGATGATGCCTGAGAACCCATTAGCCTCGGACCAGGAGAGCACCTCCTTGGCCAGGGACACGGAGTGCGTGAGCGGCATCTGGAACTCGGAGGTCAGGATCGAGAGGTTCTTGTATCCAAGGACGCGCAGCGGATATGTCGGGATGCCCTCTTGGACCAGCGCGGCGGGCGGTATGTCGTCGGAGAGCACGTAGGCAATCCGCTCCATCTTGAGCGCTTCGGCGATGAAGTTGCCTGCGATCGTGCCAACCATGCCGACGCCAGGGAAAGCTGTTATCAGAGAACCTCCCGAGACCTTGGCCCCCTTGGCTAGCTGAATCTCGAACATCGCCATCATGCCACGACCTGAAGGAATGGCCTGGGGTATCTAGTACCTTTTGACGAATCCCTGCGGGCTTAGCTCACTTCCGCTATCGCCTCGATCTCCACGAGCGCGCCCTTGGGCAACTCGGACACCTCGACGGTAGACCTCGCGGGCTTGACGTCCTCGAAGTACTTCGCGTAGACCTCGTTCACATCAGCGAAGTCCTTCATGTCCTTCA
>DYTN01000054.1 GCA_020725925.1 Methanobacteriota archaeon
CCAATTACCTCAGGAGGCATCCCGCCCCGGGATGCCTCCTGAGTAGTTACCAACTATGATCTTCCGTGGAACCCCATGCGCATCGAGCAGCGGATCGGTCGCATCGACCGGATCGGCCAGCGCAAGGCGGTTCACATCTACAACTTTGCCGCCTCAGGCACGATTGAGGAGCGGGTGCTTGAGGTCCTTCAGAATCGGATCAGGCTTTTCGAAGAGACAATCGGGAGCCTCGACCCCATTCTTGGCGAGTTCGAGCGAGATCTGGAGCGCCTGATAATGCGGTCGCGGAAGGACTTCGCCAGGGCATTCGAGGCCTTCGGGGTGGACTGGGAGAAGAAGATCGCTGACGCACGCGCGATGGAGGGGCGGCTCGCCGACTTCATCATGGATGTGCGGAGCTTCCGCCGTGATGAGTGCGACCGTCTCCTGGCGCGCCAGACTCCGGTCGCCCATGCGGACCTGCGCGAACTTGTGCGAGATTTCCTCAGCCTCTACCCAACCAAGACACCGACGTTTGAGGAGCGTCCGGACGGCGTTGTGGCGATAAACGTCCCCCGTGCGTTCGCCGATGAGATTGGCGGCGGAGCCAGGATCAGAGACTGGTACGTTGGCGCCTTCGATCCCCAGGTCGCGTTGGAGAAGGAATCGCTAGACTTCTTTGCGATCGGTCACGAGCTCGTCGACGAGATCATCAGCCTCTGCCGAAACCGGCGGTTCGGCGGTCAAGCGGTCGTCCGTATCTTGGATTCGCCATCCGATTTGGGCTTCTGGGGTGTTCAGTGCAATTACCTCATTGAGTACGCGGGCGTGCGGGCGTATCCGAGATTCGTGCCAATCGTCGTCGGATTTGACAGTACGGTGGACTGGGAGCGCTCCCGGCGGCTGGCCAGCGCCAAGCCAGCAACGGTCCACCTCCCACCTTTCCCCGATGGTTGGCAGGAGAAGGCAAGGGAAGCCGTCCGGGAATCCGAACTCGTTCTCATTGATCACATCTCGAGCGAGAAGGCCGAGCTTGAGCAGATGAACGATACGGATCATGCTTCCTTGCTTAGCCGGACCGAGAAGGCTTACAGCTACCGCCTGGATCGAGCCAAGAAGAAGTTCCACGAGAGCGAAGCAACCCTTCGAAGGCTCAGGCAGTCCGATGCTCCAGGCGATCGCAGGGTCATCCCCATCTGGGAAGCGACCGTTGAGGTCGATCGCCTCCAGATTGAGTATCTGGGCCGAGAGAGGGAACAGGAGATTTCTGATCTGGAGAAGCGACGCGCAATGACCTATGATTTCCAGCTCGTCTGTGTGGCGCTCGTGCACGTGCCTCCGCGAGGTTGAGCGTGATGGCCGTTTCGCAAGTTCTCCCGGTCCTCTTGGTTGCGGCACTTGTGGTAGTCGTGTTGTTGCTCATTCGGCTTCGGGGTGTCCAGACCGCGCTCGTATGGAGCCAGAGGCGCCTTGAGTCGGGTGTGGAGGAAATTCGGGATCTTCGCGAGGCTTTGGCTCGTGAGGAGGCTGAGGGATTTGCCCGGGCGGCCGAGCGGGACGCTCTTCGCGCGGCGGTCGAGGTCCTTACGCGGACGGTTGCAGAGCTTTCCGAGGGCCTAGCAGCGACGAGGGTAGAGACGGATCGCCTGGAGGTCGAACTGAATGCTCGATCAGCCGAGCTGGCTCGCGTGAACGACGCTCAAGACCTAGCGTGGGTAGGCCATGTCTTCTCCCCCTATATCGACGAGGTTATCCCGGAGAACGCTGAGATAGTCGAGAGGCTTGCGGAGAAGCTCTCCGAGTTGGGTCAGACCCCAGCGGCGGCGGAGTGGTACTTCAAGCTGACGGAGGCCTGTCTCCGGTTCGGCGATACGGAGCGCGCCGATCGCGTATCAATCGCGCTGAAGGAGCTTTGCCCGGGCGACAAGCGCATGGCGGAACTCAGAAGCCGGGTCCTGCTCCATCTGGGACGGATTTCAGAGGCAGCGGAGGAGAAACCGTAGCAATACCCCCCCCGGCTTGGAGGTGTTCATCGCCTCCGTACCGCATGACCAGGTTCGGCTCGGCTGTCTGATCGACTACCGCGAAGACACCCTGCGTGACCACCGACCGCACTGTGCGGCGAAGATCAGTGAACTGGGACTTCAACCTTTCCGCGCCCCCGAGCCGTTGCCACCGATCGGAGAGGACGAGATCCACCTGGTCTGCTGGATGGGAGTGGATACCGCCTCTGGCGCGTAGACACCCGCTACTACCTCCGCTCTCTGAACTCGCCGCCTTCCCCGACTGAACGGTAGAGATGTCCTTCGACCCCCCCCGCATAATCGCAGGCCGCTGCCGATGCCTGGATTGCAAGGGCCGCGAGAGGGTAAAGAGCCTCCCGCCGAGGATCCCGTTTGGGCAAGACAGAGGAGATCAAGGTTATCTTCCGCGGTTTCTCCGCCGACCGGCGACATACGCTCATCGTCGGCATCAGCCGCCGCGGCGTGCACGTGACAGAGGTAGCCGACGCCAGGGGCTGCTTTGATCAGCCTCCGCCGGCCCCGTATCTCGCCACGACGGCGGTGTTCTCCTGGCAGGAGTTCAGAGGGCGAGAGCGTTGCTACAGCGGTGATGACGGCTCGGGATGCCTGCGCCAACGGATCGTGGCCGGAGCGATCTCACTCATCGCGTACTACGGTGGGGATGAGAAGTGGCTGGACGACATCCGCCCGGCCTCGGGCTGGAACGCCGGGTCTTGATATGTGTACACTTGAGCGTACACTATGGGCAGAGGCCAACGGTGGAGGTGTTCGCGTGGACAAGGTCATCGGGGCTGTAGCTGCCCGGAGCAACCTGAGGAAGATCCTGGACAATGCCTCAAAGGGTGCCCGGTACATCATCACCTCTCGGTCGCAGCCCAAGGCCGTGCTTGTGAGCATTGAGGAACTCGAGACGCTTGAGATCATGGCCGATCACGCGCTTCTGGACGAGATCCGGCAGGCAAAGGACGACATCAAGGCAGGACGCTATGTTCCCTATGAGGAGTACCTCGGGAAGAGGTGATGGTGCGCGTCTTCGTCACCCGGCGCTTCCAGCAGAGCTTCGAAGCGCTTGATCCCCCAATCCAGGCACGAGTGCGCACCGCGCTGGAAGGGATCCGGCTGAATCCTCGCCTCGGCAAGGCGCTCACCGGACCGCTGTCCGGGGAGTTCTCACTCCGCGTCGGCGCCCACCGCATTATCTACGCGTACTTGCCTGCTGAAGAGGCGGTCTGGCTGGAGACAGTCCGCCACCGCCGGGAGGTCTATCGAAGACGCAGACCGCGACGACGGCGCCCGCGTGCGCGCAGAGCGCTTCCCGAATGATCCGTACGCTGAGTGAGAACCGCCACTCCGGTCAGCCGATGTACCGCTGTTCGTTGTGCCAAGCGAGAAACTCCGGCTTCGGTCGGGCCGCGAGGCTATCAGGCACCCATATCCGGCTCCCGTGTCGGGCAAGATACTCCTCACCATTGTCGAAGTCGGTCCGGAGCCTCCTGCTGACCTCCATGCGGTACTCGGGGGTTACGGTGACATAGCCCCGATCGAAGAGGATGTGGAGATCGCTCCTGAGCAGGAGCCCGTTGTCCACCCTGTGTTCCCCACCCTCGGCATACGGACGGATGTGCGCCGCTTGAAGGACCGGCAGAGCCTTCTCGCCCGTCACCGCGCACTTCCGGCGGTAGGCATCCGCAACCATGACCTTGAACGACCCTTGCCCGAGGCGAGGGAGAACTGCGACGGGTTCCCCGTAGCGCTTGACAGGCTGCGGGATCTCGCCGCCTGCCCTCTCCTGGCGGAACGCCTGCATCAACATCCGTTCCTGGATCTCCTGCCAGAGGGTTCTCCCAGGCTCGACGGTAAGGTCGTACGTCTTTCCCCGGACGATGTTGGCGTGCCAGGCAGGAACGGGGAGCCACTCGTCACGCGCAAAGAAGAACGGCTCCTGGAGCAGGATGCAACCGATCTCGTAGTCCTCGTGCGGGGCCGATCGGATGCGGCGGTAGCGCTCGATCCGGGCGCGCATCTCCGGGAGGCTTTCGGCACCGTTGCTGACGCCAAACGCCTCCCATGCGAGGCTGCGTATTCCGATGAATTCGTCCACTGATTCCGGGGTTATTCGTCCACCGAT
>DYTN01000009.1 GCA_020725925.1 Methanobacteriota archaeon
AAACGGCGGGGGTAACTATGACCCTCTTAAGGTGACTGCGTTGCCTTAGTAAAATTCGGCCATATGCTGGGACGCCTGGAGTATCCAACGCTACCGAGAGGTGACAACGCGTTGGTGCAGGTAATCAGCAGGAAAGGCCCGAGAGATCGGGAATCCTCAGAGACTATGCGCCGGACGCCAACTGATGGCGAAGATATAGTCCGACCCGCATGGCGACATGCGGAGATCATGAGAAATCATGGTCCGCCTCCTGAGCAAGGAGGTCACGAAAGCAACAGAAGTGAGCGTAATACCTTGTCGCTTAATTGGCGACTTGCATGAAGGCCCAACGAGAGCTCTACTGTCCCCGCGTCGAGGCCGGTGAAACCTACTTTAACGGAGCACTGTCCGTTATCTTCCAGCTGAAAGCGAAGACCCCGTGGAGCTTTACTGCAACCTGTCGTTGTGGTATGAGTTTGAATGTGTAGCGTAGGCGGGAGTCGTTACCAGGGACGGCCGCTAGGTCGTTTCCGAGACAAACATGAAACACCGCCCTCTTGGACTCGTATCACTTACATCTTCGGATGGACACCGGTAGGTGGGCAGTTTGGGTGGGGCGCCACGCCCTCAAAAACGCAACAAGGGCGCCCAAAGGTCGGCTCAGGTAGGTCAGAAATCTACCGATGAGTGCAAGGGCAAAAGCCGGCTTGACGTGGTTCGGCCCAACAACGAACCACGATGAGAAATCAGGGCCTAGCGAACCACTGTGCCTCACAAATGGGGGCCAGTGATTACAGAGAAGTTACCCCGGGGATAACTGAGTCGTCTCCAGCAAGAGTTCATATCGACCTGGAGGCTTGCTACTTCGCCGTCGGTTCTTCCTATCCTGGTGGTGCAGCAGCTGCCAAGGGTGGGGTTGTTCGCCCATTAAAAGGGATCGTGAACTGGGTTCAGACCGTCGTGAGACAGGTTTGTTGCTTTTTGCTGGAAGTGTTTTGATGCCTGACGGGAAGGACCCTCTAGTACGAGAGGAACGAGGGTTCGTCGCCTCTAGTCTATCAGTTGTCCGGCAGGGCATTGCTGAGCAGCCACGCGATAGTGGATAAAAGCTGAAAGCATCTAAGCTTGAAGCCACCCCGAAAACGAGGCATCTTACAGCCGCCATTACATGATGGCGTTGATAGAGCCGGGATGTAAGTGTCAAGGTCCGCCGAGACATTCAGTCCGCGGCCACTAACCGCTGTAGTCGCTAAACAACATGCCTTCTTGGCAGTACGGCTCAGCCGTTACACGTTATCGCACATGATGTCTGCTGCTTCCTTCCCTTTTCCATCCATCATATGCGAGCGCGAGCCATCCGTCTTCCCCGGGCATGATGAGCCGCACCTACGAGTCTGGCCCGTTCATGCGTCGCCGAGGAACCTGTGCCTCGAAAGCCGCTTGAGCGCATCCTTCTCTTCGGACTCGCCGAGCCTTGCCTGCCTCACAGCCTCGGCCAGGGTGTTTGTCGCCTGGTCCATTGCCTTTCTGTTCACCGGATAGGGGACGCCATCCTTCCCGCCGACCGCGAAGGAGAACTTGACAGGGTCCTCCCACGATACCTCGTCCCCGTACACGACCTGAGAGATCAGCGCAAGCGCCCTCACCAGGTTTGCGCCGACGCCCTTCACGAGCAGCAGCTCCTCGTAGTTCTGGGGCCTGAACTCGTAGCATCTCGAGACAGCATCCCAGTCGAGCCGCTTGGGCATGGAGAAGGACCTATACCCCGCCAATTGCCCGGCATCGCTGTACTCCAGGAGCGAGCGCTGGCAGCCCAGGGAGGCTGTCCGCAGGAGGGTCTCGACCTTGTTCCGGGGTTCCGCGACCAGATCGATTGAGGTCTCGCGCGCGTCCCGGCACTTGTTGTCTGTCATGTCCAGCACGCACGGTAGCTTCGTGCCTACGATCCCCGTGTGCGGCTCGTTCACGAAGCTCTCGAGTGAGGAGGAGCACCAGTGATACCGTCTAGCGTAGCCCGTCGAGTCGCTCATCCCCTGCTGAACGACGGACCAGTTGCCAGCACTGTCATACACGATGGCGTGATGGTATAGCTGATGGCCATCCTGGACTGCTGCGCTGTCCACCTTGGCCGAGAGCCTGCTCGCCCTGGCCAGGCCAGCAGCCAGCTGGCTCGACAGGAAGCCGCGGTCCGCAGCATCGGAGATGGACGAGAGGGCGCCCTTCGACTGCAGGCCCTTTCCGCCTGAGAGCCTCAGGCCGACGTTGACGTTCTCCAGGCCTTCCCTGAGGGCCCCGCAGGTGACGGTCGTCGTCCCAGATGAGTGCCAGTCGAACCCGAGGACGCACGAGAACGCCTGGAACCATTGGGGGTCCGCGACTCTCTGAAGGAACACCTCGGTGCCGTGCTCATCGACGATGGCCTCGGCTATCGCCCCCGACAGCTTGACCATCCTGGTGAAGAGCCATCTCGGTGCAGAGCCGCCGTGCAAGGGCAGATCTGCGACTCCTGTCCTCTTCATGGCAAGAACAAACAGTGAATGCGGGTTCGATAGGCATTCCCACCAGGTGGACGAAACTGCTCTGAGCCGGCCACCGGACCCTGGACCCACAATGTTAATGCCTGAGGACATCATCGCTCCGGAAAGGGAATCGGGTCTCCGGGCGAGGGTCATCTTGAGGGTCATCATCATTGGCAACAACGTCGCCGGGACAACGCTCGCCAAGTCGCTCAGAGATGCCGACCAGACCGTCCAAGTGGACATATTCACAGACGAGGACACGCCATACTATCCCAGGCCCCGGTTGATCGACTTCCTGGAGGGCACCGTGCCCGAGAAGGACATGCCGTTCTACCCGCTGGATTGGTACGACAAGAACAGGGTCGCCCTGCACCTGGACTCCAGGGTCGAGAGGATCGATGTCGCAGGGAAGAGGGTCCTGGCCGCGGAGACATGGCATCCGTACGACAGGCTCGCGCTCGCCACGGGCTCCAGCCCATTCGTCCCGCCGTTGAAGGGGCTGCCCAAGGACAACGTGTTCGTGCTCAGGACGCTGGCTGATGCGAAGAGGATCAAGGAGGCCGCGTCGAAGGCTGAGCACGCCGTCGTGATCGGAGGGGGCCTGCTCGGGCTCGAGTCGGTCCGGGGAGTGTGCACGGCGTTTCTGGAACTGAGGGTCACCATCCTGGAGTTCTCGGAACATCTCCTCATGAGGCAGCTCGATCACGAGGGCGCTGCCATACTCCAGGGATGGATCGAGAGCACGGGCGCGGAAATCATCACCAAGGCGGAGACGGAGGAGATCCTGGGCGATTCGTCCGTGACTGGTGTGAAGCTGAAGGACGGAAGGATCATCGAGGGAGACATGGTCATCATCTCTGCAGGAACGAGGTCGAACATCACACTAGCCAAGGAGGCGGGTCTCAAGGTCAACAAAGGAGTCGTCGTCGACTCGTCGCTGAGGACTTCGAATCCTGACATCTTTGCGCTCGGAGATGTCTGCGAATACAACGGCCAAGTGTGGGCCATGATTCCGCCCGCGCTCGATCAGGCGAGAGTCGTCGCGAAGAAGATCCTTGGCCAGCCCGGGCCGGAGTATGCTGGGACGATCCCCTCAAACACGCTCAAGGTGTCCGGGTTCGACCTGACCTCCATCGGAGTGGTCAGGAGCGCACATGAGCCGCCAGAACCTGGGTTCGATGAGATCCGTGCCATATCACCGGACGGCAAGGTCTACAAGAAGTTCGTCCTCAAGGATGGCAGGATGATCGGGGCGATCCTCCTCGGGACCAAGAAAGAGGCTGTGAAGGTCTCAAAGCTCATCAAGGAGAGCGCACCGGTCGACTCGTTCAGGGACCGCTTGTCCGACCCGTCGTACGACTTCGCATGAACTATCCAGCCGTGAGCCAGGCAAACGGTTAAATTCCCAGGATTCATCTAGCGCACAGATGGATCCGAAGGACTACGAGCTCGAGTTCTTCAAGAGCAACGGCTTCCAGCGGAAGCAGTGCAAGAGGTGCGGCAAGTTCTTCTGGACACTCGGCGACACCGACACCTGCGACGAGGCGCCCTGCGTCGAGTACTCGTTCATCGGCAAGCCGCTGTTCAAGGACAAGCTCAGCGTGCACGAGATGCGCGAGAGCTTCCTGTCGTTCCTGGAGAGGAACGCGCACACGAGGGTATCGAGGTACCCGATCACAGCCCGCTGGAGAGACGACGTCTTCTTCACGCAGGCCAGCATATACGGCTTCCAGCCATGGGTCATCCAGGGAGTGGTGGAGCCGCCCGCGAACCCGCTCGGCATCTCCCAGACCTGCGTCAGGTTCAACGACATCGACAACGTGGGCAAGACGGGCTCGCACCTGACCATGTTCGAGATGATGGCCCACCACGTGTTCAACAAGAAGGGCAAGGAGATCTACTGGAAGGACAGGACCACCGAGCTGTGCCACGAGTTCCTCACGAAGGTCAATGGGCTCGACCCGAAGCTAGTGAACTACTCGGAGGCCTGGTGGGAGGGCGGAGGCAACTCCGGCCCGTGCCTCGAGGTGCTCATCGGTGGAGTCGAGGCTGCGACTCTCGTGTTCATGCAATACGCGACCGAGAACGGCCAGAACAAGCCGATGGACATACAGGTCGTGGACACCGGATACGGCCTGGAGAGGCTCACCTGGCTCGCTCAGGGGACGCCGTCTGCCTACGAGGCCGTGTTCGGGGACGTGCTCGAGGACCTCAAGCGGCTCTCGGGGACCAAGGTGGACCCCGCCATACTCGCGGAGTACTCGAAGGCCGCGGGGGCCATGAAGATAGAGACGGCTGCGGACGCGCGGGCGCTGAGGGCGGACACCGCAGCCCGCCTTGGCATGAACGTCGACGAGTTCGTGAAGCAGATCAGGCCGTTCGAGAGCATGTATGTGATCTGCGACCACACGAGGGCGCTCATGTTCATGCTCAGCGACGGCGTGGTACCGTCCAACGTGCGCCAGGGCTACTTCGCCAGGCTGCTCGTGAGACGCTCGTTGAGGGAGATGTCCCAGCTGGGCCTCGACATCAAGCTTTCCGAGGTCGTCGCGAAGCAGATAGACTATTTCTCGGCCGACTTCCCGGACCTGAAGGAGAACAGGGACGAGATCGTCAAGCTGGTCGATGTGGAGCAGGACAAGTACAACGAGACGCTCACGAAGGGCAGGGGGATCGTCCAGAGGCTCGAGGCGGCCGCGAAGAGCTCGCACAAGAAGATCACGGACGAGGACCTCATCGAGCTCTACGACTCGCACGGGCTCAACCCGGAGGTTGTCGCCGAGTTCGCGTCCGGCCCCGTCTCGGTCCCGGACGACTTCTACAAGCGGGTCGCCGCCAGGCACTCGAAGGTCGAACGAGAGGAGGCCGAGCCCGAGATCGAGCTGCCGTCCGGGCTCCCGGCGACCAAGCAGCTGTTCTACAAGGACCCGGCCAAGTACAAGTTCAGGGCCAAGGTCCTTGCCGTGAAGGGAGACCTGGTCGTGCTCGACAAGACCTACTTCTACGCCGAGGGCGGAGGCCAGGAGAGCGACACGGGCACAATGAAGGAGATGAAGGTAGTGCACGTCGACAAGGTCGGCAACATCGTGGTCCACAAAGTGGAGGGCGAGATGCAGGCCAAGGTGGGGAAGCTCATCACGTGCACGATCGACGAGAAGCGCAGGAAGAGGCTCCAGAGGCACCACACGGGCACGCACATCATCAACGGGGCCGCCAGGAAGGTCCTGGGCAACCACATATGGCAGACGGGCGCGCACAAGGGGGTCGACCTCGCGCGCCTGGACATCACGCACTATGCGGACCTCACTCCCGAGGAGCTCGAGAGGATCGAACTCCTGGCCAACGAGACCGTGCTCTCGGCGACGAAGGTCCAGAGCTCGTTCATGGAGAGGAACGTCGCGGAGAAGAGGTACGGTTTCAGGCTGTACCAGGGGGGTGCCGTCCCGGGGAAGGAGATCAGGGTCGTGCGCATAGGCGACTTCGACGTCGAGGCATGCGGCGGCATCCACTGTAAGAACACGCTCGATGTCGGCGCGATCAAGATACTCAGGACCAGGAGGATCCAGGACGGCGTCGTGAGACTGGAGTTCGTCTCCGGGATGCCGGCCGTGGAGCAGATGATGGCCTTCTGGAACGCCGCATCGGATGCGAGCACGAAGCTGAACACGACCCCCGAGAAGATAGGCGAGGCGGTGGACAAGCTCCTGGCCGACAGGAAGGAGATGGCGAAGGAGTTGGACGCCATGAAGAAAGGACGGGTGGGAGAGACCGTCGAGGACCTCGTCCACAAATCACTCCAGGTCAAAGGCGTCAGAATAGTCAGGCATGTGGAGTCGGAGGACATGAAGCACCTCGTGAGCATGGCCAAGGAACTCATAGGCCAGCCGAAGACGGTCGCCGTGCTCGGCTCCGACGAGGGAGGGGCGAAGATGGTCGTCGCGAGGAGCGGCGACGTGCAGATCGACTGTCGTCCGCTGATCAAGGAGGCGATGAGCATGGTCTCAGGCACCGGCGGAGGAAAGCCCGACTTCGCCCAGGGAGGCGGCCAGGACAGGTCCATGCTCGAGCCCGCGATGGACCGCGTGGTCGAGCTGGTGAAGGCAGCGCTGGAGAAAGAGTGATAGCCAGATGCCCAGCATAGGAGACAGATTCGACAAGCTGAAGTTCCACATCGAGCTGACGAAGTCTGGGACGATCGCGCGACGGTACTTCGTGATAGGCGCATTCGACGGCGCTCTGACCATCCTGGGCGTGATCCTTGGCGCCTACGTCGTCGAGGGGAACTTGCATCCTGACCTTGCGAAGCAGCTCATCATCGCTGCTGGGCTGGCCGGGGGCATCGCCCTGGCCGTATCGAGCACTGTCGGGGCCTTCGAGGCAGAGAGAGTGGAGCACGTGCTCAGCCATCAGCAGCTGGAGAAGGCCATGCTCAAGCCCGTGGAGGGCACTCGGAAGGAGGCCATGAGGGTGAGCATCTCCGTCAGCGCGATAGTCCACGGAATCGCTCCCCTGCTGGCCGCGTTCGTCCCGCTCGTGCCGTTCTTCTTCATGTCGCTGGATGCCGCTGTGCTCACGGCCATCGTCATGACCCTGGGGTTCCTGTTCGTCCTCGGCGCGTACCTTGGGAGCCTGATAAAGGAGATGATCATCTACACGGGCCTCCGGTTCGTCATCGCTGGCCTGGCAACAGCGATCATACTGATCCTGCTGGGCGAGGGGACCTGACGGGATTGCCCCTTTTGGGTTCATGGGCCATCGCAGCCCACGATGTCAGTACGACGTGATGAACTCCTTTTTCGCAAAACACGTGGTCATGCCTTCGACGTGATGAGCTTCAGGTCGAGCACGCCCTTCTGCGAGTGCAGCGTCTTGCCCAGGGATCGCACGCGCTCCGCCTCTCCCCTGAAGGCAATCACCTCTAGACATGTGTGCTTGGACAAGTGGATGTGCATCGTGGCCATGACCACGTCCGGGTAGTCGTGCTGCAGTTCGGTCAGAGCACGGTTCACCCCCCGAGAGTGGTGGTCGTAGGTGACCAGTATCACCCCGGGCACCTCCCCCTTCTTCGCCAGATCCCATCGCCTGGTCGACAGAACCTCTCTCATCGCCTCGCTGATCGCCTTGGACCTGTCTGGGTGCCCTAGGTTCCTGGAGAGCGCATCGAACTCCTTCAAGAGAGCGCCCGAGACGCTGAGCGAGATCCTCGTCTTGTCGGACATCCGTGCTGGAATGGTGTTCCCCGAGATAAGCATTCCCCGGGCGGTTCGGCAACGATAAATAGCAGGTCCATGCTACAGTATTACGGAATTCAAGAATCGTATTACGGAGGAGCAGGACCTTGCACATCCCAGACGGCCTGATGGACCCCCTTGTCGCCCTCGTCGGATTCGTCGAGTTCTTGGCAGTCATCGCCTTTGCAGTCGCGGCCTCGGGAAGCAGGATGCGGGAGAAGGACCTCCCCAGGGTCGCGGTCCTCTCAGCAGGCATATTCGTCGCCCAGATGGTCAACTTCCCCGTGGGCGGCGGAACAACGGGACACCTGATCGGCGGAGCTCTTCTCGCAATCATCGCAGGCCCCGTGATCGCCATCATCGGCATGACTGTCGTGGTCCTGATCCAAGCACTGATGTTCGGCGACGGCGGCCTTACTGCGTTCGGGCTGAACGCGGTCAATATGGCCATCATAGCTCCTTTGATCGGCTGGGGAGTGTACAGCCTGGTGAAGCAGCTGGTCGGAGATGCCAGCCGGGCAGCCTCATCTACGGCGATAGCGGCGGGCGCGTGGGCATCGGTGTTCGTCGCTGCGGCTGCGTGTGCTGCAGAGCTCTCGGTCAGCCATGCCATCTCCGGCGGCGCTTACGGGATCGCGGCGACGGTGGCCATCCCGGCGATGCTCGTTTATCACGCGGTCATCGGGATAGGGGAGGCGGTCATCACCGCGGGAATCATCCTGTACCTGCAGAGCGCATCGCCAGAGGCGTTCAGACCACGTCCCAGGGACAGGACCGACAGGATCGCCCTGCTGACGCTCGCCCGGTCGAGGACATTCCAGGCGGCAATCGCCGTGCTGACCGTGTTCGCGCTTGCGCTCCCGTTCTACTTCCTGTACGCCAGCGAGGGAGCGGACGGGCTCGAGCAGACGATGGCGGACGCTGGGACGGACGAAGGCGAGCCGCTCCTCAGCTCGCCGTTCAGCTATGGAGAGGACTACTTCGCAGCCCTCTTCGCCGGCCTTCTCGGGTTCACGGCAGTGATGCTCCTTGCCCTCACGGTGATGGCTGTCACCCGGTCTGGGAGAGCGGAGACGAGGCTGGAATGATCGTCGCGCACTTGGCCAACCGCTCTCATGCGCCACCATATGCAGCGACAGCTACCAAGAGCTCATGGTTCATTCCGCTGGACGCGCGAGCGAAGGTAGTCGGCGTGTTCACGTATGTGGTCGCCTGCGCCGTCATCACCAGGCCAGAGTTGATCGCGACTTCCCTGATCGCCTCGTTGGCGTTCGTCGCCTGCTCCCGAGTGGACCACACCGCAGTCGGCAGGGCGTACCTGTCCGCGCTGCCTTTCATCCTCTTCGCGTCGTTCTCGGTCTTCTTGTTCTCGGGCACGGAGAAGGGGATCGCCATGCTGGGCAGAGCCAGCGCCTGCCTGATGCCTCTACTGGTGCTGGTCGTCGGGACCGAGAGCTTCGACCTCTTCGCCGGCCTAAGAAGGCTCAGGGTGCCCTGGGTCATCACGACGCTCCTCATGCTCACACACAGGTACATACTGCTGTTCACCGAGGAGCTCTCGCGCCTGAAGACCGCCAAGGAGGCCAGAGGCCACAGGGGCGGAAGAAGCCTGCTGGACAGGTACGGCCTCAGGGTCGTGTCGAGCACGGGCGCGGCCGTGCTTCTGAGGGCATGGGACAGGGCGGACAGGGTCTACGAAGGGCTGAAGGTCCGAGGGTTCGAAAGGGACATGACCGCATGGAAGTCCTCGAGGTTCGGCGCACGTGAGGTGTTGTTCTGCGCCGTCCTCGTTGGCGTCTCTGCGGCGATCCTCGCAGCACATCTTTAGGTGGTGGCGTGAAGGCGCTGGAGCTGGAGGGATTGACATTCGCCTACGAGGACGGCAACGTCGCGCTCGAGGAAGTCGCGCTGAGCCTGGAGATCGGAGAGAAGGTCGCCGTCGTGGGACCGAACGGCGCGGGCAAGTCGACCCTGTTGCACCTGATCGCGGGTTTCAGGATGCCGTTCGACGGTCGAGCGACCGTGATGGGCCGGGAGCTCACTCCGGCGAACCTCAAAGAGGTCAGGAGAGCCCTTGGACTGCTGTTCCAGGACCCGGACGACCAGGCCTTCATGCCGACTGTTGAGGAAGATGTCGCCTTCGGCCCGAGGAACTACGGGCTCGACGACATCGATGGCAGGGTCGCGAGGGCGCTGAAGAGCGCTGCGATCGAGCACCTGGCAAGGAAGAACCCCCAGAGGCTCAGCTTCGGCATGAAGAAGCGAGTGGCGATGGCCGGCATAATGGCCATGGAGCCCGCTCTCCTCCTGCTGGACGAACCCACCTCTGGACTGGACCCTAAGGCCAGGACCGAGCTGGTCAAGATGCTCAAGGGCACGGACAGGACCATGCTCATCGCGACGCACGACCTCGAGGCTGTTGCCGAGGTGGTCGACCGGGCAGTGGTGCTGAACAGGAAGGTGGTCATGCAGGGCACGATGAGAGAGCTGGTAGTTGCCAAGGAGGTGCTCGCCGAGGCGGGGCTGGAGCTACCGCCCGTGTCGAAGCTGTTCAGCGTGCTCCACTCCTTGGGATACCCCGTCGAGTCGCTGCCCGTGTCCATGGACCAGGCCGTCGCTGAGTTCACGAGGGTGATAGACACGGAGGGGAAGCATCTGCATGCGCACATCCATGAGCACGAGCATGCCGGCGGAGACGATGCTCATGCCCACACCCACCGCGGGCAGAGGGCCAGGGAATGAGGGGCGAGGTCGGGATGCTGGCTCGTCGCGAATCTGAGCTAATCCCGGACGCGGCATCAGCATAAGGGTTTTATACACCCTAGTGTGTGGGGGTGGATGCTCCTCAGACGGCACTGTCTGTCTGGCGTAGCAAGCATCACACGCTTAGCGTGGAGGTTGCCGATTGCCCGACGAGAAGGAAACGAAGACCAAGGGTGCCCCCAAGGAGAAGGAAGGGACAGGTAAGGCCCAGAAGAAGGGAGCGCCCGCACCGGCCGAGAAGAAGCCCGTGGAGAAGAAGGGCGAGCATTTCAGGTACATCGTCAGGCTGGTGAACACGGACCTCGACGGGAACAAGAACATCGTTATCGCCCTCGCGGGCATCAAGGGCATGGGGCTCAGGAGCGCCGAGGTCGTCGCGCGGATGGCCGGAGTCCCGAGGAAGACGAAGATCGGCGACCTGCCCGAGACAAAGACAGACGAGATCGAGAAACTCATAGCTGACTATTCTGAGAAGGTCCCGCACTGGATGGTCAACAGACAGAACGACTGGTCCACCGGCGCGGACATGCACGTCTTCGGCGTGGATGTCGACCTGAACAAGAGGGACGACGTCAACCTGATGAAGATGATCAGGTGCTACAAGGGCATCAGGCACGAGCAGGGCCAGAAGGTCAGGGGCCAGAGGACAAGGTCGAACGGCAGGACCGGCATGACCATGGGAGTCATGAGGAAGAAGGAGCAGCCAGGGGCCGCCCCAGCCGAAGCCGAGAGCAAGGAGTAGTGTGACCCATGGGCGACCTGAAGTTCTCCAGAAGGAAGTACGAGACGCCCGCCCACCCGTGGGAGGGCGAGAGGATCAAGGCGGAGAACGAGCTCCTGATAAAGTACGGCCTGAAGAACAAGAGGGAGCTCTGGCGCGCGCAGTCGCTCATAAGGTCCCTTAGGGCCCAGAGCAGGGAGCTCCAGGCCAGGATCAGGGCTGGGGATCCGCAGGCGAAGGTCGAGACGGACCAGCTGCTCGCCAGATGTGCGAGGCTCTCGCTCCTGCCCCAGGAAGGCGCGACGCTGAACGACGTGCTCGTGCTTGGCACAGAGTCCATACTCGCCCGGAGGCTCCAGACGATCGTCTACAGGAAGGGCCTCGCATACACGCCCAAGCAGGCCAGGCAGTTCATAGTGCACGGCCATGCCTCGGTCGGCGGCAGGAAGGTCACCATCCCGGGCTACATCGTCAAGAGGGGCGAGGAGGAGCTGATCCAGTTCTACTCACAGTCACCGATCTCCAACGAGCTGCACCCGATGAGGCCGAAGCCCGAGGAGCTGAAGGCCAAGGAAGAGGTCGAGGAGGCCAAGCGCGAGGCGGCCGAGAAGGAGGATATCCATGTCGCGAAGCCCAAGCTCAAGAAGATCATCACGACCGAGCTGAAGGAGGAGAAGGTGGAGGACATAGAGAAGGCCTCCGAGCCCGCCCCTGAGCCGGCCGAGAAGGGGTGACCTGGATGGGCAAGTGGGGCATCGCGCACATATTCGCAAGCTACAACAACATCATAATCACGGTCACGGACGTCACCGGCGCTGAGACCATCACGAAGGCCAGCGGAGGCATGGTGGTGAAGGCGGCCAAGGACGAGGCGTCCCCCTATGCCGCGATGAAGGCCGCCGAGAAGGTGGCCGAGATCGCCAAGGAGAAGGGCATAGACAGCATCCATGTGCGCGTGAGGGCGCCTGGAGGCAACAAGTCCGCCTCGCCCGGGCCGGGCGCGCAGGCAGCCATCAGGGCGCTCGCCAGGGCCGGGCTCAGGATCGGAAGGATCGAGGACGTCACCCCAGTCCCGCACGACGGCACCAAGAAGAAGGGCGGGAGAAGGGGCCGCAGGGTGTAGAGTGGTTCCAGATGAAAATCGACATACTCGAGATGACCCCGACGAGGGCCAAGTTCGTCATCAGCGACACGAACCCTGCCTTCGCGAACGCGCTGAGGCGGACGATCGTGGCCGATGTCCCAAAGATGGCCATCGACAACGTTGAGTTCCACCTGGGTCCCATCATGGACGAGAAGAACCAGACCTTCGAGAGCGTCTCACCGATGTTCGACGAGACCGTCGCGCACAGGCTCGGACTCATACCGATCCCGACCGACCTGTCTGCGTTCAACCTCAGGGCGAAGTGCACGTGCGGCGGCGAGGGCTGCCCCAGCTGCACGATCATGTACTCCTTGAACAAGAAGGGCCCGTGCACCGTCTATTCGGGCGACCTCGAGCCCATAGGTGATGCGAAGTTCAGGATCAAGGACGACCTCATCCCGGTGGTCAAGCTGGCCGAAGACCAGGCACTGCTCATCTACGCGACGGCCGAGCTGGGCACCGGAAAGCAGCACGCGAAGTGGCAGGGGGCCCTGGGCACGGGCTACAGGTACTTCGCCAAGATCGAGATCGAGCACTCGAAGTGCGACCTCGGCGGGAGCTGCGTCAAGGTGTGCCCGAAGGGCGTGCTGGCCAAGGAGGACCGGAAGATCGTCGTGAAGCACCCCGAGAGGTGCAACCTCTGCAACAGCTGCGTGGAGGTGTGCGACGCTGGGGTCATCAGAGTGGCCGGCGACCCGACCAAGATCCTTTTCAAGTTCGAGACCGACGGCGCGCTCCAGGCGAAGGAGGTCCTGGTCAGGGGCCTCAAGATACTGGAGGAGCGCTTCGAGAACCTCAGGGAGCAGATCTCGTCCCTCGAGGAGTGAATCACAGGAACTCGTCCAGCTTCGGGTTCTTCACCTTGTCCGACTGGAACAGCGAGTTGATGGAGTTCTCGAGCAGGGATATCCTCTGGAGCGTGTACGCCGGCACGTTGAACTCGCTGCCTATCTCCTTCGCCCTCTCCAGGTATTTGCTCACGCCCGCCTCGTGCACCGTGAGCGTGAGCTTGTTGCCGCAGTAGCACTTGCCCCTGAGCGGTATCCGCCTGTACTTCGCGCCGCACTTCGAGCACCTCAGCTGCTGCCCGGTGAAGCTCTTCAGGCTCCCCTGGATGTCCGGGAGCAGATGCCTCGTGATTATCCTGTGCACAACGTCGGCCGCGTCGACCGCCCTGATCTTCACCCCGAGCGATATCTGTGCCCTCAGCTTGTCATCCATCGTCTCGAGGGATGTGTACGCGGATGTGGTCGGACCACCAGAGATGTCCTTCACGTCGTGAGTGAAGCCCAAGCCCTCGTACTGGAGCAGCGTGCCTATCCTCCCGCTCACGAGGTCCATCATGGGCTCCACCTCCTTCGGATGAGCGTACCTCTGAGTCGCCCTGTAGAACTCGAGCGGGTACCTGCTCCCGACGTCCATGTTGTGCGCCTCCTTGTCGATCTCGTTCGGGTCCAGCTTGGTCGTCAGCACCAGCGGCGCGTCCATGAGCCCGCCCCGCTTCTCAGGCAGGAAGGCCCTCGAGAAGTCCAGCAGGCAGTCCATGAGGAGTATGATGGAGTCCTCGTCCCCGTCGCAGTTCCGCCTCTTGGCGGCATGGAAGAACGGGTGGGCGTAGCCGGCGTGCGCAGCGGTGAAGCCTATGATCCTTGCCAGCACTCCGCCGGAGGTGTGGGGAGCCAGCCCGACGACCAGATGGCCCACGAGGTCCTCTCGCCTTCGGATCCTGTAGAACGGCTCGAGCCCGTACATCTTCTCCAGCATGTCGTCGACGAACCTCGTTGTGCGGATCAGGTAGTCGACGCACGAGTCGGGGATGACGACATCCTGCACCTTGAGCTCGACGAGCTGCCCCGGATCGGTCAGCTCGTTCCCCTCCGAACCCTTGGTGTAGCCGAGCTTCCGGGCCGTATGGACGTCGATCCCGACCTCGGCGCATCTGAAGTGCGTGAGGGGGACATCCGTGGCGTCGATCCTTACGGTGCCGTCCTTGAACACGAAGACCTCGTTCTTGGCCCTCAGGATGCCCTTCTCGAGCGCCTCTGGGATCTTGGTCTTCGATATCATCCCCTGGACGCCCTTGACCTCGATCGTGCGCTTCTCACTGAGCTTCTCCAGAGCTGATTGGAATAGCATCCCGATCGGCAGCTCCTGGATGCCGACGCTGCCCACCGAGACCGTGTGTGAGCCGCAGTCGCATTTCGCCAGGAATGTCCTGCGGTTGCACATCGGGCAGGCTCTCTCGCCCAATTCTATCTTGACCTCTCCGTTGTCCGCGGCCAGGTTGACGATCCTCTGAGGTCCGCCTTTCGTGCCGACAGGGAACAGCACGTGCGGAGGAGGCTTCATCCTCCTCTCCCTGGCCTTCTCAGGCCTCGCCACCCGCGCGCCTATCCTCGTCGCAGCCCTTGCCCGCATCTCGACTCCTGCAAGAGCGGACACCAGCTCGAGCGTCGACTTCGTATCTGGGACGGTCTGGGACTTCTTGCGGACGGCCCCGTCCGCGATCTCGAGCCCCAGACCGAGCGATAGCGGCTGTGCATGAGCGTCAAAGACAAGCTCGCCTCCGACCACCCTGTGGATTGCGCCCAGCTTTTCGAGGATCGCCTTGATGCTCTTCTCGTTGGGGCAGCGGAGGGCGCTGCCATCGGCCCTGCCCGTGCCTGCGATATGTTCTCTGAGCGAAAGCACCTCTTCCGGCCGGAGGTCCGACCAGAACAGGTTGAAGTCCGGATGAAGCGGGACACCGTGCTCGCGGCTGTGTCTGAGAGCCCGGTCCAGGGTCGGATGTTGCCAATCGTCCGGGAGCGAACCCATCTTCTCAAGGAGCTCCTCCCGGTGCCATTCGATTGAGTACGCGCCTGGCATGAGCAGGTGGTTGTTCTCCGCGAACTCGCCATATGGCACCAACAGCTCGCCCACATCGACTATCTCGGCCACGCGCCCACTGATGGCGGTCGCCTCATCGGGCGTGTCCACTTGGACGAGGTCCCCGTTGTCAAGGAGCACTATCGGGCCCTCTATCGTGCCGCAGGGCGTGATCGCGCCTGCCTTTCCCGGCCTTTCCACCTTGACCTGCGTCCCGATCGCCACGAACTCCCCGAGGAGCATCATCGTCGCGGGATTCATTGCCAGGGCGGCGAGGCCCGTCGCCCTGGTCCGGCCGTATCTGAGGCGAAAGCCCCCTGGACGCGAGGGGTATGCGAGCACGGGCCTGCCAGCGAGCATGTCCTTCAGGTACTTCGTGCTCGGTGCGATCTCCGCTCCTGCGTCCTCGACGCCCTTCTTCTTCAGATTGAGCACGCTGTCGATGAACGCCCAGCCGTCTATGCCGTGCCGCTTGACGTGCTTCTGGACCTTGGGGGCTTTGAGGCACAGGCCCTCTGCTATGACCAGGCAGGCGCCCCCCCTCACGCGGTTCGTTGCGACCCTCGGCAGATCCCTGAACCCTGATATCTCCGTGTCCTCAGTGCCTTCGCCATCGATACAGATCGGGGCGTTCCTGGCGATGAGGTCGATCTCCTCGTTCGTGGGCGTGTACTGCAGGTGCTGGCACGACCTGTAGAGCGGTATCTCCTCCTTGAACCTCTCGACCTCGCCGCCCGTTGGTTGATATCTTCCGATCCCGAGCTCTCGACGGACAACATCCGCTATCAGGACACTCATCGCCTGGCCGGTGCCTCCAGCGGACCTGATCGGGCCTGCGAAGTAGACGGTCAGGTAGTCTGACCCATCAGGGTTTCTGTTGATCGAGACACCGGCGATGCCCTCCAGAGGGGCGACCAGGATGCCCTCGGTAAGAACCGCCAGACCTACCCTGATAGCCCGCTCGATGGCGAACTCCTTGGACCTCGCCGGCAGCTTGGCGTACTCCTTGGCTATGAGGATGGACACCTCTTCCCTGTTGTGGTCCCTGCTGAGCTCCCTTATCCTGGAGGCGACCCCTTCGACCTCCCACTCGAACAGCAGCTTCTCCACCCTTGCAGCGAGATCGGAGGCCTGAGGTATCTCGACATCCAGCTCGGGGTCCATGCCCCTCATCCTTGCACGCCTCGCGACCTCGTAGCAGGCGTCCACCTGGCGCTGGAGCTGGGAGAAGTACTCCTCCATCGATTCGCTGCACACAACGGACTTCATCGACTCCCCCGAACACTGCCTCTGCAGAGAACAGCCCATCCCTCCGCAGAAGCGATCAGATGTGCAATCCCGGACGAGAATCGCGGCTCCCGACTATAAGCGTTGCTGATTCGAGAGGGCCGCGACGAGAACGTCTACGAGCTTGTCGACACCCGCTCCGGTCTCCGCGGAGATCCTGATCCGCTTTGCCCCGGTCTTGAGCAGGTCTGACTTGTTCTCAACCTCGATGATGGGCACATCGCGGAACTGGTCCTTCACAGTGGCCAGCAGATGCTCCTGCTGCTCCATCAGATAGCCGCAGGTCTCTGTAGGGTCGAACATGAACACAACGATATCCGCGAGATGCCTCAGGGCGAGGATCCCCCGGAGCTCCATCGGGTTCCTCTCGCTGAGCTCGCGGTCCAGGAGACCTGGAGTGTCTATCACCTGGTACGCGAAGTACTTCTTCTGGAAGGTGCCGACATGTATCTCCTGCGTCGTGAACGGGTACACGGCGACTCTAGGCTTCGCGGATGAGATCCTCAGGACAAGCTGGCTCTTGCCCACGTTCGGCGCACCCGCAACCACGATCGTCGGGAGATCCGGGTTGACTGTGGGGAACTTCTTCATGGTGTTCCTCGCGATAGCTAGGAACTTGAGCTCTCTATCGACCTGTTTCACGAAGGAGGACATCCTGCCATAGGCCGACCGCCTCACTTCGTCGATCCGCTGGATCGTGCGGGCAGAGGCGATGTCCTTGGTCGCCGCCTTCGCGATCCTCGCCACATTCCCCCTGCACCAGTCCATCGCCCCCAGGGACTTCTTGAGCTTGTCCCGTCCGACGGCGACATCGATGAGCTGAGCGTAGAACGGGCTCTGTCTGTCTATGCTTGGGAACGCCTTCACGTACTTTCCCATGGTCGAGACTATCACATCGCTGGAGCACTTCAGCTTGGCTATGTTGGTCTCCCTGACGGTTTCGAGCCTGGTCCGGCCCTCGTAGTCGACCTTCGACGCCTTCTTGAACGCCTTGTCCAGGATCTCGTCCGCGGTCAGCACGGTCGGTATGTCGAACATTCTCCGCCAGGCATGCGTCCGCCCTCTGATAAAGCCTGCCTATGCAAAAGCCTCTTATTGCGATATGCGACTGCACATGTTGGGCAGCAGATGAAGAAGGTCAGGGCAAGGCGAGGCTCCAGGCTGGTATGCAAGGGGTGGAGACAAGAAGCGATACTCAGGATGCTCCAGAACAACCTGGAGAACGCAGAGAAGCCGGACGAGCTGATAATCTACGGCGGGACAGGCAAGGCGGCCAGGAACTGGGAATGCTACCACGCCATCGTCAAGGCATTGACCGACCTGGAAGACGACCAGACGCTCCTGATACAATCTGGAAAGCCCGTGGGCGTGTTCAGAACCACGAAGCTTGCCCCGCGGGTCTTGACCGCAAACGCGCACCTGGTCCCTAGATGGTCGACATGGGAGGTGTTCCACGAGCTCGAGGCAAAGGGCCTCATCATGTTCGGCCAGATGACCGCGGGCGGGTGGGCCTACATCGGCACGCAGGGAATAGTCCAGGGCACCTACGAGACCTTCGCAGCATGCGCTAGGAAGAACTTCGGTGGCACGCTGAAGGGCAGGCTGGTGCTCACGGGAGGACTTGGGGGCATGGGTGGGGCGCAGCCCTTGGCAGTGACGATGAACGGCGGGGTCTGCTTAGCTGTCGAATGCGACGAGAGCAGGATCAGACGCCGAGTAAGCATGGGCTACTGCGACAAGATGATGGATGATCTGGACAAGGCTCTCTCGGTCGCCCTTGACGCACGGAAGAGGAAGAAGGCGCTGTCGATAGGCCTGCTGGGCAACTGCGCCGAGACACTCCCGGCTCTCCTCGAGATGGGCATCGTCCCGAATGTCGTCACCGACCAGACCTCGGCCCACGACGAGCTCGGGGGCTACATACCTAAGGGACTGAGCGTCTCCGATGCAGCGAAGCTGAGGGCGTCGAACCCCGATGAGTACAGGAGGAGGGCGTTCGAGAGCATCGCGATCCATGTGAAGGCGATGCTGGGATTCCTTTCAAAGGGATCTATCGTCTTCGACTACGGAAACAACATCAGGGGACAGGCGAAGAAGGCGGGAGTGGAGGATGCATTCGCCTTCCAGGGGTTCGTTCCGCTCTACATCAGGCCCATGTTCTGCGAGGGGAGGGGACCATTCAGATGGGTGGCGATCACGGGCAACCCAGACGACATCATCAAGACTGACAAGGTGGTTATGCGCGAGTTCAAGAAGAACAAGCAGCTGGTCAACTGGATCAAACTCGCGGAAAGGAATGTGCCGTTCGAAGGATTGCCCGCCAGAGTCTGTTGGCTAGGGTACGGCGAGAGGGCCAGGTTCGGCAGGATCATCAACCGGATGGTGGGAGACAAGACATTGAGCGGCCCGATCGTCATCACAAGGGACCATCTGGACTGCGGCTCTGTCGCGTCCCCTAACCGAGAGACGGAGGGCATGAGAGACGGGAGCGACGCGATCGCCGATTGGCCCATGCTGAACGCGCTGGTCAACACCGCCGCGGGAGCGGACCTGGTCGCTATCCATAACGGAGGCGGTGTTGGGATCGGCTATTCGACCCACGCGGGGCTGCTAGTCGTGGCTGATGGTACCAAGGAGGCGGAAGAGAAGATCGAGCGCGTCCTCACAGTCGACCCGGGCATGGGCATCCTCAGACATGCCGATGCAGGCTATCCAGAGGCCATCAGGGTGGCGAAGCGCAGGAACATGAGGATCCCGATGCTCAGGTAGGCGCCCGAGGTCCTCTTGAGAACGTGAGGAGCTTGTCCAACATGCGGAGCGGTGTCTTCGCCAGCTGGTCCGCAGCCAAGAGACTGACGAAGACGATGACTGCGGACACGATTCCAGCGACGAACCCTGGTCCTGCAGTCGCATCGAACAGGCAGTATGCCCCTCCGCAGGTCACCTCAAACGGGGACAGGGCCAGGAAAACACCAAGGCCCGCAGCCTGCACAAGAGAGCCGAGTGGAGTCACAAACGAGCAAAGGACGCCTGCGGAATAGAGCACGGCAGAGCCGAGAAGGCACGGACAGGAGCTTTCTAAGTACCCGCTAAGGATATCGCCCAACTCATAGGTTCGCGTGTCAAGGCCGTTGTGAACGGAGATCCAGCCATAGAAGAACGGCACGAGGCCGAGCAACGCGCCCGCGACGCACAGGTAGTTGACCCGGATGCTCGTGGGACCTCCTCCGAGTTTGACAGGGTGGTACTAGCTATTTGGAGGTTCCGAAATCGTTGCGTGGTTCGACACCACCCTCATGTCACACGGCACCGCCTCGAAAGGACAAATAGCTCCTGTGCCATTCATGTGGGTGTCTCGGACAGGTTCAGGATGTATGAACTGAAGCTCAAGGTCTGGCTCGAGCGCGACGGACGATTCATCGTGAGCGACGGCCGGGCGAAGCTGCTGAGGAAGATCAAGGACACCGGCTCCCTGGCCAAGGCTGCCAAGGAGATGGGCATGTCCTATCGCCATGCCTGGGGAGTGCTCCACAGGATAGCCCAGAGCGCGGGAGGCGAAGTGGTCCATTCGGCTCGCGGGGGAAAGCGCGGAGGGTTGACCACTTTGACGCCTTTCGGTGAGGAGATCCTCAGGGAATACGAGAACAAGGCGGCATCGCTCCAGAGCCTGTTCGAGAACGAATGGAAGAAGCCCTCTGTCACGGCCGATGGCATCGTCTCCCGAGACCATGAGATGCTGCTGATCAAGAGAGGACACGAGCCGTTCAAAGGGTCGTTCGCCCTGCCTGGCGGGTTCGTGTCATACAACGAGACCCTAGAGGAATGCGTCGTGAGAGAGGTGCTGGAGGAGACGGGCATCAGGACCGAGACTATCGGGTTGGTCGGGGTCTACTCTGCCCCTGATCGCGATCCTCGGGGGCACTTCGTGACCGCGGTCTATCACCTCAGGCCGATAGGAGGCACCCTGAAGGCAGGGGACGATGCGAGCGAGGCTCAGTGGGTCCACCTCGACAGGCTCCCGAAGTTCGCCTTCGACCACGGCAAGATCGTCCAGGAGTTCCTCTCGAAGAGAAAGGATAGAAGCAGGGAATGAGTTTGTCCGGGTCTGCGTTCAGAGTGCTGGCATCAGACCCGATGCGCCTCGGACGAACGGCAGGTACACGAGCTTCGTATCGTTGACCGTCAGAGTATAGTCGAGCCGCTGGAGCACTCCTGGCTGCTCGGCCTCCATCGTGACGACCACGAAGTCTGCGAGCTCCGCCGCGTCCTTCTTGTTGACCACGGCCGGAAGCCTCCCAGCGCCTCCGAAGTTCAGCCTGGTCGAGTACCTCGGTGGGCCCGAGGTGAACTGCGTCGCCATGCGCTTGAAGTTGTCGGGGTCCATCTCCGACGCGGGGATGTAGATGAACATGTTCCCGCCGTCGGAGCTGCCCTTGACGAAGGACATCAGCTTGAACATGCTTCCGCCCTCGACGTTCTTCGACCTTATGACGAACGACGCGTACACCCTCCAGAAGGGCATGTAGACCTTCTCGCCCTGCGCGCTCGGGCTGAACTCCGCGATCTCGTAGTCCAGCTTCTCGATGCCGCCGTCCCGCACGTGGATCGCGTTGCACTGTCCGCACAGGAAGAGCGAGTCCTTCTGCTTCATCTGTATTGGGCTGTTGCACTGCGGGCACTTGACCTGTATGACTCTCATCTCAATCCCTCCAGCTGCTTGGCGACGCCCTGCACTTGCTTGAGCGTCTGAGCCATGGTTGCCTTCTTGTCCTTGAACTCGCCCTCGATCCTCTCAGAGCCATGCCTGAAGAACCTGTAGGCGAGGAAGAGGACGACAAGGCCGACCGCGAGCCCCGCCAGGCCGATCCTCCAGTCGTCGGCGGAGCTGCCGTAGATTATGCTCCCTGCGGCGATCAGCCCACCGAGGGACGATCCGCCCGTGACCGCGAGACTCTGGAACAACGGGTCGCCGGGGGCCCTGCCCGATAGCACCTGCCCCGTGATCCCGTCGACCGTGTCCATGTACATCCTGTCCCTGTAGTTGTACCTGACCACCCAGACCGGGTAGTATATCATGGTGAGGGCCCTCGGGAAAACATGAAGCCTCTCGAAGGTCACATGCGGCACCCTCGCGCTCGACCGCGCCTTCGAGACGGCATCGGTCTTGGCGTGCACGACAGCGTCGTCCTTGCTCGTGGTGGCCTCGAAGGTGGGGATCATCTCGAAGTCCGCGAAACTGGACTCCCCGACCAGGTTCCTAAGGGATCGGATGCCGAGGTCTCCAGGGTCGCAGGCGATCTCCGAGTAGCTGTAGTCCTGCAACACCATCGATTCCTTCGGGATCCTCTCGACCTTGACATTGCCCTTCTGGTCTGTGTGCCTGCGCTCCTCGTAACCGCATATCCAACCAGCCACCCTCGTGCTCGTCCGCCAGAACGGCAGGTATATCGGATATGTTTCGATGACCTTGCCCGTCTTGGGAAGGTCCCTGGCCTTCAGGCCACGTCTCCACCACGATTGTGTGGAGGTCATAGCTGAATCCCTGGCGACCTTGTTCTTGAACGCAATCGTCGTGACGCCTTGGTCGCCCTCCACGAACAGCACGGAGCTGCAGTACGGGCAGTTGACGGCGTTCTCGCCCTCTGCGATGGATATGGCGCCTCCGCAGGTCGGGCAGTTGAGTCCTACAGATATGTCCGGCATGATCACATCCTCCTGGCCACGTAGAGGGCCGCTGCGAAAATCCCTATCACAGTGGCGGCCATCAGCCCCGCGGCTATGGCGAGCGATGAAGTGGCGAGGAGGCCCTCGCCAACGAACGCGAAGAAGCCGACTACGGCGACCGCGATGTACGCGTTCGAGCTCCTGGTCGGGAACTCGGAGGAGAACACCTCTCCCGAGGACCCGTCGACGACCACATCGTACTTCTTCTGGTTGAACACGTAGTCCAGCTTCCATATCGGGAAGTACACGAGCGCCTGCTCCTTCGGCTTTCCCGGCAGGTTGTTCATGTACGCCATCATCTCGATGTCCGGCTTGATCAGCTCGGCGCCCTTGACATCGAAGCTGGCGTCGAACATCTTCAGGTCTCCCGCGGGCACCTTGAGGTTGTGCAGGCCGGGGAGAGTGGTCGACCCGGCAGTCTCAATCAACACCTGCTCGACGCCGTTCACGTCCCTCTTGAACATGTACACCGGGAAGTACTGCCTCTTGACCCCTGCGATCTGGGCCAGCTTGTCCAGATCCTTCGCCTTGGTCGACCCCGCGGCCCAGCGCCTGAACGTGCCCACGGCATCGTTCTCCTGGACCATGTACGGCAGGGCGTAGTATAACCCCGCCCCGGTCCTGTCCAGATAGACCTGCGAGTTGCAGTACGGGCATTTGACGAACTTCACCTCTGTGTCGAACGGCACTGGGGCTGCGCACTTCGGGCACTTGACCGATGCCAAGGTAACTCACCGTTCCTCGAAGCCATCCGATGCTTCTGTGTTCCCCTGTCACGCGGGCTTGCCGCACTCAGGGCAGAACTTGGATGTCGCGGGGACCTCTGCTCCACAGGAGGCGCACTTCTTCTCCCCCCCGACCTGCCCGCCGCACTCGGGGCAGAACTTGGTGCCCTCGGGCACCGGGGCCTTGCACTTCGGACAGGGCACAGTCTGCACCCCGAGCTTCGCACCGCAGCCTGAGCAGAACTTGTTCGTCTGGGGGTTCTGGACGCCGCACTTGGGACATATCACCATCGGCACAGCTGCCGCCTGCGCGGGCTGGCCGGGGGCGCCCGGCTGCTGGGCCTGCCTCATCGTGTCCATCATGGTGTAGCCCATGCCTATGCCAGCCCCGAGTCCTACGCCGACTCCTGCGGCACCACCGGACGGGTTCTGGGCCGCGTCGCGCATGGCCTGCCCCGTCTGGTACTGCATGTAGTTGGCGCCCAGGATGGCCATGGACGACCTCGTGTCCACGGCCTTCTGGACCTCCTCGGGCAGCGAGACGTACAGCCCCGAGAGCTTCTCGACCGAGATGCCGTACAGGTCGAAGTGGTCCTTCGTCCGCGAGAGAACGACCTGCTCGATGTTCGTCAGGTTGGCAGCGAGGTCGGCGACGCCCATGCCCTCGTTCTTCATGTCGCCCAGGGAGTCGTAGATCAGTATGACCATCTGCTCCTTGATCCTCTCCTCGACCTCCGCGCTCGTGGAGAAGTTGAACGTGCCCACGAACTGGTTCACGAAGTTCTCCGGGGCCGCCACCTTGTACCTGAACTCGCCGAACACGCGCAGGTTGACCATGCCGAACTCCTTATCCCTGAACTGGTACGGCTGCTTCGACCCGAACTTGCCGTCGAACACCCGCTTCTGGAGGTAGACCACCTCCGCCTGCTGCTGCACGCCCGACAGGAACTGGACGATCTTGCCGACTATGGGCGCGTTCAGCGATGTGAGCGCGTACCTGTCCGGCCTATCAATGTACGCCAGCGCCTTGCCGTCCCTGAAGAAGACGGCCATCTCGTCCTCACGCACGACGATGTTGTCGTTCCACCGGATGTTCCTTGGCATCCTGTACATTATGTTCTGGCGCTTGTCAGCGTCTTCCCACTTGAATGTTGCCGCGCCTATGACGCTCATCTATCACACCTCTGTTCCCTGTATGACATTCATCCTTCTCGCGAACTGGTCCTCGAATGACGTGATCCTGGCCCTTATGTTCATGAGCTCCTTGTAGCTGTTCTGCTCGTCCGCGGCCATCAGCAGGTTCTTGAGCGAGTCGATGCTCGCGCTCACCGAGATGATGTGGTCTATCATGGCGGCGTCGAACTCGTAGAGCCTGTCCAGCTCCTCCTCCTTGATCTGAATGTCCGCCACGAAGCCGGAATAGCCCATCTCAGCGTGCTCCACCTTGCCCTCGACCCTCTTGAACTGGCTTATGAGGCCTCCGAGCAGGTCGAGCTCCTTGGAGCCGTAGCTCTGCATGAGCATGCCCCTGCACTCCTCGAGCCCCCTCCGCTGCAGCCCTAGCTTGTCTGCGAGCTGCATGCGGAGCATCTTGTCCGCATCCCGGAGGTCCTCCTTCCTCCTGTACCCTCTGAATCCCGGGATGAAGTTCTGTATCTTCTTCAAAACGCCCTTGTCTTCCTCTACTCTCTCTCTGATGTCTGGCATCGGGGGGTTCCTCCGATTATGGCCGGCTATTATCGATTATGAGAGTTAATAAAGGTGTCGCTGGAAAACCTCTCAGATGAGAACAATCCTGGCTCGCGTTTATCAAGGAGGAGCGTGTTTCTGTGCTCGCATGGGCTTCAAGATCGTCGGCGTGGTGGGTTCCAGCAGGGCAGAGCCAGAGGTCCTCAGGCTCGCCGAGGTGGTGGGCGCTGAGCTGGCCAGAAGGGGCGCTGCAGTGGTCTGCGGGGGCCTCACGGGCGTGATGGAGGCGGTGTGCAAGGGCGCTCGGAGGGAGGGCGGGCTCACGATCGGGATAATACCCTCGGACAACAAGGCGGACGCGAACCCGTACGTGCAGATACCCATAGTCACGGGGATGGGCATGGGCAGGAACGTGATGCTCGTGAAGACCGCGGACGTCCTCATAGCCATAGGCGGGGAGTTCGGCACGTTGTCGGAGATCGCCCACGCGCTGAACATAGGCAAGACTGTCATAGGCCTCAGGACCTGGAAGCTGGAGAAGGCGCACACGATGGCGATCCCGGGCCTGATAGAGGTGGAGGACCCCAAGGAGGCGGTCGACCTCGCCCTGAGCCTAATTTCTGCGAAAAGGTAATGCCGCCCCTCGCGATGAGTCCCTGGCCGAGGGCGAGGAGAGGAGGATGCCGAAATCCAAGGTTTTCGTGGCGCTCGACCCTGACCGCGCCAGCGGCACGAGGAAGGTCGTCGGGGCGCTGGGCATGCCGGACCTCCGCGGGAAGAGCGTCCTGGTGAAGCCCAACTTCAACACCGCAGACCCGGCCCCGGGATCGACCCACATCGATACGCTCAGGACCATGATAGAGCTTGTGAAGGTCCAGGGTCCAAGGCGAGTCGTGGTCGGCGACAGGAGCGGCCCCGCGAAGACGGCCAAGGTGTTCCAGGAGAAGGGCGTGTTCGCCCTGGCCGAGGAGCTCGGGTTCGAGTGCCTCATATTCGACGAGATGCCGAAGGACAGGTGGGTCAAGATCCGGCCCCCGGGCAGCCACTGGGTGAACGGCTTCTGGTTCGCGAAGCCCGTGCTCGAGGCGGATGCCGTGATCGGACTGTGCTGTCTGAAGACGCACCAGTACGGAGGGCACTTCACGATGTCCCTGAAGCTCACGACGGGGATGGTCCATTCCAGGAACATGACGGAGCTGCACACATCGGTCCTGAACCAGCGGAACATGATCGCCGAGATGAACTACGCCTACAGGCCTGCCCTCGTCGTCATGGACGGCGTGGAGGCGTTCTGCACGGGAGGGCCGATGACTGGCGAGCGCTGGCGAGCGAACTTGACCTTGGCCTCCACGGACAGAGTCGCGTTGGACGCAGTTGGTGTGGCTGCATTAAGAAGCCACGGGACGACCAAGAAAGTGGAAGAAGGGGCCATATTCGAGCTTGACCAGATACGCAGAGCGGTCGAACTTGGCCTTGGTGCGAGCGGCCCTGAGGAGATTGATCTCCTGCCCGTGAACGACGAATCGAAGGGCGTCGTCGAGCGCATCCTGGAAAAGCTCAGAGCATAGAGCACTTGTGGGAGCGTCGTTTGGTTCATGTGTATGCTCTGCGCTGCCGTGTCCTGGTTCGCCACCCAGTTCCGTCTATCAGGTAACGGTGTTATATAGTCGTGCGCCCTTTCAGCCCTAAGGCCCGGGACCCGACCATAGATTGCGGGGCTGGCCGGGAAGACGAAGGGTGATTCTCTGGGTGTCGGCATAGTCGGAATAATCGATAGGACAGGCATCGAGAGCTCAGCTAAGAAAGCGCATGGACCTCGTTTTGTGAACGTCCTGAGAAGGAGCGTGCCCAAGAGGGCGGCCGTCGCGGTAGGGACGATAGTCATGATCGTTTTGTTGGCGGTGCTCCTCACGCCCGCGGACACCTCCACTGCGGCCCCCAGCCGCGAGCAGGCATGCACATGTCATGATGTCGGTGCGGAAACCGTCCTCACCGTCTCAGGAGTCCCGACAGAGTACACGCCGGGTGCAACCTACACGATCACGATAACCGTGGACGACACGAATGGCCCAACTGCAGGTGAGAACGGGTTCTATCTGACGATAACAGGGGGAACGCTCTCCAACCCGTCGACCGATGCCGAGATCAACGACCCAGCAGCGTCCGCATCGACCGCCGACGACAGGCCAATGCAGACTGCTTCCTGGACTGTCGACTGGACAGCACCAGATTCGGGTGGTGTCACGATAGACGTCTGGGGAGTATCCGCAACCGACACAGCCACAGGATCGAAAGCTCCCGCCGACCAAGACACATTCGGCTTGGCCCTGATCCCCGAGTTCCCAGCGCTGCTGCTGCCCATTGTGGGAGTCGTGGGCACAATCCTCTTGGTGTCAATGGCACGCAAGAGGGCGTCCAAGTAACCAATCCCGCTTAGGCATCTCGATTGGCTTTCGGGCTAGGACTCGATCTTCCGTCATAGCGCGTCTTCATCAGAACGAGCAGGAGCGTGAGCGAGCATCCAACGGCGTTCGCTGCGATGATGGCTGGGTCCTCCCGAGCCAGGCCATAGACAAGCCACAGGAACATGCCGAGGACGGCGGGCATCAGCAGCGAGACGTCATGCATCCGCTTGGTCCTGTAGCCCTTGACGATCTGTGGCAGATAGCCCGTGGATGTCATCGCCCCTGCGACGAAGGCTAGGTAAGTCCATCCGTCCATGACAAGGGAATCTCAGAGGGAGCTAATCCGCTTTTGCAGGCTCACCTGGGGAAGGTTATTATCAGGAGACGGCCTTCGACTCGACATGGCGAAACAGGTCCGCGCGGCGCACATACTTGTGAAGAACGAGGACAAGGCGAAGGAGCTGCTGACGAGAATCAACTCTGGAGAGAACTTCGGCGATTTGGCGAGGAGGTTCTCGGATTGCCCATCAGGAAGGAACGGAGGCGATCTGGGCTGGTTCGGAAAGGGTCAGATGGTCAAGGAGTTCGAGCAGGCGGCATTCAATGGTCCGAAGGGCGCAACAGTGGGTCCGGTCCGGACGCAGTTCGGATGGCACCTGATCAGGATCATAGACCAGAAGTAAATCACTTACCGCCCTCTTCGCTGGCTCGACCGGACAGGAGGCGGCGTCTATGCGGGAGGGCGTCTCCCGAAGGGTCAAGGAAGCGAGACAGGGCCTGCCTCAGAAATCCCTGCATCTGCTACTCGATCGCCTCTTTCATCGGAGGGAACTCAACTCCCCATAGTGCCTCTTCCAGTCCTTTCCTCTTCTGACGAATTCGGCGTATCCGTTAGCCCGTATGAATTCAAGCGACTCCCTGTACTTCTTGCCCAGTCGTCCCTTTCTCTTCGTGAAGGCCGCCAAGGTATCGCAGTCATCATATTCCGAGCACTCAGCACAAGTCTCCAGCATCTTGACGCCGTAGCAGCACACCTTAATCCTGCATCTCGCCTTTGCCAGGCTCCTCTTTCCTTCCTCATAACCCAGCTTGCACCCCATGCAACTGCCTAGGATAAAAGAACTACAAGTCTTGCTATAGGCTCCGCAGCAGCCGATGAGTCTGATATCGTCTGCATTGCTTGAGCCGATCATGTCCTTCACACTCCGTCTCATAGTGCTCGAGGCGGAACTGTTCTTCCATCCATATGTCCTTTTTGCCAGGAAACAATCCGACCTGGGCGACCATCTACAGCTAGGCTATTTGTATCAAGATATCATCATGAACCAAAAGGGTTTGAACGCACTTCTTCGACTAGCTCGAATCGAAAAGGCAAAATGGCCTTCCAGGATGGCATCTCGGGAAGGGTGGCAAAAAGGAGGGGTTGGTAGCCCCTCGCCGAACACCTGTCAGCTATCACTCAGACGAGACAGAACCGAGAAGGAAGGTTGCAGAAACTCATGTCCTAATACAGCGGCACGCTCCACAATCTCACTTCTTCCCCTCATCTCAATCGCACTAGCGTCGACCTGATTGCTCCAGCTTCTCGGTGCGGAGCTCAGTGGAAACTTGCATGTAGACTGGGCGACAATGCAGCTCTATGAGTCCTAGAATCGTCAGCGTGGTAACCTTAGGCGTCGCCGACCTATCTCGATCTTCAGACTTCTACGAAAGTATTGGCTTCCGCAAATCGAAGAAGAGCAGCGATCAGATAGTGTGGTTCACCACCGGTGGCACCGTACTCGCGCTCTACCCTTGGGCGGCGTTGGCGGAGGACGCTGCGATTCCGCCGAGCGGTAACGGCTTCAGAGGAGTAACTATGGCGGTCAACCTTAGGAACGAGAGGGAGGTCGACGAGTTTGTTGACAGAGTCAGGAAGGCCGGTGGCAGGATCATCAAGGAGCCACAGAAAGTATTCTGGGGCGGATATTCGTCCTACTTCCGGGATTTCGATGATCACCTGTGGGAGGTCGCATTCAACTCTTACACCCCGGTCGATCAGACCGGAAAGCTGGAACTCAATGAGTGATTCCTGAACGGCGCCTCGGGAAGGGTATCGAAAAGGAGTGGTTGGTAGCCTCTCACAAACCCCTTACTTTCTCCTATCAGATCCCTTGAGCCATCCGGAAATACCTAGTTCCTTCACCGTTACGACAACGGGTTCGAGCTCGTACGTTTTGTACTTTCCAGACTCATCCAAGTACATGACCCGAGGTTTGACCGCGAAACGGCCTTTGGACTTTGGCTTGAGCAACAGCTTCACATCCTCAGTCTTCATAGCGCCGAGCCGCCTGCCTTTCATGTTCAGGTAGCTATCCTCGATTCTGTACTTCTCAGGCTCGGCTGCCACGTCAAAGCCCTCTGGTATCAACTTGTCGACCTTGGTCAACTGGGCAACTCCATTCCCGACGTTCACAAGTTCAATTTCGAGACTGAGGTCCTGATCCACCAGTAACTCCTTCGGCTTAACTATCAAGGTGGCCTGAACATCGGCGTGTTCGAATCTATCCAAACCAGCCGCGGCCTCGTGAGTAGGTGTCGGGGAAGAGAACGCCATAGTCGTCGATGTGACATCAGGGGCCAGAAAGACCTCAGTCAGTGCCACGGCCAGTTCCCGATCTTCGACCACTTTCCGAAGCAGTTTCGATACTTGGTCCCTCTTGCGTGGCTGAGCAGCCTTGGCGTAAGATGCTGCGGACAGCTGAAGCACCTTCTCGGCCATAGCATAGAGCTTGACCTTCTTTCCATGGTCTTCTTCCGTGCTCGCCTTGTCCATGTAGGCGTAGCCATCGAATAGCAGCTTGCTCGCCTTGGCATATTCAGCGGCATTCTGCAGGTCCGCTTTGAGATAGTACTTGGCAGCACTCTCGAGATGTCTGGTTGCAGTTGAATGGAAGGCCGGGTCCGCTGCATCAGCGAACCTCGCGCCAGCCTCAAGAGCTTTGCAGAAATGACTGTTGCCTGTCGCCATTAGTTTCATCCTCTCGCTGACGGCAAGCTCCTTTGCCTTGTCGAAGTGCTCTGCTGCCTTGCCGTACGTTTCAGGCGAAGCTTCCGACTCCGCCTTCGCCATTGCCTGCCAAGCATTTGTCAGGGACAGGATGAGCTCGAGAGGCCTCCTATTCTGTGCCGAATCAAGACCGTCGAGCATCATATGGAATGAACTGGCAGCCATAGAATATCTCTCCCAACTAGCGGTCAATTCTCCCCGCATCTCAAACAGTCTCGCCTCTTCGAGGGATATCCGCGCCCTGCAATAGGCAATCCGGCGATCCGAATCCGTCAGCACGCCTGCAACCATCTTCTTCTCATCAGCAGATTCGATTTCGCCAATCCGACTCTGAATGGCCGTCTTTGCATCCGTGAATGACTTTGCCGATAGTTCGAACAACTCAGCGGCTTCCTGACACATCTCCTTCCTGCTCAAGTCCTCAGCGTGCTCCGAATTGGCCATGCCCGAGAAGAAATCGGACAGATAACACCAGGCACTCGTTGCCTTGAGTAGCTGAGCGGCTTCTTCGTACTTCCGTGAGGCTGACGCAGGGTCATCCATTGAATGGCAATACTTCGCGTTTTCAATGGCGGCCCACGCTCGCATGTATTGTGAGTATTCCTCGAACATGGCTCTAAGTTGAGACGTCTTCCTAGCGGCTGTCTTGAATCCGTCCGAGGCGAGAAGGAAGCTTTCGGCTCCTCGTTTGTACTCCTCGAGGCTGTCGCATACTTGGGCCGCCTTCCATCGGCATTCAGCCATGCGGCTAGGGACCTCTCTCTTGGTGAACATCTCAGCCGCCTTGCCAAGAGCATCCCTGGCTTCAGCGAGGCTGCTCCTATCGCCCTCCATTTCATAGAGCAGCTCGAGCCAGGAGCTGTACTGCAGTAGCCAATGCCCAACAATCGGGTAGTCGGTCAACAGGTTCTCTTCCGCTTCTGGCGGTGTGAGAGATATTTCTTTGAAGTGGAGGTCGAGGGAGTCTTTCTTTCGAGATATTGCTTCATGGAGCATTGCTCTCTTCTCGATGGGATCATCGACTACGGTGGCAAGTTCGAATTCGGCCTCTGCCAGCAGACTCTGATCAGTTCCGCGACTCCAAAATGAATAGGGCTCGAACACGGTTGTTCCAGTCATCGCCGCCTTCCGCAGTTCAATCGCTTTCTCCAGCAGACCCTTCTTCGTTGATTTGTCGGTCTCCGTCTTCGCAAGACTTGTCAATGAATAACCGAATCTGTGCTGCATACAGCTCGTCAGATATGGATATTCGGAATCCTGCGCGAGCTTGAGCGCACTGGGATACGCTCGGACAGCTTTCTGCGCGAACTCCCGTTTCTTCTTCGCGTCAATCTCTCCGTACGCCAATATCCCGTAGACTGAAGCTTCAGGAGCAACAATCCACATCTCCCAACCTGATCCAGGTGATAGGAACGATATCTTGGACAACTCCTTACTGGCCTCGGATGCGAACTGTAGAGCCTTCCGCGATAGATTCTCAGATTCGTCGGAATCGCCTGCTGCTAGAGTGCTCCAACTTGCCCGGCCAGCCAGAGCGCCTAGGGCCATGCCGATCAGTAGCCGATCATGAGTCGCTCTGCCATGTTCAACTGCCTTCCCTAGCAGCTCCTCTGACTGATCCATCTTGAATAGTTTGGGCAATTCTGTCAATACGAGCGTACTCGCTAGTTCAGACAGCGCTGACTCCTCAGACGACTGAACTGCCCTTTGCCAGAATGCAATGGCATGCTTGTCGTACTGACTGCGAACCGCAGTCTGATCAGTGTGCATGCGTATGGCTGTGAGAAAAGCGCATGTGTTGGCATGTGCCTTCGCAATCTCGCTCGGCTCTGTTCGAGAAGAAATCATCTTGATTGCCTTCTCTCCTGCATCTAGACCACTTCCAACAATGGCCACTTGTGTCTCGAAGTCGTCTGCGAGTTCGTGGGCTACTGCCGCGCTCAGTGTCAGCTGGTTGAAGGTCCTGATGTACTCGATCGCGTGCGTGATTCCCTCGAAGCCCTTCATGGCCTCAATTGCGTTGCGCCAGGCTTCCTTGACGAGGGCCTTCTTCTCGGTTGGGATGGAGGACTTCCAGTATCCAAGAAACGCGACCATCGCTTCTGTCCTCGTCTTGAAGGGCGTCCTCATCGGTTCGGGCGTTTCTTCGTAAAGAGATTCGGCTTTGACATAACAGTCAATCGCTTTCTGAGTCCGCTCCCTGAACTGACCTTCCCCGTCGGACTGCATCGCGGCCTTGTACAATGAGAAGCCCTGCCTCTCGAGAATCTCTCCTCGTTTCAAGGAATCGTTCATCGAGACCGGGTCGAGAGCCTTCTCATACGATTCCGCCGCGCACAGCCAATCGTATTCCCTCTCCTTCCCCTTCGCGCGGCTCAGAAGTGCCTCCAGATCGTCCTTCTCTTCAGCCATGTCCCCAGACGAGGAGCCTATGGCCTTTCCTTCCATATTGCCTTTTCCTGGAATTGAAGCCTTTTATGACCAGCGTTTCCAGATGCGAGAGATAGCGAGGATTGTGCCTCTTGTAGCCGTGCCAGTTGTTTGAGTGGACCGAAGGGGATTTGAACCCCTGACCTCCTGCTTGCAAAGCAGGCGATCTTCCACTGATCTATCGGCCCTTCCAGGTACCCTGGAAGTGGCTGATGGGGAGGCCGTTAAATAGCTTTTCCGATGGAGGCGACTGGATACCCAGCAGCTTGATGATGGCCCCCAGTCATACGGGGGAAGGCCTGGGCACACCAGGACGACGAGGTGCATGGATGAGGGGAGCTGATTGGACCGTTCCGGAGCTGAAGGAGATCGTGGCCGAGTACAAAGCAGTCACGATTCCAGTCAACATCTCCTTCAAGGGAAGGCAGAAGGTCTTGGACCTGGGCCAGGTGGAGAGGATCCTCAGGAACACTGACCTCATCTCGATAGAGCCTTGCATGTGCAGGCTGAAGGTCAGGGGATGCGACGGCCCGATAGACGCGTGCATCATGGTAGGTGCGGAGGCAAAGACGGCAATCGAGAAGAGGAACGCGAAGAAGGTGGGACTGCGCTCCGCCCTGCAGACGCTCAAGAAGAGCCACGAGGCTGGCCTAGTGCACTTGGCATATGAGCTTCAGAACGGGGAGATCATGGCGGTCTGCAGCTGCTGCTCGTGCTGTTGCCACTCGCTCGCCGCGATAACTAGGTTTGGCTTTGACGACAGCATTGTCGGAAGAGGAGATGTCGTCGCAGTCCACGTCCCAAGGAATTGCACCGACTGCGGCGTCTGCGTCGAGAGATGTCACTTCAGGGCATGGCGAATCAAAGGCAACTCTGTAAGACATGACCAAGCTAGGTGCACTGGCTGCGGCATCTGCATCTCGTTCTGTCCGTCAAGAGCGATTGTCCTCAAACCAAGGGCGCCAACGAAGCGCCGAAAGGTAAGGTCCTCCTGACCGAGGCGGGACTCAGATAGAACTCACGATCCTGGGTAATACCTCTCGACCTCGTAGTACTTCTTTCTGCTGTCCGTTATCAGGAACCGCGAGATGATGTCCTCCATCTTCTCTGCCTCGAGGAGGAAGGCGTCATGACCGTACGTTGACTCGATCTTATGGTACTCGACCGCGAGGCCGTTCGCCTGGATTGCCTCGACCAGCTCCTCGGACTGGTAGGGAGGATAGAGCCAGTCAGAGGAGAACGAGAGAACGAGGAACCTGGACTTGCAGTTCCTGAACGCCGGCTCGAGAGAGTCGCAACCTGCTGACAGGTCGAACAGGTCGATGGCCCGCGTTATGTAGAGGTAGGAGTTGGCATCGAACCTCCTCGTGAACGCCTGGCCCTTGTATCTCAGGTAGCTCTCGACCTCGAAGAACGGCTCTAGCATGAGCCCTCCGTTCGCGCTCGCGCCATTCTTCGCCTTTCGCCCGAACTTCTGCTTGAGAGTCTCATCGCTCAAGTATGTCACGTGCCCTACCATTCGGGCGATGGACAGCCCGTCGACCGGTGCCATGCCGTCGTAGTACTCGCCCTTGCTCCAGCGCGGGTCTGATACGATCGCCCTCCTGCCGATCTCGTTGAAGGCGATGTTCTGGGCAGACTGCTTCCCGGCGGTCGCGATGGGCAAGGCAAGCTGGCATCTGTCCGGATGAGCCGTGACGAACTCCAGCACCTGGAATCCTCCCATCGATCCGCCTGTCGCCGCGAGCACCTTCTCGATGCCGAGGTGATCTAGCAAGGCGACCTGGGCGTTCACCATGTCCTTGATCGTGACCATCGGGAAGTCCAGGCCATATGGCTTGCCAGTGGCAGGGTTGATGGAGCTCGGGCCAGTAGAGCCCTTGCATCCACCGATCACGTTCACACATATCACGGAGTAGCGCCTCGTGTCGAAGCACTTGCCCGGCCCGATCGCGTTGTCCCACCAGCCGGGCTTCTCGTCTTCCGCCGAATGGTAGCCTGCGACATGCGCATCCCCCGAGAGCGCATGGAACACCAGGATGGCGTTCGACCTGTCCTCGTTCAGCTCGCCGTAGGTCTCGTACTCGAGCGTGATCGGTCCGAGCTTCTGGCCAGACTCGAGGACGAGCTCTTCAGGCGGCTCCGCGAAGGTGAAGTGCTTGGGTTTCACGATGCCGACCGAGCCCTTCAGGGGAGACCACCTCCAGCAGACGCATCATGGGTTAGCTCAATCACCCCTTGGTGGCCTTGTCGAGCGCCTGGTCGATGTCGTCGACTATGTCGTCGATGAACTCGATCCCGACTGAGAGCCGGACGAAATCCTCGGTGACTCCCGTCAAGAGCTGCTCCTCAGGAGTCAACTGGGAGTGCGTGGTGGTCGCAGGGTGTATCGCCAGGGACTTCGCGTCGCCCACGTTCGCAAGGTGCGAGTGCAGCTTGAGGTTCTCGATGAACTTGCGGCCCGCCTCCCTTCCGCCCTTGATGCCGAAACCGATGATGGCGCCGTACATGCCGTCCCGATGGTACTTCTTGGCGAGATTGTGCTGCGGGTGGGTCTTGAGCCCTGGGTAGTTCACCCATGTCACCTTCTCGTGGGATTCGAGATGCGAGGCGACCTTCATCGCATTCTGGCTGTGCCTCTCCATCCTCAGCGGGAGCGTCTCCAGCCCCTGCAGGAACAGGAAGGCGTTGAACGGGCTCAGGGCCGGGCCGAGGTCCCTCAGGAGCTGGACCCTGGCCTTGATGATGTATGCGAGCTCGCCAAACGCCTTCGTGTAGACGACGCCGTGGTAGGTCGGGTCCGGCTCGACGAAGTCCGGGAACCTTCCCGAAGTCCAGTCGAACTTCCCTGAGTCGACGATGGCCCCGCCAATGCTCGTCCCGTGGCCCCCAATGAACTTCGTGGCGGAATGGATCACGACGTCAGTTCCGTGGTCGAAAGGCCTGATCAGGTATGGCGTCGGAAGCGTGTTGTCGATCACGAGCGGTATCCCGTGCTCGTGCGCGATGTCAGCGACCGCCCTGAAGTCTAGCGTGTCGAGACGCGGGTTACCGACGGACTCCGCGAAGAACGCCCTTGTCTTGTCTGTGATGGCTCCCCTGAAGTTCTCAGGGTTCGTCGAGTCGACATACTTCACCTTGATGCCCATCTTCGGGAGGGTCCAGGTGAACAGGTTGTACGTCCCACCGTACAGGCTGAGCGAAGAGACGATCTCCTCCCCCGGGTGGACGAGGTTGAGCAGCGCCAGGGTCTCAGCCGCCTGGCCAGACGCGACCCCGAGAGCGCCCACGCCGCCCTCGAGGGCTGCGATCCTCTTCTCGAAGACATCGGTCGTCGGATTCATGATCCGCGTGTAGATGTTTCCAAATTCTCTGAGCGCGAACAGGTTCGCAGCGTGCTCAGCGTCGTTGAAAACGTACGACGTCGTCTGGTATATCGGCACCGCCCGCGAGTTGGTGGTCGGGTCTGGGACCTGACCGCCATGCAGCGCGAGGGTCTCAAAGCTCTGAGCCTTCTCCGTCTTCTGCACGTGGATCAACCTCCTTTGGTTTTGATAACGGCGTTAAGCACAGCCCGTACTTAACCTGTTCCCCGCAACAATCCTGGTGTTCGATGTACAGGACCGTGCGCTCACGCGATGGTGGAGAACCATGCCGAAAACGCGTCAAACAATCTTGAGGGTCTAGAAGATTGCCGCTTATTTGTGTCAATCCGTCTCGAGCGGGCCTAGGACCTCAGGACAATCTCGATGTTGACGCCGTCGGGCACCTGTATGCGCATGAGCTGCCTGAGCGCGCGCTCGTCAGCGTCGAGGTCGATGAGCCGCTTGTGGACGCGCATCTCCCACCGGTCGATGGTGCTCGAGCCACCGCCGTCCGGGCCCTTCCGACAGGGCACGACCAGCCTCTTGGTCGGCAGCGGTATGGGCCCCGAGATGGCCACGCCAGTCTTCTCGCTGATCATCTTGATCTGCTTGCACACCCCGTCGACCTTCTTGGGGTCAGTGCCGCTCAGCGATATCCTCGCCCGTTGTGCCATCTCAAAACCTCAACACAAAAACATGAAGGGGGTTTTCGAAAGGGTTTACATCTCCTTCTTCTCGATGTCAATGACCATCCCGGCCGCGACCGTCTGGCCCATGTCCCTGACGGCGAACCTCCCGAGCTGCGGGAAGTCCTTCGCCCTCTCCAGAGCCAGGGGCTTGGTCGGGGTGATCTTGACGATCGCCGCGTCGCCCGTCTTCAGGAACTGCGGGTTCTCCTCCTTGACGGATCCGGTCTTCGGGTCCAGCTTCTTCTGCAGCTCCGTGAAGGTGCACGCGACCTGAGCCGTGTGCAGGTGGAACACGGGTGTGTAGCCGACCGTGATCACGCTCGGGTGGTTCAGGACCATGATCTGAGCCGTGAAGGTCTTCGCGACTGACGGCGGGTTGTCCACCGGGCCAGCCACGTCGCCCCTCTTGACATCGGTCTTGGCCAGGCCCCTGACGTTGAAGCCCACGTTGTCGCCTGGGACTGCCTGCGGGAGGGTCTCGTGGTGCATCTCGATCGACTTGACTTCGCCGACCTTGTTCGCCGGCATGAATATGATCTTCATGTCCGGCTTCAGCACGCCCGTCTCGATCCTGCCCACGGGGACTGTGCCCACACCCGTGATGGTGTAGACGTCCTGGACCGGCAGCCTGAGGGCCTTGTCGGTCGCCTTCGGGGGCTCCTTCAGGTTGTCAAGCGCCTGGAGCAGCGTCGAGCCCTTGTACCAGGGCATGTTCGGCGAGGCCTTGGCCACGTTGTCGCCCTTGTATCCTGAGGCTGGGACGAACTGGACCTCCTCGACCTTGTAGCCGACTGTCTTCAGGAGCTCAGTGACCGCCTTCTTCGTCTCCTCATACTTGGCCTGCTGGTAGCCGACCGCGTCCATCTTGTTGACCTCGATGATGACCTGGGGGACCCCGAGCGTCCTGGCGAGGAATATGTGCTCCTTCGTCTGTGCCTGCGGGCCCTCGATCGCCGAGACGACTATGACCGCAGCGTCGGCCTGGCTCGTGCCTGTGATCATGTTCTTGACGAAGTCCCTGTGGCCCGGTGCGTCGATGATGGTGAAGTAGTACTTCGGGCTGTTGAACCTCTTGTGGGCAACATCGATGGTGAGACCTCTCTCCCTCTCCTCCTTGAGTCCGTCCATGACCCATGCGAACTCGAAAGTCGCCTTGCCCTTCTGCTCGGCCTCCTTCTTGTACTTCTCGATTACGTGCGGCTCGATGTGCCCCGTATCGAGGAGGAGTCGGCCGACAGTGGTCGACTTTCCGTGGTCCACGTGTCCGATGAACACAAGGTTCATGTGTGGTTTTTCTGCCATGGTTTCCACCTGGTGCTTCGAGCATGATGCTCTTGGTATATTAGTCTTTTTGCCGCTGGTTTGGGATGATGGCTAGGCCATCAGCCGGCGTAGTAGGCGGCATCGTAGGGCTCGCGCTTCAGGCCTTTCCGCTCCCTTATCTGAGGTACGATCTCCTCCTGCACCTCGCGCGGCATCGGCTCGAAGCCCGCATTCTCGGTCGACCAGAGCGCCCTCCCGCTCGTAGCGCTCCTGATCGACGCGGCGAAGCCGAACATCTCGGCGACTGGGCACTTCCCCTGCACGACCGCGATGTCGCCCTCCTGTTTCATATCCTCGATGATGCCCCTGCGCTGCTGTATCTCGCGGATTGCGTTGCCCATCATGTCCTCGGGGACGTTGATGAAGACCTTCTGTATGGGCTCGTAGAGCACCCTGCCGGCCTGGCACATAGAGCCGTAGACGGCCGAGCGCGCCGCGGGTATGACCTGCGCAGGCCCCCTGTGTATACTGTCCTCGTGCAGCTTCGCGTCAACGAGCATGACCTTCATTGCCATGCACCTCTCGTTCGCGAGCGGGCCCCTGTTCATGGCCTCCTCGAAGGCCTCCTTCACGAGCTCCATCGTCTCGTGCAGGTACTGGATGCCCTTGGTCATGTCCAGGAGCACGTTCGTTCCGAGGAAGCTGGTCACGCCCTTCGCCTCGTCCTTGTCCATCCCGAGGTCCTGGAGCTTCCGGGCCATCGCCTTCGAGTCCTTGATCCTCCCCTCAGTCTCTATCTCGCCGTTCCTGATTGCCTGCACGACTGCTGGCTGGAGGGGCTCGACCTCTATGTAGAACCTGTTGTGCTTGTTCGGGGACTTGCCCTCGAACGGCCCGCCCGTCCCGGCCACGCACTCCCTGAACACCACGATCGGCTGGGAGGTCTTGATGTCGACCTTGTGCTCGTTGACGATCCTGTAGTTGGTGATCTCGAGGTGCAGCTCGCCCATGCCGGACATCAGGTGCTCGCCCGTCTCCTGGTTGATCTCGACCTGGATGGACGGGTCGGCCTTGGCGACCGTCCTGAGCACGTCCACGAGCCTGGGCAGGTCCTTCGTGTGCTTCGCCTCGATGGCGACCGTCACGACCGGGTCGGAGTAGTGCACGATCTTCTCGAACGCCTGCATTGTTGGGTCGCTGGAGACGGTCGAGCCCGCGATCGCGTCCTTGAGGCCCGCTACGGCGACCACGTTCCCGGCATCGATCTCCTCGACCGGGATCCTGTCCGCGCCGACCGTGAGGGCTACCAGCTGTGCCCTGTTCGGGTTGGGCATGCCGCTTATCCAGAGCTCCTGGCCCTTGACTATCTTCCCGCTGTACAGCCTGCCGACGGCGACCTCGCCCGCGTGCGGGTCCACGATGATTTTCGTGACCATGTACGCCACAGGCCCGTCGGGGTCGCAGCCGAGCATCGACTTGCCGAACACGGATTCCTTGTCCCCGTGCCAGATGACGGGTATCCTGAGCTTCTGCGCCTCGAGCGGGTCGGGCAGGTGCGTGATGACCATCTCTAGCAGGACCTCGTGGAGAGGAGCCCTCTTGGCCAGGGTCTTCTGGTCCTGGTTCTTGCAGTACTCGTAGATGTCCCTGAACTTGATCCCCGACTTCTTCATGTAGGGGACGGAGATGGCCCAGTTGTTGAAGGCGGAGCCGAACACGACGTTACCCGTCTCGGTCTTGAGGGCCCACTCCTTCTTGAGGTCGTCCGGGAGGAGCTTGGTTATCTTCTCGTTCACTTCGTTGACTATGTTGGAGAGCCGCTGCTGCATCTGCTCGGGGGTGACCTGGAGCTCGTTGATGAGCCTGTCCACCTTGTTGACGAACAGTATCGGGTGGACGCGCTCCTTGATGGCCTGCCTGATGACCGTCTCCGTCTGCGGCATCACGCCCTCGACTGCGCAGCAGAGTATGACGACGCCGTCGATGGCCCTCATGGCCCTCGTGACGTCGCCCCCGAAGTCCACGTGGCCGGGGGTGTCGATTAGGTTGATGAGGTATTCCTGGTCTGCCAGCTTGTAGACCATGGACGCGCTCGCGGCGTTTATGGTGATGCCCCTGGCCTGCTCCTGCTCGTCATAGTCCAGCAGCAGCTGTTTGCCCGCGAGGTCCTCGGACATCATGCCCGCGCCCGCGATCAGGTTGTCCGAGAGAGTGGTCTTGCCGTGGTCGATGTGCGCTGCTGTGCCTATGTTCCTGATGAACTTCGGCTGCCTCATCAGCGCCTGCGCCCGCTTGATGTTGTCTTCCTTTCTTCCCATACCATCACCATGGGTTCAGAGATACTTCAATTGAAGGGGATATCCGAGGACGGATTCGGACCGATCAGCGCGCTGAAGCGGCCACTCTCTCGACCTCTTCCTTCTTGCCGACTGAGAAGCAGTTGACGTCGTTCTTGGCCGCCGCGATGATCTCGTCCGCGAGGCACTCCTCGATGGGCTTCTTGCTCTTGTGGGACGACTCGAGCGCGCCCTGGCACAGGTACCTGAGGGCGAGGTCGACCCTGCGAGCAGGGGCCACATCGACCGCCTTCGGGACGGATATGCCTCCGTACTGCAGCCTCGTGACCTCCTCCCTCGGGGCAGCGTGCTGGAGGGCGTCCACGAGCGCCTGGAGCGGGTTCGTCCTGCCCTTGCTCTCGACTATCTCGAAGCCCCTCTCCACGGCCCTGTACGCCTTGAGCTTCTTGCCCGTGAAGTCCTCGGTCCGCATCATCCCGTTGATGAGCCTCTCGACGACGCTCATCTTGGCCTTGGCGAAGGGCTTGTTCGTGTGCTTGCCGCCCGTATGAGGCACGGCCACCGGGGAGATGTCGATGTACCTTGCCATGCCGACGTCCCTCACGATGACACCGGAGACATCGAACTTGCCGAACAATAGGACACCGCCCACCCTCGGAGCCTCCTTGGCGGGCTTCGCCTCCGGGGGCTTGTGCTCTGGAGGTGCTGGAGCCTGCACTGGGGCATCGGCCGGCGCCTCGGTAGTAGGCGGTGCAGCAGCTGCCTGTGGGGCCGGAGCGGCCGGCTCTGGGGCCTTGTCTGGTTCCTGTGCTGGGTTGCCCTCCATGCGCTTCACCTGACGGGCTTCTCCTTCCTGCCCTTCACGAGCTCGTTGAGAGAGACGTTGTTGACCTTGATGACCTTGTACCTCACGCCGGGGATGTCGCCGTACGACCGGCCCATCCTGCCGCCTATGCCCTCGACCAGCACCTCGTCGTGCTCGTCGATGAAGTTGATGGCGCCATCACCAACGGCGAAGGCGGTGATCTGCCTGCCGTTCTTGATCAGCTGGATCTTGACGCACTTCCTGATGGCCGAGTTGGGCTGCTTCGCCTCAATCCCGACCTTCTCCAACACGACGCCCTTGGCCTGCGCGGAGCCCTCCAAGGGGTCTGACCTCTCCTTGAGCTTGAGCGTCCGGCGCTTGTAATACCTGTCGCTCCATCTGTGCTTCTGCCTGTCGAGCGAGAGCTTCCTGGCTGTGTTCAATCCCTTGGGCAACAGTTCACCTTTTGAGCGAAGTAAGCCCTACAAACGAGTCGGCCTATTAAAACTTGTGCTTGTACCGGCACGACTGCCAGACTGTCCAGATTGGGTCAAAGCTTGGTGCCGCAATTCTTGCAGAATCTACTATCCCTGTCGGCAAAGACACCGCAGTTGGGACAGGCCCGGTCCTTCACCTCGGCCTGCTGAGGGGGAACCGCGTGCGCGGGCTGCCCCTGCGCCCATGCCGGTGGAACGACGGGCCCCGACGGGGCCACGGGGTTCTTGGGGAAGCCATACAGGTATGTCCAGAAGTCGTTCAACAGCCTCTGCGCGTCGTTCTCGTACTCGATGTAGGAAACAGCTCCGACTGCGACGGCGACAGGCAGCACGAGCACCGCCCCGATGGCCCCGAAGACAGCCCCCTCGTCCGTGAGCTCGGCTGAGAGACTTACGTCGACCCCGGTGGCCTGGCCCTCGTCCGCTGCCCAGACGACGATGGACTGCCTCAACCCCAGCTTCGAGTAGTACTGAGAGCCTGCGAGGCTGTACGGCGAGGTGAATGTGACCCCGAACTGCCTGGACCTCCAGAACCATCCGGCAGCCTGCATCGCCTGTTCCTTGGTGATGCCTGGGACGCTCCTGTGGTCGCGCTTGGTGAACAGGTTCTTGATCATCTCTCTCCGCCCATGCTGTTCTCGGCCGTGAATTGTGGTGCTCGGTAATGCACTTTCCGCAGGGGCCCCTGTCAGGACCTCCCGTACGATTCGCCCCTCACCATGGCCGCCGAGATCAGGTGGGCCATCCTGAGGGGTTCGGGCACGGCCCCGCGGACCGTCGAGAGCGTGACGAGCCGCTCGAACTCGGCCCAGTCAAGGCCCAGGCCGCACGCATAGAGGGGCTTGTGGGCCGTCCTGATCGCCTTCAGCTTGATCTTGGTCACAAGGGCGTACCTCTCGCGCCAATCGTGGAAGTACTTCATGAGTGCGGACTTGATCTTGTCCATATCTGGCTCGTCCCTCGTGACGGTTAGGACCGGTGTCCCGAGGGAGCTGTGCAGCGCCTCTATGTCGATCACATTGAATCCCGCAAGGGCGATCCCGTCGATCATGACCAGCTTGACCTGCTCCTTGTACCTCGACTTGGAGACCATGTCGATGAGCTTCTGGGTGGAGTCGGACCCGTCGACGGTGACCTCGGTCCTCATCACTCCCTCGAGGTAGTTGGGGGCTCGGACCAGAGCGCCGACGACGAGGGCCTTCTCTTCCTTGAACCTGAACGGAGAATCGTCGATGCCCAGTATCCGCACCTGCTGCTTCATTGTCACATCTTCAGGCAAGAGGCAACGAGCCCGTGATCGGGTCGAGGTCGGTGTCGGGGGCGGGGCCGATCCCGAGGCACGTGGTCGTGTTCGGGGGCAGCTCGGTCAGCCCGGCATCGCTGATCATCGCGTTCGGAAGCCTCGCCCTGGCCGCCCTTTCCTTCAGGGCCCTGAGCTCCTCGAGGTCCCTCGCCCTCAATACGACCTTTCGCTGGCCCTCCTTGTACCACTCCGCGAACCACTTGGCCTTCCTGGCCTTGGCCTCGAGGGCACACGTGACCGCCGCATGCGCAACCTGCGCGGCGAGCTTCCCGCCAGACATCTTCAGGTCGTCCCTGACGATGATGACGAGCTTGTACTCCATCTCACCCTTCCTCAAGGCCATTCAGCTCTCCCCCTTGCCGGCCGACTCCAGCTCCTTGTTGATCTGCGCGATCCTCTCCCTCGTGGCGTCCATCCTCTTGCGGTAGTAGAGCTTCCTCTTGGGATTTGAAGTCGACGAGACGTCGCTGAACGACATCATGTCCTTCAGGAGCCGCTCTCGCTCCAGGAGCAGCCTGCCTATCCGTTGCTTCCTGGCGTAGTCCGAGGGTTTCTTCCCCGGCATCCCGACGGCCCTGGGGGGACGATAGAGTGCGTGGTGGATGGCGCCCAGCCACGGGTAAGCGCCCCTGAACCAGCCAAGGAGGAAGAACGCGAGCATGACGGCCGACAACGAGATCCACAGAGGTCCCGACGACACGTACCCGTGCTCTTCCGTGCTGATCGCGTTCAGCCCGAAGCCGACCAGGATGGCGATGACCACGCTCATCCCCATGCCGAGGGCGACTCTGTAGACCTGGTCGTACTCAGGGTCGAGCTCGCCCTTCCTCGGGAAGAGCAAGTTGACGAGCATGTACCCTGGCAGAAAGAACACGACCACTACCCCTGCCAGGATCTGAATCGGGTTGCTCATCCGTCTCAGCGACGAGCTAAGGTTCGAGCGTATTTAATTGTTTTCTGGCCCCCCAGCGGGCGCTTCACGGCCCGGACTGTGAAACAATAATATCGGCGCAGGCCCTACGCAAGACCGCATGTTCGAGCTGAAGGAACGGGACGGCCTCGCACGCATATGCGAGCTCACGACGCCCCACGGGACCGTGACCACGCCCGTCCTTCTGCCCGTGGTCAACCCCAACTACCTGACCATCACACCCAAGGAGATGAAGGACCGCCTGGGCGTCCAGATGGTGATCACCAACTCCTACATCATCAGAGGGACCGAGGCGCTCAGGGAGAGGGCGGAGAGCAAGGGCGTCCACGAACTCCTCGGGTTCGACGGCCCGGTGATGACCGACAGCGGCACCTTCCAGGACCACGTGTACGGCGATGTCAAGGTCGGGCATCGGGAGATCGTCATGTTCCAGTCGGCAATCGGCTCCGACATAGGCACGATTCTGGACGTCTTCTCCGAGCCGGAGTTCACGCGCGAGGAGGCCAAGGAGGCCGTTGACGAGACCCTGAGACGGGCGAAGGAGTCGGTCCCACTCAGGGGGGAGATGCTCTTGGCCGGGACCGTTCAGGGGGGGATCTATCCTGACCTCAGGGAACTGTGCGCGAGGGAGATCTCTGCCTTGGACTGCGGCGTCCATCCGATTGGGGGCGTCGTGCCGTTGCTGGAGAACTACAGGTTCAAGGATGTCGCCGAGGTCATCATCGCATCGAAGAAGGGCCTCGACCCGTCGAGGCCCGTTCACTTGTTCGGTGCCGGCCATCCGATGATGTTCCCGCTGGCCGTGCTCCTCGGCTGCGACATGTTCGACTCTGCCTCCTACGCGAAGTACGCCCGGGAGGACCGGCTGATGTACCCGACGGGCACGAGGTTCCTGGGCGACCTGCACGATCTGGCCTGCCATTGCCCTGCATGCGTCAGGACATCCGTGCAGGAGCTCAAGCAGATGCCCAGGAGCGACAGAACGAAGCTTCTAGCGGAGCACAACCTGCACGTGTCCCTCGCGGAGATCAGGTCCGTGAAGAACGCGATCCACGAAGGTTCTATCTGGGAGATGGCAGAGATGAGGGCAAGAGCCCATCCTGCGCTTCTGGACGCCCTGAGGGCTCTAAGGAAGCATAAGGAGTACCTCGAGCAGTTCGAGCCGACCAGCAGGAGGGGCGCGTTCTTCTACTGCGGCCCCGAGAGCTACCACAGGCCGACCGTGGCAAGGTACCAGGAGAGGTATTTTGCCAGGTACAGGCGGCCGAGCGCGAAGGTCCTCGTTGGTTTCGAGGAAGGTGAGAAGCCGTATTCGAGAGCCTATGCGAAGGAGATCGCGGCCGTCTCGCAGAAGACGGATGCGGCCTTCCTGGTGGCGTCGTTCTTCGGGCCAGCGCCGCTGGAGCTGGATGAGTTCTACCCGATCGCCCAGTCCGTGATACCGAAGGAGTTCGACGCCGAGGTCAGGGAGGGAATGAACGAGGTCATGGAGAGGCACGCGCACAGCCACGGCTATCCTCTTGCGGTCATGTGGGAAGGCGAGGAGACGCTCAGGTTCCTCTCGGACATGGTCCCTGGGACGGCGAGCGGACGCGATCCCGACATCGCGAGGTGCAGGGCAGTGCTGGACATGCAGTTCGGGAAGGGTGCCGGCGATGTCCTGGACGGCAGGAAGGTCGAGATAGTCAAGTCCGAAAGGACGGGGAAGATACGCAACGTCATCATCGACGGCGTTCATGCGCTCTCCATGCGCGCAGCCGACGGGAGGTTCTCCCCCCGCCTCGAAGGCGGCAGGATGCTGAAGGAGCATCTGCCCCCGCCCAGGATGAGGGTCAAGATCGAGGACGAGCCGGCGGAGTTCGCTGCGAAGGGCAACAACGTCTTCGCCAAGTTCGTGCTCGACTGCGACCCGGAGATCCGCCCCGGGGACGATGTGCTCGTCGTGAACACGCGAGACGAGCTGGTGGCTGTGGGCAGGGCACTCATGAACCGAGAGGAGATGCTCGCCTTCAAGAGGGGGATATCCGTCAGGGTCAAGGACTCTTCCGAGTAGAGCCCTTCGAGACCACCTTCTCCGCGACGCTCGTGCACGCCAGGAAATCGTCCAACGTGTGGAGCAGGCTGTTCAGGGAAGGCGCCGCGATCTCCGCGACAATCACCATCCCATCCACCCTGCTCCTGAGATACCCCAGGTTGTCCAGCTCCACGGACCTGTGGATCTTCTCTGCTTCCTCGTGCGAGGGGAACTCCAGGCGGAGGGTGCATGTCACCTTGGGCGTGACTGACGACTCGGACATCTCTGATTGTCTAGACAGCAGAGAAAATACTTAGAACTTGGCGTCGATTTGGAGGCGACCAAGGGTGTATCGCGTGGAAGTCGTGGAGGCCATCGAGGGCAGGGCGAGCATAAGGACCTTCAAGCCGGACTCTGTAGGAGACGAAATCGTGGAAGAAGCCATCAGGCTGGCAAACCTCGCACCTTCGGCCGGCAACCTTCAGGCGAGGGATTTCGTCGTCGTGCGCTCCCAGAGCACGAAGAAGGCTCTCGCGGACGCAGCACTCGGACAGGACTTCGTCAGGAGCGCCCCCGTCGTGGTGGTCTGTTGCGCGAATTTGGAGCGCATCAAGCACTACGGCGAGAGAGGCAGAACCTTGTACTGTCTGCAGGACGTTGCCGCCTCGATCGAGAACATGATGCTGTACATCCACAGCAAGGGCCTGGGCAGCGTCTGGGTAGGCGCGTTCGACGAGGAAAGGGCGTCGATTGCCTTGAATCTGCCGAATCATGCCAGACCTGTGGCGATCATCGCAATCGGCCACCCAGCGGAGAAGGGAACGAGAACAAGACGTCTGCCGCAGGGCCAGATAGAACATAGAGAGAAGTGGTGACCGAGTTGCCGTGGAAGGTTGACCGAACGATGGCGATCTGGGGCATTTCGTTCGGTGTCGTCGCGACTCTCACGGGAATGTTCGTCCTCAAAGCCGTCGAGGGGGGCTTCCTGGCGGAAGGATTCTTTCTCCTCGTGATCGGCTGGGTCCTGTTCCTCGCCGCGGTCGCGAAGCTAGCGGCGAAGATGAAGGAGCGGCGAAGGCAAGGGTGATGAGGAGTAGCCCCGGGAGGATTCGAACCTCCGTCGCAGGCTCCAAAGGCCCGCATGATTGACCGCTACACTACGGGGCTGGTCTGGTTTTGTGGCGACATGGGTAGCCGTGCATATTAAACGATTTCCTGGAGACACGAGGGCAGGAGCGGGGGTCTAGTCGGCGTTAGCGTCTGTTCACCATCAAGACCCCGACGGCGACCAGGATGCCTCCGAAGCCAGCCGCCCAACCGATGCTTTGGCCCAACAACAGCCATGCGAACACTATCGTCACGACGGGCTCGAAGTACAGAGTCGCCCCAGTGGAGGATGCGGTCAGGCCCGTGAGGGCCTTGAACCAGAACACATACCCGAGCACAGTGCACAAGACGCCGAGATAGACAGCAGCCAGGAAGAAGCTCAGAGGGAAGACGACCGGCTGGGTGAGCTGCGCGTCGACGAGCGAGAACGGAACCAGCATCAGCGTGCCGAGTATCGCCAGGTATCCAGTCGAGACGAAAGGGTCGTACTTCTTGACTATCTTCTTCCCTTCGACGGTGTAGATCGCCCAGAAGGCCGCGCACACGACGCCGAACATGCCCCCGACGATCATCTCCCAGTTGGACATGAACTCGACAGTGCCGTTCGTTATGACGAAGTAGGAACCGATCGCGGACACGCACAGTCCGAGCCTCTGCGCGTTGTTCATCCTCTCGCCGAGCCTGTAGTACGACATCGCGAAGATGACGATCGGGCAGAGCAGCGTGACCAGGATGGCGGAGATTGAGGGCCCGGCGAACTTGATCCCGTAGTACTGGAATATGTAGTACACTCCTATCCCGATGAATGCGAGGAACAGGAACGTCCGCATGTCCGACCTCTCGATGCCCTTGGGCTTCCTCCAGAGGATGAACGCGCCGAATATGGAGGAGGCGATGATGAACCGGGCCATCGCGATGAGCGTCGGCGAGGCGCCGTCGCGGATCGCGATGTCCACCACCACGAACGAGTTGCCCCAGATCAGAATGGTCAGCGCCAAGTACAGGTAGAGGCGCGTGGACTGCCTCATCTGGCATCAGTCCTTGAGCCTATCAGATAGGTCGGGGTGGCGTCGTCGACCATGACCTCGTAGAACCTGCCGAGCTCGAGCTGCTCGCGCACCACGACCTGCTTGTACTCATCCGTCCTGAGTATGGTAGACTGGCTTTTGCCCTTCTCGGTCGCGAGCACCTTGGATGTCCGGCCGACGAGGGCTTCGTTCTTTGCCAGGGCAACCTTGAACCTGAGCTCCGTGATCTCCCTCGAACGCTCCTTGGCCCTCCAGCCAACGACCTTTGGCCCCGTCTCCGTCGCCTTCGTGTTCGGCCTCGGGGAGAACCTCGTGACGTTCACGATGTCCGGTCCGAGGACCTCGATCAGCTGCAGGTTTGACGCATGGTCCTCCTGGGTCTCACCTGGGTATCCCACGATGAGATCCGTGGAGACGGTCAGAGAAGGAACGAAGGTACGAATCGCGGACACGAACGACAGGAACTCCCTCACCGTGTAGCCGCGCTCCATCTCGCCCAACAGCCTGTCGCTCGCGCTCTGGACGGGGACATGGAGGAACTTGAACACCTTCGGCTGGAGGCACATACGTCTGAGCTTCTCCATGATGGGGATGGCGCTCTTCGGGTTCATCATCCCGACCCTGAGCCGGAAATCCTGCGGGAGTGAGCATATCCCCTCGACCAAATCCGGCAGAGAGCTGCCGATGTCGACGCCGTAGGCGGCCGTGTCCTGGGCGGTCAGCTGCACTTCCCTCGGTCCACCCTGCACGGCCTTGGCTACGGATTTCTCGATCCTGTCGGCCGGCCTGCTCCTCAGCTGCCCCCTGGCAAGCCGCGTGATGCAGTATGCGCATGAGCCCAGGCAGCCGGAGGCGATGGGCACGATGGCGGGGCCGTCATCCCCGCGGTGGCCGCTGCCCACCGTGGTGGTCCCCTCCACCATGTCGGAGAGGGACTCGATGTCCCCTGGAGCCACGAACGCCGCCTTGGGAGCGGCCTGCTCGGCCTTCTCCCTGCATGCGGTGGCCATGCAGCCCGTGACGACCAGCCTGGGCACGCCCTTCAGCTGGCCGATCCGCTTCAGCATCGCCCGCTCGGTGGCATCGATGACCACGCATGTGGCGATGACGGCCATGTCCGCATCTCCAGGGTCGTCCGTGATCTCCCACCCGCGGCCCTCGAGCATCTCCTCTATCTCGCGCGTCTCCCCGAAGTTGAGCGTGCAGCCATAGGCCTCGATGTAGGCCCTCATCCAGGCTCCGCATCTGAATGAGCTATAATTCACTTTTCAGTAGGTTCCGAGAGGAGAGCTGGAGAACCTTCTTATGCTTGGAACCCGTTTTTTGCGCGGGATACCATGTCATCCGTCAAGAGGGCCAGGCAATACTCAGCGAAGGTGACCGAGCATCAGCTCTCGGCCAAGAAGCTGGCCAAGGCTGCCAGGTTCAGGGCGAAGGCGGCGAAACTGAGGGAGCGGGTGGCGAAGCACGACGCGAAGATCCGGGCCCTCCAGCGGAAGATCGCGGACCTCGAGAGGCGGGCGAGCCAGATCGCGGGGCCGCCCATCCGGTGACCGCTCCAGCAACATATATATACAATGAAGTGGATATTGTCAGACAATCGTCATACGATGGGATGGGATGCTGGATTGAACAGGAGGCTAGCGGTGCCTATCGCGATTCGGAACCTCTGGAACAGGAACGAGGACAAGGAGTCCAAGGCGAGGGCTGTCAAGGGACGAGAAGAGGACGCGGACGAGATCGAGATCGTCCACAAGCTCGCTGAGAACAGGGCCAGGCTGGACAGCCTCATGGAGGACATCGAGGGGGACTTCGACGGCGTGGAGGAGTCCGACATCTCCAACGAGCTCGACTACATCGAGGCATCCATAAAGCTGGGGCTGCTCGAGATCACGGGAGAGCTCGAGGAATCGCCGTACTCGGACGAGCTCTTCGAAGAGGCCGCCCTGGCCTGAGCCCGGAACATATATATACGAACCGGCAGATACATATGGCAGCTCCAAAGAGGGATGGGATTTGGAGAAGGATTCTCGCATAGGAGAGCCAGCGGTAGACAGGTGGCAGAGCGCGTCTCCGACGCACGAGCTGACCGAGGAGACGGCAGAGGGCGCAGGCCTCGCGATCTTCAACCTCAGCGCCGGCATCATGAGGGAGAGGGCGAGGACCTCCAACAGGATCGACGGCCTTCTGACGAAGATGATGGAGCACTCGACGACCGTCAAGTACCTGGCAGACATAGACAAGAACCTGGACTACCTGTTCACGTCCCTGCAGCTGGACATGATCAACACCGTCGCCAAGGAAGTGTCCGCCAGAGACCAGAGGAAGGTGCCTCTGGCAGAGCGCCCCCGCAGCAGACAGGCGCTCCCCGACGAAGAGTTCGTGGAGATTGAGGCCTTTTGAGGGCTTTCTCTGGGTCGTTGGGATTGAAAAAGAAAGGTTTGTGAAAGGGTTTTCTCGTCCGGTGCCTACAGCAGCTGCCCGCGCCTTCTCCTCAGGCTCACCAGTACGACAACCGCAAGGAGCCCTGCGACGGGCACAATGACCAGCGGGAACTCCGGTATGATGCCGGAGATCGTCACTGTGCACGTGTCCGTGTCGGTCTGGCCGATGGTGTCCTCGACTGTCAAGGTGACAGTATACACACCCTCGATAGCCCAGATGTAGTCCACGGTCTCGCCGTACAGCTCGACAGGCGTCGCGCCGTCATCGAAGTTCCAGGTCCAGCTCACGATGCCGTTGTCGTCGCTCGACAACGAGCCGTCCAGGGTCACCAGCTCTCCAGCCATCTTGGTCTGGTCCGACCCTGCATCCGCAACTGGAGGCGAATCGACTGGCAGCACGGTGATCGTCGCCGTGTCGGAAACGTTGTGCGGTCCGGTCACATCGTCGGTGAATCCGTCCAGGACCCATATGGTCAGAGTGTAGGTCGTGATCGAGCCGACGCTGGCGTATGCGTAGTCGACGCTCTCACCGACCGCGAACGCGGAGCCGTCACCGAAGTCCCATGTGACCGTCATCGTGTCGAGGTCCATGTCGTTGACCACTGCGGAGTACGTGTTCAGCACCCCACCGTCCACTGTCCTGTCCAGGTAGTCACTCAGAACGGGCAGCGAGTTGATGTAGGCACTCGCGACCTCGGACACGTTGTTGCCCTGCCCGTCGTCCACCCAGACTCTGTACCCGTAGGCTGCTGGCCAGGACGGCAGCGCATAGGCGTAGTCTATGCTCTGGCCGACGATGAGTTCGGATCCATCTCCCAGCGGGTCCCATGTGTACTTGAGTGGGTCAAGCTCTGGGTCAGTGGCCGTCGCAGACAGAGTGACCAGGTCGCCCGTCGTGCGGTAGAAGTCCGGCAGCGGGTCGATCACCGGCGGCTGGTTGCCTGGCGACACGCTCATGAGGATCTGCGTCGGGAACATCTCCGGAGGAGACTGCCCGTCGTACACAGACATGGAGGCCAGGTAGAAGCCCTCGGCATACATGTGCGTCACCTGAACCGAAGTGTTCGCAGCTGTCTGCGTCACGGTGGTGCTGGTCAGGTCACCGAAGTCCACAGTGACAACTAGCAGGTCGTTGTTCGGGTCCGTCGCGTTGCATGTGAACGTCACAACCTGTCCTGCGACTGGAGTGTCGTCGTCGACGTAGAACTCCGTCGGCGTGGGCGGGAGGTTGTCGCTCGCGATGACCGTCGCAAGGCCCCAGTCGGACACATTGTGCCCGGCGAGGCCTGTCAGGTCGTCCGCCCAGACCGTGATGTTGTACGTGCCCTTCCTGGCATACCAGTGCGTCGTGGAGGTCGTCGTGGTCACGCTCACTTCGCCGTCATCCCAGTCCCAGGTGTACCTGTGCGAGTCTCGCGGGTTGACATCCGTTGACGTTATCGCGAACGGATAGTTGGTCTTCCAAGACACCGCCGGGAAGTTCGGCACGACACACGTAGGCGGCGAGTTCGCAGACACAGTCACGAGTCCCGAGTAGGAGACCGGCCTCGGCTGCTGGCCAAGGTGGTTGTCGGTGACATACATCGTCACCGTGTAGGACGGGAGGCCTTCAGTGAACTGGTGTTGGACGTTCTGCCCACCGCCGGTGTCACCGTCGCCGAAGTTCCAGCTGTACGAGAGCGTATCTCCGGGGTTGTCGTCCAGGGCCGTGCCGTTGAGCCAAACCTGCGTGCCTGAGTCGGGATCGGTTGGGTCAATGGTGAAGTCCAGAGTGTGAGGCGGCGTGTTCGTCATGTCGATCACAGTCACCTTCGCCTTGCCCCAGGTCATGAACCCGTCAGCTGTGCCATCCTCTTTCGCCATGAAGTAGGCGTCGTAGTATCCGTCCACAGGGTATAGGTGTTGGACGTCCGGAGACGAGGACCAGGGGCTCTTGGTACCATCGCCGAAGTTCCACCTGTAGAGCTTGGGGTCCGTGTCTTGCACAGTGGCCGTGAATTGGACCGGCGTGACAGTGTCCGTCTCGTACTCAGTTGTGAAGCTCGTTATCTGCGGCGACGGGTTGTCCTGCGGATAGATTTGAGTGTACAGCCAGGGGAAACCAGCATCAGGAATCAGCGGGTATTTCTGAGTCCAGTTGCCGTAGCTGCTCTTCACCCAGTAGTCCGGCGCAACGGTCTGAGCGGCATACAGCATGTCCATGTATGCGACCAGCTGCTTGGAGAACTCCTCGTACACCATCCTCTGCATCTCGTCGAGGATTACCATCCTGTCGTCCGGGTTCATCGCCTTCAGTGACTCGTAGTAGAGCGCGTCATACGTAGCGTTGCTCCAGTAGGTACCGCTCCAGACACCTATCGACCCGGTTGTGAGGACCTCCATGCAGTCTGTCGACGGATCTGATGTCGGGTCGAACCAGAAATCCCAATACCACGTGTCATAGTCCCCTGCGAACCACAGGGTGTTCGCCTGGTTCGGGCTCACCGCACCATACTGAAGGTCGATGCCGGCTTGCTGGTTCCACAGGTCAATCAACTGTGAACCTTCGATGAACTCGGTCATGTCGTTTGGTGAGAACATCCTGAACCTCAACGGGTCAGTCCCGCCAGCCTTACACAGCGGATAGTAGTCCGCCGGTGCCGCGGCGCCCGTCGTGGTGTACGCCCAGCCGTTGTCGATCAGGAGCTGCCTTGCAGCCGCCGTGTCGAAGACTATCGGCTCCTCGCCGACAGGCGCGCGGCCGTTGATTGGGTCTTCACTCGGCTGGACGCCGTACCAGTAATGCCACGGGCTGGCGGGCGGTACCAGGGAGTCTGCGACCGAGCCCATGCCGCCCAAAACGTCCCGGACGATGGCGTCCTTGTCGATGGACATTGCCATCGCAAGCTTGATGACTGGGTCTTGGAGGAGCTGGTTGTTCCAGTCCGTGGGACCGCCGATGTCCCACAACGTCCTGTTCGCATCGGACAGCTGATTGGCCACGAACTCGAACACGAAACCTTGGCTCGAGGTCCACTTCTCGTGGTTAGCATCCCTCGGCAGAGTGATGAACTGCTCGTTCGTCGGCCATGTCATTATGTCGATATCACCATTCGTGAAGGCAAGGAGGTTGCTGTCGATCGTCTGGGACATCCACAGCAGCCTGTCGACGTGGATCTGCCAGCCGTACTCCTCTGTCGCGAACCACGTAGGACTCTTGATCAGCTCAATCGTGCTGGCCGCGGGCATCCCTGGGAGGTTGTAGACGAACGGCCCTGAGCCGATGATGGCCGCGATATCCGGGGGATCGAAATTGTCCCAGTCCCAATCCTGGAGAGACCACACGTATTTCGGAAGGATCGGAACACCCAAAAGCCCGCTGACGAATGCCGCATACTGGGTGCTGAGCGTCATCGTCATCTTGTAGTCCGTGATCTTCTGCATATCCGCAATCAGTGGGCCTACGCCAGGGATCTCTGGGAAGTAGTACCCAAGGAAGTTGCCAGTCGTGTTCTGAATGAGATAGTACGTGTAGATGATGTCGTCGACGGTCAGCGGGTGGTCCGCGGTCGGATTGTATCTGTCATAGAACTTCGCGTTGTTCACGATCTCGAAGGTCCAGACAAGGCCGTCTGGCGACATGGACCACGACTTCGCCAGATCTCCTCTCACCTTGTTATTGACGTCATAGATAAGCATCGTGCTGTAGCACGGCCAGATTATCTGAAACTCCGATCCCATCGTATACGTGAGCGGGTTCAACGTCTGGATATCTGCAATCAGATAGGGTTGGCCAATCCTGATGACTCTGTCTCCAGCTCCTGCGGCAACGCTATCGACAGGGCTGAGGTTCTTTCCGATGTCTCCCATCTGGAATGATGGAAGGCCAAGCATCAAGACCGCCACAAAAGCCGCGACGAAAGCTGTAGTCCTAGTTACTCTCCCACTGTTTCCTCCGTCCATGGAATTCCTCTCCCATTTCCTGCAGTTAGACCATTCGGCTGCCTGCTTCCTCCGTCACATTCCGTCGAGGCTGCAAACTCCACGGTAGGACATCGGCACAGAAGATCGCCCTCAAGCTCCGTGAGAGTCTGGTACGTATCCCCCCGAAGGCAAACCGCAATAGACAGTGGAGTGGCCAAACGCTATATGAGACTTTCGCTGCGTCGGCCTCGGATTTCCGACCCGCTGGACGAACTCGTTCCTCCGTCGAGACGCCCATCAGCGGCGCCGCAGTTTCGGGTTCAGTATCTCGTCTAGCGCATACCCGAGCAGCGTGAAACCTAGAACGACAGCCACAATGCACAGGCCTGGCACAAGTATCCATGTGTGCATGTTGTTCTGGAAAGCGCTCGCCTCCGCGGCGTAGGAGAGCATCGTACCCCAGGTGACCTCGTCCACGGGCCACGTGCCCAGGAAGCTCAGAGTGGCTTCTGAGAGTATCGAGACTGCGACGGTGAGGATAGTGTTCGCGAACACCAGTGGGAACGTGTTCGGGAATATGTGCCTTCGGATGATGGCCATCTCGGATGAGCCGATTGCCCTAGCGCGTTCTATGTACTGCCTCTCCTTGACTGAGAGCACTTGCGCACGCACCATCCTGGCGGTCATGGACCAGCCAGTAAGGCCGATGATCAGGATTATGCCGATGAGGTCGATCTTCCCCATCATGGCGGCGACGATGATCATGAGGACCAGCCATGGGATCGAGAGCACCACGTCGTTGAACCTCATCACGACCTCATCCTTCCAGCCGCCGACGAAGCCTGAGTACAGACCCACAGCGGCGCCGAGGAACGATGCGATGATGGCGGAGAAGACGCCGACGATCATCGACGTCCTGGCACCGTAGAGGAGCTGGCTGAAGATGTCAACGCCGTAGCTGTCAGTGCCCATCCAATTCGTCTTCGACGGCGGCAGAAGGTCGTCGAAGTGGGCAATCTCCTTTACGGGGTAGGGGGTGATCCAAGGCCCTATCACAGCCAAGGTGCCGAAGAAGACCAGTATCGCAACGCCGAGCGCGCCCATGGGGTTGCGCAACAGCTGCTTCGTGATCTTGGCGTACTTCTTCCTGGCCAGCCTCATCTTCTCTCTGCCAGCATCCGTGATTATAGGTTCGTGCCTCCTGAGCTTCCTGATGACGAGAGCCAGGAACCAAGCGACGATTGCACCAAGGATGCATGTGCCGACTATCGTCCATAAACTCCTCTCAAGCCAGGTCTTAGGCGGCTCACGAACCACGATGTACATGATGTCCCAATCGGTCCTGTTCAGGGAGTCCCTCACTGTAAGGTTCACGTCCGCACGGCCCGACTCGTTGAACGATATCGTGGCCGTGATGTTGTAGAGGATCGTCGTATTCCCCTTGAACACCACCCTCCAAGTATAGTTCAGGTCCCCAGGCCCTTCGAAGCCGGTTGACGCGGAGCCGTTCAATTCGACTTCGTCATCAACAGTGGCATTTATGTCTGGCCCAGCGTCGGCCACAGGCAACTCGTCCTGTGCAGCCGCGAACGCACCCGCAGAGCTGAGAAGCGAGGTGCCCGCTGAAGAGATAAGAATCAGCACGAGTGCAAGAATGGCGACGGCTCGCGTCCCAATGCCGAAGGGACCGATCGCAAGCGTTCCTACAGTTCTGTCCATTTCTGCACTTCTATGCAATCTTGATCCTGGGATCGATGTACAGGAGCAGGAGATCTCCCAGGAAGTTCGCAACCACCACGGCCACTCCCCCTATGACGACGATGAACTGCAGGATGGGGAAGTCCAGGTCATCGATGGCTTTGATGGTTCTATAGCCAATGCCTGGATAGTTGAACACCACCTCTACCTGATACGCTCCGCCAATGACGAACGCCATGTCCATGGCGATCAGGGCAATCATTGGGGGCATGCCGTTGGGGAGAGCGTGGTGTCTGAGCACCTGGTAGTCTGTGAGTCCCTTGGCCCGCGCGGTGAGTATGTAGTCATCAGTCATGGTGTCGATCAACGAACTCCTCATCACCAGCGATATGCCGGCGATGTAGCCGATGGACAATACCATGGACGGGAGGATCAGATATTCGATCACGCTCAGGGCCATGGGGAGACTCCACGTCAGCTCCGCGCCAAACTTCTCCGTGTCGTAGTATCCACCGCCAGGGAGCTGGGGCCACCAGCTCATGCCCAGGGGTTCGCTCGTGAAAAGTAGCTGGAGTATCATCGCCATCCAGAAGACCGGCATACCGTAGAAGAACAAGCCTACAGAAGTTGCCGTAACGTCAAACACTCCGCCTCTTCGATAGGCAGAGTACGCTCCGACGACCATGCCTATGATGATTGTGAACACGGTGGATATGCCTACGAGCAACAAGGTCCAACGCAAGTCCCCGATGATGATGTCGAACACTTCTCTCCTATTCTGTTGATATGAGGTGCCCCATTCGAGCGTGATAGCGTTGTACATGTACCACGCGAGCTGCTCAGGCAGGCTATCATTCAGATGGAACTGCTCAATCAGAGCCCACTTCAGTGACTTGTCGAACTTGGGGTTCTTCGGAATGACGTTCGATATTGGGTCGCCAGGCATCAGGTGGATGAGCATGAAGTTGAGGACCATGATCCCGACTATGGTCACGGCGACGTTGACAAGACGCTTAGCGATTATCATTCTGAAAGACTTCCGTGCCATCTTGCCGCCTCCTACGTCTCATCCTTCTCAGATCTCTTCTCCTGACTCCTGATGAGCTTCCACTCCTCGAGCGAGTAGCCCTCCTCCTCTACGCTCTTCCTCCGCTTGGCGATGATGACGAACCGGAGCGCTATGAGCACTGGGATCATGAAGAAGAGGCCGAGGCTCGTGTAGTCCCACCAAGACCATCTCTTGACGATGATGATGGGTTCTGTGTCTATCCTTATTGAGGCATTCGTCGACTTGCTGTGATTGAACAGGCCTCGCTTGTGATCCGTGTAGTTGATGAATATGGTGTAGTTGCCTTTCTGAGCGTAACTGTGATAGAACACGACCGTGGCGTTGCCATCCACATAGTCCGTGAGATTGAAGCGCTCGATCGGCGAGCCATCGCCGAAGTTGACCGCCACCTCAACTACGTCCTCCTCCGGGTCCTTGATTATGAGCGTGAAGTTCACCGTCTCATTGGGGAGAGCGTACAGCCCGTGCGACAGGTCGTACTCGAACCGCACGATGCTTGGGGGCTTGTTCGTGGAGTTCACTGACACGATCCTGTACACCAAGATGTCGTGGCCAGGCCATCCGTCCGTCACGACGACGGACACGTTGAACTCGCCAGCATCGGTGTAGTTCTTCACCTGATCGAACGTGTGGGTCGCGGTGCCGCCCGAGGAAACGTTGACGACAGGCGCAGTACCGTCATCGAAGTCCCAGGTCACCGTGAGGATGTCGCCGTCGGGGTCGGAGGCCTGGATGGAATAATCGACGAGCACATAGCCCAGCGAAGCGTTTATGACCGGATCGTTTGGCGCGACATTGATAACAGCAAGGACTTGAGGTATGTAGTTAGGCACCACATCGACCTCAGCGAACCATGACGTATTGTGGTTGCCCGTCTGATATGGGATCGGTGCGTCGGACACATAGAGCGTGACCCTGTGCCTTCCGGCAGCGCCGAATGTATGCGTGATGTTGTTCCAAACCGTCTGATTCGGAGCACTGACAGGCGTCGTGGACACTACGGTCCTGTAGTTGGCCACCCCGTCGTTGAAGTAGAACGTCCATGTCAGGGCCTCTCCCTCCGGGTCCGTCGCATTGGCCACAATCGTGACCACGTCCGAAGGATCCACTCTGGGATATGGAATCGCAACACGGCAGAGCGGGTACCCATTCGGAGGCATCGCGATCCTCACAGTCGTCAGATCGTACACGATGTTGCCGTTGTGGTCATCGAGCGTGATGTTCAGCGTGAAGTTGATGTAGCGGACCGGGAAGACGTCTCCGACGCCCGGTATGTTCGGGCTCCATGCATGCCTCTGCCTCAGGATGACGCCCCCGGCGGCAGGACCCGTGTCGTTCGTGCTGTTTGTGCCGTCGCCCCAGTCCCACACAACATGTAGGGGATCGTTGTCCGCGTCTTGTACCATAATAGTGAAGGTCGCATTCTGGCCCTTGTTCAGTGTCCAGATCTCCGGTGAGGGGTCAATCAGGAATACGGGAGGAGTTCCCGTTGCCGCTGCAAGTGCCGATTTGCCGCCCTCGTCCGCTGCAGGAACAGGCAAAATGTAAATCCCCAGGATGCCCAGGAAAGATGCGATTGTCAACAAGCCAGAGACAAGAAGAACCTGAGAGGGTCTCGACGAGGAGCCCGCTTTGACCAATCGAGCGAGGCTACGTTTGATGCTCGAAACCGGGTCCTCGCGACATTCTGACGACAACTGCTTCTCCCCCTGCTGATGCATCTCATCATGCGACCGTGGACGCGCTCCCGCGCAGGTCCAGCACACGCTCGAATTGCGCGAAGCTCTCTTACGCTATATAAGAATAACTAACTTGCTGGAATCCCTCTCGACAGAGTGCAACCGATATCGGAATCCCTTGGACACGCGACGCACCGAGCCAGTCAGTTGCACTGAGTATTCGAAGCAATCTGGGGCTTGCCAATAAACCTTTCACTCAGTGCCATGGAATTCCACGGAGGTCATGGCGTCGCTCGTCGGATCGTAGAGCATGTATGCAGTGTAAGTGACCGAGGCGGAGAATCCAGCATCGCCTCCAGTTATCAACGTGAAGAAGTCCCCGATATCCGCACCCCCGTTGCCTGCCAAATCAGTCACGTTGCAGTATACGGTCAACACTCCCAACGACGTCCCTGGGAAGGAGTACTGCGCCGGGGACCCAGTCGCGAGACTGGTCGTGGACGGCGACCATTCGACCCATTCGACGCCGTCGGTAAGGACAAGCGTGACGTCTTGCCAGTAGAGGTCCTTGGTCATCTCCGATATCACGAGCTTGAATCCGTCGCCCGATGAGGTCATATTGAGAGTGGCTTCTGGCAGACTGACAGGCCAATATCCGATGTCAACATCCACGCGCGCCTTCCGAAGAGCCGGTGCGGACACACTCGTCTTCCAGTCTACCTCTCCGTCCACATCGGTTGAAGGATCACCAGTCGGGAACCCATAGTCAAGGGCGACCGTATGCGCACCCGCGGTCACGCTCACATCGGCTTCGAAATAGGCCAGGTACGAGCATTCTCCGCCGCGGATCAGCTCGCCGTCCACGTACAGGGCGACATTCGCAGGCTGATCCGTGCTGCCATTCCACACCCAGATCTCGAGATCAGAGTACGGGAGGACGAAGGCTGCGGCTAAGACTGAGGACAACACCGCGAGCACAACGGCGACCGCCGCAATAGCCTTGAACGCACGCCACCAAGTCCATCTGGGTGACGGTTCGGGGCCCGGTCGCGGTCCTGAGGTCGCGATCGACGCTTCCGTTGGCGTTCCGCGGGGGACTTCCCTGTGCCAGACAGCCATCCTCCTCAGTATCGCCTTGTCGACGCGGACTCGCCAGGCGAGCACAATCGATGCGCAGGCAATCGCGCCTGCAGTCATGCCGATCCAGAAGCCCGGGCCCATCGCCGCATCGTAACTCTGACGGTACCTGTAGGGCCCGAAGTGCTGCACGTAGGCGATGTCCGTCATGACAAGATAGCCGAACAGGGCTGCACCGGAAAGCTGGGGAATGCCTCCCAGGGGGGTCAACAGGCATGCGATTGAACCGACGATGAAACAAAACCCAGCAGAGGTGTAGGCAACGTCCACCCAATAGGGACTGTAGAAGAGGGTGTAGAGGCTGTAGGTGCTGTGGAACTCCGTGTAGTACATGGCACCCGTGTAGTCAACCCAAGCGAAGAAGAACGATGCGACTCCGGTCAATCCCGAGGCCAAGGCGAGTAGGTTGACAGAGTATCCCGAGCCACTCAGGGACCCGACGACGGTGAGAGCACGCCTGGGAATCGGGGTCAACGCCTTGAGTGCGAACCCCAAAATGCCGAGGATCGCTCCGACTAGGACGACGTAGAATCCAGCGCTGAGGACTGCCCAGTCCTCATTCACGGCCGTCATGAATGAGACCGCACTCGCAAGGAGGAAGAAGCCGCCAACGGACGACAGGAAAGAGATGACGGCACCGAGCACGAGCATCCCAGCGATGAATGCGAACACGCTGTCGTGCCCCCGATACACTTCTGAGAAGAACTCGCCCAGGCGATAGTAGTCCTCAGACCAAGTCTGAGGATATTCAGCCTCAGAATAGTGGATCCACGGTAGGAACAAGCCAGCAAGTCCGAGGAGACCTGCAAGGATGCTCAGTAGATTCACGGGGAGGACAGAATCGCCAAAGACCTCCTTGAGGCGGTCCCTCACTCTCCTCCCCGAGCGCCTCGCGCTCTTCGGATGGACTACCCTGATTGCCTTGCGAGGACTGACAGCGCTGACTGACGGCGATATGCTCTCGCCCGATGCGCCTGAGGATGTGCCCTCAGGAGGCTGGACTTGAGCATCCTCCACGCCCTCCATTTCCTACTGCGACCTCCGAGTCCCGATGCCTTTGCCTGCTGAAAACGCTTTGTGGGCAGAAGGAGAGCAGCGCGGGGAGGGGGATTTGAACCCCCGAGCTCTTTCGAGCACTGGATCTCTGCCTCCTTCCAAGAAGGAAGGGGATAGCAATCCAGAGCCTTGCCGGTCTGGGCCATCCCCGCTCGGATGTTGCTTAATGGCTGGTGCTTTCTTAAAGGTTTGTTGACGCCGTGGAACCCGTCTGGATGGACGCCCCGAGAGCCCCGCACTCCTGCTTCGCGGCAGTCGCGAACTCGAGAATGCTGCTCGGGCCTCCGACCAATAGCGCGGCGTCCAGGCTATTTCGGCGATCGGGGGCGAAACCCTCATATACAGACTCGCACCCTTGTATAGGACGCAGTCCCGCGAGAATGCCGGGCAGCGCTTCGAGCTGCAAGTTCGAAACGCATATATACGGCATCCATCTTAGCGGGACTACCCAAACAGCTGCGACAGCGGCGAAGGTTGGGAGGGAGGCGTAAACTCGCCAATATCGGTGATCAACCCTACTCCATCTGTCGCAGACATGATGGAGGATCAAGATCTCCGGCGAGCGTCGTGCCCTCTTGATTCTGACGTTCGATGGTAGAAGGTCACGTGCAAATCCTGTGGCACGCAATCGTGCCACCAATGCAGGGTACAGCACAAGTCGGTGAGACTTGAGAACCCTGCCGATTTCAAGAGACCAGTCCAAGCGACCAACAATAGTAGTGACGACGACAGATCGATCAATTCCGGTTGATCCTGCCGGCGGGCACCGCTATCGGAATGCGATTAAGGCATGCGAGTCGAGAGGTGCAAGACCTCGGCTGACGGCTGAGTAACACGCGGATAATCTGCCCTGAAGTGGGGGATAATCTCGGGAAACTGAGGATAATACCCCATAGGTGTGGTGTGCTGGAATGCTTCCACGCTGAAAGCCCCGGCGCTTCAGGATGAGTCTGCGGCCTATCAGGCTGTAGTGGGTGTAACGGACCCACTAACCTACGACGGGTAGGGGCGTTGAGAGACGGAGCCCCCAGATGGATTCTGAGACACGAATCCAGGCCCTACGGGGCGCAGCAGCTACGAAAACTGCACAATGTGGGAAACCACGATGCGGGCATTCCGAGTGCCAAGGCATTGCTTTGGCTGTTCTCTCGCCTAAAAAGCGAGAGAAGTAAGGGCCGGGTAAGACGGGTGCCAGCCGCCGCGGTAATACCCGCGGCC
>DYTN01000055.1 GCA_020725925.1 Methanobacteriota archaeon
TCCCAGCCGCGCTCGAGCTGGCCGAGGGGCCCTTCATGAAGGACGTTGACGGGAACGTCTACCTCGACTTCACCGCGGGCATAGGCGTGCACAACTGCGGGCACAGGCCGGCCGCGATGGTCAAGGCGTGCCAGGAGCAGCTGGACAGGTTCATCCACATTTGCGTCATGGTCTCGCCCTATGAGGCGTACCTGAGGCTGGCCGAGGAGATGTCCAAGATATGCCCGGGGAAGCTCACGAAGAGCATATTCCTCAATAGCGGGTCAGAGGCGATCGAGAACTCCCTCAAGATCGCCCGCGCATACACCAAGACGAAGTACATCGTATCGTACAGGACTTCGTTCCACGGCAGGACCTTCATGGACATCGCCCTGACGGGCAAGGAGAAGCCCTACAGGGAGGGCTTCGGGCCGCTCGTGGAGTTCGTCAGGCACGTGGACTACGCCTACTGCTACAGGTGCCCGCTCTGCCTCGAGTACCCATCGTGCAACCTGGCATGCGCTGACACCATCCGGACGGTCGTGGAAACACCGCCTCTCCAAGGAGATGTCTGTGCCCTGGTGGGCGAGCCCGTCCAGGGCGAGGGAGGATTCATCAACCCGCCCCCAGGCTACTGGGAGAAGATCAGGAAGGTATGCGACGACAACGGCATCCTACTGATCGACGACGAGGTCCAGACGGGCTTCGGAAGGACAGGCAAGATGTTCGGGATTCAGAACTGGAAGTGCGTGCCCGACATGCTCGTGTCAGGCAAGGGCCTCTCGCTCGGCATGCCCCTAGGGGGCGTGACTGGAAAGGAGGAAATCATGGCCGCGCCTCCGCCCGCGAGCTTGGGCGGCACGTTCGGCGGCAACCCTGTCTGCTGTGCGGGCGCGATCGAGTCGATCAAGCTTACGAAGAAGGCTTTGCCCAACACCAAGATGATCAACAGGGTCGAGAAGAAGCGCCTGAACGAGTGGAAGGAGGACTACGAGGTCGTGGGCGACGTCAGGGGCCTGGGCGCAATGCTGGGCATGGAGCTCGTCAAGACGAAGAAGGGCAAGGAGCCGGTGCCTGAGCTGACGAGGAACATCCAGCTGAACTGCTTCAAGCACGGGTTGTACATCCTCACGGCTGGGCAGTTCAACAACGTCATCCGGCTGCACCCGCCGCTGATCATCAAGCAGCCGCTGCTTGAGACTGGCCTGGACATCCTCGAGCGGGCCACAGTTGAGGAGTCCAAGAAGGCCGGGCTGATGTAGTCGTCGCCCGGTCGTTCAAACCCCACCAAACACCTTCCTTGATTCCTCAGAACTTGCAGAGTGTCCTGCTTGGATTCCGCCTAAGAGCGTAGGTAGAACTAATATCGTTCTATGTCGGTTCACTGGTCGTGGGAAGGTGAGGAATATGCAGCCAACTGAGGAGTTGAAGCATGAACACCGGGTCATCGAGAGGATGCTTGGCGTAGTGTCCAAGGCATGCGACAGGTTGGAGGAGGGCAAGGAGGTCGACCCCGCCCTGTTCGTCGGCGCGGCGGACTTCTTCAAGAACTTCGCGGACAAGTGCCACCACTCGAAGGAGGAGAAGCTGCTGTTCGCGAGGCTGCAGGAACGGGGGATGTCAGGAGAGGCCGGTCCCATCGCGGTGATGCTGCACGAGCACGAGGATGGCAGGGCACACGTGCGCAAGATCGCAGAGCTATCTGAGAAGAAGCTGACGGGCAAGGCCAAAGACGAGCTAATAGAGCACGCGCGCGGGTACGTGGACCTCCTATCCCAGCACATCCAGAAGGAAGACAACATACTCTACCCGATGGGTGATCAGATCCTGACAGAGCAGGACCAGGAGGAGCTCGAGAAGGGCTTCGAGGATGTCGAGGAGAAGATCATGGGCCCGGGCGTGCATGAGAAGTACCACAAGATGATCGAGAAGTGGGAATCGAGGTACGGATGATCGAGCAGATCATCCGGCGAGACTCGTAGTCGGGCCTGTTCTTAGGCCATTTTGCTATTTGCAGCTGGGGGATTCGTACGTTGTTTGGCGGTCGTCCGCGGACCACAGACGGCCCTCCCTGCACGACCCCTGCCAGCCCCTCGTTTTCTGAGCCTTCTGGACGATGTTCGGCACGGCCTCGATTACCACAACGTATATCAATCGGGAGCACATACCCTGCGAACAAGGCCGAGAATTACTGACATATCTGCTAATTTCGGGCCGAAAAGCTGAACGAATTGCGAACGGACAGATAGGATGAACGGGCGGGTCGAGGTCAAGGGGGGCGCTCCTGTCGGTTGCTGTGAGTCTCTGCCGTGCCACGAGAAGTCCTCAGTCCTCTCTGTGCGTGATTGGCCCGCGCGGTCGGTGTCTCGCCTCGTGTACGTTCGCAGTTTATCGTGAAGGAGAACAGATAGGATGGCGCTTTTGACTGAAGTGAAGAAGAACTACGGGACGCTGAAGAACTACGCTAATGGCGAATGGGTCGACTCCCAAACGGACAAGTTCGTGGATGTCGAGAACCCATCGACAGGGGAGATCATCGCCAAGATGCCCATGTCCACAGTCGATGAGACGAAGGCCGCGATCGAGGCTGCTCATGAGGCTTGGTGGGCGTGGAGGGAGACGCCGCCGATCTCGAGGGCAAGGATCTTCTTCAGGCTGAAGGAGCTCCTCGAGCAGAACTTCGAGGACATCGCCAGGATAATGGTGCAGGAGCAGGGCAAGACCATCGACGAGGCCAGAGGGGAGACCAGAAGGTCCATCGAGAACGTCGAGGTCGCAGCTGGAATCCCGTCTCTCATGTTCGGGTACAGCCTCGAGGACGGCGCCGCTGAGGGCATCGACGAGGACGCTATCATCTCGCCCCTGGGAGTGTTCGCGGCGATATGCCCGTTCAACTTCCCAGCGATGATTCCCTACTGGTTCTGGCCCTACGCGGTCGCGACTGGCAACAACTACATCGTGAAGCCCTCGAGCCAGGTGCCCATCACGCAGAACTACATGTTCAAGATGGTCGAGGAGGCCGGGTTCCCGCCGGGCGTGGTGAACCTCGTCAACGGCAGCCACGAGGTGTCCGACACGCTCATGGAGCACCCGCACGTGAAGGGCATATCGTTCGTCGGCTCGACCCCGATCGCCAAGTACGTGTACAAGAAGTCCTCGGAGAACGGCAAGAGGGTCCAGGCCCAGGGAGGCGCCAAGAACTCGCTCGTCGTGATGCCCGACTGCAACCTCGACAGGTCGGTGGCGAACATGCTTGCCTCGTTCTACGGGTGCGCTGGCCAGAGATGCCTCGCGGGCTCCAACCTCGTCCTGGTCGGAGACATCGCAGAGCCATTCCTCAAGAAGTTCGTGGAGGCGTCGAAGAAGATCAAGGTCGGATACGGCCTCGACGAGACCATCAACATGGGTCCGGTAATATCGGCCAAGTCCAAGACCAAGATCCTTGGCTACATCGAGGGCGCGATCAAGGACGGCGCGAAGCCGCTCCTGGACGGAAGCAAGATCAAGATCCCCGGCTATGAGAAGGGCCACTTCGTAGGCCCGACCGTGCTGGACGGCTGCACGCCCGACATGGCTGCGTGCAAGGACGAGATATTCGGGCCTGTCGTGACCGTCCTGCGGATGAAGACTCTCGACGAGGCAATCGATTTCATCCACTCGAGCCCGTTCGGCAACGCCGCGTCGATCTACACGCAGAGCGGCAAGTGGGCCCGCGATTTCAGGTACAAGGTCCAGTGCGGCAACATAGGAATCAACGTCGGCATCGTGGCCGCGATGGCCTACTTCCCGTTCGCAGGATACAAGGACTCGTTCTTCGGAACGCTGCACGGGCAGGGCCAAGACGCCATAAACTTCTTTACCGA
>DYTN01000010.1 GCA_020725925.1 Methanobacteriota archaeon
CATGGGTGATGTCAGAGGCGGACTCCGGTTCGTTCGCGGATGGCCGGGAGCGATGATCATCATATGGGTCGCGATGGTGCTGAACTTCCTGTTCGTGCCGACCGACGCGCTCCTTCCCATCCTCACCTTGGATCACTTCGACGGGGGGGCGGAGGAGTTCGCCGCTTTCCAATCGTTCGTCGGGTTGGGTATGGTTGTCGGGGGGATTGCCCTGGGAGTCTGGGGAGGGTCCAAGCGCAGAATGGTGACGGTCTGTCTCGGACTTGTGGCCATGGGCCTGGCCACGCTGGTCATCGGGTTCTCTCCATCAGGTTGGTACCTGATCGCGCTTGTGGCAATCTTCGCCGCCGGGGCCGCGATGTCAATCGTCAACGGGGCTCTGATGGCCGTCATGCAGGCGGTCATACCTGCCGACATGCAGGGGCGCGTCTTCTCCCTCATAGGCAGCGGCGTCATGGCCATGACACCTCTGGGCCTCGCAGTCGGGGGGCCCACTGCTGACTGGCTCGGCCCTCAGATGTGGTATGTGCTGGCAGGCGGAGCGAGCGCCGTCCTTGGCGTCGCAGTGTTCTTCGTCCCGGTGGCAATGAACCTGGAGAATGGCGTGCAAGCAGTGACGCCAAAGCCAGGGGAGCACCTGTCCGCCGACCAGAAATGAGAATGAGAGAGTCGAGCACGGTGGGGGCCGCAGCGTGACAGTCCCCTTTTACTAGCTCAACCTACCCCAGCGTATAGGCGCCCTCTGGGATTGGTTGCCAACCGCTGTGTTGCCGTGTTTCTCGCTCTCGCATCAACAATAGGGGACTCGGCTCATATCTTTTGCGGAACCAAACATCCCAGGGTGTCCTTGGTGAAGTCGAACAGCACTCCCTTCTGGCCTTCGAGCTCCACTTCGAGCACCGTGGCCTTCGAGACCGTCCCGCATTCGGCGGCACTGATGTCCGCCCTCGCGAACTCGTCCACGACGGCCTGCGTCCGCCTCTCCTTGCATGTGACCACGAACCCGCATCCCTGGTACGCGGTGAGCCATTGGAGCAGGTCCACTCCTTTCGGTCGGGGAATCTTTCCGATATCGACGAGGCCGCCCTTTCCGCTTGCCTCGAGAAGCATGCCGAGCGTGCCCAGCGCGCCTGGGTTGCTGATGTCCTTGCCCGCCGTGAGGAACGGCGCAATCTTGTTCATGGTTCTGAGCTGTTTCCTGACTATCTCCTTGCTCTTCCTGGAGGTGGTGTCCCACGAGTACGGTACGCCCTCCGTGAACTGACCGTCCAGGTCCATGGCGAACACTATCGGGTCGCCATCGGAGGCGCCGCTGCTGAGCACGAGCCTCGTCCGGTCTGTCTTTCCCAGTATGGCCACATCCACGGCCGAGTAGCTTGTGTCGGGGTGCAAGTGCCCGCCGACCATCGGCACGCCGAACTTCTCGCAGGCGGCCCTCATGCCATCCACGATTCTCGCCCTGACACCCTCGTCGGAACAGGACAAGACGTTCACCATTGCCACCGAGTGACCTCCCATGGCCGAGATGTCGTTCACGTTAACCAGCACGGCGCAGTATCCTGCCCAGTAGGGGTTCCTCTGGACCAGGTCTTGCATGATCCCGTCAGCGGCCATCAGCAGTATCTCCCTGCCACACTTGATCACGGCCGCGTCCTCGCCATAGGAGGCCAGCACATCGTCGCTCTTGACCGGAATCAGGCCCGCGGCTACCGACGTTACTGGGCCTTTCCGAACGACTCCTCTGTACGCCCTGATGCTCCTGATGATCTCTTCCAGCTTCACGGTCTCCGATTCCCCCTGACCTCGGTAAATGAATGACCCTCACAGCTTGAGCTGCGTGGTCTCCTTGAGGTACGAGCGCGCGTTGAACCGTTCGATCACGACATCCGCCAGCACCTGTAGGAACAACCGATCCAGATCCTTCTCGACGACCATTGGGATGTCGCTGTTCGGCACCCTGTAGCCCATGCGAGTGAGGACCGCCTTTGCCTCCGCGCGCTCCTCGGCGGTGGCCTTCCTACCGTCGACGGCGCCCTCCACGCCGCATCGCCTTACCTCCATGTCGAACACCGAGCGTTTGAACAGCCTCTGAAGGCAGTATGCGGCGAGCGTCGCCCTCTCGTCGTCTGTCCTTGCGAGCGATGCGCAGCTCTCGCCTATGAGCTCGTGGAGGTTCTTGTCCCTCGAGGCGGAGGCCGAGAAGACCTTCGCGGGTTTGATGTCCTTCTCCCTCAGGACGTTCATGTCCGCAAGCGCCTTCAGGTAGCCCGTGAGCTCGAGCCGGTGCAGCTTCACACCCTTGCCTGAGAGCTCCCTGCACACACCGCTTATGCTCATGGGGTCCTTCTTCAGGATCTCGAGCACGAGCTCCTTCATGTCCTTCTGAGGCGAGAACATTGCATCTGAGTTGGTAACAGATTGGGTAATATAAACCTAATCCAGGCCAGGAGGCCAACAAGGCCCAGGTCCAACGAGAGACGATTTGGGGCACGGAAGTGCGTGTGTGATCTGATGAGCGCGCGCAGTCACATCAGGAACATCAGGACTCCAAGCAACGTCAGAAGCGCAATGACGGAGACGATGGCAATGACGACTTCGGTCCGCAATTTGTCTCGAGCCTCCTTCGTGGACAAGCCTGCAACAACGTTCCTGTAGTCCTTTCCCAGGTGTCTCGACTCAACCCGGCTTATCTCTCCCTTCGCAGCAACGTCATGAAAGCCAGCTTCTCCGCTTGGTATCGGTAGCGACATAGAGACATCTCCACCGTCGAACTGCGGATGTAGTCAGAACGAAATAAGCATTCCGCTCCGATTCTGGGCGCAGCGATACGGTCAACCGCGAGAGGGTGCTCGGCTGTTGATCAGAAAGCCGGGCCCACCAACTGCCAGACTATGAGGAACAACACGAGGAGCGCGAAGGCCGTGACCACGGTTCCCACGATCCTGTCCTTCTGGTCCTTCGTGTACTTCCTGCCCGTCTTGTCCAGCAGGTAGTCGAATCCGTCCCTGAAGATATAGCCGCCGTCCAACGGCACTGCGGGAAGAACGTTCGTGAGACCTATCATCAGGTTGAGCCAGAAGATCCAGTACAAGGAGTTCGTCAGCAGCCAGAACAGTGAGTCCGGCATCCATTCGAGGCTCCCCGAGGGGGCGTAGAGGTCTGTTACGGGCGACCTGATCGGGGCGAGGTCCAGGAAGGGAAGGGCTATGAGCCTCAGCCAGGACCGCGAGAAATCGTCCAGGTTCCTGTCACCCTCGAACGGGTTCGCCAGTATGTCAGCATAGTAGCTCGAATCCTCGATCCTGAGCCCAAGGTCCAGGAATCCGCCGCCCAGGTATGCCCTGCCCTGGTAGCTCGGATCGTTGTTGTCGGGGTCGAACTCGTCGTAGTAGTCCCATTTGTTCGAGAGCGTGACGACAGTCACATCGGGGTCGATTGCGAACACGCCGGAGGCATCATCGTAGCTCATGACCGTGACATTGACCGTCTGCCCGGCATTGATGAGGGACATCGCGTCTGTGAGCGCGCCGAGGTCGCCCAGCGGCGTGTCGTTGATGGACACGAGGACCATGCCGGTCTCCAAGCCCGCGTCGGCCGCCGCGTAGTCCTCGACGATGTAGGCGACTACCACCCCGTCCACGACCTGGGCCGACCCCAGCTCCCCTCTGAGGTAGTACTCAACCGTGACGTTCTCGCCTGGAGACGGGGCGGCCCTCTCGTCGAAGTCCTCTGCGTTTCCGATCTGTACGCCCCCGACAGACACTATGAGGCTGCTCGGTTCCACGCCCGCGTGCTCCATGGGCGAGCCCTGGACCACCCCGAGCGCGAGCGCGCCGTCCCTCGTGGGCTCGACGGACGACATCATCACGCCCGAGAACAGGCCCAGGATGATGAGAGCGAGCAGGAGGTTGCTGGCCGGCCCCGCGGCGAACACCTTAGACCTCTTGCGCCTGGTGGCGGACTGAAGCTCCTTCTCGTCCGGCTCCACGAACGCTCCTACCGGGAACACGAGGAACACGAGCCCCAGGGACTGTATCTTCATGTCGCCCATCCGTGTCATTATCCCGTGGGCGACCTCGTGCACCACTATGGCCACGACAAGCCCGAGTATGCCATATCCAACAGGGATCACCGGGTTGATGCCCGGTATGCCGAGGATCAGCTCTGGCGAGGGCGCCTTCTCCACCTGAGGCACGATGGTCGCCTCCCAGAGCAGCAGGAGCATGATGAGGAACATGGCGGCCGCGCAGACCCAGAGCGAGAGCATGCCGTAGACCGTCCAGAGCCGCTTCTTCGAGGCCACACGCTCAATGACCTCCCTGCCCTTCCTGGTCTTCCACAGGATCATGGGGCCCATCAGGCTCATGCTGTGCCTCTCGAACCACTTCGCCCTGTGGAGCGCGTACACTCCCGCCAACCATGTCAAGAAGACTATGAGGGCGATTAGGTAACCGTTCATCTGGCAGACCCGCGCTCAGCTCATGCCGCTTCGTGTATTAATGGCTTTCATCGGGCCTGGGAGGGTTCCCTTGGCCGCCGCTCTGACCTGCGGTCATCTTGTGCCTGGACCACTCCTCGTCGGAGATCTGGTCGTACACGTCGGCCGCCTCGTCCTTCTGCTCCTCGCTGCCCTCCCCCATCTTGGCGAGCCTGATTATCTGGTCCTTCTTCAGGATCCAGTAGTGGATGCGCCAGAGCTTACCCTTCTTGAGGAGGACCTCCTCCTGCGTCGTCGTCAGAAGTCCCTCCTCCTCGAGCATGTAGAACACGTCCCTGTCCTCGGATGTGAGCCTGTTGTCTATCACCTCGTCCGTGTAGCCGAAGAAGCTCATCAGGTAGTCGGCGAGGCTCTTGATCTCCGCATCGGACATGCCCTTCCTCCCGACCGTGCGCTTCAGGGCTCTCTCGACCTGTTGCATGGTGACAACAGTCATCCCAATCCCAGGAAGGCAACTGACTACACAGCTAAAAACGTGTCGAACGGATGACGGTCATCGCAGGTCCGCGGACTCCAATGCTGGCCCTATCCTGATGCCGCGCCTCGACAGCGAATCCAGAATGATCTTCGCCCATGCTAGCTTGCGCCTTTTGACGTCCTTGCTCCTGCCGGCCTTCTCGGACGGGCGCTCGAAATCGAAGCCCGCGAGGAGCACTTCTCGCGCGCCGAGTTCCGAGCATATGCACGCTGCCCTGTCCCCGTCCGTGAACCCTCCGAAGTTGACCAGGCCTGGAGGGGGAGCGCACTGACAAGTCCCGACGAGCGGCCCCGGGAACCTCCTCGCGTACTCCTCAATCGCGTCCTTGTTGTCCCCGTGCGCGTGCACGAAGACCGTCGCGCCACGCCTATTCATGTCGATCTGGTCCTCCACGACTCCATCGAGGTCCGTGACGACCATCTGCGCATCTAGGCCGGAATCGACCAGGACGCTAGCCGCACTGTCCGCCGCGACCACGAACACATCGATCCTGAGAGAAGATATTTCGTCCGCGAGGTTCTCGCCCCCGCCGCACACGAGGACCCTCTTCGGAAATCCGTCTCGCAGCCTCGCCAATGGGCTGGCTCCACTTCCAGCGAGGATGGAGGCCAGCTTGTTCGCAGCGTCGATGTCCGCCTGCTTATCGAACCCGAACTCGTCGCATATCCTGTTGTAGAGCGGCAGCCACTCCTCGAGCTCCAGGGGGTCACGCTCCTGGAGATGCACCTGTCTGGGCCGCCTCGGTCCTCAGGGACGCGTTCAGCACGGAGCTGAAAACGGCTATCAGGATGCCGGTGATCATCTCGGCGAATATCACCAGCAAGTCCGCATCGCCATAGGAGAGGAAGAAAGCCAACGCGTCCACCGCTCCCTGGACGATGAAGCCCGTGGCGAGGACGGAAACCATCATCACGATGAACGACCACCTGATCTTGCTCGTTTGCAGGAAGGCCATGACGGACTTGCCGGTCTCGTACGCGAACACGCCGAACACAACGAACCAGACCGCGCCCGAGACGAACAGCAGGATGGAGATGGCCACGCTCCTCTCCTGGGGCAGCAGTCCCTCCATGTAGACCGTGGCCATGTCGTAGCCCACCAGCACTCCGACGATCACGAGGACGAATGCCACGATGGCGAACGGGATGACGAGGCTGCCCTGCCTGATGGAGCGCTTCGTTCGCGCGATCCGCTCCAAGGTCTTCGGGACCCACTGGTACGCCCACCCTACCAGGTACACGCCGAGCACGACGCCTATCACGCCCGGCGCCATTTCGGACAGCAGGCTGATGTCGTCGTAGTTGCCCTCGGAGAAACGGATGAGCTTCGTGAAGAGCGAGAGCGAGCCCCAGATGACGAGGACGAGAGATAGCGGCACTATCCACTTCCTCCTCATCTTCTCGTCCTGGAAGGTCTTCATGATGAGGTAGTAGGTGCCCTCGATGCTCTTGCTCTGCTTCATGTAGACCCGCTTGACGGAGTCTATCTTCACCCTCGACGAGACGACGGGGTAGATCGACTCGTCTTCCGCGCCGTCGCTGACCAGGATCGCCCTGTCGGGCTTGACGACCTCCAACACGTTCCCGAGCTGGTTCGTCAGTATCAGGTCCGACTGGAAACCGACGTGCGAATCCCCCGATATCGTTGCAATCTCCGTCTCCATTCCCCGCTTCACGAGGTCGTCATAGAGCTGAATGCCCGACAGGATAGTGTTCGCGTCCACTTCCTCGGGATCCGCGAGTCCGAGTGCGATCGTCGCCTTCAGGTTCTCGTCACGCCCTATCACGGGGCCGTTGATGCCCGCCTTGGTCCCGAGGTCGTCATCCCTGTCGACGCAAAGAACGAGTGTTTTCATCGCCGCACCTCGTATTGCCCTCCAGATGTATTTGAGTATCGCCCGAGGCGTACTGACTGGAGAATCCGACATGCTCGAAAACGCTTATATAATGACCCGAGAATTATCTGTGCGATGGCCAAAAAAATCGACGAGGCCGAGGTCAAGAAGGAATGCCCGAGCTGCGGTCTCGGGGTCGCGCTTGACGCCACCATCTGCGAGTTCTGCGGATGGGACTTCGAGGAGGAGGATGAGTGGATCCTCCAGATAGAGAAGCTCGAACGCGATCTCATGCTGGAGAAGCGCAAGTTCGAGCCCGGCACCGTCAACCAGAAGATCGAGTCGACCCTTCACGCGCCCGTTCTCGAGAAGATAGAGGCCATCAAGGCGTCCCAGGCGAAGGCCGCACCTCCCTCGACCGCTCCATCGATGGAAGAGAGGGCGGCAAAGACCGCGGAGATAGCGGCGAAGACGGAGATTGTGGAGGCTGTCGAGAGGCCCGTCCGCACGGTGAAGGCCGCGCCACCTGCTCCCGCTCCGCGCCAGCCCGAAGTGGAACCTGCCGAGCCGAAGGCCAGGCGAGTGAGGGCGGTGAAGGCCGTCCCTGCCCCGCAGCCTGAACCAGCGCCAGAGGAGCAGCCTGCACAGACGAGGAGAACGAGAGTCGTCCGCAGGACGAAATCCAGTTGATTGCGGATCTCTCTCGAGTTCGATACGATGGTCTCGCACCGTTTGAGTTAAGTACGCACAGGAGGATTCCTTGTTTCCCCGGGGAGCGACAAGGTGCGCATAAGGTGGCATGGGCACGCATGTTTTGAGGTCGACGGGAGCGTGAAGGTGGTCACGGACCCTCACGATGGCAAGTCCCTCGGCATACCCCCGCCTCAGGTGAAGGCTGATGTCGTCCTTGTGTCGCACGACCACTTGGACCACAACTGCGCCGGACTGGTCCGGTCATCGGACGCAACGGTTGTCACGAAGCCAGTGATGACCGTGGAGCGCGGGGTCAGGATCGAAGGCTTCACCGCGGACCACGATGCGGACGGAGGCTCGAGGCGTGGGAGGATTACTCTGTTCAAGTTCGAGCTCGACGGCACGACTTTCTGTCACCTCGGAGACCTGGGACACAGGCTCAACGATGACATCGTCGAGAGAATCGTCCCGGTCGATTTCCTGTTCGTGCCCGTGGGGGACGTGCTCACGATAGGCCCAGAAGCTGCCTGCGATGTGGTGAAGAAGGTGGCACCGAAGGTGGCAGTGCCCATGCACTACCGAGTGCCAGGGCTGGCGATTGCGATCCAGCCAGTCCAAAACTTCCTCAACCTCTGTCAGCCTGGGGGAATCGTGAAGGTGGGTAACGAAGTGGAGTTCATGCAGGACGACCTGCCGGCATCAGGCACCGAGGTCTGGGTGTTCTCCCGATAATGGTCAGTAGAGTGCCAGACCGTCCTCGAGCCGGCCGAGTTCTATAGGAGTGGACCTCGAACCGACATAGGCGCCCTTGCTGTTCGCTACGGCGCACGCACCAAGGTACGGAGTGCCGTAGTTCAACGTCGCGACCGATGCGGGCACCTTGAACAGGTCGGAAAGCTCCCTGAGCTCATCCTCGGTCGTCCGCGGGTGGCACACAACGCCCTTCGAAGTAGCGATGCATGCCGAGCCAACAGTTTCAATGCCCGCGACCCTCCCCCGCTTGACCTCAACGCCCAGGACGTCCTCGACCATCCTGACGGTGTAGGATGATGCAGCTGGATGCACGAGGGCAGCCTTGTCGTTCGCGAGGATGTTGTTCCCGGCGGCGTTGATCTTCTCCTCCATCCGGGCGACCCTCAGCTCCTTGGGCAGCCTGACCAGCTCGGCCTGCTCCGCAAAATTGGTGACGATCACGCCGTTAGAGTTCATGGCGACGAGTGATCCTACGACGGTCGAGCCAGCAACCGATGTGGAGACGACGGGCACCCCCAGCGTCCTGCCCATCTCCTTGGCGACCTTGGGCTCCACGTTGTCCGGGAGAACGGCCAGGACCTCGCTGGCGGCGCAGTAAACCCCGACATACGGGTTCCCGTTTATGTCACCCAGTCGAAGCATCCAGTGCCTACTCCGTGGGGAACTCACTCCTCTGGCAGGGAGACCTCGATGAGGCCGTCCTCGAACCTGATGGCCTTCACCCGGACCTTGCTGGGTGGGTTTTCGATACCCTTGGACCATATGAGCTCGTTGAGCCTGTAGTCCACCCAGACGTCCTTCTTCTCCTTGTCCTCGTCCCCTGAGGACTGCTCCTCCATGTGCTTCCTGACGAACTCCTTGATCTCCTTGATGGCCCTCGGCGCCCGCTTGGTCCTCGGGACCTGCTTGGTGACCGTGAGCGGTATTGTGAAGACCCTCTCCAGTTCCTCGACCATTCTCCGACCTCACACCTTCAGCTTGGTCCTTCTCCAGTTGCGCCTCTTCGGGTGCCTCAGGAAGGATCTGTTGGTCCTCATCATGACCCAGGCGGGTACCCTCCTGTTGCTCTTGGTCGCTGCCATGAGCCTGAGCTTGCGCGAGTGTGGCTTGTGCTTGGCCATCCGGTCATCTCCTCTCTATCTTGATCTCCCGTTTCTGGGGCATTATCTTGCGCAGTATCTGCCGCAGCGTGTAGTCGTCTATCTGCTGCGTCAGCCTGCCCGACTGGACCAGCATGATCAGCTGGTTCTCAACGGACTCGACCACGTCCGGCCGGGCCATTCGCAGGTTCGCGAGCCTCTCCCTGGCCTCGGGCGTCAGGAGCTGGCGCATGAGCATCTGCTTCTGGGCGTCGTACTGCTTGGCCTGCTCCTGGGCCACGGCCTCCTGCTGTGCCCTCAGCTGGAGCTCCTGCAACTTCCTCTGTCTCAGAACCTCCAGCTCCTCTTCCTCAGCCATGTCGCCTCACTCAGAGGTACTTGGTCAGCTCGGGGTTCGCAGCCGCCATCTCCTTCAGGATCTGGGTCGACATCAAGTCGATCAGCTTCCTGGCCTTGGCGGTCACGACCCTGCCTCCGTCCTTCTGCTTCTGAACCAGCTGGCTCTTCTCCAGCTGCTGGACCGTGAGCCTCGAGATCGATCTGGAGCCCCTGACCGCCTTGTTGGGCTTGGAGCCCCTGTCTGCCTTCCCACCGTACTTCGCCGCGATCCTGGTCGTGCCGATGGGCCCGTCGACATAGATCTTCCTCAGGACGGCAGCCGCCCTGACATGCCACCAGTCAACCGCCACAGGGCTCTTCTCCCTGTGCCTGCCCGTCTTGACATACGGCGCCCAGTCGGGCGGGGCAATCGTCTCGATCTTCTTCAGCTCCTCCGCTAACTTCGCGATAAGCTTCTCGGCAGGAACGTCGTAAGCGGTGGCCATCGATATTCCTCAATGAATCGCAATTCCGCGACCGTCTGGAACGGTGCCACCAAGGGTGGCAAAGCGCGGATAAGTTGGTACCCATATTTAAATGCTTCCTGGCTAGCGGACGGGCCAGATGGAGTGCCAGGTCCTCAGGAAATCGACCCCGTGCCAAGGCCCTCGGGGAAGGGTTTTTGACCGGCAAGGGCTTTGGTGGACGCGATGAGAACGGTAGTGGGCATCACGGGCGCATCGGGCATCGTCTACGGCGTGCGCCTTCTCGAGCGGCTGCCCGCCCACAGGACCGCCATCGTCTCCGACGACGCGGCAAGGATTGCCGAGCTCGAGCTCGGGATGCAGAAGAAGGACATCCACTCGATCGCAGACGATGCCTATGAGAACGACGACCTCTTCTCTCCCCTCTCATCCGGCTCCGTCAGGTTCGACTCGATGGCGATAGCCCCGTGCAGCGCATCGACGATGTCCAAGATCGCCTGCGGCATCGCGGACAACCTGATCACCAGGGTCGCCTCGGTGGCGCTCAAGGAGCACAGGAGGCTCCTGCTGCTGGTCAGGGAGACGCCCCTGTCCAGCATACATCTGGGCAACATGGAACGACTCGCGGCCGCCGGGGTGGTCGTGATGCCGGCCAGTCCCGCGTTCTACCCGAAGCCGAGGACAGTCGATGAGATGGTGGACTTCGTCGTCGGCAGGATGATGGACGAGCTCGGTCTGGAGAACAGCCTCTACAGGCGCTGGTCCGGCCGGGCGACTACTGGTAGTCGTGGATCTCGTCGAACTCGTCGCTGATCGCCTTGAACTGCTCAGGAGCCACCGCGTTCTTGTCCAGGGCCAGGATGATCGTCGAACCGTGGATCGCCGCGAGGTCGTTGAGCCGCTTGACGAAGGCCAAGGCCTTGTCGAACCCGTTCATCTCTATCAGCATGTCGAGCCCGTCCACAAGCACGCCCGCCTCCTTCGTGGTCATCAGGAACGTGGACACCAGCTCCATCGAGTCGCCCTCAAGGTCCTTTGGGTTGACGTTGTCTATGTCGGTGGTGCTGTCCGAGAACCACTTGATCTGGAGGTCGCCAAGGTCGTACTCAGAACGTATCTTGCCCGGGAACTGGACCGTGAGGGCCATGGCGGGCCTGCCCGACCTTGCCATGGCGCGAATCATCATGAACGCGTTCCTCGGGTCCTCGTCCACGAGCATGTAGTTCTTTCCGGCCTTGATCTCTTCCTGGAACGCGCCGCACTTCGTGCACTGTATCGCGTACGAGTCCTCTGCGCCCGCGTAGAGGAAGGTCTCCCCGCAGGACTTGCACTGGATGGAACGAGTGCGCTGGGGGAAGAGCATCTCTCCGCATGCGGGGCAGTTCTGGACCTTCTCGGCGCACCCTACATGCATCGAGGCCCCGCAGTTGCACTGGAACAGCTCGAGCCCGACATCGATGGCGCGGTAGCACGCCTTGCATATCATCTCCCCCTCGCCCTCAGCGGGCTCGACCACGGCCTGCTTGACCTCGACGACCGATTCCTCTGGGATCGAGAGGGCTGCCCTGTCGTACATCTTCTTCGAGAAGAAGTACTCGGCGATCACGGCGACCGGCACGACCAGGTAGAGGTAGGCGCCGTACATCAGGGCGTTCGGGGAGGCGAAGGAGAATGCGAACGGCAGGAGATAGAGCAGGACAAGCACGACCGCGATGACCCAAGCGGAAATCCTGACAGACATCAACGACTTGGCGGACCTCCTGTACTTCCTCGGGTGGAGCTTCTCATACTTGTCGAAGTGCTTGCCTGGCATGCGGAGGATCATCAGGAGCCCCACGAACAGCACGGCGAAGGCGACCTGTATGTTCTCCACTATGGAGATGCCCCTGTACGCAATGGTGTCCTCGGCACTCGACCCAGGCCCGACATGGCCCGTGTAGGAGTACCAGATGATCTCCCCGAGAACTACCCTGAGGCCGCTCATCTCACCGTCGACGAGCTCTGGCGTGGTGTACCCGCCAAGTGCGAGGGTCGTGCTCCTGTGCTCAATGGCCATCGTGCCATTGAACGTGTACCCGGTGGCCAATCCCACGGCCATCGCGAACGCGTCATAGACCCCCTGTGCGGTCTCGATGACCATGTCCGCCGCACGCCCGCTCCCCTCGAAGTTCACCTTGAGTATGAGTGGGTCGGTGGAGTTCCACTGTGAGGTCACGAGGCCGCTCGTGTGAGAGCGCACGTAGTCATCCGACTTCACGGTGAAGTTCGTGGCTGATTCGATCGTGATGCCCCAGTAGGATCTGCCCACAAGGGCATCGGAGACCTCGACCAGGAACGATCTCGTCTCGTTGACGTTGAGCCACTGGTCGCCGTTCGAGTCGAACCACTGGAACACCTTGAGCCTGAGCGCTGCCGCCGAGTCGCCCGAGTAGGTGAGCTTCGCCTCGCCCGACCCCTGCAGGGGTCCGAACCCGGAAATGAGCATCTTGCTGTCCACCAGGAACTCGGGCTCGTCCCCCGCCTGCGCTGACGCGGGGGCGGGAAGGGCGCTCACGAGGAGGGCTATGGAAAACACTGCTGACAAGAGGGCAATTCTGACGCGCATGCTACCAGGCCAAGATATCTAGTCATCCGTGTCTTAATGCTTTCGCGCCTTTTCTCCTCGCCTGACTCGCTGCAGCCTGCCAGGGGCGTACCAGTTCCATTTCTGGAGCATGAGCATGACCGCCGGCACCACGTAGATGCGCACGATCATGGCGTCCAAGAGGATGGCGAACGACAGGCCGAACCCGAACTCCTGCAAGAGGGCGGTGCTCGAGAGCATCATGGACCCGAACGCACCTGCCATCACCAGCCCGCAGGCGGTGATGATACCACCCGTGCGCTCCACGGCCGTCATTATCGCCTCCTCGTCCGTCTTGCCCTTGGCGACCTCCTCGCGGATCCTGGTGGTGAGGAAGATGTCGTAGTCCATGCCCAGGCCCATCGCGACGACGAACAGGATCAGGGGCATCATCCACAGCACAGGCACGCCGTTCACGAACTGGAATATGATCATCGTCATGGCGATCGTCCAGGAAACGCTCAGGAGAACGGTCAGAACGAGCCTGAGAGGGATGAGGAGCGACCCGAGCACCAGCATCAGGACGAGGAATATGCCGATGAGGACGACTATCCTCATCGTGAAGAAGTCCTGGGACACGCTGTTCGACACGTCCGCCATGCTCGCGGTCGACCCGCCAACAAGCACCGCCGTCGAGGGGTCGAACAAATCGCCTTCTCGGGTCACGTCCCTGAGGTCATCGATCGTGTGTATCGACTTGGTCGTGAAGGGCTGGTCTTGTAGGACCACTGTCAGAAGGAAGGTCCTGTTGTCCGAACCTACAGTCCCGAGCAGGGTCATCTCATATGTGGCCAATTCGTCTGAAGTCAGATTCGCCAGCTCGGACTCGTTGAGGAACTCCCCGAACGGCCTTGTCGGCCCACTCACGGAGCGCACATTGTCTCTCCCCTCTACTAGAGAGCAGTAGCTCTCCAGCTGTGTGGCGGCAGCGGGTTCCAGGGCGCCGTCCGTGAAGGCATCGTCCTCGAACTGCACAACGATGTATGTCGGCATGATCGTGCCCGCGCCGAACCCTGCAGTCAGGGCGTCTATGCCCTTCTTGCTCTCGGCGTCCGGCAAACCCGCAATGAAGTCGTAGCTGGACCCCAGGGACAGCACGAGGTAGGCCGCAGGGATGGATATCAACACGGCGGCGGCCACGATTGCTCCCCTGTGCTTCAGAGAGAACCTGCCGCTCTTCCTGAAGTATCCTCCTCCGCGCGAGTCCCTCTTCTTGAACCGCTCCCTCTCGACGGCCATCGTGTTGGGCCAGAACACACGGTCGCCCACAAGCATCAGCAGCGACGGGAGCATCGTGAGCGCGAATGCCAAGGCCATGCCAACCGCGATGACCAACGCCATGCCCATGGACCTCACAAGGGTGTACTGGCCGATCATCAGCGCACCGAAGCCAATCATGACGGTGGCGCCGCTCGTCGCTATGCTCTCGCCTGCCCAGGTCAGGCTCGTCCTCACGGCCTCCTCCTTGGACCTGCCCATGACGCGTTCCTCGCGGTACCTGGACATGATGAATATGCAGTAGTCCGAGCCAGCGCCCATCATGACCGTCAGGACGATCGTCAGGACGCTGTAGTGAATGTTGAGTACATACGTCCCCACGAGGTAGATGAGGGCAGTGCTGGTCAAGTACGCCATGCCGACGGTCATCAGCGGGACCCAGGGCGACACCGCTGACCTGAAGTACGCCCCCACCAGGAGCAGAACGAGCATTATCGTCACGGGCTCTATTCTGCTCGTGTCCCTATCGACAGCATCCATAATGTCAGCGGACAGCGCGGGATCGCCAGAGACGTAGACCGCGTATTCGGGCCCCACCGTGTACAGCCTCTGGTTCACGATGTCGTTGAGCACGCGCACATCGTGCCCCGCCTCGTCGGAGGACCCGTTGACCGTAAGTGGGATGACCATGAGCATCGTGTTGTTTGCCGGGCCGCTCTCGGGACGCACATTCACGAACTGCTCGACCAGGAAGCTCGGGACGTGCGGCAAATCCGCGAAGGTGGAGCCGGGGGCGAACACGACTGCGTGGGCGAGCCCGAGCGCCTCCGCAATTGTGGGCGCTGGGCCGAGCGACCAGACCTGCTCGAGAAACCAGGTCTCAAGGCCGGATTGCATGGATACCGTTCCCAAGGTGAAGTTCAGGAGCGAATCGTGGTCGCTGTAGGTGGAAGTTGACATCTGCTGAGAAACGGCGACAGCGAAGAGGCCCGCCTCGCCCCTGTCGTAGAAGTACGTTCCTGCAGCTGTTGCCACCATCGGCTGGAGATTGGTGGGATTCGTCTCGTGCGTGCCGTTCCACACGGAGTAGAATGCGTTTGCATAACCCAGCGTGAGCGCGAGCACAGAGCTGTTTGCCCCAGAACTGGCAAGATAGATCGTGAGATTCTCCATTACGCTGCTGTAGATCTGGAGCTCCGGCATCATGCCTCCAGAGCCATAGTACAACGCCATGTGCATCTGCACGATGTACATCGGCGTGCCGAACACCATCTGAGCCGTCTGGTTGGTCTGGTCGTACAACATGTGTGCCATCGGCGCAGTCTGGTAGGCCACCTGTCCGAGGTAGCCTTCTATTGCGCTGTACAGGTAGTTGACGCTCGCCACGCCCTGTAGACCGCCATCAGTCGATACGTCGTTGTACAGCGCCGATGCGAAGTCCCGGACCTCTGGGGACAGCACGTCGTCGTTCTGTATGACGAGCATGATAGTGCTGGGCGGTATCTGACCAGCGAAGTTCTGGTCTATCAGGTCTTGCGCCATCATCGCCTCGAGCCCTTCGAGGCCCGTCTCGGTCTCTGTGTAGACCACCACGTCGTTGATCTTGAAGATGAGGGGATAGACGTAGAACAGGATGACGATCCACAACGCGATGATGAGCTTGTACCTTCGGACGATGATGTTTCCGAGCCTGGCAAACATGCACAAACCACCGGTCGCACTGGGGATCAAAGGTAGTTCCCCCGTACATTCTGGCGTGGTATATGCCTTTCGATGCTGCATTCATCGGCACGAACTAAGCTCACTCGATGAACACCGCGGGCCTTCCCGGCCTTGCGAACCTAGCCTTTCCCTTCGGGTCAGTCCGGGCGGGGTCGTCCGCAGAGAACACATCAACTCGACATCCGAACTCCGCCTCGAGAAATTCCTTGGCTCCCGAGAGCGTCTCCCGCTCGCTGACTCTCGCGCCGAGCACCTGCCTGTCTTCTGGAGACATCTTTGCCACCTCGGCGGCAATCTCCTTCGCGAAGGCCGGTATCTCCTTCTTGAGCTCCGGCGACTGGTGTCTGGCCATCGCCGACTTGATGAGGGCCGAGACATCGGGCCTGCTCTTCGGATCTGCCAGTGCGTCCTGGAACATGTCCTGCTTCCATGCTGGGGCGGTCATTATCGTCGTCCGAGTCGGTCTCATCTCGGTGACCTTGAGTATCTCAGAGACATCGGCCATGAGCCGTTCCACCAGCTTCTCCTTCGCCTCCGCAATGAGAACGGAATCGGTGATGGAACCCTGTTCAAGCTGAGCTGTGGAGACGAAGGGCGCCTTGCCCATCCGCTCCCAGAGCTCCTCGGCAATGTGAGGAGTGGCCGGCACCATCAGAGGCACCCATGTCTCCAGTGCCTTGGATATGGCCATCTTGTTCTTGCCGCCGCGCCTCAGGTACCATCTCATGTCCTGCGGGATCTCGAAGTACACGTCGTTCGCATACGAGCGGAGGTCGTACTCCGCCATGAACTTGTGGAGCCTCACAAGGCGAGTCTGCATCCTCGCAGCCAGCCACGCGTCAACCTCTGTGACGGCATCGGTGTCAATGGCGGAGAGTTCTGACGCGAGGTTCCAGAGCCGCTCGAGCCTGTCCCTGTAGCCTTCGACCTTCTCGTCCTCCCACGCGACGTCCACATACAGCGAAGCTATGTGCGCATAGAACAGCCGCATCGCGTCCACGCCGAACCTCTCTGCCGCATCAGGTATGGGCTGCGCCCCGCCCTTCGACTTCGATATCTTCCCGCCGGTGGCGGTGATGTACCAGTTCACTATGATTCCCCGGGGCCAATGCTGGGGCCTGAGGACTGCGACATGGTTCATCAGGAAGACAGGGAAGTGCACGGTCATGTGCTCCTTGCCCCCGAGATTGATGTCGAGAGGGTACCAGTACTCGAACTCAGCTCTGACGCGGTCGAGAACCTCTCTGGAGAAGCCAGTGGCCTTCGCGACCGCCTCCAAATCGCCCCTGCCCAGGAGGACGTAGTCGAAGAACCCCTCGTCCATGCGCTCGGCAGTGATGAGGCCCTCGTTAGCGTACCTCGAAATCACGTAGTAGACGGGGTACAACGTCGAATCGGCTATCGCCTCGATGATCCACTTCTGGTCGAAGGGGAATCTCGTGCCCAGCCAGTTGCCCAGCCTCACGCACGCCCTCTCCCGGTACCATTCGAGCACTCCCTGGATGTTCTCGTAGTACTCCCTGGGCAGGATCTTCATCGTCAGCGCCTGCTCCTTCGAGCGCTCCGTCAGGGCGGGGTTCGCGTAGTCGATGAACCACTGGTCTGGTATCTTCTTGATCAGCACCCTGTTGCCACACCTGCACAGGACCTCCTCAGATAGGTCGTACAGGAGGTCGGCCTGGCCGGAGGATAGCATCTCCTCCCGCATCGCCTCCTTCGCCCTCTCCACGGGCTGGCCGGCGAAGTCTCCGCAGGCCTCGTTCATGACGCCCTTGTGGAAGCCGCTCTTGTAGATTTCCTTTGTCGCATCCTCGAGCTTCGGGTCGCTCAGCGATGTGATCCCCATCTTCTCCGTGATCTCAACGGCGGGCAGCGGCCCCCAGCCAGGGGTCTTGATGATTGGGACGGGTTGGGAATCCTGGAGCATCTTGTCCGTGATGCCGTACTTCCCCCGGGATGTCTTGTCGCGTTCCAGTTCCACGAGCCCGATCCAGTCGACTGGGGCATCGGATGGCACGCTCATGACCAGGCCTGTCCCGACATTGGGGTCGCAGAGCAAAGACGGGAATATGGCTAACATCTTTCCCGTGAAGGGCGCTCTGCACCTCCTACCGATCAACTCAGCGCCGTTCGCGGAGCCCTTCACCTCCATGTCGTCCTTCTGCAGCTTCAGTTTCTCGGCCGCCTGCTTGCTCACGACCCAGATCTCCTCGCCCACGCGCACATCGACGTATTCGACCTCCGGGTTGACCCAGAAGTTCGTGAGCCCGAACACGGTCTCCGGCCGGAGCGTCGCGGCCACGAGCTTCCTGCCGTCCTCGAGGTCGAACTTGAGCAGCACGTACTCGAGCACCTCCGCGTTCCCGCCCTTGGATATGTCCGTCTCAGATGCATCTACCGCCACGGGCCCGTGCTCGATGCAGGCCGCGGCGAAGTACGGCTTCTGGATCAGAAGTCCCTCGGACTTGAGCTTGCGCATCTGCCACTCTATGAACCTCGAGTAGTCGGGATTGATGGTGCATGTGAACCTGCGCCAATCGGACATGAACCCGAACCGCTTCCAGTAGTCGTTCACATACACGTTGTTGAAGAACCTGACCACCTCGAGCGGGTCGGACAGCCTTGACATCGTCCCCTCGGGGCAGCCGTTTGCCCTGAGGATCTCGATGACGGATTCGTCCTGTCTCTCTACCTTCCTGGCGAAGCTTATGGCGCCGTTGCCCGTCGCGTGCGTGCCGACCGGGAAGAGGACGTTGTGACCCGTCATGAGCTTGTAGCGCACAACAGCATCGGAGAAGGTGTAGCCCCTCATGTGCCCGACATGCAGATACCCCGTCACGCCGGGGTAGGCGAATATCATGAAGAACTTCTTCTCGCCTGGCCTCGGCTCCGACTCGTTGATCTTGGCATTGTACCAGGCCGTGCGCCACTTGGCCTCGATCGCCGAGAAGTTTAGGGTCATAAGGTGCAGCCAGCGAGGCACTTAATGCCTGGTACCAATAAAAGGTTTCTTGGCGCTCCTCAGCCTCTCTTGCGCAAGAACGAAGCAAATGGCCCCACGGTCGCCGTCACGACGCCCACAAGGCTGATAGCGACCCCAGAGACCGTCAGACTATTGAGGCCGCTCGAGTCCTCGGACTGAAGCCCTTCGCTGGACGATCCTGCGACGGTGATGGCGAAGCCTATCACGAACAATGCAATGCCTAGTGCGACCATGATGAACCTGGAAGAGGAGACGCTAGAGGTCCTCAGGGCCGCGATGTTCGCCCTTGGCGTCAGTGTACATAGCTCCTTTGAACGGCGACCGTGTAGAACGGCATCGTGGATAAACCTTGCTGACACAGAACGACCAAAGAGCATTGATGGTGTCGGGTCACTTTGCTGCGCGCCCATACACATTCCAGCAGCAGTTTTTGCACGTATGCCAGTACATCCGGTATGACATTTTCCGACGAAATGTGACATTTTGCATATTTATATATACTGTTGTGTGACATATGTTCCTTTTGCGTCAGAAAATCGGGATGGGATGCACACATGTCCGACCCGTTGGAGAGCGAGCGCATAACGATCCGCCTCGACGCGGACGACCTCAAGCTGATAGACGAGTTCATCTCGTCCAGCAACGAGTTCTCCAACAGGTCGCAGCTAGCACGCGCGGCCGTGCGCGCCTACATAGAGATGCGCGCGGGCCGCCCAGAAGGGACGGGAAGCAGGCCGAACGAAATCCTGGTGGTGTTGCCGCCTCTGGTGCTGGAGACCATCAAGCAGCTCGTCGCAGAGGGGGTCTACAGCTCGATATCGGAGGCGGTCGCGGACAGCACGAGGCACGAGTTCCTGCACGAGGAGCACGTGGAAGTGCTGAAGAAGGACGCGAACCAGCAGAGCACCGGCTTCAAGCTCGTCCCGGGAGCATGAGGCACCGTTTGACGGCGCATGGGCGGAAGGTGGGGACTCTCCCGTAGGGATCTCCATCAACCGGCCAGGAAGGACGGAGGCCAGAGGGATGACGGCGGATGGGAACAGGACGGAGGAGATAGTCAACGCATTGGGGACCAGCCTTGGCGAGCCCGCGGTCGCAGTCGTGGGCTGCGGCGGGGCTGGCTCGAACATAGTGCACGGGATCTATTGGAAGTCCAGCAGGGTCGACACCGTTGCCGTGAACACGGACGAGGAGCACCTGAGGAAGATCGACGCCCACAAGAAGGTTCTCATCGGGAAGGACGTTTCGTTCGGAAGGGACACGAGCGGCTTCCCCGAGGTGGGCGAGCACTGCGCCGTGAAGGCCCGGGAGGTCCTCAAGGAGGCCTTGCGGGGGTACGACATCGTGTTCGTCGTCGCCGGCATGGGCGGAGGCACAGGCACGGGAGTGGCGCCCGTCGTAGCCAATGTCGCGAAGGAGCTGGGCGCCGTCACATTTGGGCTCCCCATCCTGCCATTCGAAGTGGAAGGCCAGTCGAGGAGAGCGACCGCCGAGGAGGGCGTCGGCAAGTTGAAGGAGCACGCGACCTTCACTATCGTGCTGGACAACAACAAGCTGTTGGGGCTGGGTCCCGACCTGCCGATGAACGAGGCCCTCAAGATCGTGGACAGGAGCGTGTTCAAGATTGTCGAGTCGGTGTGCAGCCACACCAGCTCCTACGTCAGCAGCCTCATGGAGGACATCCTCGGATATGCGGACGCTTTCGAGGAAGCAGCCTCGGGCCAGAGGATTCCGCCCCAGGAGGAGCACCTCGTCCATGCGGAGATAGACCCGATGTTCAACGGGTTTGGCCCAGGCATGTTCGGCTAGGTGCATCGAGACCAGGAGCTGGCAGGCCCAACCGGTTGATTGGCCTCCGGGGCAAGACCGGCTCCCGTGGAAACACCTTCCTTCGATCCCTTTCACCCTGTATCCATCCGAATCGCAAATCGTTTCTATCCATAACCTGTTCTTGCATTCATGAGGGTCGGGTTCCTCGTCAACCCGGTCGCGGGCCTTGGAGGGGCTGTAGGCCTGAAGGGCTCGGACGGCGAGGAGGTCCAGCGCGAGGCCAGGGAGAGAGGCGCGGAGCAGACGTCTCCAGCGAGGGCAGTGGAGGCCCTCAAGGGGATCCGCATGTTGGACCTCGATATCGAGTTCGTCACTTGTGCGGGCGAGATGGGCAAGGAGGAGCTCGACCGGGCCGGGCTGGTCTCCGAGATACTCTGCAGGCCGAAGAGGAACACGACCAGGCAGGATACGGTAGACGCGGCCGAGAAGTTCCTCGATGCCGGGGCGGACCTGATCGTGTTCGCAGGCGGGGATGGGACTGCGCGCGACGTTCTGGAAGCGGTCGACAGAAGGATCCCGATCATTGGCATCCCCGCCGGAGTCAAGATGCATTCCGCGGTGTTTGTCATGTCCCCTGCGGAGTTGCCGGAGCTGCTGACGACCTTTCATTCATCAAGGGCCTGCATGGACGCTGAGGTCATGGACATCGACGAGGACAAGTACAGGCGGGGTGTGCTGGAGGCGAAACTGTACGGGGTGGCGAAGGTGCCCGCGGATGCCAGTCTCGTCCAGGCAGGGAAGACGGCATATCATGCCGGCACCGCGGATGACGAGGCGGAGGAGCTTGGCCAGTACATGGCCGAAACGATGCGCCCCGGCGTGGGCTACATCCTGGGACCAGGAAGCACTACGGCGGCCGTGACGAAGACCCTCGGCCTCGAGAAGACCGTCCTCGGAGTCGACGTCATCGTGGACAGGAAGATCGTCGTGAAGGACGCGTCGGAGAAGGACCTGCTGTCGTTCCTGGAGAATGCTGCCCGCACCGAGATCGTCGTGACGCCCATCGGCGCCCAGGGGTTCATCCTCGGGAGGGGCAACCAACAGCTGTCTCCAAAGGTCCTGCGCAGAGTGGGACCCGAGAACATCAGGATCATAGCCACTCCGACGAAGCTGAAGGGCACCCCTGCGCTCCACGTCGACACCGGGGACCCTGAGCTCGACGAGGCCCTGAAAGGCAGGACCAGGGTGACGACAGGCTACAGGCGCAGGAAGCTCATGCGAATAACATAGTCCTCGCTCAGGTGCCTGATGCCTCTTTTGCCAGGAGCAGCTTCCATGACTCGTCGACCGCCTTCTGGATTGCTGAGACTTCGGGCGCAGTCAGGTGGGAGAACCTGCCCTGTGCCTTGAGATACTCGGACACGGGCAGCCCCTTACCCTTCCTGGTGATGCGCACCTTGCCGTGCTCGATCTCGTAGAGGGGGAACATGTGGGTATCCACAGCCAGGCGCGCAACCTCCACAGTGTGCATCGGGTTCATGCGCCAGCCAGGCGGGCACGGGGACATCGCATGGATGAACCTGAAACCCTTGATGGACTTCGCTTTCGCGGCCTTCTTGACGAAGTCCTCGGGATGGGCGACGGACACCGTCGCCGCGTAGGGTATGCCGTGCGCCTGCATGATGGACATGATGTCCTTCTTCGACTCGTGCTTGAAGCCATGGTTCGTGCCCACGGGAGTCGTTGTGGTCCATGCGCCCCACGGCGTTGAGCCGCTCCTCTGAATCCCAGTGTTCATGTACGCCTCATTGTCATACATCACGTATATCACGTCTGTGCGTCTCTCGGCAGCCCCCGACATCGCCTGAAGGCCTATGTCCACGGTGCCACCGTCCCCGGCGAAGCCGACCACGGTGACGTCCTCGACCCCTTTCACGTCCAGCGCCGCCCTCAGCCCCGATATGGCGGCGCCTGTTGCCTCGAACGCCGTATACAACAGGGGGACCTTCAGACAGTGGCTGGGCCAGTACCCGGGCATGACCGCCCAGCAGCAGGCGGGGATCGAGAGGATGGTCCGCTCTCCGAGCGCCTTGAGCAGGTATCTCATTACGAGGTTGGCGCCGCACCCGGGACAGCCCGTGCTGCCAGGATAAGCGAATTCCTCATAGGGTATGGTTGTCTTGGTCATCACCGCCACCTCCTCGGCAACCCGGCAACATCGACCCACTCGACTTCGTCCTCGGCTCCGCGCTTCGAGACGACAAGCATATCCTCGAGGATCTTCTCGAGCGTCCTGGGGGTGATGTCCCTGCCGCCCAAGCCTGCGATGTAGTTCTTCACAGCGGGCTTCCTCTGCAGGGAGTACATGGACGCCTTGACCTCGGTGAACATCGCTCCGGCGGCCCCGAAGGTGTAGCTCCTGTCGAGCACCGCCAGCCCGTCCACCTTGCTCCCGAGCGCCCGCAGCTCCTGGTGCGGGAACGGCCGGAAGGCGCGTATCCTGGCCAATCCCACGCGGACGCCCTTGGCTCGCATCGCATCGACGACGTCCTTCGCGGTCGAGGCGACAGACCCCGCCGCCACAAGCACCACCTCGGCGTCGTCGCATCTGTAGCGCTCGAGCAGCCCTCCGTGCTCCCTGCCGAATATGTGCTTGAACTCCTTCTCGACGCTGAGGATCCTCTCCCTGGCATCCTCCATGCCCTGCATCGCCTTGTACCTGAACTCCATGTACTGGTCCGGCTTGACCAGGGAGCCGAACCCCATCGCCTTCCCGACCTCGATCTTGAGCTCGGGGGCATACGCGGGAAGGAAGGAGTCGACCAGCTCCTGATCCGGCACATCGACGGGTTCCGATGTGTGTGAGAGTATGAACGCGTCCTCTATCACCATCGCCGGGAGCATCACGCTCCTGCTCTCGCAGGCCTTGTACGCCATGATGATGGTGTCGAGCACCTCCTGGTCGCTCTGGCAGAAGAACTGCAGCCAGCCGGTGTCCCTCTGCGCGATGGAATCCATGTGGTCGACCCAGACGCTCCACGGGGGCGCCATCGCCCTGCTGACATTCGTTATGACAATCGGGAGCCTTGCACCCGACGCCCACATGAGCACTTCGTGCATCAGGGTGAGGCCGTGAGAGCTCGTCGCGGTATATGTCCGTGCGCCCGCGGTCTGAGCGGCCACGCACGCGGCCATCGCGCTGTGCTCGCTCTCCACGGGGATGAACTTCGCCCTCAGCTCGCCGGAGGAGACGAACTCCGCCAGCTTCTCGACGATCGATGTCTGGGGCGTGATCGGATAGGCGGCTATCACCTCCGCCCTCGAGAGCTTCGCGCCGTAGGCCGACGCGTAGTTGCCCGTCATCACCATCCTCACCGTCCCACCTCCTTGACCATGACGATGCACTTCGCAGGGCACTCGAAAGAGCATATGCCGCAGCCCTTGCAGTACTGCAGGTCGATGTGCGGCTCGCCCTCTGCCAGCTCGATGGCGGCGTCAGGACAGAACTTCCAGCAAAGAGTACACTTCTTGCACTTGGAGAGGTCAACAACGGGCCTGACGACCCTCCAGAGGCCTGTCAGGTTGATCGTGCTGGGCGTGTCGGAGACGGGGGTCAGCGGAAGCTCCTTGTGGCCTTTCGTCACAGCGAGACCTCCCTGGTCCTCTCGAAGGCCTCGCGCGCCGCCGCGACGTTCTCCTCCACCTTGACGGGAGCGATCTCGCGTATGCTCTCGAGGATCGGCTCGATGTCGATCTTGTCGCAGATCTTGGCGAACCCGCCCATGATGGCAGTGTTCACGATCGGTGCCGTTTGAGAGCCAATGCCGTGCGCGGAAGCGATCGAGGTCGCGTCTATGACGTAGTACTTGAAACCTGAAGGGACACCGTCCAGAGGCGAAGCCTCTGGGTAGTTGATTAGGACCCTGCCGCCCGTCTTGAGGCCTTCCAGGACGTCCACGCCCCTAAGCAGGGAACTGTCCAGCACGACCACGTAGTCCGGCTCGTAGATGCTCGACTTGATTCGTATGGGGCTCTCGTCTATGCGCGCGTACGCGGTCACGGGCGCGCCCCTGCGTTCCACGCCGAAGAACGGGAACGCAGATACCTCGAAACCCATCTTGAAGGCGGCCTCCGCCAGGACCTCGGAAGCGATCACAACCCCCTGGCCCCCCCTTCCGTGGAACCTGACCTCAATCACTGGGTGCCACCGTTGTACTTGTTAGTACGTTCGGGATATTAAGTATTGACCGAGCTACAAGAGCGGGCTGAGAGCCCTGTGCTCCTGCACGACGGCCTGTCACGCTATCTCCTGGATTTACATAGAGGCGAATCGCATATGGACCGCGTGAAGAGGCAGTTCGCAGGGCTGTTCGCGAGGACGATTTGCCACACGACCGAGGACCTGGACAAGGTCAGGATGGCGATGGTCAGCGCCATCGGCGATGCAGATCTCAAGGTCTCAAGAGCTGAGGGGCACCACGGCAACCCGATGACTGTCATCGAGGCATCCGTCCACGGACAGGATGCGGTGGACGAGCTCTTCGCCAGACTGCCCGTTGTCGATCTCGAGCAGGTCGAGCGTTCGCTGGCATCCAGGATCGACGATTCGTGCTACCTCTTCCTGAGGATCGAAAAGCAGGCAGCGTACAAGGGAGACATCAGGCTGAGTTCCGGAGAGGACGTGGTCTCGATACGGGTGAAGGTGAATTCATTCCCTGCGAGGCGCGAGATCGCTGAGAGGATTGTCCGGGAATACATCGACGGTCTGCTCGCCAAGCGGAGAGCGGACACCAGCGCATGACCAGGCGGGCTGCGATTCTTACTTATAATGATGAGGCATCTGCGTTGACGGGATGCAGGGGTAGCCAAGCATGGCCAACGGCGCAAGGCTTAGGACCTTGTCCAGAAGTGGTTCCGCGGTTCAAATCCGCGCCCCTGCACCTCCCCCTTCTGGCCGATCTTTCGGAAGGAAGAGCTCGCACCCGGAGTCGAACTCAGCCTGCGAGAGCCACTTGCGATAGACGCCCTCGGGATAGCATCCCCTGTGGGGTCCCCGCGCTTCGAGCCACGCACAGTTCCTGCAAGTCCTACCAGAGCTGCGCCTGACGGTCGCGAGTACCAGGCGCTCTTCCTTTGTGTACTCATCATTCGGGTGTGGTCTGCGCGTGGGCACGGCCCGGTATTCGTCAGCTGAGTATTGGCATTTGCGCGCGTCGGCCGGTAGGAGATATATACGGCCCTTGTGTTCCTCCAGTGCGTGAAGTACCTCTACTGCCCCAGGTGCAAAGAACTCAGGGTGAAGCCCTGGTACGCCATCGCGAACAAGTGCCAGAGGTGCTTTGGCGTGGCCACGCCGATCAACATACCTCCCAACTGGATGACCTACATGACCTACGTCTTGTACGTGGTGGTCCCGGCGATGATATTGGTCTATGTGACCAACGACGACAAGACCTGGCTGTACGCCTCGCTCGTGGGCCTTGTCATCATGTTCATGCTCACCTTCGCTGACCAGGCCAGGGGAGCTGCATACGCCCGCTCGAAGCTCAAGGTGGCTGGCTCGGACCTAGACGACTTCAGAAGGCGCGGCTGGACATAGCACCAGCACCGCGAGGAATCTCTCGCCACCCTCCCCAGGCAGGACGGAGTTCGCGGCCACCATGTCCGTGCCATTTGCTGGGACGTCCGGGATCGCCAGGAGGGGCGAGCCGGAATCACCCGAGGCGGCGACCACCAGAAGGTGGGGGCCGCTGTGGACGCCGGTGATGTTCGTCAGTGCTACAAGCAGCAGCTCGTTCAGTTGCCTGAAGGCGTCCTTCGAAGCGCCTTCTGCCAGGAGATGCGCCTCGACGAAGATGCATTCCCCGACAGCCTCGCCCGAAGAGAGGAGGACATCGTACGGGGTTCCGATGCGAACTTCCTTTCCGAGCGAGGCCTTCAGGAACGCCTCCAGGACCTCCCCCGGGTCCGTAGGGCAATCGTAGGATCCAGAGCCTCCTCGCTCAGGTGGCCCGATGTACGAAAGCAGCACAGTGGATATCACCATAGCGGTCGAGAAGAACACCAGCGCGTCCATGACGGCGAGCTGGCCGCAGTCGTCGCGGACCTTTCTACCAGGCAACTACCCTTACCTCCAGAATCACAACGATGCCGTCATCGTCGATGGCGTTCATGAGGGCGGACGCGTACCCAGTCCTCGACTGCTCGAAGACTCCGAAGGACTCCACTCTCAGCCACTCCACGTTGGGGTGGCGCATCACCACTGACACCGTGCAGCCCGTGACCCGATTCAGCGACACGGCCAGGTCGGCGCCGACCACGGACGCCACCGTCGGCATCACGCCGCTGCTCTCCTGGTTCCTGAGCTTCCCCAGCACTTCGAGAAGCAGGCTCTCCGCGAGCGCATCGGCCTCCTCCTCACTCCTAGCCTCGTCCAACCTCTGCGACACATAGACTCCCGTCGACATGAGTAACGCAACTCCTGCGAGCACGAACGCGAGCACGGGCAGGTCTTCGAAGAACCCGCCGACAGCGCTCTCATCGGCCTTCATGAGAGTGCCATGTGTCGCCCCAGTTAGCTCTCTATTTGCTACATGTAGCCTACAGCCGCGGCAATCAAAGAAGAACCCCCAGCGACCTCCGAGCCGTCATGAGACACCGACAAGGGCCGACCAAGCAGCTCGCGCCAAGCATCAACCCCGAGACCAAGTGCCCTCACGAGTACATAGAGGACGAGGGCCTCCAGCTCGAGATCGACTGCTCGTCCTGCGCGGGTGCCCATGACCTGTCGAACGGAAAATGCCTCACAGGCGTCCTCAACGTGATGGCAACCGGAGCCGTCCCAGAGGCGATAGTCCTGAGGCGGTTCATTCACAAGCGGTACCGGGGGGAGGCGATCAGGCTCGCCGCGACGCTAGCCTCTGAGCTCGCCTCCCTCAACAGGGCGATCACCTCCCAGGAACCTCCGTCAGACAGAAGGTGTCGGACATGCCCTGTCGGCGCGGACAGGGTCCTGCGGACCCTGAAGAGGCGACTGCTGGACAACCCTGAGACGTACCATGCCCAAAGGACGGCGGTGGCCGCGGAGCTTCGTGCGAAGGCAGGGGGACAGACCTGCGAGAGACCCATGAGATGCCTCGAGACCACCCTCTCATCCGCCTCCATGGAGGTGTTCTGAATGACATCCAAGATCCCATCGCCGAGGATTGTCTCGGTGTCGGCGTGTCTCCCGAGCCCGACGGCAGCCGCAGTCATCACCGTGAGGCCTCACAGGCATCCGGTCCAAACGGGCAGAGGCCAGGTGGAGACAAGGCCGTGCTTCGCCTCGTCCTGGATAGAACACGTCGAGACGAGCGGCTCAGAGACGGTTGCGGAGTATCAGATCGCGGGAGTTGGGGTGCGCATCCTCTCGCCTCAGGCCTCGACCCGGGGGTTCTACATCATAAGCCCACCTGAGTACAGGCTGAACCCGCTCTATCTTCAGGTGTTGGCGAGCGCCATGGAGCAGATCACGCGTTCCATCCCGCAGGACCTCGAACTGCGCTCCCTGGCCACAGTGCGCCCGCATGTGAAGAACCGCGCAAAGGACTTCATCTTCTCCAGATTAGCCTCGAGGCAGGCCGACGAAATCGTCGGTATGGACCTCGAGAAGGAGTCCGAGCGACTCGCGGAGCTGCTCTGCAGGTACACCACGGGCTACGGCGTGCTCGAGACGCTCCTGCAGGACCCCCTGATACAGGACATCTACATCGACGCGCCCTCGGGCCAGACACCGGTCCAGGTCGTCCTCAGATCGGATGCGGCCAAGGGCGTCAGACAGAAATGTCGGACGAACATCTTCGTGGGCAGGCGGGACATCCAGGGGTTCGTGTCCAGGGTCAAGTTCGAGACTGGGCTGCCGTTCTCAGAGGCGCATCCTGTGCTCGAGGCGGACATGAGGCGCCTGGGGGCGAGGGTGACTCTTGTGGGCCCTCCCGTGAGCGAGAAGGGCGTTTCCGTCGCCATTAGGAAGCATTCGGCGAGCGCCTGGACCATGCCCATGCTCATCTCCAACGGCTCCCTCAGCCCTCTGCTGTCGAGCTTCCTGTGGGCGAGCGTGCTGGGCAGGCGGACCGTGCTGCTCGCCGGGAGCCGAGGGGCCGGAAAGACAACGCTCCTGGGCGCCATGATGATGGAGTTCCCGCTTTCCCAGCGGATAGTCCTGATCGAGGACACGCCTGAGATCCCCGTGGGCAGGATGCAGATACTGGGGTACGACCTGCAGGCTCTGAGGTTCTCAGAGGACGGCGGTGAGAGCAGCGTTTCCGCCGAGGAAACGCTGAGGGTCAGCCTCAGGATGGGCGAGAGCGCCATCGTGATAGGCGAGGTGAGGGGACGGGAGGCCAAGGTCCTGTACGAGAGCATGCGTGCGGGCAGCGCGGGCTCAGCCGTCCTCGGGACCATCCACGGCAACTCGGCCAAGGGCGTCCTCGACAGGGCGGTGGAGGACCTGGGTGTCACTGAGCGCGCCTTCTCGTCCACGGACCTGGTGGTCGTCATAGGCCTTGTGAGGTCGCCCGACGGGGCTCGCTTCTTCAGGCGCGTTGTGCAGGTCGCAGAGGTCAGGCAGGTCGGACAGGGCGTGGAGCTCGTGGACCTGTTCAGGCTCGAGCCTGGCTGCACGTGCGCCAAGCCGACGGAGGATTTCGCTCGGGAGTGCAAGACGATCAGAGGCATCTCAGAGGCGCTCGGCATCGACCCGGGCGACGCGATTGACATCATCAAGGCGAAGGCGCATGCGGACCAGCTTGCCGCCGACGCGCAGGCCGAAAGCGGGCCGATGAGCGACGAGACGAGGGTCCGGTCGAACGAGGTCCTGACCGAGGCCCTGTTCGGCGCTGGGGGTCCGGAAGAGGGCCTCAAGAAATGGAGGCGGTGGTTCGATGCGAGGCGATGACACGTCCGAACGGGCGCACGCGAGATACGAGCGCGCGTGCGTGGCCCTCGAGAGGCTGGCAGCCCGCCTTTGGAACGCACGAAGGAACAGCGGGAATCCTGCAGGACACCGAGGGCGGGCGCGAAGCCCCAGGCTCGTGGGGATGGCGCACAAGCTCGACATCGCGGGCATTGACCTGCAGCCAGACACCGTGACCGCGGCTGCGAATGCACTTGCCGTGCTGGTCCTCCTCGCATCACTAGCGGCATCCGCGACGCTCTGGCTGATAGCTACGGACTGGCTTGTCGCTTCGGCTGTGTTCCTGAGCATGGTCGCCCCGATCCTTGCCCGACAGGCGGTCCTCGACCGGCCAGCCGTGGCCGCAGAGAAGCGGGCTGGAGAGGTGCTCAAGGGCTCACCAGGGGCGACCAACCTGATGATCATGAGCCTGAGACACGAGCCGTCCGTGGGTGCATATGGCATTTGCTGATGGGCAGGAGCGCAAGCTTCGAGGAATCCCTTCAGGACCTCGGCAGCAAGTGGGAGGGCCACAGCCCTGAGCTGAAGGCGTCGCTCGACTCCATGGTCACCGCATCGTGCGAGACCACGGAGGATGGGAAGAGGAGGGCACTCGACAGGGCCAACCACGCCATGGTCACGGGCGCGAAGCGCAGGATCGAGGAGTACGCCCTGTCCCTGTCCGGCCCGAGCATGTTGCTCTTCGGGGTCGGCATACTCCTGCCCCTTATGGTGGGGTCTTTCATGCCGATGCTCTCCTGGAGCCTGTGGTCCCCCGAGGGCATGGTCCAGGACGAGGGCGCTGACCGGCTCGGGACGGTCATCCAGACGGCGTTCGTCATGAACCTCCTGTTCCCGTCGATAGCCGTGTTGGTCGCCATAGGGGCAATCGCCCGGCATCCGATGGAACATGCTGGACGCACGCGCGAGCGTAGGAAGGCCAGCAGGAGCAGCCTCGGACTGTCGATTGCGGTGACAGCATTCCTGTGCAGTCTCGTGATCATGCAGCTCGACGGGACCGAAAGGGCGGTCGCCCTGCTCCTGTCGGGGACCGTGCCGGTCTCGATATGGCTTGTCGCGACGAACTGGCCCGGACCCGACCGGACGACCGCTTCCTCGTCGTCGCGCTTGGAGGAGGCCCTCTTCAGGCTAGGCGCCAGGATGCAGGAGGGCGAGAACTTCGAGTCGGCTATGAGCCGCGTGGGAGCGGACATGGAAGGGCCAGGAGGAGAGATCCTCAGACGGCTGTGGCTGGGCTCGAACCTGTCGGGAAATGATTTCGAATCCCTCGCGGACGAGGGGGCCGCCGCAATAGGGTCGAGGAACGCGCTCGAAGGGTTGAAGGTCGTCAGGCGGGCGGCCTCCAAGGACGAGCGCTCGGCAGGCATGCTTGCAATGGACCTGGCAAACTACCTGAGGGACCTGGACGAGCTCGAGGCCGGCCTCAAGACCAGGCTGAGGCCGACGATATCCATGATGCGCGTGACGGCGTATGCCCTCGGGCCGATAGTCCTGGGCATCACATTCACTATATACCTCGCGCTGGCGGCCATGGTAGGGGACAGCGGAGGGGCGATGGCCGCGGATGCGTTCTTCATGGTACTCGGCGTATTCCTGGCTGAGATCAACGCCGTCGTGGTCTTCTTCGTCTGGGGGATCGGAGGGGGAGGCGACAAGGGCAGTCTCGGATGCTCGATGGGCCTCTGCCTGCTCGCGTCCGTGCTGATATACACCGCCACCGTCACGCTCGCGTCGTGAGGGAGTGGTTCACCCGGGCTTCGTCCGGCTGGCGATCTTCTCCATGTTCCTCTCGAGAAGGGCCAGCTCCTTCTGCTCGAACGCCCTCGGGTCGACCGGAATGATCATGATGGCCTTGCTCTGGGAGATGTGGTCGTTGACCTGGTCTATCATCCTCAGCACCTTGTTGAAGTCGTTGTTTGACACGAGGTACTCAATGCCGTCGAGGAGTATGATGCCACTCGGGTTCGCTTCCACGAACTGGATCATCGTGTGCGTGAGTATGCCCAGATTGGTGGGGGAGATGACGTCCTGGCCAGCCCGAGTGGCGAGCCAGTAGATCGGCGTCTTCTCGAGGCCGTACTTCTGTCTGATCAGGTCCGGGTGCTGCCTGCTGACCGCGAGCCCGACCGAGGTCTCCGCTCCTTGGCCAGCGGACGACAGGATGTTGACGAACGCATCGAAGCTGATGTCCGGAGGCGATTCCTCGACGACGTACGACCTCCCCGGGAGGAGGTTGTACTTCCTCGTGATGCCCAGGCCGCTCTCCCCGCCGCCGACCTTCACCCCGGTCCTCTTCTGGAAGAGGCCCATCTAATCACTCCACATCGTCAGGACGGAGCTGAGCGCTATCTCGTTGGTAGGCTTCAGCAGGAAGTCCTTGGCGCCGATGTCCAGGCTCTGCCTTATCATCGGCTTGTTGACGATGGAGCTCATCGCGATAATCTTGGCGTGCGGGTCGATCTCGAGCAACGCCTTGGTGAGCTCGACGCCGGACTTGTCGGGCAGGATCATGTCCACGAAGGAGATGTCGGGCCGCTCTCTCTTGAAGACCGCAATCGCGTGGACATAGTCCTCCGCCTCGACGGTCTCGTGAAAGCCCACGCGCACGAGAAGCTCGATCATGACCTTCCTGAAAGCCTCGGAATCGTCGACGACCAGTATCTTCATGGCTACCGCCCCGTTGGAGCCTTGTGCTGTACAATGCTCCCCCTCATAATAATCGTTGCCGTCGGGGAAGGAGGGAGATGGGCAGGCAATTGGTTTCCTGACGCACGGCCCTTCCTCCTATTCCTTTCGGAGCACGGCGTCCATTCAAGGTTGCGTGCCAAATAGGAAGGGACTTATGTGCTACCCATCTCGGCAATCCATTGTGCAGCGTCAGTCATAAACATTGCGGCTGCAAGGAGCGGGCAGACGTACGGGGCGAGGACGCGATTGTGGACAAACATTAATATACTGGCACGGGGATTCTTTCAAAACGCCTTTTAGCTGGTCGATTTTCAACGGCGGTGTTTCGTTAATGACCGACATTGAAGAAGTCAAGAAAGGGACGACGACGATAGGCCTAGTCTGCAAGGACGGCGTCGTCATGGCGACAGAGATGAGGGCGACAATGGGCACCCTCATCGCCCACAAGACGACCCAGAAGCTGTTCAGGATAGACGACAACCTGGGCCTGACTGTGGCGGGCGTGGTCGGGGACGCACAGACGCTCGCCAGGTACATCACGGCCGAGGTAGAGCTCTACAAGCTGAAGAGGGGGCAGCCCATGACTGTCAAGTCCGCTGCCACCTTGACATCCAACATACTCGCTGGCAGCAGGTTCTACCCGTACTGGGTGGGCCTGATACTCGGAGGTGTGGACAGAGAGGGAAACCATGTCTACGCCCTCGACATGGTCGGAGGGGCTATCCCCGACGACTACGTGACCACGGGCTCGGGGTCCCCGTATGTCTACGGCGTGCTCGAGGACCACTACGAGAAGGGCCTCGGCGTGTCCGAGGGCCTCGACCTGACGCTGAGAGGCCTGCACGCAGCCATGAAGCGGGATGCTGCCTCGGGGGACGGCTACGCGGTCGCATCCATAACGAAGGACGGCTTTGTGTCTCTGGACGAGAAGGAGATCCAGAAGCGTCTGTCGAAGATGAAGCTCGCCTGATTACCCAGAGCAAGACATCCAGGCATTTCTGCCGGCAACACCTACAAGTCAGCTGAGTGAAGCAGATGGGCATAGAGAAAGTTCTTGACGATGCCAGGGAGGCGGTCAAGAAGACCATACCCTCCCACATAGAGGTCACAGACGTGGACTTCGAGGGCCCAGTGATAGTCATCTACACGAAGAACCTCGAGGAGTTCGCGCACAACAACGACCTCGTAAGGCAGCTGGCGCAGAGCCTCAGGAGGAGGGTGGCCATTCGCCCGGACCCGGCGATGCTCGCCGAGCCGGAGAACGCGGAGGAGCGCATCCGGAAGATCATCCCCGAGGAGGCGAAGATCACCAACATATACTTCGACGATGACACGGGTGAGGTGACGATAGAGGCGATCTCACCAGGGCTCGTCATCGGCAAGCACGGCGTCGTCTTGAACGAGATCAAGAAGGAGATAGGCTGGGCACCGAAGGTCGTCCGGGCGCCCCCGATCCCGTCGAAGACCGTGAGCGAGATCAGGAACTACCTTCGCAAGATGCAGGAGGAGCGGAAGGAGTTCCTGCGGAAGGTGGGCAAGAGGTTGATGCGCCCCAGACTGAACGATGAGACCTGGCTCAGGGTAACCTCCCTAGGAGGGTACAGGGAGGTCGGCAGGAGCGCCTCGCTCCTGATGACCCGGGAGAGCAAGATACTCATCGATTGCGGCGTGGCCGTATCAGCGGACAACGGCGGTTCGACGCCATACCTGAGCGCGCCTGAGCTCATGCCCATGGACTCCATCGATGCCGTGATCGTCACGCACGCGCACCTGGACCACTCCGGCCTGGTCCCCGCGCTCTTCAAGTACGGCTATGACGGGCCTGTGTACTGCACGACGCCCACAAGGGACATGATGTCGCTCCTCCAGCTGGACTTCATCAAGGTGGCCGTTGGTGAGGCGAAGAAGCCCCCCTACGAGTCGTCTCACATCAGGGACGCGGTCCTCCACTGCATACCGCTCAAGTACGGTGAGACGACGGACATCTCCCCGGACGTGAGGCTCACGTTCCAGAACGCTGGGCACATCCTCGGCTCCTCGATCGCGCATTTCCACATCGGGGACGGCCTGTACAACATAGCGTTCACGGGGGACATCAAGTTCGAGAAGTCGTGGCTGTTCAACGCGTCCGTCAATAAGTTCCCGAGGCTCGAGACACTGGTGATAGAGGCCACATACGGCGGCTACCATGATATGCAGCCCAGCCGCCAGGACGCCGCGAACCAGCTGCGAGAGATCGTCCGCACCACGGTATCCAGGGGCGGGAAGGTGCTCGTGCCAGTCTTTGCCGTGGGAAGATCCCAAGAGGTCATGCTGGTCCTCGAGGAGCAGATGAGGAACCACCAGGTGCAGAAGGTCCCGATCTACCTGGACGGCATGATATGGGAGGCCACGGCCATACACACGGCCTACCCGGAGTACCTGAACAGCCAGCTCAGGACACAGATATTCCAGATGGGGGAGAACCCGTTCCTCTCGGACGTCTTCAAGCGCGTGGACAGCTCCGAGATGAGGGAGACCATCTGCCACGACCCTGAGCCGTGCATAGTCCTGGCGACGAGCGGCATGATGAACGGCGGGCCGGTCATGGAATACTTCAAGGCGTGGTGCGACAACGAGCAGAACACGCTCGCCTTCGTGGGCTATCAGGCCGAGGGCACCATGGGCCGCAAGATCCAGAAGGGCTGGAGCGACATCACGGTGAACGAGAAGGGGAAGCCCATCACGTTGCACATGAAGATGGATGTCGAGATCGTCGATGGGTTCTCTGGCCACTCGGACCGGAGACAGCTCATGAACTACGTCAGCACCCTCGAGCCCAGGCCCGAGAGGATCATCATCTGCCACGGCGAGGACTTCAAGTGCTCCGACCTTGCGAGCACGCTATACAAGAAGTTCGGGATCGAGACCAGGGCGCCGATGAACCTGGAGACCATCAGGCTGAAATGAGGCTCAGTCGCGGACCCGGAGCTTCGCATTTCTCTTGCCAAGGAGTACCACCCGGCTGTCCTCGCGTTCGCGGAGGACCTCGACGCCCAGCAGCCCCGCAAGCCTGCCTGAGAACTCCCTGACCGAAGCGTGGGAGGGCATGTCGTCGATCGTCATGCGTGTCCTGGAGTCGCCCACGAAGACATACCCCTTGGGCTCGATGAAGTCGGGGAGCGCGATGCCGTCGATCCTCGCGTACTCGCTCTCCCACCCGAGGTTCCAGTCGTTCACCAAAGTGTGCCTGATGACTGTCCTGGTCCCAAGCGATGGCAGGAGCCTGAGCGTCTCCATCAGGTTGTCCCACGCCCTGGGGAACTGCGGGACACAAAGCCTTTCGAAGAGGTCCTTGTTCGGGGCCGCGACGGTCACATAGAGCTGCGTGGGCATCGTCGACAGCTCTGCCAGCGCCTTCGGGACAGACCCGTTCGTCACCAGGAATGTCGTCATCCCCTTGCGCTTGCACAGGGAAATGAACTCGCCCAGCTCCGGGTACAGCGTCGGCTCGCCGGAGAGCGATATGGCGACCTGGTTCGGGTCCCTCGCCTCCTCCCAGAGATGCGAATCGCATCTCTCGTCGCCCTTGAAGCCGGAGACCAAGAGGCGCTGCTCCTCCACGCACCGCTCCAGGAGCTCTTCGGGCTCGGGGTACCGCGAACCGTCGAAACCTGTCATGCCGTGATACCGCCAGCAGAAGAGGCACCTGAAGTTGCAGACATTGACCGCGGGGGTCATCTGCAGGCATCTGTGGGACTGGATCCCGTAGAACTCCTCCTTGTAGCACGGCCTGCTGTATATGAGCTTCTGGCGCATCCAGTGGCACAACTTCACAGCGCCGCTCTCCCCGATGACCCTGTACTGCTGCCTTTCCAGGTGCTCCCGCGTTGTCGAGTCCACGACACACCCCCTATCGGAACCTGGACAGGTCCTTCTTTCCCCTGCTGGCCCGCTGCTGTCCCCTGGCGCCCTCATCCACATCATCGGCAGCCTTGGAGCGTTTCACCTCGTCCATGACATCCTTGACGGCCCTGGAATCCGTGTCTTCTCCCAGGAGGAAGGCTACATCGCCGTCGTCGAACCCCTGCTCCGATGCCAGACTGACCAGTAGCTCGCGATCGTTCTTGACTAGGGTCGCCAGCAACGGCAGCGTGGATTCGCTGATGCACTTCTTGGATGTGTGTAGGTGTGCCCTGAGCTTGCCGGCCACGGAGTCCCTGGCGGCCCGAGGACCCCTCGCCCTCGACATCAGAATGAAATGGCCAGGGAACCTGTATTCGACCGTTGCCGGCCTCTGAGGCCTCTCCCTCGCCAGGGCGACACCCCCGGTCATGAGCTCCTTCGCATACGACCAGAGCCCGTAGTGCTGCAGGGCCCGCGTGCGTCCGAGGTAGATGTCCGAGCGGGCAAGAGCGTCGAATGCAGCAGCCATCTCCGCTGGATTCCTGAGCTCCTGCGGTATGTTCTCCTCTATCCACTTGATGAGATCGTCCGGAGTCTCGTCCAAATCGAAGGTCGCAGCCCTTGCATCCTTGAGGCTCGTCGCCCCAAACATGCCCCTCAGGGCGGCATCCATCTCCTTCAGGCGGTTCCTCTCGCCCATCGCAGTGGAATCGGCCTCGCCCAAGGCCGACTTCCCCTCAGCCATCATCTGGATGTCGTTGACGGCGGCACGCATGTCCCCGCCAGAGTTGACCGCGATTCGCTGGATGACGGCATCGTCGACCAGAATGCCCTCCTTCTGCACTATGGACCTCAGGACCGACGCGACGGAGCGACCATCCAGCCTCCTGAATACCGCCTTGTCCGATAGCGTCTTGATTGCCGGGGCTTTCCGCGAGAGCTCATAGTAATCGTTCACGATTAGGATGATTGGCTGGGACGATTCCCTTATCGTCTCGACAATCGCTTTCGCGCCTCCGTAGTCCTCTCGGCCGAAGAGATTGTCTGCCTCATCAAGGACTATCAGTTTCCTCCGGCCTTCGGCGGCCGAGAGGAATTCGCCAGACGCGGAGAACGCGTGAGTGACTGATCCGGCGCCTGCGACCTTCTTGATCGACGCAGCGTTCCTGTGGTCGGAGGCGTTCATCTCGATGAAGTCCCAACCCATGTCGTTCGCAAGCGCCAGGGCCGCGCTGGTCTTCCCCGTGCCTGGCTCACCCCTCAACGTGATTGCCTTGAACCTTGGCGTACCGTGCTCCCAAGATTCGCCCCATCGCCGGAGTGCGCGGACTGCTGCCTCATTCCCCACTATCTGCGACAGGGATTTCGGACGGTACTTCTCAGTCCACTCCTCGAGCATGCGAGAAGTGAGTGCCGCTCCCGTATTATAGACTAATCTATCACATGCGCGAAAATGCATCATCAGGTCGCGGCCCGGAACCCCCTTCAGCTTCCATGTATAATCAGAAATATGTAAGATGTTTCGAATAAACTAGTTTAGCTCTGAACTAGCCATCGTTCGAGAGCACGAAGGAGCTCGTGTGATTCGCCGATCCAGAATGCGCCGTGGCCAGGCTATCCGATTCGGCCGAATGAGCGTGTCCCTCCACATCGGCCATCCCGGGCAGCGGATGCTTAGAGTACTCCTCCTTCCGATCATCTATGTCCATCGTCAGATAGATGGCCGTGACCTCGATGCTGGAATGCCCGAGGTTCTGCTGCAGCGTTCTAAGGTCGATTCCGGACTTGAGCGCGTACACAGCATGTGTGTGGCGAAGTACGTGCGGATGCCTCTTGTCCTTCTCCAGACCGACCCTCTCGCCGTAGTTCGAAATGAGCCTCTCGACCTGACGCCTGGACAAGGGCCCGCATTTGTTGGACACGAAGAGGGGATCCTTCCTGGTCTTCCTCGTCCCGACATAGTCGCGCAACATCGACTTGGTCCAGCTGTTCACGAGGGGAACCTTTCGCCCTTCCTCATGTCTCTTCGCCTGTTGTATGGTGATCTCCCCCGCCTCGAGGTCCACGTCACCGATTGTCAAGGCGGTGAGCTCGCCAACCCTCATCCCCGTCTCGTAGAGAAGTTTGATTATGAGACGATCTCTCATTCGCTTTGGTGCCTCTAGCAGGGCCTTGAGCTCGTCCTGCTTGAGATACTTGCGCATGCTAGCTACCCATCCCTTCGTCTTCGGACGAATGTCCGACAAAGCATCGGGATATGCCTATATAAAAATGTCGCATTTTCCGCCCAAAAATGCCCTCAACCTGTTCGAAGCTTCCGGCGCCCTCTCAAAAGCGTCAACTTATCCCCTATTTGTTGCCGTTCTTCCCATTGTGCCTTCGAGACTCACGAACCCCAGCACGTTGAGGTCCCGCAGACCATGCTACTTCTTGTCATTGAAAGCACTAGAATGCGGAAAAGCCCTTGAGGAAACGGTGAAAACGGAGGATCCGTGAGCTTGAACTGCTAGTTGCCCCCTGCGGGGGCAAGGTTCAGAAGGCAGTTATACCATTGAGCTATACTAGTCTAGTTTGTTTCTAATGCTGATACTATAGTCTTGCAGAGAGCGATAATTCAGTCCGACAGTGGCAGACGGCGTGCTAGTCCGTAACATTGCTACCGCCTCACCATGGCAGAACGGAACACGCCAGCCAATCCCGAGGCTTTGCCCACATGTCGGTCGTCCACACAACGCTTGGAGAGGGCGCTCACGATGATCGACGATGTGTATGCTGGCCAGAGGCATTTGCAGTCATTTCTTCGAGGTGACCCTAGATAAGTGGGCGGCCGATCAGATGAGGAGCGGCTCCCCTCTGGCCAGAGGGCCCACAGCTAAACAATTGGACCTTATATTAGACCTATCCTTACTAGTTTAGCTCTCTACTATTATGGCCTGCGCATCACGCCCGAAACGTGCAGGATGATGGACGGATGAGAGGACGGTGGAGGACCCTTCAGTGCAACATTCAGTGTGTCGAGCGCCCTTGGTTCACACCACCTTCGTCATCTTCTGGATGGCGCGTTCCTCGTGTTGCGACACTTTCAGAAGCAGCGCGGCACCAGCTCGCCTTTTCCGTGCTGGCATCTTCCCCTCGAAACGGAACGGGAACAGCTTCTCGAACTCGCCCATCAGCTTGGCTCCCCGGGCGTACGAGGCTGCGGCGCTGTCGAGGATCTCAGCAGGTCTGGCCGGCATCTTCTTCACGACGCTTCTGAGGAACATGCTGGACAACGCGCGACCTTCTCCCACACAGCAGCCAACATAGCTGTTGCCCATGTAGTTCTGTCTGTCTTCGGGGAGCTCCTTCAACACGCTTGCCCACTCGATCAACGCAGCGGGGCCAGCGACGTAGTTCCGCTGCACGGGAATCCTTGCATCGGCGAAGTCCAACGCCCGACGGAGCGCGTTCTTCCTGGCCCTGGAAGGACTCACCTTCAGCCTCGTCGTGAAGAAAAACGCATCGATGCATCCAGGGGCCTTGAGGTCCTGATAACGCACTGGCTCCTCTTCACCTGGATCCACTATGCTCCGGAAAGTCCTGACGATGTACGTGTCTCCATCATAGCCCTTCACGATGCCATACTCAGGAGCAGCCAGACCCCAGAGCACGACGGGCCTGTCCTTCTCATCGATCTCTTTCTTGATTCTCTGGAACAGGTTCCACACAGTGCGCAGCTCCTCAGGCGTTGGCACGCCCTTTTTCGACGGGTAGGAATGAGGGTATTCATATGCATCGATCCCCCAGCCCAGCTCCTCCACGCCCGCGATCATGGTCTTGAACGCCTTCGGGTGAATAGCTGTAGGACCGGACGGGCAGGTCTCGCCTTTGGAAACGTTGACCAAGAACGAATAGCCAGAGCTGCCGCCCACGTCGGCAGTCGAGCGCTTCATCCCGAGAGCCGTCAGGCAGCCAGCTATGGCGCCGTTGAACGATAGCCAACACGGTTGATACGCCACATCCATGGACACCTCTTTGCGCTCCATCCTTCTCCCCTCCCCGTATGCCTCGCTGTAGCTCCTCTTCACGAGCTCCATCTCTCTCTGTGAACGTCTGGAGGAAGTCCTGTACGTCGAGAACGCAGCAGCCAGAAGCTCCTTGCCATCGCGCGTGAGCACATAGCGCCCGCGAGACTGCCTTCCCACAAGGCCTCTCTCGATCAGCTGCGTCAGATGGTTGGCGAGTGCGGTCTTCGAGAGATGAGTCGCCTCCAGCATGCTTGAGAAGCCTGCGCCTCCCTTCATGGCCGTGGCCATTATCTGGACCCTCGCCGGATGAGCAGCAGACTTGAACAGGTCTGCTATTTCGCTCGAGCTTTCGAATGGGCTTCCCCTATCTGGCTCTCGGACTGCTCCTGCCATTACCCTCTCGGACCTCCATCTGTCACCGAATGGCACAAGATAGGCTTAAAGGTTCGCTTTTTGATGAATATTAGACCTATTATCTATGAACAATTATTAAACTTAGCCGACATTAAAATATAGATTCGGGCATAATATTCGAGACGGCCCGATCGCACTCGACAGGCAATGCGCTTCAGAACGTGAGAAGCGCAGACACGTCAAGAGAAAGGATTGAATTGGGGTTTCGTAGGGGTTTGAACCAGGATCCCGCCGCGGGGACTCACATCATTCCTGGGGGCATCCCGCCCATACCGCCCATGCCATCAGCGCCCCTCGGGGCCGCCTCGGCGGGGCTCATCTTCTTGGAGGCGATCACATCGTCGATCCTGAGGATCATGGATGCGACCTCGGTTGCCGACTGAATCGCCTGGGTCTTCACCCTCAGAGGCTCGATGACTTTGGCATCGAGCATGTCCGAGACCTTGTTCTCGAGGACGTTGACGCCGAAGTTCCTCCCCGATTTCTTCGAGTTATGGGCGGTCTTCAGCTGGATTATCACATCCATCGAATCCATGCCAGCGTTCTCAGCAAGGGTCCATGGGATGACCTCGAGAGCCTCCGCGAACGCTTCGATGGCAAGCTGTTCTCGGCCGCCCACGGTCTGTCCGTAGTCTCTAAGCTTCAGCGAGAGCTCGATCTCGGGCGCGCCTCCGCCAGGAACCACAACGCCATCCTCAATGGCCACGGAGACCACCTTGAGGGCGTCATGCAGGCTCCTCTCGATCTCGTCGACCACATGTTCCGTCCCGCCCCTGACCAGTATCGAGACCGCCTTCGGGTTCTTGCAGCCAGTGACGAAGGTCATGTCCGAGTCGGATATCTTGACCTCTTCCACCTGCTCAGCAGATCCGAGCTCCGATGAGCTCAGGTCGTCGAGGTTCGTGACTACCTTGCCGCCCGTGGCCTTGGCCAGCTTCTCCATGTCGGACCTCTTGACCCGACGGACCGCATAGATGTTCTCCTTCGCCAGGTAGTGCTGTGCCAGGTCGTCGATGCCCTTCTCGCAGATGAGCACGTTCGCCCCGGACTTCTTCACCTTCTCGACCATGCTCCTAAGCGTCTTCTCCTCCTCGTCCAGGAACTTCTGCATCTGCATGGGGTCACGGATCTGTATCTTCGCCTCGACCTCCGTCTTCTTGATCTCCAGGGCCGAGTCGACGAGGGCTATCTTGGCGCCCTTCGTGACACTGGGCATCCTCGGATGAACGCGCTCCTTGTCCAGAACCAGTCCCTTGATCAGCTTCGTGTCCGTAACAGAGCCACCGTGCTTCTTCTCGACTTGGATGTTGTCGATGTCCGCGCGGTACTTCCCATCCAGCTTCTCCGCGATCGAGGAGACGGCATCGACTGCGATGTCCGCCAACGAGCTCATCTCGCCGCCCACGCTCTTGCCGGTCATCGCAGTTGTCGCGACGAGCTTCAGGGACTTCTTGTCCGTTGGCGAGATGTCAACGCCCATGGCCTTCAGTATGTTGACCGCCTCATGCGACGCCAGCCTGAAGCCGTTCGAGATGACGGTCGGGTGGACGTTCTGTTCTATGAGCGATTCCGACTTCTTCAGCAGCTCCCCGGCTATGACCACTGCGGAGGTCGTGCCGTCGCCGCACTCGTTGTCCTGCGTCTTGGCGACCTCGACGACCATCTTCGCCGCGGGGTGTTCGATATCCAGTTCCTTCAATATAGTCGCACCGTCGTTGGTGATGACTACGTCGCCCATGCTGTCCACGAGCATCTTGTCCATGCCCTTCGGACCGAGCGTGCTTCTCACGGCGTCGGCGACGGCCTTCGCGGCCATGATGTTGTTGCTGTGGGCTGTCTTGCCCCTCGTCGACTCCGTGCCTTCCTTGAGAACGATTATGGGTTGGCCTCCCAACATCTCTTTTGCCTCCGGGCTTTCGAATATGCTAGAGCTTCTATATAACCGTTGCTCCTGAGCGACCACGAACCTCCGCTTCGACTGGAATTGTACTGGCAAGCATCATATACAGCCTCCCCGCTTCTGCGGCTGGTCTTCGTGGCCATAGGGCCAGAGAAGGGAGGAAAGCGACTATGGAGCAAGACAAGGGTTCCAGTGGTGTTGAGAAGGAGGCTCCTGTGACGGCGAGGCCCCCGGCGGGCTCAAAGGGGGACTTGAAGTTGGTCGTCATAGCGATAGCAGTGATCGCTGTCCTGCTCGTCGCGGTCGTAGCCGTGAGCATGACCTCAGACGAGGATGAAGCCGGCGATCTGGACGCGACGGTGAGTCCGGAGGAAGTCGTCCTGGACGCGGGCGAGAGCACAGGGCTGCACGTGAACGCGACCTGGGACGGCGAGAGCATCGATGACTCGGAGAACGCGAGCTTCAGCTGGTACGTGGACGACGCGTCTCTCGGAACAATCGACGATCCGGGCGCGCGGACAGTGACCTTCACGGCGAGCAGCACTGTGGGCGTTGGCCTGATAGGATGCACGGTCGAGTACAACGACAGCGGCACGCTGTATCACCTCGATGTCACCGCGGACCTCACAGTCCACCCCGAATCATTCGCCTCGGTGACCATCACGCCCGGGGAGGCGACGCTGGTCTTTGACCGAGTGCTCTTCCTGAACGCGACTGCGCTGGACACGCTGGGGACCTCGTTGACGAACCTGACGGTCTCATGGACCGTTGAGGGGTTGCCTGCTGCGAACTACACGCTGAACACGACGACGGGCTATTCGGTGAACTTCACAGCGAATGCGACGGGGACTGCGTGGGTGAACGCGTCTGCGACCTACAAAGGCGTCACGAAATCGGACAGCGTCGCGGTCAAGGTGATCGAGAGCGCACCGACGATGGACATCAGCAGAACCCGCCTGCCCGACGGAATTAACTGGACATGCGATGTTGTCACCGGCGAGCTATACTGGGACGAGATCGATGTGATCCTGAGCAACGGGACAGACACGGTCACATGGTCGTTGACGATGGGAGGCCTGAATGGCGGCACTCTCAACACGACCCAGTTCGGCGTGATGACGTTTGGGACGATGCTTGTCTACCTCAACGTGACCGACATGACGGGCAACGGGTCCGTTGATGTAGGGGACTTCTTCACCTTCACTACGAGCGTGGAGAAGTTCAACCCTGGGAAGTCGTACGAGGTCACACTCGTCTACAGGCCAACGGGAGACACTATCGTCCAGACTACATTCGTAGGTTGAGACGAACTGCTGGCCGCCAAACCCCTTACACCTTGTTTTCAATCCTCATCTCTTCGTCATTGAAAGCCTCGGAAACGAATGAAGCCTTGCACGTCGCTACTCGCTGCACGAGCCCGGATGCCCTCGGGACCGGCCGCACGAAATGGCACATCGAGACAGTCGAGGAGGTCCTCAAGGCTCATGGAAGCGCGGCGCATGGCCTGTCGGACGAGGAGGCGGCGGACAGGTTTCGGACCTACGGCCCGAACGAGGTCCCTCGTGAGAAGCGAAGGCGCAACCTGTACTACCTGTCGAAGCATCTCAACGAGCCCGTGACATGCGTGCCCCTGGCCTCCGCTGCGATGAGCGCCTACCTCCAAGGGTGTATGGATGCTGTCGTCATATCGCGGCTGCCTAGAAGCTGCTCTCGAGCTCGATGCTGTGGGCGCCACATTCCCGCGCAAGAATCCTCTGGATGCTCTCTTTCTGAGCCACGGTGTGACCTTGCGCCAGGCTGCCATGTGCATCCCGGAGGACGCCCCTCAGCCTCGATGCGGCAATGGGCTTGGTGTTCCACTTGTCCCAAATGATCCTCCGCACGCCGGCCGCGTGCGCCGAGGACACGAGGTCAGCCAGGAGGTCTTCCGAGTCGCTCACTCCGGGTATGATCGGGGCGGCCATGAGGTATGTCTGCACGCCATGCTCGCTCAGCTCGGAGAGAGCCTTGAGCCGTCTCTCCGGCGACGGCGCACCAGGTTCGATGACGCTCGTGGTGCGATCATCGACGCAGCCGACGCTCACCCCGACCTCGGCCTCCTTCCACCCATGAAGCACGTCGAGGTCCCTCAGGACGAGGTCGGACTTCGTGAGGATGCTCGTACTCGCACCTTCGCCCTTCAGCAGGACTAGGCATCCCCTGGTCACCTCATGCTTTCTCTCCAAAGGCTGGTACGGGTCGGTCACCGTCCCCACGCCGTACACTCCCTTCGGTCCCCGGGCGAGCTCCTTCCGGAGCGCGGACACGATGTTCGACTTCACCTCGACGACCGAGCCCCATGGCCTGCCCATCTCGAACCGGGTGACGTCCTGGGCGTAGCAGTAGGCGCACGCATGAGCGCAGCCCCTGTAGGGGTTGAGCGCGAAGTCCAGACCTGGAAGTCCCGAGCGGGAGGCCGCCGTCTTGCACTCCACGAGCCTGACCTCCAAACGCATCAGCCCCAGAGGTCGTCTATCCGCTTCTGGTAGAGGGCGTCCTTGAGGAGGGCGCTGTTCCTTATCCACCTGGACATGGGGATGTCCATGATTGTGGAGATGTGCGTGAGGGCCTCCTTGAGTGTCCCGAACCTCCTGGGCGGGTCCCTGAGAGCCGCCCTTACATTCTCCCGGACGTTCCAGACCCCGACAGGCAATATGTAGCCTGGGTGGGCCTCGCGCATGATGGAGACCCCCGCCTGCCTGCGCTCTCGCTGGAGAAGTTCGTTCACCGCAAGGCGGGCGGCGTAGTAGCACCCGCCTATGCTCGCGTAGTCCGTCCGGCCGTCATAGAACTCGCAATCGGACATTATCGCTATCTTGTCGCTGTGCGGGTTCCAGGCCGTGTTGGGGTACCAGGCCTCGATCAGCTCGTACCTCCAACTGGTGGGCATCATGAGGACCGCCCACCTGTTGTCCAGGCTCTGGGTCTCGTACACCCTGTACTCGTTGATCGTGGGGAAGGTCTTGGTCGTCTCGAGCATGTGAAGCCCGAGGTTCGAATCAACGGCGGTGATGCTCCACCTGGTGGGCACGAACTTCCTTCGAGCGCCAACCCCGAACGCGCCCACGCTGAACGCCCTCTGTATCTGCGACAGCAGCAAGCCGTCCTTGTACAGCGATATCACTGCGTCCTTGGCTCTCAGGTCCGTGTCGAAGAAGGCTTTTTCCAGGCGGGCATCGAACCTGCACGTCGAGACGTCGAACCTCCTAAGCGGGGCAGACGGGCCGAATGGCTGCACGTCGTCATTCACTGAAAGCCTACCATATGGCTTGCGCTCGAATTGGGCGTCGACGTCGGGAGGCGTCCGGGCAAGGGCCAGGTCTCGGGTCCTCACGACCAGCTTGTTCGGGCTCTCGACCTCACCCACCTTGACCCAGTGCATGCCCCTCACCATCATCGACCTGAAATCGATGATGTCGTCGATGGACATGCCCGCCCATCGTTCCGGAGTGTCGTACAGGGACGTGTCACCATGCATCGGGGGGATCATGGGGCCGATGGCCACCTTGGGATAGCCGAACCTCCCCACAAACACGCTTGGCGGCGATGAGCCGTCCAGGTTGAGGCTGTCGATGCGTTCTCTAGTCTTGGATGCCGAGTAGAACCTGGCAATGACGGAGCATCTATCCTTGCCGCAGAGCATCTTCGAGCCCTTGCAGTAGACGCACATCGAGGACTTCCTAGACAGGTCCTCGAGGGACAGGATCTCGTCGAACATGGACGAGCTGTCGACCATGGCACTGGAGCGGCTGAAAGAAGATAGGTCCATCGTGGCGCACTAATCCGTCCGGGAATAGATAAGGGGTGGGACGGGATGTGTGAAAGTGCCCTGCATCGCCCCAGCGGGCTGGCTAAACCTTAAACTAAATATACGGTAACCTCATTCCTAACCGGCTTCTTGGGATTGGGGGTCGCACCAGCAGATGATGGAAGCAGTCATATCGCTCAAGATCCCGCAGAACTGGATGAGCGAAATACCTCAGAGACATCCTGTGACGATCAAGGTCATCGACAGGGTACCGTATTCGGAGAAGGGCGTGAAAGACCTCGTCGAGATTGCAGGTCCACAGGAAATCATGGATGAGGTGCTTTCCGACATCAAGAAGAATCCGTTGGTCGCGAAGGTGGACACGACAATCACTGAGAGGGGCAAAGTGATCGGCGCGATCACAACTGCCCGATGCGAGATCTGCAGGATATTGACCGACTCCGACGCCTTCCTCATCTCGGCTGAGAGCAAGGGGGGCGGCAAGGTGGACTCGTGTTGAAGGGCATTTTCGACCACTTGAAGAACAAGAGCGTGGAGGCCGAGCTGGTCAAGCTGACCAAGATAGACGACAAGGAGAGCCTCACGGAGAGGCAGGAGAAGATTACGCAAGTGGCGTTCGAGAGAGGGTATTTCGACTATCCGAAGCGGATTAGCCTGAGGGAGCTTGCACGCATGTTCGACGTTTCACCGTCGACTCTCTCGGCGATACTCCGCAAGGGCCAGCGGAAGATCGTCTTGGACTACTTCAAGAAGCAGAGGCAGGCCCTCTGAAGCACCTTAGCAGAACTGCACTAACTTAATAGTCTACATTGGCCTTCACGCGTCAGCTAGCGCGGAAACAGGACCAGAAGGGAACAGGGACGTACCCATGCCGACAGAACAAGAAGTGATTTCGGCGCTCAAGCAGATCGTCGACCCGCACACCGAAGTCAACGTGTACGACATGGGTCTCATCTCCGAACTGAAGGTGGGGAAGGATTCGGTCAGCCTCACTTTCAGGCCCACATCGCCGTTCTGCCCCCTCGGTGTGCAGCTGGCGCATAACATCAAGAGACGTCTGAAAGACATCAAGGGTACCTCGAAGGCAGATGTGAAGGTCATAGGGCACGTCCAGGAAGAAACGATCAACAAATCCCTTCGCGAGGCCTGAACGAACAGGGCCACGTCGTTTTCTCGTCTCGTGCTACGCCCCGAACTTCCTCGCCCTGTCCGCCATCCCGAGCATGATGGGCATCAACTGCATGCCGGCGATCCTTCCCAGCGCCCCCGATGCCGCTGATACCTCGTCGAACTCCTTGATTCCGTCAACCCTCGCTCCCCCGCCGGAGATCGCAATCGGCACCGGGTCTGCACTGTGGTCTCTCACCGCCACGGGGGTCGAATGGTCGCAGGTCAACGCAACCACCACGTCCTCGTGAAGATCCTTGAGCATCAGCCCGAGCATCATGTCTATGTTCTCGATCACTCTCATCTTCGTCCTGAAATCGCCGTCGTGACCCGCGACATCCCCGGCCTTGACGTTCACGAACACGAAGTCCTTCTTGTCCAGGAGTCTGAGCGCGGTGTCCGCCTTCGCCTTGTAGTCGGTATCGAGACCGCCCGTGGCACCGACGATATCCGGCACCTCCATGCCGACCATCCTGCAGATGCCCTTCACCAGCGTGACGCCCGCGACGGCGCCGCACCTGATGCCATAGCGCTCGGAGAGAGGTTCGAGGTCCCTTGTGCTGCCCGCGCCCCGTGGCAGAATCACGTTGGCTGGCCTAAGACCCTCCTTCGACCGTTGCGCGTTGAGAGGATGGGACGCGAGAATCTCGACCGCGCGCCTGACGAATTCGTTGAGCGCTCGTGCGGTCTTTGCTGCTTCAGGCGCAAGCGGCTTCGCCTCCAGAACCTTGCCCTCGATGTGAGGATCCACGTCCGAGACTCTGTGGTCCAGGCCCTTCCCCCTGAGAACTAACACCGCCCTGTGCTCCGACCCCTCCTTGAAGAGGACCGTGACATCTCCTATCTTCATCCCCGAGACTGCCCTCGCGAGCTCGTCTGTCCCGGCCTTGATCCTTCCGGCGCGCCTGTCGACGACGTTGAATCCATCGTCGACGGTCCCGAAGTTGCATCTGAAGGCGACGTCGCCCCGCTCAAGAGGGATGCCTGCACCAGCAGCCTCTATCGGTCCTCTGCCTGTATACACCTTGAACGGGTCGTAGCCGAAGAGCGCCAAGTGCGCCGTGTCGCTGCCGGGGATGATGCCAGGGCCGATCACGTCCATCATGCCGCTCATGCCATGCCTTGCTAGTGCATCCATGGCGGGCTTCCTTGCGGCCTGGAGGGGCGTCTTGCTGTCGAGCTCCTTCACGGGCCTGTCGGAGAGGCCGTCGCAGACCACAAGCACGATCTTCTTGGCAGCCATCACCGTCGATGTTGAATGGCCCTGGGCGTAATTAACCTGTTGTCGCCGCACAAGCGCAGGGCGAGGGCGCCGAGGGGGAGATTTGAACTCCCGTGGTGACAAGCACCAGTAGCTCTCGAGGCTACCGCCTTAAACCGAGCTTAGCTACCTCGGCAACTTGCTGGATGAAAAGCGTTAATACGAGTGTCTATATTAACGCTGTCGGTAATCACGTGAAGGTAACCGTCCACGTGCTCCCCACGAAGAAGGATGTGAGGACGCTCAAGCTGAAGCCGGGCGCGACCGCCGAGGAGGCAATACGTGCATTGGGCTTGTTCCCCGACGCGTGGATAACAGTACGCGGGGACGAACCCATACCCTTCGACGAGCCCCTGAGGCACGGGGACGAGCTGAGGTTGATTGCAGTGGTGTCCGGGGGCTAGAGTCGGGATACTGGCCCGTCAGATCTCAATTTTATCGTCTGCATGGAAAAGTATTTATCGGGGGCAGCGATAGTAGTAGCGAAGAACAGCGCATCGGCCTTCAACTGACATATCATCGCATACTCCAGTGAATGTCAAAGAAGGGAAGCCCGCTTACAGGCGGCCGCGTGAACCTCATGGAATAGATGTCTGTCAACCACCAACCTGCGCATGAGAGTAGGCTGAATGCAGCAGGCAAGGCGCAGCGGCTGGAAGAGGCTGACGGAGCTGTTTTTCCGAAACGGAAGTGACGAGAATGGACATAGATCCGAGTACGACGAAGTACCTGATTTCGGCGAGACTCTCAACAGACGGCATAGTGGAGAAGCCCGACATCGTCGGGGCCATCTTCGGACAGACCGAGGGCCTGCTCGGTGACGAGCTGGACCTCAGGGACCTCCAGAAGAGCGGCAGGATAGGCAGGATAGAGGTCGAGGTGAGCTCGAGCAAGGGCAAGTCTGAGGGCATCGTCTACGTGCCCTCGAGCCTCGACCAAGTCGAGACGGCGATCCTCGCGTCCTCACTGGAGACCATTGACAGGGTCGGTCCCTGCAAGGCCAGGATCAACATCGAGAAGATAGAGGATGTCAGGGTCTCCAAGAGGAACAAGATCGTGGAGCGGGCCAAGCAGCTCCTTAACGAGCTCATGAAGGCCTCGAAGGTCAGCGGCGTCGACCTCGCGGATTCCGTGAGGCAGTCGGTGCAGATCGAGGAGGTCGTGCATTTCGGCAAGGAGAGGCTGCCAGCTGGCCCCAACATAGAGGACTCCGATGCGATAATAGTCCTCGAGGGGCGCTCCGACGTCCTCAACCTGCTCAAGTACGGCATCAAGAACGTGATAGCCGTCGAGGGCACGAATGTCCCTCAGACCATCATAGACCTGGCCAGGGAGAAGGTCGTCACCGCATTCGTGGACGGTGACAGAGGAGGGGAGCTCATACTCAGAGAGCTGCTGCAGGTCGCGGAAGTCGACTTCATCGCTCGAGCGCCTGCCGGACAAGAGGTTGAGGAGCTGACCCAGAAGCAGATCGTCAAGTGCCTCAGGAACAAGGTGCCTGCGGACCAGTTTGCAGAAATGCTCAACATACCCACGATGCCTTCAAGGAATGGCGAAAAAGGGGGCAGAAGGGAGGAGGACCGTGGCGACCGCCACAGGCACGAGGACGACAGGGGCAGGCACGGCCGGGAGAGAGAGCAGAGGGGCGGCCCAAGGCCCGTCGAGGAGAGGCCCGCGAAGCGCTTCTCCCCCGAGCAGCTGAGGTACAGGGGCGTGCTCGACGAGCTCAACAACACCTCGAAGGCGAAGCTCCTCAACAGTTCTGGCAACGTTCTCAAGGAGGTCCATGTGAGCACTCTTGCGGACACGCTGAAGGAATCGGCCGAGGGAGTTATGGCCGTCGTCTTGGACGGCATAATCACGCAGCGGGTGCTGGATATCGCTGTGGAAAAGAATATCAGCACGGTAGTCGGTGTTAAGCTGGGTAACATCGCCAAGCTCCCGACGAACGTCGAGGTCTTGACGAAGGAAGACCTCACCTAGTAATCGTGAACCAGATGGCCACCGTGGACACTCCCGCAGAGAAGCATCCCAAGCTCTTGGAGGACATCGAGACGACAGAGGACATCAGGATATCCTCCGACCCGCTCCGCAGAGTGATCGGCCAGGACGAGGCTGTCCGCCTCGCCCGGATTGCCGCGTCGCAGAGGAGGCACTTCCTCCTGGTCGGCCCTCCGGGCACTGGGAAATCGATGATAGCCCAGGCCCTCTCGCTGCACCTCGCGAGGCCCACTGAGGAGATTAGGGTCGTCCACAATCCCGAGAACCCGGAGCGGCCCCTGGTCGAGGTCAAGTCGATGGACGAGGTCGAGAGGGAGCTGGAGTCCAGGGGGTTTGCCGAGGGAGAGTTCATAGACCCCAAGGAGGCGCCCGTCAACGTGACCGAGCGTCTGGGGTACAGGTGCGCAAACTGCGGCACTTACTCCTCTCCCAGGGAAAGCTTCTGCCCCAAGTGCTCAAGGGCCAAGGTGGCGCAGATCAGGTCCTCCCCCAACAATCCGTTCGGGGATTTGCTCGGAGGCCTGGTCGAGGTGACCATGGGACAGCTCGCCGGCAGGGAGCGCGTCACGACCACGAGGAAGCGGTTCGGAAAGGAGGAGGTCGTGGTGTTCGAGCGGTCGGGCGAGATGATTAAGGTGCTCGACCAGCAGGCCCTCGAGAAGAGGCGGGAGCTGGAGAAGGAGAGCCCGAAGAAAGTGATAGTCCCGATCAACAGGAACCCGTTTATGCTCGCCACAGGGGCCAGCGAGGTGGAGCTGCTGGGGGATGTGAGGCACGACCCCTACGGCGGGCACCCGCAGCTCGGCACAGCACCCTACGACAGGGTCGTGGCAGGAGCGATACACAGCTCGCACCAGGGCGTGCTCTTCGTCGACGAGCTCCCCCACCTAGGGCATCTTCAGAGGTTCATCCTTACGGCCATGCAGGAGAAACGGTTCCCCATAGCGGGAAGGAACCCTCAGAGCGCTGGCGCGAGCGTCCGGGTGGACAATGTGCCGTGCGACTTCATCTTCGTCGGCGCGTGCAATATCCAGGACCTGCCGCACATACTCTCGCCGCTCCGCTCCAGGATCAATGGCGGAGGATACGAGATACTAGTGGAGACGGTCATGCCCGACAATGAGGAGAACAGGCTCAAGTTGGCACAGTTCGTGGCCCAGGAGATCGTGATGGACGCCAGGATCCCTCACGCGAGCCGGGACGCCCTCGCCCTGATCATCGAGGAGGCCAGGAAGAGGGCTAAGCTCATAGACAACAAGGACAAGTCTCTGACCCTCAGGCTCAGGGAGCTGGGAGGGCTCGTGCGCGCGGCCGGAGACATCGCCACGATCGAGCAGGCAGGGCTGATAGAGGCGAGGCACGTCAGGGATGCCCTCAAGCGCGCCAGGCCCGTCGAGGACCAGATCAAGGACAGGTATGGAAGCTACATGGGCGGGGTCTCCTCGGACGTGAGCACGTCCACAAAGGAATCGTCGCCGTATCACTACTGGAACTACCACGTCCACGACGACAAGCGCGGGTACCAGTGATCCCTTTCAGGTGCCCAGCACCTTCATCATCTTCCAGGCGTCCTCGCCGTTCGAGTAGAACTGCTTCATCTCTCCGAACACGGAGAAGCCCTGGCGCTCGTAGAAGGCCAGCGCCTCCTTGTTGCTCTTCCTCACCTCGAGGACGATGGTGTCGACGCCGCGGACCCTACAGCTGATATAGAGTCCTTCCATCAGCCGGCGCCCGATCGACCTCCTTCTGCACTTCGGCGTCACGGCCAGCATGAGCACCCTCGCGACCTTTGAGCCGGTGGGAACCGCCGCCACGAAAGCAACGACCTGCCCGTTCTCGAGCGCCACCAGGAACCCCTCGCACCAGAGGTTGTGGACCGTCAAGTAGAGCGACGGTGGGTAGGTCTCTCCAAGGGATTGCTCGACTACCTTGAGTATGGAGGGTATGTCTGTGGGCGAGAAAGGACGGACCGTGATCATCCAGCCGGTCAATCCTCACGTGGCTGATTAAGCTTGCGCGAGAGCCGGTGCCACCTCCGCGCCAGACGCAGCCCGAGCAATGCCCCACCGAAGCAGGCGAGCGGTATCGAAACGAGCGTGGCGAACCTCGCGAGGCCCGGGATCGTGGTCGAACCCTGCCCCGGAGTTAGGACCGCGACCTCGACCCAGGCGCTGTCCTCGTTCCCCCAGGAATCCTCGACGGTCAGGAGCACGGACAGCTCGCCTGGCTTCGATGCCACGAACTCGAACCGACAGCCGTCGCCGTCGGTCGTACCATCACCATGCAGGTCCCAGGTCCATCTGACAACGCCCCTGTCGTCGCTCGAGCCGCTGCCATCTAAGCACACCAGCTCTCCAAGGGCTGCCTCGAGCCTATCGCCGCATCGTGCCACGGGAGGCTCCGAGTCTGGTTCCCAGTCCATTTCGAACGCCCGTGCGAAGTAAGACGCTATCTCGGGCGATTCGACGAGGACCGCGACCTCCCTGTTCCTGGCAAACGAGGAGTATCCCCAGTTGTTGCTCGATATGAGCGTGGTCGCGCCGTCCATGACCGCGCCCTTGTTGTGAAGCACGGTGACCGGGCTCCTGTTGTCGAGCAGCCTGAACTCGCCGTCTAGGCCCCGAAGGGCCGCGAGAGCGGTCATGTTCTCCGCCACCTGCGAGTTGCGCTCATAGTTGAACCAGGAGGAATCCAGAAGCATGCGGACCGACCCGCCTGCGAGCATGGCATCCACGCATGCCTCCAGCAGGGGGTTTGCCGAATCACACTCCGCCCACCTGGTGCTCCACAGATGGTCCACCTGGAACTGCTGGATGAGAGCGCGCCTGGAGGTCATGAGCCTTCCCGCCACGAAGGGGGCGGTGATGGAAGCATCTGGGGAGACGAGGAGTTCGATGGTCGATTGCGTGCGCGAGGAGAACGGAACGAGGACGGAGCTGCTGTACTCCGCCCTCGTTGACAGAACCTCGGAGCACCCTGACGTCCATGCCTACCCTGGCAAGCACCGATAGACACGCCACTTCGTCGGAATCCATCCCTCCGGTCGGTGCGCCCTCGACCAGCGCCCTCACGTCAGCCCCGCGCGCGTGTGCCCCGAGGAGCTCGGCGCACACCGCGGGAGACGACAGCTCATAGGTGCACAGCAGGATCGACTGCGACGCGTTCCCGAGGGTCTCCAACACCGCGTCCAGGGAGCAATCGGGGCTGGTGAACGCGGTCACTGCCCCTCCGGGCAGCGATGTCCTGTAGGGGGCGAAGTCCGTATGTCCATAGCGGTGCTCTCGGAAGGGCATCCAGTCGCATGCCGCGTCCGAATCCCGGGGCAGTCCGTCGATCACAATCCGCTTCGCGACCTCGCCCCGTCGCAAGGCGGGCACGGGCGGCCCGAGCCAGGCTTCGACGCTCTCGGCGCTGTCGCCGAATCTGACGGAGTCGACGACGATTCCGTTCGGGCTTATGAGGCGGATTGAGTCGCCGGAATCGCCGAGCCTGAAGGTCCCCTTGGCCGAGAGGTACCTTCCGAGCTCTGGGTCTTCGAGCCACAGGTCCGGGGAGATGCCATATGCGGCCCGGTACGAACTGGCGTTCGACGCCACGACGAACGACCCCATCCCCTCGATGGACACGTTGGCAGAGAACACAAGGTACCCTTCCCCGTCTGTCAGGCACCAACCACCAAGGTTGACGCTGAAAACCCCTGTGTTAGCCAGCGAGACATACTCGTCGTTCGCCAGAGCGCATGGGTAGAACTCGCCGATGAGCGGCCCACCGACAGCGAGCGCCTGAGCGGTGGACTGGTTCGTACCCGTTCGGCAGTTGTGATACGGCGCGAGCCCGACCGACAAGAAGAGCAAGGCCGATGACACCGCCAAGACGAGCGCGCGCCGCATCGGCCCGCGGAGCATCGGCGCAGATGAAAGCATGCACTATTACACGTACGCTTCGCTCAAGTTCGAAGGCCCGACACGAGGTCCAGAAGGACGGCCCTCTTGTCCTTCGCCTTCACGACGCCGCTGGCCAGCAGCACGCCGTTGGTGCCGAGCTCGAGCGCCTTCGCGACATCCCGGCCGTTCTTGACGCCCGCGCCGCACAGCACCCCGACGCTCATGCTGATCGCCCTGATGGACTGGACCGTGTCGGAGACGATCTTGGGGTTGGCCGTCGTCACCGATACGTCACCCCCTATGAGTTCCGGGGGCTCGATGGCCACGAAGTCCGGTTCCATCGCTGCGCACGCCCTGCTGACTGCAATGTTGTTCGTGCACACGATGGAGGCGAGGCCGGCGGAGCGCGAGCGGTCTATCAGTTCGTGTATCTCCGCGATCTTAAGCCTTCTCTCGGAATGGTTGATAAGCGTGCCCACGGCCCCCGACGCCTTCGCGTTCTCCACGGTGACATGGCCTGTGGTGGCGCCCGACGGCACGCTATCCAGGTGCTGGGCCATCACCGGGATCTTGACCGAGGAGGCGACCAGGGCGAGGTCCATCATCGGGGGGGCGATGACGATTGACGCGCCCGTCTCCGAGGCGACCTGCTCGCACACTCTGGCGATCTCCAGGGCGCCCTTCCCACTCGCCTCTGGGTAGGTCTTGAAATTGACGACTACCGCGGGCTTCCTCAGGGACAACTCAACGACCTCACTCGAGAGGCTTCATCCTCGGCTCGAGCTTCTTCAGCACCTCGGGCCTGGTCGTGTACTCGAGGTCCTCTGGGGCGACTATGCCCGGCATGAACGGTCCGTGGCCGCGCATGTAGATGGATATCTCCATCGCCTTGAGTCTCACGTAGTCCCACTCCTTCCCGGAGAAGTAATCGATGGGCTTGTGGTCTCCGGGCCTTGAACCCTGTGGCTCCGCGCCCTGGATCCTGCCGTTTGCGATCTGTATGCCGAGGGCGCACACCCTCGGAGGACCATCGTGGTACGACGGATCCGAGTCGTCGACTCCGCATGGGTACCATGCGCCGTAGTGCGACCCTCTCATCCACCCAGCGACGAGCTGTGGGAAGGCGATCGGCTGGAGCACCTCGCCGACCGCTGGCAGCCCGGACTGGCACCTGACGAGCATGACAGGGTCGTCCTTGCCCACATACTTGCCCGCGAGGATGTTCAGCTTCTCAGTGGACACGACGGCCGCGATGCCTATGGACCTGTGCAGGACCCTCTTCACCGCATATCTGGTGGTGTCCCCCAGGAGCGCGAGTATGTCGTACAGCTCAGCGGGCGAGGTCATGAGCACCTTCTTGTGGTCCACTACGTCGACGACCTCGATGTCGTACCCCTGGTGCGCCCTTGGGTCTATGACCAGGCCCGTCGTCGTGAACGGGTCCATGAAGGTCTTGGCTATGGGGAGCGAGTAGGCCGCTGGGCCGCACTTGTCCGCCATGAACACCAGCATCGGCTCTGTGGGCCTTTCCTCGAACTCCATCTCCGCGGCGCCCGGTCCCTGGCCGCGCACGTTGCCGGAGAAGGCGTCCGATAGCAGGTCTTGGCCAGCAGCGTAGAGGTGCATCTTCTTCGCCTCCGCGGC
>DYTN01000056.1 GCA_020725925.1 Methanobacteriota archaeon
TCTGCCGTCTCGCTCACGACGGGCACCGCGGACAACGAATCGATCCAGGTGTACGATGCGCGCACCCACAAGTGGTCCGTCGTCTCGGACGACCTCCTGCCGTCCTATCCGCATGACTCGGACACCTTCGGAACCCGGCCGAACAGGTACATCGTGTCATTCGCTCATGCGAACGGCTCGGACGAGGCCGCCCTGATGGTCATGAGCACGGCAGCCGGGGTCGTCTATGCGGCGAACCATTCGGTTCCCGAGCTTGAGATGTTGAACTCGCCGGTGCTCAGGTTCGACTGCGATGTCGAGACTGGGAGGATATCGGCATACAAGGTGCCCAGCGGCTGGGTCATCGACAACCTCATGTTCAGGTCTATGACCTCGCGGTATGCAGCCATCGACACCGTCTACGAGGTCGTGGCGAAGAACGAGCCTTTGTGGCTGAAGGTCGTCGACGAGGCAGGCGAAGCGGTCTCTGATGCAGAGGTCTGGATTGGGGGACAACCGGCTGCCTTCAGCATGCCATCGGGCAGATACGAGGCCTATGTCCCGAGGGAGGTCGGCTGGGACGTCCCCATCCAATGCACGGTGGTCCTGGACGGAGCCACTCTCAACGACATGCTCAAGGTCACGACGGTGAGCGACCCCGTCGACGGCGTGGCTCTACCGCGCTGGTGGAACGGTTGGGACTGGGCGACCGTCTTGGGGCTGGACGATGCCACTTCCGTCACGTCCGCAGAGTTCGTCTACTCCGGCTACGAACACCCCAAGACATCGTACATGTTCAACTCCTTCATGGGCAACTCCACCTACGTGCTGTCGACCCAATCGGAGATCGCGATTCACGTCCCGCACGACTTCTATGTCTGGGGGAACCGGTTCTGGGAGGAGGCCGTGGAGTTCGCCGAGGCGAGCCACTCGACGCTGGACCAGTACTACTGGTTCTCGAGCAGGTGGGACGACCCGAGGTACGTGGGCAGGGGAGACACCTACATCTCGCTGGCGACCCCCGGAAACGCGGCCTCCTGGGAGAACGTCTACGCTCAGTACCTCCATGGCACGAGGCTGATGGGGGTGTCGTCGGCGTACTACTCGCCGGGGAACAGCTCTCTTCTGGGGAGCTACTGGGTCCATGGCAAGACAGGTGAATGGCTCCCCGCGTGGGCCGCGTGGCATCCGCACTCCAGGATGGACCTCATGGACATGTACAGGGCGATCAGCATGGACTCCCTCGACCCCAATCTGTGGAACATCGCGCGCACCGTCTCATCCAACGCGGGCGCCCTCAGGATCTACACACACTGGGACATCGCATCGCCTGAGTTTCTCCGATGGGTGTGCGATGTCAAGTCGAACTCCACATACGAGAACTGGAAGGCGACCGATGGCGAGGTCGCGAGCTATGTCCACGGCAGGCTGAGCACGGACATCGTCCTCTCGCCTGAGACAGGCACCGATCTTCTGGTCCTGAACATATCGAGGCGGAGCCCGTACGATGCTGGTTACTGGAACGTCCCCGTCACCGTCGCCGTAGACATGACCGACCGCGAGCTGAAGGATATCGAGGTCCTCGAGGGGGGCACGGTTGTCCGCATGAGCGATGGTACCCTTGGGAACATCGAGGGCAAGCGTGTGATGGACGTCGGGTGGGACCTCAGGGGTGACACGCTCTATGTGTCCCACTTCTGGAATTCCTCTGCGGTGCTGAGGATATCGAGCCAGCTGCTGCTTAAGCCGTACATCACGTCAACGCCTCCGACCGCGGCCCTCGCCTGGGGGACATATGCCGTCAACCTGAGCGCCACTCCGCCGGACCTCGGCAGCTCCGAGTGGGCGTTCGAGACGAACGCCTCATGGCTGGGAGTGGTGTCGAACAACGAGACGGGCATGTGGATTATGGGCGTCCCTCAAGAGCAGGGCTCATACTGGGTCAAGGTGCGCGTGTGGGACCACAACACCACGGACTACATGAACTGGAGCATCGCGGTCCACAGGCACAAGGTGCTGAGCGGCCAAGTCTATGACTACGAGGGAGAGCCGTTGGCCGACCTGCTTGTGCTGCTCAAGGTCGAGAGGGGCTCATCCATCAGGTTCCTGGAGTATCTGACCACCGACGATGTGGGTTCATACTCGTTGACTCTGACCGAGTCCGAGTGGGCTGTGGGCGACCGGCTTGTGGTCTCGGCAGTCCACAACGAGAGCTCCCAGTCGGATTCCGCAGTCGCCACCAAGTATCCCTATCAGGAACTGGATCTCAGGTTCGAGTACGGGCTCGAGGGAGAGGTCATCCTGCTGATGCTTCTGGGAATCGTTGCAGCAATAGGGATCGTGGCCGTCGTCGCATCTAGGCAGAAATACAAGTAGTGCCCTCAGCCCTTCCTTAGGAGGGTCCTGCTGGCCTCGCTCACGACCTTCGCCAACTCCCGCTCGACGTCCGGGTCCAGCGGCTCCGGCTGGTGCTCCTCGAGGAGCTCCTTCGCACGCGCCCTCGCGTCGTCCTGGAGCTGCCTGAGGCCCTCCTTCTGCGTCCTCTCGCCCGTGCGCTTGTCGTACAGGTCGGATATGCGCAGCTCCCCCTGCTTCAAGTGCCTCATCGTGTGGGGCTGCGCGAGGAAGTTGCCCATGTGCCCGACCTTCTCTATGACCTCCAGGGCCAGGTGGTCCTCGTCCACGTCTATCCCTCTGATTGCCCTGAAGATGTCCTCGTAGATCTCGTTGTCAATCACGAGGGACTCGTAGCTCGCGGCGTTCCCCCAGGCCCCTCCGATGCCGGAGAGGTCGTCGGCCCCTGCCATCGCTGGCATGAGGGCTGTGAGCATCCTCTCGAGCCCCATCTGCATGCCCCAGCCATGGACATCCGACGTGACGCCGTAGACGTCCGCGATCATATTGTACCTGTGGGCGATCTGGACGGTGGCGGCGGATGCCAAGCCCATCTCGGGGTTGCCCCAGACGTTGTTCCCATACCTGAGGTCCATCATGCTCAGCCTTCCCGAGTACTGTATGGCGGTCTTGGGATTGACCGTCTGGACGAGCATCACTCCCGCCAGCAGCTCGGCGTTCTGTTGCGCGAGACCGCCTGCAAGCGATATGGGGGCCGTGCCGCCCGCTATGGGGCACGGGACGATGTCGACAGGGGCCCCGTATTCGGCCCCCCTCACCATGACATCCGCGGCGTGCGCGTCGTACGTGAGCGGGCTGCTGGGGGAGCCATAGACGTCCATCAGCGGGCGCTTCCTGAGCTCCTCGATGCCGCCTGTCACGCACGCCCACATCTTCGCGAGTATGTCCACGGTCTCGACATTGAGGGCATAGCTGGAGAGGCACTTGCTGGAGTTCTTCATCATCGCTTCCTGTGTCTTCACTACGAGCAGCTCGGGAGGGACATCCGTAGCGACGACGAGCGTGGAGATGGCATGGCAGTTCGGGAGGGCGTCCATCAGCCTCGTGCTGTCCTCGACGTCCTTGAGCGTCGACATCCGCATCTGGCCCGTGTCGAGGTCGAGCATGTTCGG
>DYTN01000011.1:0-26282 GCA_020725925.1 Methanobacteriota archaeon
GTCCTGATAGGCAAGACCTCTCCCCCGAGGTTCCTCGAGGAGGAGGCTGACTTCCTCACGCCCCAGAAGCGCAGGGAGACCTCGGTCACCGTGCGCCCGGGCGAGAGCGGATGGGTCGACAACGTCATGCTCACGGAGTCCGAGAACGGCTCCAGGCTTGTCAAGGTAAAGGTCAGGGACGAGCGCGTGCCCGAGCTGGGGGACAAGTTCGCCTCCAGGCACGGCCAGAAGGGCGTCATCGGGCTACTGGTCCCTCAGGAAGACATGCCGTTCACAGAGGACGGGCTCGTTCCGGACCTTCTGATCAACCCACACGCGATCCCGTCCAGGATGACGGTCGCGCACGTGCTCGAGATGATCGGGGGCAAGGTGGGCTCCATGGAGGGCAGGTACATCGACGGCACTCCCTTCAGCGGCGAGAGGGAGGAGGCCATCAGGGACTCCCTCGTCAAGAACGGCTTCAAGCACAACGGCAAGGAGGTCATGTACGACGGCCTCACGGGCAAGAAGATCGAGGCCGAGATATTCATCGGCGTCATCTACTACCAGAAGCTGCACCACATGGTCTCCGGCAAGCTCCACGTCAGGAGCAGGGGTCCGGTCCAGATACTCACCAGGCAACCGACCGAGGGGCGCTCGAGGCAGGGCGGGCTCAGGTTCGGGGAGATGGAGCGAGACTGCCTGATAGGCCACGGGGCCGCGATGGTCATCAAGGACAGGCTGCTCGACGAGAGCGACGGCACGCTCCAGTATGTCTGCGGCAACCCGAGCTGCGGCCACATAGCTATCCTGGACAGGCGCGGGACGCTCAGGTGCCCCGTGTGCGGCAACAACTCGAAGATATACCAGGTGCAGACCTCTTACGCGTTCAAGCTCCTGCTGGACGAGCTGCTCTCGCTCGGGGTCGCCATGCGCCTGCAACTGGAGGACTTGAAATGATGGTCACGGGCGTAACCAAGCGCATCGCGGCGATCAAGTTCGCGCATCTCAGCCCGGACGAGATACGGAAGATGAGCGCGACCAAGATCATCACCGCGGACACATACGACGACGACGGCTTCCCGATAGACATGGGCCTCATGGACCCACACCTGGGCGTGATAGAGCCAGGTCTGAGGTGCAAGACCTGCGGGAAGAAGGTCGACGAGTGCCCTGGCCATTTCGGGCACATAGACCTCGCGATGCCAGTCATACACGTCGGCTATGTGAAGGAGATCAAGAAGCTCCTGCAGTCCACGTGCAGGTCCTGCGGCCGCCTCCTGCTCACTGGCGAGCAGGCAGAGGAGTACAGGAAGCAGCGGGACAAGATGGAGGAGCTCGGGGCGGACATGCTCGACGCCTCCTCCGTGGCCAAGGAGACCGCGCGGGACGCCTCCGCGAGGACCTCGTGCCCGCACTGCAGCACGGTCCAGCTCAAGATCACTCTCGACAAGCCCACGACCTTCAGGGAGGAGGGCCACAAGCTCACGCCCAAGGAGGTCAGGGAGCGGCTGGAGCGCATTCCGGACGAGGACCTTGTATCCCTGGGCATGGACCCCACGGTCTCGAGGCCGGAGTGGATGGTCCTGACAGCTCTGCCAGTCCCACCGGTCACGGTGAGGCCCTCGATCACGCTCGACTCGGGCGACAGGTCGGAGGACGATGTCACCCACAAGCTCGTGGATGTGCTGAGGATCAACCAGAGGCTGAGGGAGAACAGGGACGCCGGGGCCCCGCAGCTGATAGTCGAGGACCTCTGGGAGCTCCTGCAGTACCATGTCACCACCTACTTCGACAACCAGACCTCGGGTATACCGCCAGCGAGGCACAGGTCTGGCAGGCCCCTCAAGACCCTCGTCCAGAGGCTCAAGGGCAAGGAGGGCAGGTTCAGGTCGAACCTGTCGGGCAAGCGAGTCAACTTCTCCGCGAGGACCGTCATCTCCCCTGACCCCATGCTGTCCATCAACGAGGTCGGCGTGCCCGTCGAGGCGGCTAGGGAGCTCACGGTCCCGATACACGTCACCGAGCGCAACCTCGAGAAGGCCAAGGAGATGTGCAAGCGCGGGCCGATCCCTCCAGGGCCAGAGTACAGGCCGGGCGTGAACTACGTGATACGCTCGGACGGCCGGAGGATCAAGATCACCGACAAGAACGCGGAGACCGTGGCCGAGACGATCGAGCCAGGGTACGTAGTGGAGCGCCACCTGGTGGACGGCGACATCGTGCTGTTCAACAGGCAGCCCTCGCTGCACAGGATGTCCATCATGGCGCACGAGGTGCGCGTGATGCCCTACAAGACCTTCAGGTTCAACCTGTGCGTCTGCCCGCCGTACAACGCCGACTTCGACGGGGACGAGATGAACCTGCACGTGCTCCAGAGCGAGGAGGCCCGCGCAGAGGCGAAGGTGCTGATGCGGGTCCAGGAGCACATCCTCTCGCCCAGGATGGGCGCGCCTGTCATAGGCGGGATACACGACCACATCACGGGCTCGTTCCTGCTCACCTACAAGGACTCCACGTTCACGAGGGAGGAGACGCTAAGGATACTCGAGAAGATCGGCGAGGCCGACCTCCCGAAGCCCAAGGTCAAGGAGGGCGTGGAGCGCTGGACGGGCAAGCAGCTGTTCAGCCTCATACTGCCGAGCGACCTGCACATGACCTTCAAGGCGTCCATATGCCAGAAGTGCCAGACCTGCAAGAAGGAGAAGTGCGAGCACGACGGCTATGTGGTCATCAGGCACGGCAGGCTCCTGACGGGCACCATCGACGAGAAGTCGGTCGGGGCGTTCAAGGGGAGGATCGTGGACAAGCTCTCCCGCGACTACGGCCCCGACAAGGCCAGGGAGTTCATAGACAAGGCGACGAAGCTGGCGATAGGCGCCATCATGGTAAGGGGCTTCACCACTGGTATTGACGACGAGGACATACCCGACCAGGCGAAGCGCGAGATAGACGACGCGATGACCCAGGCCAAGATGAAGGTCGAGGAGCACGTCCAGGCGTACAGGCGCGGGGAGCTCGAGCAGATGCCCGGGCGGTCCCTCGAGGAGACCCTGGAGGTCGAGATCATGAAGGTCTTGGGCAAGGCGAGGGACACCGCAGGTCAGATCGCAGGCAGGCACCTGGGTCTCGAGAACTCTGCTGTCATCATGGCCCGTTCGGGTGCGAGGGGCTCGATGCTCAACCTGTCCCAGATGGCCGGCGCGATCGGCCAGCAGGCGGTCAGAGGCGAGCGTCTGTCCAGGGGATACTGGAACCGGACCCTGCCGCACTTCCAGAAGGGCGACCTCGGCTCCGAGGCCAGGGGGTTCGTGAGGAACGCCTACAAGAGCGGCCTCACCCCGACCGAGTACTTCTTCCACTCGATGGGCGGGAGGGAGGGCCTGGTGGACACCGCCGTCAGGACCTCGAGGTCCGGCTACATGCAGCGCAGGCTCATCAACGCCCTCGAGGACCTGAAGGTCATGAACGACGGGTCCGTCAGGAACACCGCGGGCACTATCATCCAGTTCAAGTACGGCGAGGACGGCATAGACCCGAGCAGGAGCGTCGGGGGCGACCCGGTCGACGTGGACGACATAATCCTGGAGGTCCTGGGCGACCAGGGCGAGCTGATCGCCAAGGTGCAGGAGAAGGGCGCGCTCAGCTACGGCATTCAGGACAGGGACTTGCTCGAGACGCCGGAAGAGGGCGAGACGGAGACCGAGGAGCCGGAGTTCGAGGGCGGCGGCGGCTCGGAGGAGATGTGAGCACCATGGCTGCCAAGAGCGCAATCGAAGTGTTCCTGAGGAAGGGAGTCGATGACAAGACCTCCCAGAAGCTCGTGGAGGGCGGCTACACTTTCACCAAGGTCGCGCGCGCGAGCGACAAGGTCAAGCGCGACCTCGAGAAGCTGCTGGGCGAGAAGAAGCTGAAGCAGCTCCTGGAGGCCGTGAAGTCGAAGGAGCGGATGCCGAGGAAGAAGAAGGAGAAGCCGCTCAAGAAGCCCGAGTTCGCCAAGAAGCAGCTCCCCGTGAAGGTGCCCGAGCGGACTCCGATGGAGGTGAGGCTCTTCAAGATCCTGGATAAGTCCAGCCGGGTGCTGCCGCACGCGGTCGTCAGCGAGATAGCATCTAGGCTCGAGGGCGTGGACATCCCGGACAAGCTCCTCGAGAAGATGATCGACCTGACCATCGAGCGGTTCGAGACCCACGTGGTGGACCCGAACGAGTCCGTGGGGATCATAGCCGCCCAGAGCATAGGCGAGCCAGGCACACAGATGACCATGAGGACCTTCCACTACGCGGGTGTCGCGGAGATGAACGTCACGCTCGGCCTGCCGAGGCTCATCGAGATAGTGGACGCGAGGCGCGTGCCCAGCACCCCCATCATGGAGATACATCTCGAGGACGCCGCGCAGGACGACCTCGAGAAGGTGAGGGAGATCGCATCGAACATCGAGCGGACTGACTTGATAGACATCGCCGACGTCGACACGGACATCAACACGATGGAGGTCATCGTCAAGCTCGACCGGAAGAAGATGGAGCGCAAGAACATCACCCCCGAGGAGGTCCTCAGGAAGCTCAACAAGGCCAAGGGCGTGAAGGGCCTCGCGGAGATGCGCGACGCCAACATAGTCATCAGGTGCGACGAGCCCTCCTACAAGAAGCTCCAGCGCATCTCTGAGGACACCAAGCTCTGCCCTATCAAGGGCGTCGAGGGGATCCAGAGGGCCGTGATCCGCAGGGTCGGAGGGCACTTCGTCATATACACCGAGGGCTCGAACCTCGAGAAGGTCCTGGAGATCGCCCATGTGGACAAGAAGAGGACCTCGACCAACAGCATACTCGAGATATACGAGGCGCTCGGGGTCGAGGCGGCCAGGAACGCCATCATAAACGAGGCCTCGAGGACGCTCGAGGAGCAGGGCCTCACGGTCGACATAAGGCACATCATGCTCGTCTCGGACCTCATGACCAGCGACGGGGACGTGAAGGCCATCGGCAGGCACGGCATATCCGGGCGGAAGTCCAGTGTGCTCGCGAGGGCGGCTTTCGAGATCACTTCGACGCACCTGCTGCGCGCGGGCATCACGGGCGAGGTCGACACGCTCGAGGGCGTCGTGGAAAACATTATAGTCGGTCAGCCAGTTACTGTCGGCACTGGCGCTGTGAACCTGGTATGGGCGCCCGGCGGAAAGGCGGAAGGTGAGAAGTGATGGCGGTTGACATCGCAAGGGCCCTCAAGACCGCGGCGATCACGGGCGTCGTCAGGATCGGCCTGGCAGAGGCCAGGAAGTCCATCAAGAAGGGGGAGGCGAGGCTGGTGGTGCTCTCGAACAACTGCCCGGAGAAGGGCCTCGTGCCGCCCGGGTCTAACGCCAGGTTGCTTGTGTTCGAAGGAACGAATGTGGAGCTGGGCTCGGCATGCGGGAAGCCATTCGCGATATCCGCGCTCGCGATTGTAAACCCTGGAGAGTCGAACATACTCTCCGCCTGATGTGTGGTCCAGATGGGAGACATAACTTTCACCGAGGACACGCTCCGGTACATCAGCCTGTTCGAGAAAGTCACTGGCACGCAGGTCAAGGACTGCCTCGAGACCGAGGAGAAGCTGGTGTTCGTGGTCGAGAAGGGCCAGGGCAGCCGGGCGGTCGGGAAGAAGGGCGAGAACGTGATCAGGCTGAAGAACCTGACCGGGAAGAACATACACGTCATCGAGTACTCCGAGGACCCTGAGACCTTCGTCAAGAACGTGTTCCATACCTACAGCGTCCAGAGCGTCACGATCGAGGACCGCGGGAACGTCATCCATGCCACTGTCACCGTCGACCCGAAGGTCAAGGGCAAGGCGATAGGCAAGAACGGCAAGAACCTCAGGATCGCCCGCGAGGTCGTGAACAGGCACCACAACATCCAGAGCATCAGCGTCGCCTGAGCGGCGTGCGTTCGACCTCCAGCCTGTCGGCGGTGGGATACTCCTCCACGATGTAACTTGGAGAGTCAAGCTCGGAGGCGATCTCCTCCAGGATCCACGGCGCGACCTCAAGCCTCTTCTTCACGGGGTCGCTCCAGAGAAGCCTCCCGGGGACGGCGAACCTGTGCATGATGTACGCCGCCGTCGCAGCGACGAGCGGCGTCTCGACGACTCCCTTGATGAACGTGCCGTCCCTTGTGAGCACCTCGTGAGGTCTGCGGACATTCCTTGCGCGTCTGGCGATGCGTCTCCTCAGCTGGACACCGTCCTTGAACGCGGAGGAGCAGTAGTGCAGCGGCACATCTGCATCCAGCCTCAGCAGGTCCAGTGCGAGCTCCTCGCTGCCCTTGACCCCTGAAGACACGTCGTCCTTCGTGTCGAAGCCAAGAGCTCTCAGCGGACGCCAGTTCGTCTCCGAGAACTCCAGCTCGTTCAGGTTGACGAAATCGAGCTCGAGCTCATCTGCGAAAGCTATCGCCCTGATGAGGCCGTCCTCGCGCCCGGGCATGACAGGGAGTTCGAGACCCGTGTCCATCTCGAACCTCTTGGCGTCCTTCACGGCCTTGGCGAATGGAGAGTCCTCCAGGTCCTTCCACATCGATGTCGGAGGGTGGAACCTGATCTCATCCAGGCCGGCTCTCGCAGCCCGCTCGATCTTCCTCGCATCCGTCGTGGATGTGTAGAGGTGGATGTGGTGAGACCTCCCGAACCGGTACTTTAGCGCCTTGATCGACTCGACCGTTCTGTCCGTGTTGGACAGGGGGTCCCCTCCCGTTATGCCTGTCCCGAGCGCGTCCATCAGCTCCGCCTCTTCGATGGCCTGCTCAACCCCATCGATCCGACGCTCGTTGGCATAGAAGACGTCCCTGCCCCTCTTGCTCGCGGACAGAGGGCAGTAGCAGCATCTCCTCGCGCACTTCCCGGTCGCCAGAAGTACCAGCTTCGCTCCCTGCTCGCAAAGCACACATCCTCGTGGAAGCTTCCTGGTGTAAGCCGACCTGCGCTGCATCCGCCTGATGCTGCCCACGCTAGCAGTAACGCCGTCGCAGTAATAGAAAGGATTGTCCCAGAAGGATTATCGGACAGGTAGGGGATGTCCCCGTCGAGGGGGGGGGAGGATGCAGAAGAAGAACAGGGTGATTCTGGCTCTGGACGTGACTTCGCGGGCGGATGCACTTCGGGTCGTGGGCGCGGTCAAGGATTACGTGGATGCAATCAAGATCAACTGGCCGCTGATACTGGCGGCTGGCCCTGACATAATCACCGAGATGTCCAAGGTCAAGGACGTCATATGCGACATGAAGATATCTGACATTCCGAACACCAACAGGCTGATTGTCGAACAGGCGATGGCGAGGGGAGCAAGCGCCGTCATATGCCACGGATTCGCGGGGGATGATTCGGTCAAGGCTTGTGTCGATGCTGCGAAGGGGCAGGTGTTCGTGCTCACGGAGATGAGCCATCCGGGCGGCAAACAGTTCACTGCTCCTGTCGCCGACCAGCTGGCAGCGATAGCCAAGGCGGCCGGTGCTAGGGGCATCGTGGCTCCTGCAACCAGGCCCGAGAGGATTGCCCAACTGCGAGGGATCATCGGCGACCTTGAGATAATCGCCCCCGGGGTCGGCGCCCAGGGCGGGAAAGCATCGGATGCGATCAGGGCAGGGGCGGACTACATCATAGTCGGAAGGGCAATCTACGAGGCTCCGGACCCCCGGACGGCCGCGAAGGCGATAGCTGACGAGGTGCGTGCGAGCGTCTGATGCGCAGCGACTCAGGAAGGGGCCCGCGGATGATGCTAGTTTCTGTCATGCCAGACTGTCCGTTTGGCTGGGTGATTCTGACAGGGGCTCGCGGATAACGTATATATAGCACCCTCGGTATCGGTGGGCTACTATCACCAGGTGGCATAATCTTTGGCCGAGGCAGGAGCCAGTGCTGCTAGGCCTTTTCTGTCCGGATTGAAGAGGGGGGACAGGGGGCCGAGCGAGTTGAAGAAGTGGTTTGTCGCCAACGGGCCCGCTCTCGTCATGCTCTTCCTCATCTTCGTCCTGGCGCTCTTCGTCCGGTCATACTTCGGGTACGAGATGTCCTCCCAGAACGGATACATCGTCTCGGGAGGGTCGGACTCGTACTATTGGCAGCGCATCATCGGCTATTCCGCGGAGACAGGCAAACAGCTGTATTGGGACCCTCTCATCAACTACCCTGACGGGATCAGGAACCCGCGTCCGCCGTTCTTCAGCATGTCCATAGTCGTCCCGGCGGTGTTCAGCCAGGGCCTGTTCGACTCCCTGGACGACGCGCTCGGATGGACCCTGATCTGGTCCACTGCGTTCTGGGGGGCGCTGACGGTCGTCCCGACCTACTTCCTGGGCAAGGAGGTGTTCGGCAGGAGGGCAGGTCTGGTGGCGGCCTTTTTCCTAGCCCTCATGCCGAGCCATGTCCAGCGGAGCGTCCTCTCAGAGGCGGACCACGACTCTTTCATCCTGTTCTTCATCGTGCTCACTTTCTACTTCCTGCTGAGGGCGGTCAAGGCGCAGCAGCATAGGAAATGGGTCGAGAGCTGGCGCAGCTGGCCCAGCATCAGAGCCGGCTTCAAGGAGTACTTCGCGAACAGCCGCACTTCGGTGCTCTATGCCCTCATGGGAGGGACCGCATTCGGATCCGTCATCATGGCATGGGTCGGGTTCGGGTACGTTGCCGTGCTCATCCTGGCCTACTATCTCATACAGGTCATTTTCAACAAGCTCCGGAACATCGATTCGATGAGTGTGACCGTGCTCGTGTTCATCTCCATGGGCTTCGGATACCTGATATCGTTCCCGGTGTACTACGAGCAGAGCCTCATACCCGTCCGGTTCGATGTGCCGGTCTACCTGTTCCTGGCATCGATCGTGTTCGGGTTCCTCTTCGTGATCTCGAGGGACTACCCGTGGACGATGACCTTCCCCGCAATCGGCGTCATGCTGGTCATCGGCGTGCTCGTCATCGACATCATCAGCCCTGCACTCGCGGAGGCCATCCTCAGCGGGCAGGGATACTTCGTCAAGAGCAAGCTGTACAGCACGATCGCGGAGGCGCGCGCGCCAAGGTTCAGCGAGCTCGCGATGGGGTTCGGCATGGTGACCTTCTTCCTGTCGCTCATAGGGCTCATCTGGGCGTTCGTGAAGATTCCGAAGCAGCAGAGCGCGGACTACATATTCATCGTCGTCTGGCTCGGCGCGGCCATATTCATGGCTATCTCTGCGGGGAGGTTCATGTTCAACGCGGCCCCCGCCTTCGCACTCGCGGCCGCCTGGGTCCTTGTGATGATCGTCGATCGCCTGGACTTCAACGGCGTCCGTAGATCGTTGGCTGGCGCCAGCGGGTCGTATTTCCAGGTCTTCAGGAAGAGCGTGAAGGTGCGGCACATAGTCGGAGCCCTGTTCCTTGCGTTCATGGTGGTGCTCCCGAACGTCTGGTACGGAACAGATGCGGGCATACCCTCCGAGCGCAAGTCCGAACTCGACAAGGAGATCTACTTCGGCCTCCCATCGATCCTGCGCCCGTCCTCGTACGACGAGTTCAACGGATCGAACTGGTACCTGGGAGCGTTCGGATACTCGCTCCCGTTGCCCAGCTACTACTTCCCAGCTGCGTGGTCGTGGTTCGCAGACTACGACGCCGACATACTGCCGGTCGTCGACAGGCCAGCGTACGTGTCGTGGTGGGACTACGGGTTCGAGGCCGTGCAGGCAGGACAGCATCCGACCGTGGCCGACAACTTCCAGAACGGCTACCAGCTGGCAGGGAACATCATCATGTCCCAGAGCGAGACCGAAGCCATCGCGCTGTTCGCGTTCAAGCTCATCAATACTGCCATGGGCGAGGGGGACGACCTGAAGGGGAAGGTGTTCGACCTTCTTGACAGGTACGGCGTCTCCTCGTCCAGGATGAACGACATCCTGGGCGGCCCAGGCCAGCCGATCATAGACCAGGTCCTCGCAGACCCCGCCACATACGGCCCGATGGCCCAGGACCTGAGCGACGCGAACGCCAGGATAGTCGCCGGCAGGGTGGAGCTCGTGAAGTTGGGCCTGGACAAGCTCGTGACCCTCTATGGTGAGCTGTGCGCTCTCACGGGCTGGGACATCAGGTACTTCAGCGTCGACTCGAGGATGTTCCCGCGCTCGGGCACCGACACGGGCATCTTCTACGCACCCGCGAAGCTCTCCGACAGGCGCATAGAGGACATCTCCACCCCGGTAGACTTCTACGAGATCAAGGCGGTCGACCAGTATGGCAGAGAGCTCGACTTTGACCAGATCACCCCCGACACGGTGATCACCTCTTACACGATCAACTACAAGGACATGTTCTACGACAGCATGTTCTACAGGGCGATGGTGGGCTTCAGCGGCTCCGACATCGGCCTGTCGAACGACGGCATCCCAGGCCTGTCGGGGTCCGTGGCACAGCAGTCCTCGGCCCCTGGCTGGAACCTCACGCACTTCAAGATGGTCTACAGGACCGCGTACTACAACCCCTACCCGTCAACCGAGCTTGCGGAGCACAGGGATGCATGGCGGGCGATCAGCCTGGAGGAGGCGAGGGACCTGAAGCTGGGGATCGAGGATGGCTCTGCCACAGGCTATGTCGATGATTCCACAGCCTCGTACTACACCGCGGGCGCGGTCTTCCTGAAGTACTATGCCGGCGCGTACGTCAACGGCACAGTGACCACCCAGGAAGGCCACCCGGTCGCCAACATAAGGGCGACTGTCGTGGACGAGTTCAGCATACCGCACCAGACCACGCTCACCGATGCGGACGGGCACTACTCGCTCCTCGCGCCGTTCGGCAACGTGGAGATCATCCTGTCCACGGGCGATGCGCTGAACACACGGCTCACCGGGGAGAACGTCGTCGCTCAAATCCAGTTCAATGTCACCGACGACCAGGCCATGAGGATGCCTTACGACCTTGACAACGACGGCCTGTTCGACTACATCATCACAAAGGACTATGTCATGGAGGGTACTGATTTCGACGGCGACATCTATTGGGACCTCGACCTTGACGGCAACTACAGCGCGAGCGAGGACGAGCTCATCCCGGGCGTTACGGTCTTCGCGACAGAGCAAGGGACCGGCCAGACCCTAGTAATTGACGCGGCTGACGGCACATTCGGGCTGCAGCTTCCACCCGGCACCTACGACTTCTACGCCGAGGTGAACGGTCGGAACCTCACTGTGTCGACCGACGTCAATGTGACTGCGGGGGCGAAGTCCCAGCAGAGGTTCGGGATCAAGCCTGCGACCCTGACGGGCACCGTGTCCACCGTCGACGGCAAGCCGGCAGAAGGCATCGAGCTGGTGCTCACAGAGAACACCTACGGCCAGCCCGTCACCGTCACGACCGGCACCGAGGGCAACTTCACGTTCGAGCGCCTCATGGAAGGCCAGTACACCCTCACGACGACCGAGCCAGGCAAGATGCTGTTCGAGGTGAGCATGGCCATTTCCGAGGGCGGGACGGTCGACACGGAGCTGACCCTTTCAGAGGAGTCGAGCCTCAGGTGCACGATTCTGAGGGAAGGTCTGCCCGTGCCATACGCCGCATATGTCATCTTCGACAACTACGACCCCCTGACGACCTATTCTGGCACCGCGGACAGCGCTGGTGTTGTGGACATCAAGATGCCGAAGGGTTCGTGGACCCTCTACTCCGACTACTTCAACGGTGTCGCGCACTATGTCGGCGCGATCCCAATGGACACGCTCGTTACCGGCTCGGCCCAGGGGGTGCTCGGCCTGCAGCTGGCGAGCACCGTCACGGGCTCGGTCAAGGGCCAGAACATGCTGCCGATCGCGAGCGAGTTCGTCACGTTCGAATTCGCCAACGGCGCTCGCGTGAGCATCAAGGCGACCATCCAGGCCGAGTTCGAGCTCAGGCTGCCCCCGGGCACCTACACCGTTACCAGCTCCAGCCTTTCGAAGAAGAGCCTCTACTCAGGATTGCTCACGCTAGGAACCGAGGCCAAGAACCTCCAGGTCAGGATGGACTCAGGCGTCCTCGTGGAGGGCGTGCTGTGGGCCGAGAAGGACGAGTCCTCGGGCCTCAACCCAGAGGACCAGGGCGCCCGGGCGAAGATGTCGATGCTCACGCCAGAAGGAGCGCGCTTCACGACCACGGCCTCCGCCAACGGATCGTTCGTGATGGTCTTCCCGGACAACGTGCAGGTGACGTTGGGGCTCGGCGACTCCGGCTATGCGGGCTGGTCCCAGCCTGCCCTGTTCGCTGAGGACACGAACGGCCTCGGAGTGATCGCGAGCCCGGACGAGGTCGCGGTCACCGGCCAGCTCACCTTCGAGGGCGCGGGCGTCAGAGGGGTGGACGTTTCGTTCTACCCAGTCACATTCCTTGGAGACGTCGTCACGGTAACGACCGGAGCCGGTGGATACTACACCGCGCTGGTGGAGCCGTCGGAGTACAGCGTGGTTGTGAGCGACGACACCACGCCGATGGGGGGCGAGAGGTACTCTTTCACAGACGACGTGACGGTGCTCCCGTCAGGCCAGCCCTTGACGTTCGACATCGCGACCGTGAAGAAGGTCCAGATGCACGGGGTACTTCTGGGCGCGGCGACGGACCTTGGCATGAAGCTGGACGGCCCCGAGGCGTTGGAGTTCGACCTGGACACCCTCAACTACTCGATGTACATCCTTCCTGGCTCATACAGAGTCTATGCCACCGGTACCTACGGCGGAGACAGCTATGCGAACATCAGCATCGTCGAGGTGTCCCTGGTCTCGAGGGAATACGACTTCCAGCTGCGGAGGGCACAGACGCTTTCCGGGACCGTGATGGTCGGCTCGGCACATGCCACGAAACTTGTGACGGTCACGGCGACCTCATCCACAGGCGAGGTCGTCGAGACGGCATCGACGGGTCTGGGCGCGTATTCGATCGAGCTCCCGACCGGTTCGTACACTGTCAACTTCCTGCTCGAGGAGACGGACGAGGTTGAGGGCAGGGTGGTGTATGTGGAGTACTACTTCGATGAGAGCGTCACCATCGGTTCCTCAGCGGTCACATTGGACCCGGAGCTATCGACCCGGCTCGACAACTCGACCTTCAGCGGGACGACGCTCGGCATTGCTGGCCTGCCGGCTCAGGCGACCATACAGCTGGTGGCCAACAGCAGGTATGGCCTCGGAACGGAGTTCTCGACAGGCGCCTCAGGAGCGTTCAGCGTCCAGGTCCAGCCAGGCGACTACACGATGTATGTCACCAGGCTGGTGGACAAGAGCGCCTACCTCTCCTCCGTGCACATATCGAGGAACGTCCCCCTCGACACGACTATAGAGCTCTCAGAGGGGAGGTACTTGACAGGCCTCGCGAGCATCGATGGGACCGGCTTCTCTGCCGATATCTCCCTGCAGGCCGGCGACGCGAGGCTGGACTTTGTGGCCGATGCCACGGGCTTCTTCGGCACGCTCGTCCCATCCCAGAACTACAGCCTCACCTCCTCGACCACGCGCGTGGAGAACACAGTGTCCGTCCTGTACTCGGCCTCCAGCAGGTTCTATGTCGGCGAGACGGACGTCTACGTCGATCTGGAGTTCACGCGCGACACGAGGCACGCGGTCGCAGCGAGCTGGAGCAGGTCGCTCACCCAGACGGCCCTCCCAGGGGTAACGGTTCAGTACGCCTTCACGGTGGAGAACAAGGGCAATGTGGATGACACATTCCTCGTGACCTTCACCGGCACGGGCTTCGACGTAACGTTCACTCCGTCTCAGCTTAACCTCAGCTTCGGCATCAACAACAAGACCACCGTGATCGCCGAGGTCACGGCGCAGAGCTCGCTGCCCGCTGGCGACACGGCCGTGAGCTGTCTCGTGCGGTCCAAGATACTGAGCTCCGCGAGGACGGACCTCAGCCTGTACCTGAACATAGCCCCGCAGAACGGCGTCCTGGTGAAGAGCATGAACAAGTCGGACGCCGTGTCGTCCTTGAGCACACTGACCAAGTTCTACGTGAACAACACGGGCAACGTCGAGGACGAGATCTACTTCGAGCTGGCCAACAAGGACATCCTCCAGTCCCTCGGATGGAACGCAACAATAGTCGAGCCAATCACCCTCATACAGAGCTCGAAGGTGAAGCTTGACGTGGGCGGGAGCGGGGAGTACGCGGTCATGTTCACCGCGATCAGGGCCGACCCCGACCCGAATGCAATCGCCTATGTGCTGGCGCGTTCGTCCACTACCGCCTCCGTCAGTCACTACGGTTCCGTGCCCGTGATGTTGCCCGAGCTCGTGCTCGGCCCTGGGGACGTGGACGCGGTCAGGGGCGATATCTCATACGAGTACGACGCCACTCGGCTCTATGTCAACATCGGGCTGCTGGTCGCGTTGGCCTCTCTGATGGCGGGGTTCTTCATCATGAGGAGGAAGAAGGGCCTGGGAGGAGGTGCCAAGAAATGAGGTCGCCCCGTCTCGGCAGGCTGATCGCGTCTGTCATTCTCACTTTCATGTTGGCTCTGCCTGCCGCGCTCGTCCTTGAGGCGTCAGAGCAGGCCTCCGGCTGGAGCGGAGTGACCGTGGACCTCGACCACCCGGCATTCGCGGGAAAGGGCCAGGTCGTCCCCGTGACGCTCACCATGGCGGGCGGACCCGCGGGCGATACCGGGGGGAACTTCTCATACAAGGCCGAGATAACGGCCAGCAACAAGACAGGGTCATCGGTCTCGCCCAACCAGGACAGCTCTGCGAGCGGGGTGTTCAAGCTCAATCTCACCATGCCTGGGTACGGCCCACAGACAATCAAGATCAAGGTGAACGCCACTTCGAAGGCGACGACGCTCGAGTCCAGGTCCGTGGAGGTAGAGTTCACGATGAAGGTCGTGGACCCGATCGTCATCAGCGCGGAAGTGTTCAACCTGGGACCCGTGGACGCTGGCAACGTCACCGCGAAGTTCTATGCCGACGGCACGTACCTCGACTCGAAGAAGTTCAACGTGTCCGCGTTCTCCTCGACGGTCGTCTCGTACAACTGGACCTCCCCTTCTATCAAGGAGGGGAAGCACGTGGTCTCCGTGGTCATAGACGATCCGAACCAGATAGTGGAGTTCAGCGACGGCAACAACGTCTACTCCATGACGATATATGTGGGCGAGGAGGGGAACGTTCTGGGCGCGGTCCTCACGATCGGCGTGGTCATCGCCGCAGTGCTCTTCGCCCTGGTGTACATCCAGAAGCCCGTCAGGCGCGGGAAGAAGTTCTGAACGCACCGGCCCGGTGCTGAGATAGGCTCTTATATGGTGCAGTCTTTACCTCGGGCCACATCAGACTGGAGCGGTTGATTTGTCCGATGACATACTACTTCTGAACGATGGGAACTTCGATTCGACCGTCAAGGTGTCGGCCATGCTCGTGGTCGACTGTTGGGCGCCCTGGTGCGGCCCATGCAAGATGCTCGCGCCGACGCTCGAGTCTCTCGCGAAGGACTACAAGGGCAAGGTCTCCTTCGCCAAACTGGACACGGACGAGAGCCCGAAGACCGCCATGGCGCTGGGCATACACAGCATCCCGACTCTGATATTCTTCAAGGACGGCAAGCAGGTCGACAGGCTCACGGGCGCCCATCCGCGGGCGAACATAGAGGCCGTGATGAAAAGGCACTTCTGAGCGACTACTTCCTCCTCAGCGCCTCGTCTATCTTCTCGTGCAGCGTCTTCGCGCTCGTGGCCACTGCCACTTCGCCCCTGGTCTTCTCCAGGAGGCTCCTGGCCACGTCTTGCTTGTGCCTCAGGGGGACTATGGCATCAGGGTAGTCGAACCTGATGATGGCCGTCATGATGTCCTCCATGCGCTCGAGGAAGTGGTTCGCCTTGGACACCCTTCCAGCCTTGAGCTCGTCCAGGCAGAGCCTGCGGAGCTCACCTATGCTGTCCCCCAGCCCGAGCAGGTAGGGGACGCTCCCTATGCCCAGGTCCTCGGGCGACGGCACATCGTCCTTCTCGAGCAGCGACAGGACGATCCCCACCTCCGCGAACTCCTGGAAGGCGTTCTCGACATATCCAGCGTGCTCCAGTTCGGGGTGCTCCGCGAGGAGCCCCTTGAGTCTCGAGACCTCGTCCTTCACATCGGCAAGGCCGGATGCCACATCGTCACCGCGGTGAACTCCCCGGAGTATGTTGCCGGAGAGGCGCACGACTGCCCGTGCCGACTTCAGCGCGACCTCCCTGACCTGGTCCTTCTCGTCCAGCTCGACCTCAATCTTCGAAATGACCTTCTCGAGGTTCTTCAGATCTCTCCTCTCCTTATCCTGTCCATCCGGGCGACCTTCGCGTCCAGCATGGCCCGTTTGGCGATGTCGTGCCTAACATGGATCCTGCCCGACACATGGCCGATGCCATCCTCGGCGATGCGCTCCGCGTCATCAATGGAGTCCGCTATCCCGACGATGCCGACAGACCTGGATGTGGTCGTGTAGACCTTTCCGTCCTTCTCATTCACGCTCGCGTAGTAGAGTAGGGCGCCACGGCTCCGGATGGCCGCCTCGTCCACCAGTATCTCCTCCCCCGCGACGGACTTGGTGCCGTATCCCTCTGGAACCACGTACTTGCAGACAGATGCCTTCCGCATGAACTCAACGTCCGCCTTCGAGACGCTGCCCGATGCCATACCTGCGCATATCCTGACGAAGTCGCCCTCCAGGAGCGACAGGACGTTCATGGCCTCCGGGTCCCCGAACCTTGCGTTGAACTCGATGATCTTCGGGCCGTCCCTGGTGAGCATGAACTGGCCGTACATTGCGCCGTGGTACTCAGAGCCCTCCCTCCTTAGCGCCTCCACCACCTCGTCCATGATGGCAACGGCCGCATCATATTCAGGTCTCTTCAGGAATGGGAGCAGGCCGTCGCCCTGCGAGTACGAGCCCATGCCCCCCGTGTTCGGCCCCTTGTCGCCCTCGTGCGCCCTCTTGTGGTCCTGAACTGCTGGCATGGGGGCGACGCGCTTTCCGTCGCAGAAGGCCTGGAGCGTGAACTCCTCCCCCACGAGCTTCTCCTCGAGCACCACGGTCGCGCTCCCGCCGATCCTCTTCGACAGGATCTCGTTGCAGTAGGCCACTATGTCCTCCTTGGTCATCAGGTGTTCTCCTGCGACCTTGACGCCCTTCCCGCCTGTGAGCCCCGTGGGCTTCACGACTATGCTCGTCCCCAGCTCGTGGAACGCGTCGTTGAGGTCTTTCATGTCGTCCACGATCGCGTACTTGATCGAACCCTTGATCCGATGCTTCGACAGCAAGTCCCTCATGAAGCTCTTGCTCGTCTCGAGCCTGGCCGCGTCCTTTCTCGGGCTTGCCGTCGGTATCCCAGCGGCCTCGAGTCCGTCTGCGAGGCCGAGCTCCAGCGGCGCCTCTGGACCCACGACCGCCAGCTCGACCCTGTTGGCCCTCGCGAATTCGACGACCTTGGGGACATCGTTCTCGTCGACCAGGAGATGCCCCTTAGCGGTCCTCGAAATGCCGGGGTTCCTGTTCTTCAGGCAGGCAAAAACGTCCGCGCCCGAGCGGGTGAGGGCCTCGACGATGGCGTGTTCGCGCGCCCCTCCCCCTACGGCCAGGACCCTCATGATATCCGACCGGGCGGTGCATCAGGTTCATGTCATATGAACATTGTCCACGCAGCGGCGCTGGCATCTCTCCCGGCAAATGATTTAAGACGGCCAATCCCATCCCCACCCCGATGAAATATTCTGGCCTCGTCGGCAGACTGCTGGAGGGCGCAGGCGCCGAGATCGGCGATGTCATCGAGGTACGCAGTGGCAAGGAGACGCACTCGGGCATACTGATGCCCCACCACGAGTTCAGCCACCCGTCCGTCATCACGCTCAAGTTGGCCAACGGTTACAATGTCGGCATACGGGTCGTCGAGAGAACGAAGGTCAGGCTGGTGTCCAGGAAGGAGGCGAAGTCGCGCCCGAAGCAGGCGCTGCCGAGGGACCCGAGCAAGAAGGACGTGGCGGTCATCAGCACAGGCGGGACGATTGCGTCGTACGTGGATTACAGAACGGGCGCAGTCCATCCTGCCATTTCGGCCGAGGAGCTGGTGTTCTCAGTCCCTGAGCTCATGGACCTCTGCAATGTCCGTGCGAAGGTCCTGTACTCCATCCTCAGCGAGAACATGAAGGTCAGCCACTGGCAGGGCCTGGCAAGGTCTGTGGCCCATGAGCTCAACTCAGGCGCTGTGGGCGTCATCATCCCTCACGGGACCGACACGCTCGGGTTCACTTCAGCTGCGCTGGCATTCATGCTGAGGAACCTGACCGGACCCGTGGTGTGCGTCGGAGCGCAGAGGTCCTCCGACAGACCCTCTTCGGACGCCATCGCCAACCTGCTTGCGGCCACGAGGCTCTGCGTCGAGGGCGACCTGGGAGAGGTGGTCGTGCTCATGCACGGGGAGACCTCCGACTCGTTCATGCTCGCTCACAGAGGGACGAAGGTCAGGAAGATGCACTCCTCCAGGCGGGACGCCTTCAAGAGCATCAACTCCGAGCCCGTCGCCCGGGTCGAGGGCAGCGACATCAAGTTCCTCAACGAGCACACCAGGCGCGCCAAGGGCCCGGTCGAGCTGAAGGACAAGATAGACGGCCGCGCGAGCATGCTGCACTTCTATCCAGGGTTCGAGGCCGAGCACTTCGATCTCATCGCGAAGAAAGTGAAAGGGATCGTGGTCGCAGGGACGGGCCTGGGGCACGTGTCCGAGGATATCGTCCGGTCCATCGGAAAGGCGGTCAAGGACGGCGTCCATGTCTACATCACGACTCAGTGCCTGTACGGGACCGTCAACCTCAACGTCTACTCCACCGGCAGGGACATGATAGCGGCTGGGGCCGTCCCGCTCGGTGACATGCTGCCGGAAACCGCCTACGTGAAGCTGATGTGGGCGATGGGCCAGTCGGACGACCCATCCGAGGTGAGAAAACTCATGCTCACGAACATCGCTGGCGAGCTCGCCCCCAGGAGGCCAGTCTGACATGGACTACAGGTCGCTCGGCCTGAAGGTGGGCATTGAGATCCACCAGCAGCTCAGCACCGGGAAGCTCTTCTGCGAGTGCCAGTCGGAGCTTTCGGACGAGCATCACAAGGAGTTCGTCAGGCATCTGCGCCCGACCCAGAGTGAGATGGGGGAGGTCGACCGTGCGGCCCTCGAGGAATCCGAGCGCAAGCTACACTTCAGGTACCAGACCGTGAGACACTCGTGTCTGGTAGAGGCCGATGAGGAGCCTCCCCACGATGCGAACAAGCGCGCGATCGAGGCGTCTCTCGAGATGTCGTGCCTCTTGAACATGACCCCGGTCGACGAGGTGCACTTCATGCGCAAGATCGTGATCGACGGGTCGAACACGGGCGGGTTCCAGAGGACTGCGCTCGTCTCGACAAGCGGCGTCATCGACATCAGCGGGAAGAAGGTCGGGGTCTCCACGCTCTGCCTCGAGGAGGACGCCGCGAGGAAGATGGCGGAGCACGGGAGCGAGGTCGTCTACCGGCTGGACAGGCTCGGCATACCTCTCATAGAGATAGCCACCGAGCCTGTGATATCCACTCCCGAGGAGGCCAGGCTCGTGGCGGAGCGCTTGGGCTCGCTGCTCCGGGCGACCAGGAAGGTCCGGAGAGGCATAGGGACCATCAGGGAGGACATCAACATATCGATCTCAGGCGGGGCGCGGGTCGAGGTCAAAGGCGCGCAGGACCTGCGCCTCCTCCAGACGTACATCGAGGAGGAGGCCAAGAGACAGCTGGCGCTCCTCGACGTGAAGAAGACGCTCAGGGAGAGAGGAGCGAAGGCAGTCGTGCCAGAGGTGAAGGACCTCTCGGGCTTCTTCAGGGAGACCAAGTGCAAGGTGCTGAAGGGTGCTCTCGAGGCCGATGGGCGCGTCCTAGCAGTCAAGTTGCCGATGTTCGCTGGCCTGCTCGGGCCGACAGAGAGCGGCGTCAAGAGGCTCGGGCCGGAAGTGGCCGCGCATGCGCGCGTGGCGGGGGTCAAGGGGCTCTTCCATTCCGATGAGCTTCCAGGTTACGGCATAGCGCTTGCCGAGGTCGAGGACATCAGGTCGGCGCTGGAGGTCGCCCCGGAGGACGCCTTTGTTCTTGTGGCCGAGGAGGAGGGGAAGGCGAGGGCGGCCATCGCGCGAGCGCTGGACAGGGCGAACGCCGCGATCGAGGGCGTGCCGGAGGAGACGAGGGACCCCCTGCCGGATGGTCAGACGGTCTATAGCAGGCCTCTCCCGGGCAAGGAGAGGATGTACCCAGAGACGGACGTGAAGCCGATTCTCATCGATGACGCGCTGTTGGAGAGCATCAAGCTTAACCTTCCAGAGATGCCCGAGCACAAGGTCTCGAGATTCGTGAAGGACCTCGGCATAAGCAAGGAGCAGGCCGAATCGCTCGTGAAGGTGGGGTACGAGGACGAGTTCGAGTTCCTGGCGGCCGAGTTCGGGAACGCCCAGGTGGTCGCGAGGGTCTATCTCAACGTGTTCCCCGAGCTGGAGAAGGCCGGCCAGGACCCTTCGAGGCTGGGGCTTGAAGTCATGCGGGACATCCTCACCGGCTTGAAGGCGGGGTCCTTCGCCAAGGAAGCCATCCCGAGCATACTTGCCTCGATAATTGAGAACGGCCATTCGGTCGCGAGGGCGATGGAGTCCCTCGGCGTCGAGTCAGTGGACATCGAGTCCGTCCGGCAGGTGTGCGACCGCGTGGTCAGGGAGCGGGAGAAGTTCATACGCGAGCGAGGCGAAGCCAGCCTCGGCCCCCTGATGGGCATCGTCATGAAGGAACTCAGGGGCAGGGTCGATGGGAAGATCATCAGCGAGGTTTTGCGCGAGAAGATAAGACAGCTCCTGAGCTAGGCGGCTTGTCCCTGAGCAACACGAGGAAGCTCCTGCAGTACTCTATGGCCGCTCCTCTGTCCGTCTCTTGGCACTCGAGGAAGCTCCGGCAGAGCTCGTCAAGGTCCCTCTGGTCGTTGTACTTTCTCGGCCTGTCCTTCCGCAGATGCCCACATCCAGGTGCAGAGGGACCAAATTGGAAGTTCGCCTAATAATACTTACCGAGCGCTCATCGGTCGCTGGTACGTTTGGCAGTGAGTTCGTAGGCGTAGATCGACTCGAAGAACATGTGCCTCTCCTCGAGAACCTTCATAACGTACCTCTCCTTCGCTGCCCTCAAGGCCGGCATGAGGCCGCCTGCGGACGACAGTATGATGTAGATTCTGCCGGCGGGAGCGAGATGCCTCCAGGCCTCCTTGAGGAACCTGATTGTCACTTCGCTCCCCTCTTCGCCCCCCGACCATGATTTCTCGATCCACGAGGTGGACCTCGAGTCGCCAGGCAGGTACGGCGGGTTGAAAGCAATCACGTCGAACGTGTCTTTGATCTTCTCGAACAGGTCGCTCTCTACGACATCCAACCTCGCGTTGTTCCTCGCCGCATTCCTGCGCGCGAGGTCGGTTGCGTGCGGGTTCAAATCCGCAGCGGTGACGACGGCGCCCAGTCTGGCCGCGTGGATCGCAATCAAGCCGGTCCCGGTGCCCATCTCCAGGAGGCTCTCCCCGGGGGCGACCTCGATCACCTTGAGGAGCAGCTCGGAGTCGTCGCTCGGGTTGTAGACCTCCGCGGAGGTGGTGATGTCGATGCCAGGGTCGTATCTCACGGTGGGGCGTAGATGGCGCATCGCCCTTAAGGTTTTACTAGTCGAATCCAATCACAGTGCTGCTCACTTCGAGGGCAGTCCGCCGCCTGAGGTCGTCCAGATGGATCTCGCCATCATCGCGATAATCTTGGCAATCGCCGCCACCGCGGCATACTCTGCGTGGAAGCAGCTGCTCTATTCCGTGTTCGCGAGCATCGCCTGCGTGTTCGCCTTCATCGTGATGGCGCTGGTCATCGAGTCCGAGGATCCGTACTTCGACTACGAGCTGGCATTTGCACCGATGGACCTCTACACTGCTGACAGGGTGTATACCGTCCTGACATCCATGTTCGCGCACGGCGGCCTGTTCCATCTGTTGTTCAACGTCCTTGGCCTAATCTTCATCGGGATGCTGTTTGAACAGCGGATAGGCACCCGGCCGTTCATGCTACTCTACTTCCTGTGCGGCCTCGCCGGAACGCTCGCCTTCGCCATTGTTCACTGGGGCGAGGTCGCATACGTCCTGGGCGCCTCGGGAGCGATAAGCGGCATCCTGGGAGGTTTCGCCAGGATGTTTCCGAACGAGCGCATGTCCATGTTCGTCATGTTCTTCCCGTTGCCCCCGCTGCCGATCTGGGTCATCGTCGTCATATTCGTGTTCCTCCAGATCCTGCTCATCCCAGGCTATTCGGGCATCGCATGGGAGGCCCATTTGGGCGGCCTGGCAGCGGGCATACTGTTGACCCCTGTCGTCGTGAAGGTGCCCCTGCACAAGAGGGTCAAGCGGATGGTATCGCTCTCGGCGCTTCGGAAGCTCGCCACCACCCAGGAACTGAAGACGATCCTGAGGAGGATCGAGGACGAGGAGGTCCCCGATGTGAGGAGCGCCTGGATCGAGCACTACCTGATCAGAGCGAGGTGCCCGTACTGTGGGTCGCGGCTCAAGGTGACTTCTGAGGCCGTGGTCTGCGAGAAGGGGCATCTGATATGAACCACAGCGCAGCGAGCACTAGAGTGCAGGTCATCAGGGAGGGGCGAATCGTCCGAGAGGGCGCCAGGATAGTCGACGCCTCCGCAAGCGTGACGTTGGTCTCCGCAGGCGGCAGGCGGCTCGTAGTCGACACAGGCTCCCCGAGCGAATGCGGCGCCCTGAGAACGGCGGTCGAGAAGGTCGGGATCATCCTCGACGAAGTGGATTTCGTCGTAAACACCCACATGCACATCGACCATTGTGGCTGCAATGACCTGTTCAGGAGGGCGAGGCTGGTCGCGCATCCGTCGGAGAGGCCGCCAGCAGGAGCCATGGTGGTTTCCAAGGAGACCGAGCTGCTGCCTTCTGTAAGGATTCTGCCGACGCCGGGGCATACCGAAGGGAGCATCACCGTTCTTGCACAGGCGGAGAAGCGCTACGCAATTTGCGGGGACGCGATCCCGACGAAGGAGAACTACGAGAAGCATGTCCCGCCCTTCATCAACACCAACCCGAGGCTGGCGCTCTGGAGCATGGACGCGATCCTGGCATGGGCCGATGTTGTCGTCCCGGGCCATGGACCTCCGTTCGAGGTCATGAGAAAGAAGTAAGACGCAATACCGCAATCACTTCGCGAGATGAGCGTCCCGACATCCGTTCTGGTTGAGTGTCCCGTCTGTGGCCAGGAGACCCTTCACGAGGTGCTGTCCGGCAGGATCAGCGGCAAGGCCCAAGCGGTGCTCGAGTCCACCGTCAGGTGCCGTGAGTGCGGCCAGATCCACAGGGTGATCCTGAAGGCCGACAGGCCGGTGGATGTGCCGGTCGTTGTCAGTTGGCTCCAGGAATCAGTGCGGTCCTCGATATCCCTGGGCCCTGACGAGGTCCTCTCAGTGGACGACGAAGTCATGTGCGGTGAGAACCCAGTCCTCATCACATCCATCGAGTGCAGAGGCGCCAGAGTCAAACGGGCAAAAGCTAGGGAGATTGACACGGCCTGGGGCAAGAGGTTCGACAAGGTCAGGGTGCCCCTCTCGGTAAGCCATCTGGGCAAGACCTTCTCGGAATCGGTCCTCGCCGTGCCAGACGAGGAGTTCTTCATCGGGGACATGCTCAAGGTCGGCAGGCACGATGTCGTCGTCCATACCATCAAGATCAAGGACAAGACCCTGAAGGCCGGAGGCGCCAGGGCCAGGGACATCGTCCGCGTGTACGCGAACATCGTCCGCAAGACCTCCTACTGACGGACTATCCGCCGTCAACCTTTAGCGCGCCTTCGCCGATGCGTGACAGATGCCCGATTTCGAGTCCGAGCGGGACTTCCTCGTGGACAGCCTCGTGAGACGTGGGTATGTCGTCAGCCAGGAGGTGGAGAAGGCCATGAGGCGCGTGCCGAGGGAGGAATTCGTCCCGGCGCAGCTCAGGGACGACGCATACGTCGATACGCCGCTCCCAATCGGCGATGGCCAGACGATCTCCGCCCCGCACATGGTCGCCATCATGGCCGAGAAGCTCGACCTTCGTCCCGCTCTGAAGGTGCTCGAGATAGGGGCAGGCTCTGGCTACCATGCGGCGGTGTGTGCGGAGCTAGTCGCGCCCGACGGACATATCTACACGGTAGAGAGAATCTCGTCGCTCGCGTCCTTCGCCGAGAACAACCTCAAGAAGACCGGCTATGGAAACCTCGTAACTGTGATCTTCGCGGACGGCACTAAGGGCCTTCCTGAACACGCCCCGTTCGACAGGATATTCGTGGCAGCTGGTGCACCTGACATCCCAAAGCCGCTCACAGACCAGCTGGCCGACGGCGGCAAGCTTCTGATCCCAGTCGGAGGGAGGTTCTATCAGGACCTCATCAAGGTCGAGCGGAAAGGGGGCAAGCTTGTCAAGGAGGGCCTCGGAGGGTGCGTCTTCGTCCCGCTGATCGGCGAGCACGGGTACTGAGCTTCAACTCGGTCAGATGTGCTCGAGGATGCCTGTCAGATCTTTCTGGCTCACAACGGCGCGCGCGCTTCTGCCCACTTCGTCGTCCATCGGCCTGAAGGCTATCCCCTTCCCGGCCATCCTGAACATCGAGACGTCGTATCTGGAGTTCCCAACGGCGACCACATCCTCCTTGGCCGCCCCGAACCGCTCGATCATGTCCGCGACCGCATCCCCCTTGTCCATCAGCCGGACCCTCAGGACGCCCTCGCCTGTGAGCCTTCCTGCGCTGTCATGCCTGAGACCGTTGGCGACCTGGGCGTCCATGCCGAGCTCCTCCGCGAGCCTCTCGGCCAGGAGATCGATGCCTGCGGATACGATGGCCGACCTCGCACCCATCTCGCGAAGGCGTGCCATGGTCTCTCTCGCGCCGGGCATTGTCGGCACCCGAGCTAGGATTCTGCTGATGGCAGGCCGGTCCACCGTGGGGTCCTTGGCCTTCCAAAGGCCTATGTCTCTCCGGATGAACTCGAGGTCGTCTATCTCGCCCCTCAGGTACGCGTAGAGAGAGTGGTCGTTGTTCACTCCGAAGTGCCTGTGGACGTGGACCCATGAGCTTTCCACGTCGGCTAGGACCCCGTCCATATCGAAGACGACCAGTCTGGCCACGCTGGCGTGATTGCGGAAAGGCTTATTAAAAGGATGGCATCTTGAGCCGGATGGAATGATAACGCTCGTGGGCGTCGGGCACGTGTTCGCGATCTCCGAGAACGTCAAGGGGATCATCAGGTCGAAGCTACCTCAGGTGGTATGTCTCGAGCTCGACCCCGGGAGGTACAGGGCGCTCACCCAGAAGGACCGGACTCGCAAGGTCCCGCTCCAGTACAGGGCATTGGCTTACTTCCAGTCCAGGATGGCGGACAAGTTCGGCTCCGAGGTGGGGGACGAGATGCTGGCAGCGGCGGAGGCAGCGCAACAGGTCGGCGCCAAGGTGGCCCTCATCGACATGGACGCTGGAAGGGTGTTCGGCCTCCTCTGGAAGCGCATGTCCCTCAGGGAGAAGCTGCACCTGCTCGGCGGGGCCTTCGTCGGCCTCCTGGTGTCCAGGGAGACGGTCGAGAGGGAGGTCGACAAGTACGAGGGCAACGAGGAGATGTATCTGAAGGCCCTGGGCAAGGAGTTCCCCACGATCAAGAGCGTCCTGATCGACGACCGCGACAAGTTCATGGCAGAGAGGCTCACATCTCTGTCATCGCAGTACGGGAGCATCGTGGCCATCGTGGGCGACGGCCACATCCCAGGCATGCTCGGATACCTGAAGCAGCTCGAGGTCGAGGCGGTCCGGCTCAAGGAGCTGCGCGTGGAGCCGCCAAAGCAGCAGGCCGCGCAGGAGTTCTCCTACAGCTTCTGGTACCAGAATCAGTGAGACCCCGTGAGCTCCTTCTTGATGTCGCCCTTCGTCTCCGTGAGGTCCCTGCAGAGCAGGCCCACGGCTATGAGTACGGCAGCGGCGATCGCGCTGACCATGAAGGGCCACTCCTCCCCAACGTGGTCGTAGAGGATGCCTCCGATGGTCGGCATCGGGGCCATCGCGAGGCTCTCGGCGAAGAGGTAGATGGACAGCTGCCCGCCTATGTTCTCCTGAGACGATTTCAGGCCTGCTATCGAGTCGAGGATGGTCAGGACCGCCGTCTCTATCCCGAGAACGAACACCGCGAGGACGATTGCCAGCTAGAGAGCGAAGCCCAGAAGGAGCGCGCAGCCGCCAAGATAC
>DYTN01000011.1:26292-29102 GCA_020725925.1 Methanobacteriota archaeon
TGCCGCCCCGCCTGTCTCCCAGCTCGCCGAGGACGATGCCCATCAGGGCCGCCCCAAGGAAGCCGATGGAGCCGATTATCTGCACCTGCAACTCGTCGAACGATCGGACCTCTGTGAGGAACAGCGGCAGATAGGGGATGCACATGCTCAGGACCGCGCTGATCATCACCAGGTAGACGATCCTCTGCACCGACCTCCGGTCAAGAGAGAAGACCTGCCGGGTCAACGAGACATATTTCGAGCTGCCCTTCTTGGGCTTCTGGCGTTCGATCACAAGGAGGAACGCGGGCGCCAGGACCCTGAGGGCCAGCGCGAACGGGAATATGTCCCTGATCTCACCATACTCCAGCATTATGAGGTACCCAGCGGCGGGAGCGACGACGTACGCGAGCGCCGGGCCAGCGTACACCAACCCGAACCTCCGCATCACGTACTCCTTGGGCGACGCCTCCGTGATGTACGTTATGAACGCGGGCGCACCGTAGTTGTTGCTGAACCAGACAGCCTCTGCGATGAGCACGTCGACCCAGCTATCAGCGATGTAGAGCAGGTACATCGCGAACACCGGAATGACCATGCTCGAGATCATGATGGCTTTGCGGTCGAACCTGTGGGTCAGATAAGCCCCGGGGAGGTATGACAGGCATGCGACCGCGAAGGACACTGAGAAGATTATGCCGACCTCGACTCCATCCCCGCCCAGCTCCAGGATGTAGATGGAGTAGACAAAGATGAACAGCCCCGTCGCCGCGGCAGCCATGGTGTCGCAGAAGAACACACCCCAGAGGCTGCGGGTCAGCCCGGCGTAGTGCGCATCCGGGTCCCTGCCAGGTTCATGCCGCGCGTCCTCCGTCCCGCCACCTCCTTTCCTGCTTATTTCCGCCAGGGCTTCCTGGCGATGAAGATCATGTACTTGCACCTGGGCGTGCAAGGTCTCAGGTCGTAGTCGCCGAACACGTCGACGACGGTCAGGCCTGCGCTCTCGAGTATCTCCGCGACCTGCTTCCTCGTCGGAAAGAGCATGCCCACCCTTGTCCTGATCTCCGTGGCCTTCTTCCTCGGCCGGGAGATCTCGTACCTGAACTCCAGGTCGTAGTGGTTCTTCCCACGCTTCACCGTGGTGCTGTACATCGAGACCTGGGAGCCGTCGTGGGTGGTGCCGGTCCCCTTGAACAGTTCCCAAGTCGGGCGCACGTCAGAGGGGTTGTCCGTGTGCAGCGCAAGGAGCGCCCCAGGCTTCATGTGTCTCGAGATGTTCATGAGTGCCATCTGCTGGCCCTTGAGCGTCGTGATCTCCGGGAGCGAGTTCCAGGCGAGGACTGCCAGCGCAAACGGCCCATCGAGCCTCGCGCTTGTGATGTCCCCCTTCGCGATCCTGACACGAGAGCGCACCTCGGGCCGCTCCCGCTTCAGCTTCTGCTGCATGATCTCGAGCATGGAATCGTTCATGTCAACGCCGAGGACTCTCACGCCCGCGCGTGCCATTGGCAGCGCTATCCTTCCCGTGCCGCACATCGCATCAAGGATGGGTCCCCCGGTTCTCTTTGCGAGAGTCACATAGAACCCCGCATCCTCCCAGAAGTTGTAGAACAGGTCATAGAATTTGGCTGCCACTAGGTAGTCGTTCGGAGGGAAACCATTGAGCATAAGCCCTGTCCTCTGGACTGGGAACTAGGAGTCGGAGGGTACTTCAAGCTTTTCCGAACGGCGTCATTTCCTGAGAACGAGTGGTGCCTGGCCTTATAAGCTGCCACATGAACGTTATGCCCTTCCTATTGTCGGCCACCTTCGCACGAAATCGTGGAAAGCATTTAGCCTGGGAACGCCCTTCCGCGAATGCCAGGGGGGGACTTCGTTGAAGGTAGTCCTTCTGAACTACACCAAGAACCCCGACCAGATATGCGCCGCGGCCGCTCAATCGTGCTACTCTGAGAAGGGTGCGGCCGAGCTCTTCGAGAAGACCAGCGACGAGAAGGCCAAGAAGATGATCAAGAAGGTCGTCGGGATGGGCCACCTATCCGTCGTGGAGCACGCCCACTTCACTTTCAGCGTCGAGGGCGTCTCGAGGTCGTTGACCCACCAGCTCGTGAGGCACAGGGTCGCCTCGTATTCCCAGCAAAGCCAGAGGTATGTCAGCATGGACAAGGCGGAGTACGTCCTCCCGCCCTCCATCAAGGGGGACCCTGATGCCAGGAGGCTCTACACGAAGACCATGGACGACTCTTGGCGGGCGTATCGCGCGCTGGCGAAGAGCGTGCCCAAGGAGGACGCGCGATACGTGCTTCCGAATGCGTGCCACACGAACATCACCGTGACGATGAACGCGCGCGAGCTCTGGCATTTCTTCAACCTCAGGTGCTGCAGGCGGGCCCAGTGGGAGATACGCATGATGGCCTGGAAGATGCTCGGTGAGGCGAAGAAGGTCGCCCCCATACTGTTCGAGAACGCGGGACCTGGATGCTTCAGAGGGCCGTGTCCGGAGGGGGAGTACGCCTGCGGCAGGCCCTACAAGAAGGGGGAGATGCCGAGCGAGGAGGAGATGCTCGTCGAGAGCCTCAAGCCCGAGTAGGGCGCTGCGCGCGACCACGTCACGAACGAGCCAGACGTCGGAGTCGCGTTCGACCCGGGTTCGTCTCCGGTCCACAAACCATAAATACATCATTCTCCTACCGAGACCTCAACCGGTGAGCCAATGGGCAACATCAGGCCGACATACATCAAGCGGGTGGCCATCGAGCTGGTCCAGAAGTATCCGGAGCAGTTCACCAGTGACTTCCAGCACAACAAGATGATGGTCGCGAAGCTCACCG
>DYTN01000011.1:29112-53077 GCA_020725925.1 Methanobacteriota archaeon
GTGCGTTCCGTCTCGATGAGGAACAAGATCGCGGGCTACGTGACGAGGTACAGGACGCACTACGAGGCGTGAAGCCTCCTTTGTTCTCGATGCTCTCCGATGCCGTGGGAGCCTTTTTCTACCGTCGTCCTCATGAAGGTGGCGTTCCGCGCGCGACGCCCGAGTGGGGTAGCTTGGATATCCTAGAAGCCTGCGGAGCTTCGGACCTGGGTTCGAATCCCAGCTCGGGCGCCTGCAGACTCTCACAGGCCCTTTCGCACCTTTGACACGAAGTCGTCCATGAGCCTGGACTCGTCCTTCGACACGACGGCCCGTCTGTTCTCCCTCAGGATCTTCTCCGCCTCGGCCTTCGCCTCCTTCAGGAGCCTTCCCCTGCTGACCACGTCCCCTCTTCCTGAGAGGATTGCCCCGGGCTTGCTCGCAGCCGCCGCCTCTCGCCTGAACCTCTGGAGCGTGTGACGCTTGCCCAGGAAGTTGCTATCGAGCGCGGCCTCTCGTATGGTCTCAAAAGAGATGGCCGTGTCATCCGCTGCGAAGTCCCGCGCAAACTCCTTGGCGAGGTCCCAGACCCAGGCCTCAGCGACGAGCTGCTCGTACGACGCGCCGGCCGCCTGATCCAGCCCACCGAGGCCGGAGCCGAGGTCCGATGGCACCAGTGACATGACGATCATGTGAGGAACACCTTCCATGGCGCTGCCGAGCATGAGAGTGGTGTTCTCAATGCCCACTCCCCCCGTCATTGTGGGGAGTCCGTAGCTCCTGCCCATCTGAGCGGAACCCGTCCGGAGCAGCTGGGTCTCCAACGCGCCGTAGTCTATCGACCCCGTCTTCAGATCCCCCTGCGCTGAGTCGCTACTGTATATCCACGGAGAACCCTTCTTCGCGAGCTGCGAGATGACCATGCTGGCGAGGTTCTCCGCGTTCACTTGAGCGAGCGTGCCAGCGAGCGTGACCGGCGCCGTGAAGCCCGCCACAGCCGCCGACATCGCAACGACCGGCACCATCGCCCTCGACAGCTCGACCTGGGCCTCGACCGTTCTCCCCTCGAATGTCAGAGGCGAGATTGGGCACTGGACCGAGGACATGATCGGCCTCCTTGCGAACTCCTTCTCCCCGCCGGCGAGGATGAACGACAGCCTTGCCAAGTTCCTCGCCTCCTGTGCGCTTGCGGCGCCGACCTGTGCGTGCTTGGTCGAGAACTCGAAGTCGACCTTCAGCTCCACGAGTCCCTTCAGGTCCGCAGGCTGATCGAGCGCGCCCACCATGGACCAGAGGAAATCGACTTGGGGCAGCGCGTTCCCGATCACGGCGAAGTCGCGCACATCGTCGGTTCCGGGCTGCCGCCTGTCCCCAGTGAGAAGGTCTTTGATGTAGACCCCCTCGCCTCCGTTTGAGATCCGGATGTTGTCGGTCGTGGGTATATTGATATCCTGGTTCTTGTCCCGGGCCGCGAGAAGCAAGGACTTCGGCGTGCTCATCAGAGCCTCCCTCACCAAGGGTTCGGGCACAAGGATGCGCTTCTCGTCCTTGGCGCGGACTCCGCCGTTCTGAAGGAGCAAGTCGGAGACGCTCCGACTGTGCACTATCACTCCCACTTGCTCGAGCACCTTGATGGAGATCTCGTGCACTCGGGCCATCTCCTCCTTCGTTAGGAACTCAAGCTTCGCCCTGGCCAAGGCTCGTCCTCCTGTCGCTCCTTCGGGAAGCGCTCCCGACGAAAGTACTTTTTCATGCGGGAACCGGAAAAGAGGAGTGAGCTGACATTCCTAACGGTCAAATAGCACGCGCTCAATCACGGTCTGGAATCCCTCATGCCCCTGGACAGGTGCGGAACATGACCGGCTCAGCATTTCCAGACATGCTCGAGGTCGCCGAGGCCTGCATGAAGTGCAGGTGCGGATGCTGCAAGGACGAGTGTCCGATGTACTCGGAGATGCTCGAGGAGACCATCTCCCCGAAGGGGAGGAACATACTGATCCGCGGGCTGTCTAAGGGCGTGCTCGAGCCTGACGAGCGGGCCATGAGGATTGCTTACTCATGCCTCCTGTGCAGGAGGGATGAGCTCTCGTGCAGCGCGAAGCTGAAGAACGCCGATGCGACCGAGATGTTCAGGGAGTACCTCCTCAGCAGGGGCATGCCCCTCCTGCCGGAGCACGAGATGCTCGTCAAGAGCCTGGAGAACTACGGTAACCCCTGGCAGGAGCCGAAGAGCGCGAGGAAGAGGTGGGTGAAGGGGCTGGATGCGAGTAAGGCGGTCCCGAGGAGGACTGACACGCTGTTCTACGTGGGCTGCACTTTCGCACTGGATAGAACCCTGCAGGAAAGCCCAAGAGCGCTTGTGTCGCTCATGAAGAAGGCCGGGGAGGGGTACGGTCTGTTGCTCGAGGACGAGGTGTGCTGCGGATCCACCGTGAAGCGCCTAGGCCACTCTAGACTGTATGACAAGCTGAGAAGGGAGAACGACAGGAGACTGAGGTCGATCGAGGCCAAGAGGATTGTCACTGCCTGCTCAGGGTGCTTCAAGACGTTGAAACAGGACTATCCAGGGCTGACCAAAGACGTCGAGGTGCTTCATGCTACAGAGTACCTGGACAGTCTCGTCAAGGAGGGCAAGCTGAGGCCCGGTCCTCTGCCCATGAAGGTCACCTACCATGACCCCTGCCATCTGGGCAGGCATGCTGAGGTGTACGACGCTCCAAGGCGTGTGCTCGCCTCAATCCCCGGCCTCGAGCTGATCGAGATGAAGTCCTCGCGTGAGCTCGCGCGCTGTTGCGGCGGCGGGGCGGGCGTCAAGACAGCATATCCAGAGATTTCCCTGAAGGTAGCCGTCAGAAGGCTCAAGGAGGCGGAGCGGACGGGGGCGGCCGCGCTTGTCACCGCATGCCCATTCTGTGTCCAGTCTCTCAGGTCCGCGGCCTCGAGCACCAGCTCGAAGCTCGAGGTGACGGAGCTGTCCGTGTTGCTCGACCGCGCCGTCCGAGACAACGGAGGCATACGATGACGTTGGCTGATGCAGAGAGAGAGGAGGTTCTCGGAGAGCTGTTGGAAGCCCTCGGCGCGACGAAGGTCCTATGGAAGACCGCAGACCTCCTCCCGTACACCAAGGACACCTACAGGATCAGGCTCGAGGATGAGTACAGGTACATGCCGGATATCGCGGTGCTCCCAGAGTCGACTGAGGACGTCCAGAAGGTCGTCAGGGTCGCCGCGAGTCGGAAGATCCCTCTCATCCCGAAGGGCGGCGGGTCCAACAGGACAGGCATGCTCGTGCCAATCCACGGCGGCATCGTCGTCGACACGATCAGGATGAACCGGATCCTGGCGGTCAGCAAGCCCGATCTGAGCGTCACCGTTCAGCCAGGTATCACCTTGAAAGATCTCGAGGATCAGCTCGCCGAGCACGGGCTTTGGCTCACGCAGGAGCAGGGCTCGCAGAAGATGGCGACCGTCGGCGGTTCGCTGTCCACATCTGGCTTCAGCAGGAGGCACCAGAAGTACGGCACCATCGCGGACCGCGTGATGTCTCTCGAGGTCGTGCTCGCCGACGGCAGCGTTCTCAGGACTGGCCCGAAAGTCCTGTACACTTCCACCGGGTACAGGCTGCATCAGCTATTCGTTGCGGCGGAGGGGACGCTGGGGATCATTACAGAGGCGGCGCTCAGGGTCGAGCCGCTCCCGGAAGCGAGGAGTGCGGTGCTCGCGTTCTACGACGATTTCTGGGCGGCGAACGAGGCCGCCCTGCGCATCATGGCCTCGGGGGTCACGTTCTCCGCGGGGGAGGCATACGAGGCGCACGGCGCGACCGCCTGGGGCGCTCCGGAAGGCAAGCACGGCCTGTTCTATGTCGCTCTTGACGGCACGAAGGGAGAGGTCGAGGCGGAGGAGGAATTCATCAAGAGGGTAGTCTCCGAATCCGGCGGCGTGCTCGCGAGTCGCGAGAACGCGATGAGCTTCGTGTCGAAGTACACGGAGCAGTGGTGCGGCGCGAGGGCGCTGACCGGTTTCGAGGATGTGCTGACGACGCAGGTTCCCATGGAGAGGATGAGGGAGTTCTACGATACCCTTTGGAACAAGATCGCGCCCAGGTACGGCATTGCCCCGTTGCCCGGGGAGAAGTACAGCCTCGATGTGGGCAGGTATCGCATGGCTGGAGGAAGATACTCCCTTCCGAAGGGGGAGCGTGCGTGGGAGAACTACCAGAAGGCCCTCCGGGAGATTGCCCGGTTGGCCACGAGCATGGGAGGCTCCGTCCAGAGCTGTCACGGGGTGGGCATCGAGCACAGGGACAACATGGACCTCGAGTTCTCGGAGGTCGCCCTTGAGACGATGTGGAAGATCAAGAGGGTTCTTGACCCCGATAACATAATGAACCCTGGGAAGAAGCTCCCAGAGAGGAAGTGATGCAACGAAGGATGAGTGGAAGAGCGCGGTGCAGAGGTTCCTGCTGAACAACCTCGGCCAGCTGGACCAGGAGGATCTCGAGGTCTGGCTCAACGACGAGTTCGACATCGCCCCGCTCCTCGAGCCCCCGCTCAGGGCCCTTGCGCCCTACAAGGCGCAGATACTGCGCGAGTTCAACCAGATCTCCCCGCCCGAGATCTTCGACAGGTTTCAGAGGGAGCACCCGGAACTGGCCTTCTCCGACAAGGACAAGGCAGTCGTCAAGATAGGCAAGGAGATTGAATCGCTGAAGGCCATCGTGGTCTCCCTCTGACGGCTGGTGAATCGAGCATCTCGGCAAAACGGGGCATCGTGGCGCCGAACTTCTTAGGGAAAGGGTTCACCAGTCACCGACGCCTCTCCTGACGCGAGGTGAGAATCGATGCGCGGCCAGATCAACTCGAGGATTACAGCAGCCAGTAGGAAGAGGGCGAAGCAGATATGCCCAGAATGCGGCCAGGACGTACACAGCGCCGATTGCCCCTACTACGATAGGAACCGATGATTGACGGTTCTCGGCTCCACCCCCTTCGCTGGGATGCAATGCCTGTGTCAAGACAAGGGGGTGTAGGTCTTTTCGGCCTTCGGGATTCGTTGTTCGGAATCCCCTGCGTGTACGTTCCAAATCGTTAATATCGGGTTGGGGAGTGGCATGAGTGACTCCGATGCCCCCCGAGACCAAGGCAAAGGCCTCCTCAGGAGAGGACTCGTACGTCCTGCCCGATTGGCAGGGACGCTACAAGGACAAGCTTCGCACGCCAGAGCAGGCGGTCGCGACCATCAGGCGGGGGGACAAGGTCTTCATCGGGTCGGGCGCGGCGGAGCCCCAGGTGCTCGTCAAGGCGCTCATCGAGTCCGCGGGCCGGTTGGCGGACACGCGTATCATGCACATCATGACCCTTGGGGTCGCCCCCTACACGGAGGAGAAGTTCACAGACCAGTTCCGGCACAACGCGTTCTTCATCGGCGCGAACACGCGCCAGGCAGTCGCGGAGGGCCGTGCCGACTACACCCCCGTCTTCCTGTCCGAGATTCCAAGGCTCTGGAGATCGGGCCAGATACCGATCGACGTCGCACTGATCCAGGTCTCTCCCCCGGACAGGCACGGATTCTGCAGCTATGGCGTGTCCACGGATGTCGTGAAGTCCGCCTCGGAATCCGCGAGCAAGGTCATCGCGGAGATCAACCCGAGGATGCCTCGCGCCCTCGGCGACTGCTTCATCAACATGGACGATGTGGACATGGCCATCCCCGTCGACGTGCCCCTCCTGTATTCAGTCAGGGAGCGCGCGGACGACGTGGCGCGCAGGATCGGGAGGAACATCGCCAACTTGATCGAGGACGGCTCCACGCTCCAGATGGGCATCGGCACGATTCCGGACTCCGTGCTCCATTACCTCACGGACAAGAAGGACCTGGGCATACACACCGAGATGTTCTCCGACGGTTTCATGGAGCTCGTCGAGAAGGACGTCATCACGAACGCCAGAAAGACGATCCATGCGGGCAAGACCGTTGCATCGTTCTGCATAGGCAGCCAGAAGCTGTACGACTACGTCGACAACAACCCCGCCATCGAGTTCCACCCGACGGAGCACACGAACGACCCGTTCATCATCTCGCAGAACGACAGGATGGTCGCCATCAACTCGGCCATAGAGGTTGACCTCTCTGGCCAGGTGTGCGCGGACTCTCTCGGGCCGATGTTCTACTCGGGTATCGGAGGGCAGATAGACTTCGTCAGGGGCGCGTCCCGCTCGAAGGGCGGGAAGCCGATCATCGCGCTCCCATCGACCGCCAAGAACGACACCATCTCGAGGATCTCCGTCAACTTGAAGGAGGGCGCGGGGGTCGTGACGACCAGAGGCGATGTGCACTATGTGGTGACGGAGTGGGGCGTCGCGTACCTGCACGGGAAGAACATACGCGAGCGCGCGATGGCGCTCATCAACATAGCCCACCCGAAGTTCAGGAAGAGGCTCCTCGAAGGCGCGAAGAAGCTGAACTACATCTACAGGGACCAGATGCTCATGCCCGAGGAGGCCGTGTACCCGGAGGAGCTGGAGGCCACGATGGTCACGAAGGACGGGGTCGAGCTGCTCGTCCGCCCGGTCAGGCCGACGGACGAGGAGATGCTCAGCGACATGTTCTACGACCTGAGCGACCAGGCGATCATCAATAGGTTCTTCAGCATGCTCAAGTCGATGCCCCACAGGAGGCTCCAGCAGTTCTGCTGCATCGACTACCAGCAGGAGATGTCCCTCGTTGCCATCACGAAGGAGGGCCCGAAGCAGAAGATTGTTGGCGTCGGGAGCTACCATCTTAACCCGGCGACGCACAGGGCGGAAATCGCCTTCCTGGTAGCAGATGCGTGGCAGGGCAAAGGCATAGGCACCCACATGATGCAATCCCTGGTCAAGATAGCCAAGTCGAAGAACATCATGGGCCTCACGGCGGAGGTCATGAGGGACAACGTGGCGATGATAGCCCTGATGCACAAGAGCGGCGTGACCCCGAAGTCCACGCCCGTCGATGGCTGCTATCTCTTCACCATGGACTTCTGACAGGATTATCTACCCGCTAGCCGATGAGCGGTCAGGTGGGAGTGTTTGCTCCTAGGTGCTCACGTATCGATCTCAGGAGGCCTGGATAAAGCGCCTGAGCGCGGGCGCGCGCTCTCGTGCGACTGCATGCAGATATTCTCGAAGAACCAGATGCAGTGGAAAGCCAAGCCCATCGACCTCGACGAGGCCGAGAGGTTCAAGGAGGGCTCGAAGGCGCAGGGCATCGTGGAGACCGTGATTCACGATTCCTATCTGATAAACCTCGGCAGCCCGGAGAGATCCCTGCTGAAGCAGTCCCGGGAGGCATTCCTTGACGAGATGGTCAGGGCGAAGCACTTGGGCGTCAGGTCTCTGGTCTTCCATCCCGGCGCCCACATGGGCGCGGGGGAGCAGGCGGGCCTCAAGAAGATCGCCGAGTCTATGAACTGGGCCAGGAACGCGTTCGGCTCCGGGGATGTCCAGCAAGTGCTTGAGATCACCGCGGGACAGGGGAGCGTCCTCGGCTATTCCTTCGAGCAGCTCGCGAAAATCATCAGCCTGGTGGGAGACCAGCGGAGCGTCGGCGTGTGCTTCGACAGCTGCCACGCCTATGCAGCGGGCTACGACGTCAAGACCAGGACGGGTTATCAGAGGACCTTCGACCTGTTCGACGAGATCATCGGTTTTGAATATCTGAAGGCGATGCATATCAACGATTCGAAGGGGAAGCTGGGCTCCCGTCTGGACAGGCACGAGCAGATAGGCAAGGGGTTCATCGGCCTCGACGGGTTCAAGAACTTCATGAACGACAGACGGTTCGAGAAGATCCCAATGATCCTCGAGACCCCTCAGGGGGACAAGCAGTACAGGAAGGAGCTCAAGATCCTCCGGTCGCTCATCAGGAAATAGACAGCCCGACTTGTTCCGCCAGTTCCAGGTCGCCCGGCGGGAGGATGCTCTGTATCTCCTCGATGGGCACTTCGAATGCCTCTGACAACTTCTTCGCCATCTCGTTCTTGTCCCTGTCCCCGGGGCTGAGGACCGCGAAGCGTCTGCTGCGAGCCCTCACGGCGCCAACGGGGCCGCACATGACCTTCCTGTGGCCCTCGACCTCGATTTCGCCGACTGCGAGATTTATATCGAGCTTGCCGGAGTAGTTCCTCTTGCCGCGAATCACGAATGCGCCCTTTGCTATGTACTCACCGCTCTGCGGCGTCTTGCTGACCTGTTCCGGATGCACCCAGTAGCCCGCCGCGGAGCCGATCTTCGCGTTCCATGCCTTGGATGTGGCGACGGCGAACTCGCAGGCCTCGTGGAGGGTCTTCTCGGTCACGCCCTCCCTCATCTTCACGACCACGCTCGGGGCCCCATGTATGTCCGCGTGAGCGTACCTGTCGCCGGGCTCGAGGTGCTTCTTTACCAGCAGGTCGTTGCTCTTCGCATCCTTGCCTCCTAGGACCAGCGCGCCCTCACTAGAGATGAACCACCTGAACCGCTCGAACCAGAACTTCTTGGTCGGCACGTACCCTCGCCTTGAGGTGTCCTTCTTGCTCTCCGATTCCTCGATGAGGTCCTCGATCTCCTTGCGAGCCTTCGCCGCGGCTTCCAGGGCGCCCTCGAGCTTCCTCCTGGCCCTCTTGGCCTCCTCGTAGTATCTCTGCGCATTGGACTCGACGCTGCCGCGCAGGTCGAGCTCAAGCTCCGCCGAGCCCACCTTGGCCCGGATGGTAGCCTTCTTCTTGTCGAATGACACGAACCCTGAGATGCTGGACATGTCCTTCGAAGCCAGCATGCGGTCCTTCGCGAGGGATATCAGCTTCGCGACCTCCGCATAGTTCGCGAAGACGTAGTCACCTTTGATTTGCGTTTCCCGGGCATCATTCTGGAGCCTGATGACCGCGCCCTCCTGCTGCGCGAGCTTGCGCCTCAGACGCTCCAGCTCGAGCACGGTCTCCTTCGGCTCCTCCTTGCGCTTCTCCTCAGGCATCCTCCCCACATAGCTCTCAATCGCATCTGAGAAGCTGTCGAACTCCTCATGTGGCATCGAGCTGTAGATGCTCATGTGGAAAGGAATCACGTCCTCAACGACGGGGCCCTTGAGGACGACGAAGGACTTCGAGGCAGCCGATATCTCCTTGGTGATGTCATCGATCGCCGCCAGGATGGCCTTCGCGTCCTCGTCAGAGGCATCAGCTGCCCTCTTCTGCCTGGACGCGCCCGCCCGTGCGCAGACCTCCTCGCTGTATCTCCCGCCCATGTTCAGCCTGGTCGCGAGCGTTCGCACCAGGTCGGTGTCGGAATCACTCAGCAGTCTCACGAGGTCCGCCGGGGTCATCCCCCGGGGGTCGGGGACGGGCGGGGGGAACATGAACTCCTTGCGTGCCCTCACATCCCTGTGCTTCCATGTATGGCTAGTCAACGGCTGGACGATGACCCCTTCCTTGACGAGGATGGCGTTCCCGTCCCCGAACAGCTCCAGGATGAGATCGAACCTCTCATCCTTCTCCAGGGAGAGCACCGCGATCCTGTCGAACCCCTGCTGTCCCACGCCCGTTATCCTCGCGTTCGTGATCCTCTTCCTCAGCATCATCGCGAAGTCCGAGGGCTTCTGAGGCATCTCCCCTGACTTCGCGCTAGCGTAGAGCCACTGCCCCACCCGGAAGTGGAGGTAGGACTTGCCCTCATCCCGCAGCCTCACGGCTAGGACGAGATGGTCCTTGCGGGGGTGGTACACCTTGTCTATGTGTCCGCCGACGAGCCGCTGCAGCTCCTTCACGACCGCAGCGACGTCAAAGCTGCTGAGAGACTCCTTCATACGGCGCGAGGATTCGCAGGGCGCGTAATAAAAGGTATGGGCTCCGGGACGGGGAGGGCCAGGCGAGGCCGAGCAAGTAACCTTTTAATACGCACGGTAGGATGCCTTGCGGCCGAGCGACAAATGCCACTGTGGCTTAGAGGTATAGCGACGCCTTGGTAAGGCGTAGGTCGAGGGTTCGATTCCCTCCAGTGGCTCTCCCCTCAAAGCTCCCGCTCGCAGCGATGAAATGAAAAATGGGAGTTTGGGAAGAGGTTTCTGCCGGGTGCTCTACAGCTCCTCCTGCTTGATCTCCTTCTCGAGGGCCTCGAACTCCTTCTCGACTTCGGACGGTGGTGGCTCGACCTCCTCCATGGAGCCCGCTCCTCCCGAGCCTCCGCCCTTGACCTTGCTGTTGACCAGCCAGTAGATCACGCCTATCAGGCCCACCGCGATGGCGAACAGCACTATGGTCAGGTACATCAGCATGCTGGCGAAGGCGTCCGTGTCTGCCGCCTGCTCCTCGACATCTCCGACCTGGTCCTGCAGGCTCTCGTTGACGTCGTTGAGCTGGTCCTGCAGGTCGCCCAAGTCTGCATCGAGCTGGTCGATCGCGTCCTCGGCATCGTCAATCTGTCCCTGCAGGTCATCCACGCTCGATGTGAGCGCGGCCTGCAAGGCCGCGATGTCCGCCTGGAGGGCTGCGATATCGGCCTCGAGCGCCGTCACGTTCTCCCCGAGCGCATCGTCGAGAGCGTCTATGAGCGCCTGGAGAGCCGCGATGTCTGCCGCCAGCTGCGCACTCAGCGCGTCGATCTGTGCCTGGAGGTCGGACACGTTGTCGCCCAGGGCCGTCGCGAGGTCGTCTATCTGGCCCTGTAGGTCCGTCACGTTCTCAGACAGGGCCGCGGACAGGTTGTTCAGCATGTCCGTGAGCAAGTCCTGGACTGCCTGCAGCTCCTCCGGGGTCACGTAGACCGGCGGGATGTACTCCACGCTGATGGTGTCCGTGGCCATGTTGCCCAGCGCGTCTTCGGCCGTCACAGTGACGGTGTTCACTCCTTCGGAGAGCACGATCGTCGCCTCCCAATCGGCCGAGCCGTCGCTCGCCAGGACGCCGTTCACGTGCACGGTCGCTCCCGCCTCGGTCGTGCCGAACACCAGCACGCTCGGCTCGCTCGTGTTCGATCCGTCCGCAGGCCCGAGTATCACGAGCGCTGGTGCGGTCGTGTCGAGCTCGACGTCGATGGTCTCATATGCAGTGTTGCCCACGGGGTCCGTCGCGTTCACGTAGATCGCGTTCATTCCCTCGCTGAGTGCCACCGTGGTCGAGAACGAGCCGTCGGTCTCCACTGCCGTCGGGACTTCGTTGACCAGGAGGTCGGCATACGGGTCAGTCCATCCGCGGACCGTCACAGTCGACGAGCTCGTGGGCGAGGCGATGTCGTCCACCCAGAGTCTGCACACCGTGTCGCTGGTGAGCATCATGATCATCGAGTCGCTCACCCCTCCGAGCGTTACGGTCACGACGGTCATGATGTTGAGCCCTTCGGCCAGCCATATGTCCGGGACGTACCAGTATCCCCCTACATCGGCCTGGGTCCAGTAGGCGGCCCATGGCTGATAGACACAGACGTAGGCCTCTGGGTCAGTATAGCCCTCCATGTCGACGTAGGTCAGGCTGACCGTGTCACCGTTCGGGATGTACCCGCCGGTCGAGGGATCCAGGAACCACGCCTCGAAGTCCTCTATCGCAGTGTTTACCAGGAACCCAGAGGAGCTCCAGCCATAGTTCCAGTAGGTGTCGTAGACGCTGATATCCAGCCAGTGCCACCCATCCGCGAGCGCGTACGGGAAGTCCACGTAGACCCAGTTGTCCCAGATCCACCACGAGGAGACCGGCAACACATCTATCGAGCCGTCGAGGTAGACGCTCAAGGTCCACCACAGTATGTCCGAGTCGAACGGCGTGTCGTTCACCCGGAAGCTGACGTACAGGTGGTTCGTGCCGAGCTCGCTCCCGTCCGCTGGGCTGAGATAGTCGAATTGCGGGGCGTCCCAGTCCTCTACCTGTATCTGGAAGTAGATGTCGAACGTGTCGTCTGCGCCGTAGAACCCGAAGGTCGCATATCCCTCGAACACCCCGACCATCGCAGGCACGCTGTAGGAGACGTTGAAGTTGTGCACGCCCGAGCTCGCAGGCGACTCGAGGTCCGTCGCGAGGATGTACCCTGGCACGCCGGTCAGGACATTCATGTCGAAGTATCCTGGATCGCCAGATACGGTGTATCCCAGCACCTTGATGATCCACTGGCCATCCGCTGGGCTGTACACCCTCACGTGCTCGTTGCTGCCCGAGGTCCCTGAAGCCCAGTACGGCTCGCTCAGCTCCGCGACGCCGTCCATGTCCTCATCGAACCATACGCCCAGGTCGATGTCAGGGGCGTTCCAATTCTCCCAAGTCTCGACATCCAGCATGCTGCTGTCCTCAAGCCACAGGTACCTGGTGTACATCGCGTTGGCAAGGTCGGCGTAGAAGTCGCCAGTCAATGTGTCCTGGTAGATCGGCTCTCCCCAGTACGAGGTCCTCATGTACGGCCCGACGCCGCTACCCTTTACCTCGACCTGCCCGTTCACCGTGACATCGTACCAGGCGGGCTGCTCACCCTCCAACGGCACGGGTCCCGGCTGCGGGGCCCACAGACTAATCCACTGCGGCTGATAGTCGTTTATCGTGAACCAGGTCGTGTAGCCCTCGAGCGTGTCATAGCTCGCGTTGCCCGACATCACCGAGCACCTCGTGAGTATCATGAACGGGGCCGGTGTGCCGACGTTCCAGTAGTACCAGGCTCCGAACGGGACCGACTGCACCTCCTGCGCCCTGCCTGTGTTCGTGTAGACTCCGAAGGTGCCAGCGCCCATGTATCTCTCATCGCTCGAAGCAATCGGGGTCATGAGCCATCCTGGCCCAAGAGGCGCGTTCCACTGAGGCCACCAGTCCCAGTACGGGGCCAGTATGTGCATGTTGACGTCCGTTGGCAGCTCGGTCCAGTTAACGATGGCGGCAAGGTAAGCTGTATCGGACGGAGGCATCACGCTCGGCTCGGCCCAGTACATCCTCCAGTCACCCACCTCGAACCTCCAGGCCTTGTCCGCTATGCCCTGGATGTCGTTGTTGTAGGGCGTGTCGAAGGCCGATGGACCGCCGAATTCAAACTCGTAGTCGTCAGCGGCCACATTGATCACGATGGGTATAGACTGCACCCTGTAGCCGTAGTCGACGTAGATCGCCGCTCCGTAGCTGCCTACGGGCGTATCGGACGGCACCGAGACGTTGACCTCCCAGTCAATGCCGCTCCATGCGGCCAAGGTGAAGCTCAGGCTTGACGACCATGTCAAGTCTCCAAGCAGCCTGAGCTGAACCCACGGGAACGGCTGAAGCTCGTAGTAGTCGAGCTGTAGGCTCATGTCGATGCCGGCGGCGCCCGCGATCGCTCTTATTCTCGCGATCAGCCCGTCGTTCGTCCTGTCGATTGGGTCCTTCAGCATCACCTGGTTATAGTTGCACTCGCTGCCGTCCACGATGTACCTGAACAGCTCGCCGCTCCCGGTCGAGTTCCAGCCCATGCCGTCGCCGTCGAAGTCGACCCAGTCGTGCATCTCCAGCATGTAGTAGACGTCTGTGATGTAGTCGAGCTCAGGGTCGAACTGCGATAGCGGGAAGTACATCGTGACCTTCACGAGGTCCGTCGTGGAGGGGACGTAGCCGGTTATGTCCAGGAACTGGTCTCCTTCATCCGGAGTGGTCATCTGTATCAGGTCGCTTCCCGTCCTGAGCAGTATCTCGCTCGTCACGCTCACGTCCACCGGGTTCGCCCAGTCCCAGTTGATCGTCTCCACGATGTGAGTGTCATCGTACTCGCCCGGCAGCAACAGGTTCGGATAGGTCTCGTACCTCGTGCCGTAGACGAACCCTGGGTAGAGCGCGGCCTTCGTGTACTGCACCTCGGTCCATCCGGCATACAGGAGAGAGTCGGCCATGCCGCCCGAGAATCCTACTGACATCGTCTTGACGTAGTTGCTCGCGTTCAGCCAGCCAGCGCCCTGCTTGAACGGGTCGAAGTGCATGTCATCCGCGGAGGCCATCAGCTTCGCCTTGGCTAGGTCCATCGCGGGCCAGCTCCCATATGCCCACATGTAGGCCTCGTAGCCGAGGGCAGTGCCGCCAGCCACCGTCGGCGTCGCGTGGCTCGTTCCGCTTCCGAGCTGGAAGTGCACAGAGCCGTCACCGAGGCCTCCGTACCAGTCCTGGTTCAGAGGCGCAGGCTCCATCGAGTACATGCCGGAGGCGATGATCTCTGCGTTCAGCTTTCCGGTCCTTGAGGGGCCTGAGTTGGAGAACGGCGCGACATCGCCCCACTTCGTGTAGGCGAGGTCGGACTCATACCCCAACCAGTACCTGTATTGCATAGTTGTGCCGGCCCCCACATGAACTGAGTTGATGTCCGTCGGGGTCTTACAGGTCCCATAGCCCGGCCCACCGTTGCCTGTGGACCACATCCACAGCGAATCGCCGTAGTAGTTCGAGATGAAGCCCGCATAGATGTCGTACAGGTTGTACCCGCCAGCAATCGCCTGGTCAGAGAAGCCGTAGCTGTTAGAGACTATGTTCGCCTCGTCACCGGTGCCGGGCGCGGCATCCGCACCCCACTCTGCGAACAGCCACGATGCGACATAGTCGTTCGTCATGGGTATCAGGATGAGCTTTGCGTCAGGGGCCATGCCCATCAGCTGCCCGCCCATGGTCCTTCCCTGGGCGAGGGCTGCCGAGGCGGTCATTGTCCCGTGGCTTTCGTCCAAACCGAACTCGCCGACGAGTCCGACGGCATCTCCGCTCGATGGTGTCCACATTGCCCCGTACCACCAGTCAGAGAACGGCAGGACGTTCACGCCGTCGGAAATCCAGTACACCATCCCGCCGGAAAGGTCGGCGAACCCATCGCCTGCATTCCAGTTGGAGAAGTCGTACGAGCCATCGCTCGCGTCGTAGAAGTCGAAGTATGATATCTCGTCTCCCATGGTGCACGCCTTGTCGTTGCTGAAGCTCCAGTCGTCCGTCACGTCGACGTAGACCGTGTCATAGAAGCCCGGGATGACGGAGTCCACCACGAGGACTGCTATGGGTTCCTCCATGAGGTCCATCAGGTTCGCGTCCGTGTGGTAGCCCAGCTTGTACAGGCCGCTCTGGCTCCAGACGGGGTTCCCGAGGACGTCCTTCAAGCTGGAAATATCGTAGAACTTGCCATCGAACTCAACGAATCCACCGAAATCTGGTGAGACATAGCTGGTGTCCGCAATCCATCCTCCAACCATGTCATAGGACCAGTAAAGCGCGGCCATGTCGTCGTACACGATAGGCCAGCCGTCATAGGGTCCACCGGTGCTGTACCGTGCCTGCTGTCCCTGAAGGTCCGGGTGGGCCATGTCGAAGCCCGTGTCGATCACGGCTATGTTCACGCCGCTGCCGGTCCATCCAAGGGCCCAGGCGTCCGTCGCCCCGTGGACGAAGTCGACGTCATAGTCCTCGATGACAGGCACGCCGTTGGTCCTCAAAGCCTCATCGACCTCCGAGTCTACTACTGGCCTGTCATAGATGGGCGCGACGTAGGGCTCAATCCGCATTATGCCAGGGTTCGTCGCGAGCGAAGTGATCTCAGTCGACGAGAGCTGCATCACCCTCGAGGTCGGGAGCCCGGGCAGCTCTACGCCCTTCACTAGCGGAAGGCCCTTCGAGGCGAAATACGCATTGGCCGCTTCGCGGTCCGTTATGTAGACATGGACCTTGAAAGGTCCATCAGAATTCTTCACGCTCTGAGCGAGGGACGCCTCAAGCTTCTCTTCTGGGTCCACCAACTCGCTCGGCTTCCAATCGACTGTCCCGGTTCCACTGACGCCGGTCTGGTCCGCAGCCGTGGCATCTTCTGCGGCGGCCGCTGGGGCGGCAAGGACCGCGAAGTAGGCTGTGGTCATCACTAGCATCAGCAGAAGGCTCAGACTCGCTCGTTTGTACTTGTTCATCAGATAACCTCCGAAACTCTCCCCCCCAAGGCAAACACGAGGGAGTTCATCACGCCGAAGAATGTAACCGGATTGTCTGATATTTAAGAATATCTGGAGTGTCATTTCGTAGCACGCGAACGTTTGCAGTGACTGGTGCTGGCTAAAATTCAATTGTCATTAAAATTATGCGATTATATAATTGATGACTTCTATTAATTCCCGCCTCAGAAGTGCATCCACATCATCCGCACTGCGCGCTGACGGTCAATATTGATGTACCTTGAGAACATTCGAGCGCACAGTCAAACCGGCCACCCGGAGGACTCAGTTTGTCCTGGATCGATCCCAAGACAGACCCCAAGATGCAGAAGTCGAAGTTGAGGAGATGGGGCAAACAGCTCACCAAGCAGAGGATTGGCCTGATTGTCGGCCCACTACTCTTCCTGATATTCGTGCTGTTGCCAGAGCCGCAGTCGATGATCGACGCTGCTCGTGCTGTCAACCCTGACAGTCCTCCGCCTGACATAGCCCCCCTCGTCGCTCTGGGAACACTGTTTTGGGTCCTCGCGTGGTGGGTCACGGAATGCGTCCCGCTTGGGATCGCGGCCCTTGTCCCTCCGTTGGTGTTCTCCATCTCCGGCATCCTGACCTGGAGCACCGCCCTGACATCATTCACCCATCCGATAATATGGATCTTCATCGCAGGGTTTGTGCTAGCTGCCTCGTTCCGGAAATGGGACCTGGACCGGAGGCTCGCCATCCGGCTCGGATCGCTGTACAAAGGCTGCAACCCGATGGTCGCTGCCTTCTTCGTCGCCGCCCTTCCAGTGTTCATACTCACGCTGACGGGCTCGATAACCGCCTCGACATCGGTCGTGTTCCCATTCCTGATCGCCTACCTGTCGATGACGGGCGTGAAGCCCGGCGGAAGGTACAGCGAGGCGTGCATGCTCGTGCTCGCCCAGGCGGCCACGGCGGGGGCGATGCTCCTTCTGATTAGCACCCCTCCGAACCTGATAGCCAAGGAGACCGTTGAGGCGTACACGACCCATGACTTGACCTTCCTTGACTGGCTCCTGGTGGGCACACCGCACGCTTTGATCGGTCTGCTGGTCACATGGGTCGTTGTGTTCAAGGTCATCAGGCCAGAGGAGAAGATATGCACGGATGCTTCACGCATGCGCACAGTCGAGAAACAGCTCGGCAGGATGAGCCATGGCGAGATAGTGGTCGCGCTCCTGCTCGCTCTGGCTATCACGCTCTGGATCCTCCCCTCCGCGGTCAAGGTCGTCGCGGGTTACAACCCAGGACTCGAGGACTTCTCGGACGAACTCACCAGGATCATGCCTGAGGCGATGCCCGCGGTGCTCGTCATACTCCTCGCGGGCATGCTCAGGATCAAGGGGGAGCCCGTCCTGAGATGGGAGGAGATCGCGAGGGGCATCGACTGGAACGTTGTATTCCTGTTCGGCGGTGGCATCGCACTCGGCATTGGGCTGGAGGTCAGTGGCTTCGCCCGGTGGCTTGCAGGCGAGGTCGGCCCTTCCCTGGGCAGCAACCCGAGCGAGTGGATGATCTTCGCGGTCTCTTGCGTGCTCGGTTTCGTGCTCTCCTATGCGGCCTCTAACACGGCCGCTGCACTCGTCTCCTGTCCCATTGCCGCGACGCTCGCGCTGGGCGCGGGTGCGTCCCCAGTCGCACCTATCATCGGCGCCGCTCTGGCGTGTTCCATATCCAGCGCCATACCCTCCACCACTCCTCCGATGGCGATCGTCTACAGCTCGGGCTTCGTGAAGATATGGAGCATGTTCAAGGTGGGCATCGTCTCGGACCTGCTCAGGCTCGCGGCCCTCATAGTGCTCGGGCCCCTGCTCATGGGGCTCGTGTACTGACTGGCGCGCGTCCTCGTACACGCGCCCACGGGCTCGCGCGTGCGTGGCCCTTCTCCGCCTGGGTTACCATTATATAGTGACGGCGCGCACACGTATCAGCGGGATGCACCATGCCGAACAGTCTCATTGAGAGTGCTCTCAGCGGAGCCCCGAAGGAGGGGCCTCAGAACACCGAACCGCCCAAGTCGGCCGAAGACCTCGAGATAGAGAGGATTGCCAGCGAGCTCAACGTCTGCATCAAGCTTGTCGGATGCGGCGGCGCGGGCTGCAACACGGTCAACAGGTGCATCGAGGACGGCCTCTCCAACATCGAGATGCTTGCGCTCAACACGGATGCGAAGCACCTGCTCTCGGTCAAGTCCCCGAAGAAGATGCTCATAGGCAAGGTGACGACCCGCGGCCTCGGAGCGGGTGCCAGGCCAGAGGTCGGCGAGAAGGCGGCCATGGAGAACGAGCTCGAGATGAAGGAGTTCCTCAAGGATGGTCAGATAGTGTTCGTGACGGCCGGCATGGGCGGTGGGACTGGAACGAGCAGTTCCTTCGTCGTTGCCAGGGTCGCCAAGGAGGCGCGCGCGCTCACTGTAGGTGTCGTCACGCTGCCGTTCAAGTCTGAGGGCGAGCTGAGGATGGAGAACGCGATGGCGGGCCTCGCGAAGCTCTCCAAGGTCTGCGACACCACGATTGTGATTCCCAACGACACCCTGATCGAGCTCGTCCCGAACCTGCCTGTCCAGGCGGCGTTCAAAGTCGCGGACGAGCTGCTCTTACAGACGATCAAAGGACTGACAGACATGCTGACGAGGGCCGGTCTTGTCAATGTCGACTATGCCGACCTGCGGACCATCCTCAACGAAGGCGGCGTCTCCCTCATCGGAGTCGGTGAGGGCGATGGCAAGCCCGGCGAGCGGGTCGAGGACGCGGTCGAGGAGGCGCTGGAATCGCCGCTCCTTGGCAAGATAGACCTGAAGGATGCCAGGGGCGCCTTGATCAGGGTCGTTGGCGGCCCCGACATGAACGTCGAGGAGGCTGCCAAGGCTGCTGAGATCATCACCAGCAGGATCAGGCAGGAGGCGCGGCTCATCTGGGGTTGCTCGATAGAGCCGGACATGGCTGGGCGTGTCAAGATCCTTCTGATAGTCACAGGCGCGAGGTCGCAGTACGTGCTCCTTCGAGACGGGGATGAGCCCGTGATTTCCCGCACGACGGAGGACTACAAGGGCTACGTAAACGTCCCGCCCAACATCCACCGAGACGAAGACCTCTCCATGTTCGTCAGGTGAGGGCACCAGCTCACAGGCCTAGCAACAGCTTGGCGGCAGCCCCCATGGCAATCGCCAGTGAGAACGATGCGATGGCCACGAATACCGTGCTCCTCAGCCCGAACTCCTTGATCATCACCGCGAAGGCTGCCAGGCAGGGCATGAAGATCGCCATGACCAGCGCGAACACGAACATCTGCTCGTCACTGAGCACATCGGAGAGCACGCTGGTTCCCGCCAGGACCATCAACATCTGGAGCGCCATCTCCTTCCTCAGGATGCCGAAGACTAGAGCGACTACTGCGAATGCTGGCAGGCCAAGGACTGCGAGCACGACAGGCTCGGCGGGCTCGAGCAGCTTCTGGAGGGCGCCCAACGCAAGGAGTATCTCGAGGACGATGCTGCCAGCTAGCACGAGGGGGAAGGCTATCGTGAGGAATTCCTTCACTCTGATGTAGGTCTTCACCGCCGTCTGCTTGGTGGAAGGCCATCTCATGTCGGGTATCTCGACGCACATGCCCGTCGGCTCGAACTTGATGGTCTTGTGGAGCACGAGCCCGAGGACCACGAGTGTCCCCATCAGGATGAGGTAGATCAGGAGCGCCCAGAGCGGCCCCGCATACTGGCCCACTGAGCCTATGATGATCGCCGTCTGGGCCGAGCAGGGGACTGCGATCGTGATGAGCACGGCGAGTATGAGCCTCTCCCTTCTGGACCCCATCGCCCTGGTCGCGAGTATCGCTGGGACGTTGCACCCGAACCCCACGACCATCGGTATCACTGCTCGGCCATGCAGCCCGAGCCTGTGCATCACACCGTCGAGCAGGGAGACGACCCTCACGAGGTAGCCGGTGTCCTCGAGGATCGAGAGCATGACGTAGAAGACGAGTATGTACGGGATCACAAGCGCCAGCATCGCCTCGATGCTCAGGGATATGCCCTTGATCACACCAGAGACGACATCGTTCTCCGCATCGTCGCTCAATCCGTCGAAGAAGCTCCTACCAGTCTCGGCATATGCCCCGACGAGCAAGCCCTCAATGATCCCTCCGACGAAGACAAGTGTCACGAAGACGAGCGCGAGGACGCCTATGAGGATCGGGATCCCAGTCGCAGGCCTCAGGGTCAGGTCCATCGCGATCGACTTCTGTGTCCTGGCCGTCGCTGCAGTTCCAATGACCTCCTTGGCAATCCTCCCCGCCTCCCCGAACCTGTCCCTCTGGATGTGGACGACGATGTCCTCGCCGTGCCCCTTCCGGAACTCCTCCCTCAGCCTGTCGGCCTTCGACCTGAGCTCTGGGGACGCCTTCGCCGTCAGGTTCCGATCCCCTGCCAGGAGACGGATCGCCACGGCCCTCAGGGGCATCTGCCATTCGGCATGGCTAAGCCCCTTCTCCAGTTGGGAGACCATCTCCTCGATGTGCGAGTCGTATCGGACCCTGAACTTGCTCCTGCGCCTGATCTGCATGGCCGTGTACAGCAGTGAGTCGATGCCCTCTCCCTTGGTCGCCACTGTGGGTATCACTGGCATCATGAGAGTGCGCTCGAGCCGCTCGACGTCGATGACCTGCTTGTTCTTGCGGACGATGTCGTACATGTTAAGGGCGGCGACGACATTGTGGCCCGACTCAATGAGCTCGAAGAGGAACACGAGATTCCGTTCGAGCCTAGTCGCATCGAGGACTGCGATGACGGACTCGGGATTCCTCTCGAAGAGCATGTTTGTCGCGACGCGTTCCTCGTCCGTGTTCCCCGCCAGTGAGTATGTCCCAGGGAGGTCCACGACCGTCACGGTCATCCCAAGGAACTTGGCCTTGCCCTCGTAATACTCGATGGTCGTCCCTGGGTAGTTGGCGCTTATCACACCCACGCCGGTGAGCTTGCTGAAGATGATGCTCTTCCCCACGTTCGGGTTGCCCGCCAAGGCGATTTCCATGGGGCTCCTCCTACGCTGCTTTCGTCACGTGTAGGATGTCTCCGCTCTCACGCGCTATCGCGACCTTGGTGCCCTTGAGGCTGACTATGATGGGCCCTCCCATGGGGACCTTCTTCTCGACCACGACCTCGGAGCCGGGCACGAATCCCATGGCCAGCATCCTGCACAGCTCGTCCTTGTCCGCGGAGGTCAGGTGCGAGACCACAACCTTCCCTCCCTCGGGGATGTCGGTGAGGGGGACGTCGCTGCTGGTGCACCTGTCGCACGTGATGTGCTTCCCGCACTTCGGTATCCTCCTTCCGTGTGGGCATTCCTCCGGATGGTGCATGATCTTGCACAGGTTCTGCTCGGCCTCGTCTGTGAGGGCGTGCTCCATCTTGCAGGCCTGCTCGTGCCTCGACCTGCCGGTGACCCCGACGAAGTCCGCCAGGAACCGCTCCAGGAGCCTGTGCTTCCTGGCCATCCTGCATGCGATCTTCCTTCCCCGTGGCAGGAGCATGACACCCTTGTAGGGCACCTGCCTCACGAGGCCCTTGTCGGAGAGCTTGTGGAGCATCTCAGTCACGCTTGCGGGGGCAACCCCGAGTAGCGAGGCGATGTCCGTAGTCTTGGCCGTGCCTCCGTCCTCGGTCAGGTTGAATATCACTTTGAGATACTGCTCCGTGTTCTCTGACACCATCGAGTACGACTTAGGTGCACCTAAACTATAAACCTTGCTCCTCACCCCCACGGCCTCTGATATCAGGATGCAGCCCCCCAACAGCGTCGTGGGACAGAGCTGGGCGAATTCCATGTCCATCAGTGGTACACCAGTCCTCATGGCATCATCACAGGGGGGCTCTCCCCCATGGCAATGAGGCTTGTCCTCAAGGGCCAAGGTGTGTGTGCAATGGACGGCTGCAGCCAGCAAGGCGTCAGCCGTTCTCAACTCTTACGTCTGTCCGGCAAATCGTTTATTAACACCGTTATTCATCCCCGCGCAAACTCATTCCGTTCGATGCAAGAATAAGGAGAGTAGTAGGATGAAGTCGCGAATTCGAAAGACTGGAGCTGTGGGTGGGGTGGTCCTCGTGATCGCCTTGGCGTTCGCGCTCCTGCCGGTCGAACCCTCAGAAACGAACAGGTTAGGGACGCTGTCTGTCCTGGGAACGCTCACTTCTGCTCGGGTGTCGAGCGCTCCATCGCTGGATGGGATGGACACGGATGCAGTCTGGGGCGAGTCGACAGTGTTGACCATCACGGTCAGCGGCGGGGCGAACACGGTTGGGGACGTGGGTGTCCAGCTGAAGTCAGTCTATGTTGGCAACACGATCTACTTCGTCGCGCGCTGGGCCGATGCCCAGGACAGCAAGGACAGGTTCCCGTGGTACTACGACACGACCACGCAGAATTGGACCCAGCGTGGAGACCAGACGAGCGGGAACGAGAACACGTGGTATGAAGACAAAATGGCGATGTTTTGGAGCATCGGCGATTCTGTAGCCGGCTTCGACACGAGCGGCTGTTTCGTAGTCTGCCACAGCGGTCTGCACTACACCAATGCCGTTGACGCCTATGTCGACATGTGGCACTGGAAGAGGGTCAGGAACCTTGGCCAGCTCGACGACCAGTACATGGACAACAATCAGACGGCTGCGGAAGGCGGAAGGCACAGCGACCCGAAGACCGCTGGCGGATACAACAACAACGTCAAGACTCTGTCCTATGCGGACGACCCGTCGAACACGACGAAGGTCCCAGCCGTATGGGTTCCAGGCGCAACAACTGGCAGTGATGACAGCTACTGGATCAAGGAGACGGACGTCGGCGTGAGGGCGTACAACATCACGACCGTTTACAGATCGAACGGCACTCTCATTGATGAGGTTGGGAACGTGCTTGAGAACCCCGACGAGACGACGCACCTGCCTGGGATTAGGATCAGCACGATCACAGGTGACAGGGGGAACATCTCAGCAGGGTGGAAGTGGTCCGGCGGGTTCTGGACCCTTGAATACTCTCGGCCGCTCACGACCGGAAGCATGTACGATGTCCAGTTCGACGACACTGGTGCAGGTGCTAGATACTACTTCGGTTTGTCCGTGTTTAACAACGCCCAGGTTCAACACAACAACCACGCCAACGTGTACTCACTTGCGTTTGAGCAGCCCAACCAGGCTCCAGGCACGCCGACAATCACCGCAAGCGACACTTCCGTCAAGGTGGACGAGGAAATCGCATTCACCGTGACAGCCACGGACCCTGATGGCGACACGCTCACGTACGCATGGAATTTCGGCGATGGAGAGACCGCGAACGGGACCAGCGCGACGCACGCGTATGACGCCGCGGACTCCTACGCGGTGACCGTGACGGCATCCGATGGCAAGGGTGGGACTTCGCAGGCCACGGTGACCATCGAGGTCTCCGAGAAGGCTGGCGGATTGTCCATGGTGACCATCGGGATCATCGTCGCCATCGTGGTCGGCCTCATCGCAGTGGCCGCCTATGCGATGATGCGCAAGAAGGCACCTCCATCGGGCGACAAGAGCGAGTAAAACCCTCAAACAGGCATGACCGCCTCTGAGGTCATGCCTTTCTGTTGCTCTTTCTCTAGAACCCTATCGGGCAGCCCTCTCCGTGGGCGTCAGCGGGCATCTCGGGTCCTCTGCGAACAAGTCTCCCGTATGGGCCATCGCCCTCGCCCTGCAGCCGCCGCACATCTCTCTCTGCCCGCATTCGCGGCATACGCCCTTGAGGTTGTCCCTTTGCCTCAGAGACCTGAACAGGTCCGAATCGTTCCATATGTTAGCAGGCGTGTCAATCCTGAGGTTCCCCCCGCTCATCGGGACGAACGCGCAAGGCCAGACATCGCCATTGGGCTTGATGTAGAACATGCCGTTGCCGCACACGCATCCCCTCAGGAGGTCTATGTGCTCACCGCCGTTGTTCGTCACGTTGAGCAGTGCCCAGTACTCCGGCAGGCCGACGGGAGCGATGACTGGATGGAGGTCCTTCTGCATGGCCCCGGCGGCAAGCATCTCCTCCCTCAGCTCTTCTGT
>DYTN01000032.1:0-8297 GCA_020725925.1 Methanobacteriota archaeon
AGATGCTCTCGCGACTCTGGAACCGCATCGTGAATCCTATGAAGGCCAGGACTGCGCCGATTAGGAAGCCAAATCCAAGCATTCCGCATATACCAGCAGTCAGCAGCAGATTCTTCTCCTTCCTCTTTGCACCGATGTAGCCACCATACATGGCCAGAACACCGAGCACCGCGACTGGCACTGCACAGATGAGTTCCTGAGAGAATACGAGAGCCATCACGATCGCGCTAACGCCAGACGCCACAAAGAGAGATCCTGCAGCCTCCATCCTGTCCCTTGGCCACGCGCTCGCGGGTGTCCGAGACTTCGTGACTCGATAGTCGTAGCCACAAAACGGGCAGACGTTCGCATGCCATCCGATCTGCCTTCCACAGGCGACACATTGCCTGATCTTGGCCGCCCTTGGGGGCGCGCGATACTCGGCTGCTGGCGCCCTCTTGGCACAATGGGGGCATTCGCCTGTCTCAGGCGGAATGGATCGCCCGCATGTCGGGCATGCAAGGACAGTCGGAGGCATTGCCATTGCTGCTCCGATATCCTCGCCGCAGTAAGTGCAGAAGGCGGAGTCCTCCTCCGTCAGGGCTCCGCAACGCGGGCACTTCCTCAAGGTTCACCCGATGCTTCGAAGGTCGGAGGAAGGTTATCTGGTTTTCCCAGGTCCTCCACGTCTCTGCTTCTCCCTGTCCTTCTGAACTACGTACACGAATTGGGCGATGATAACGGCCAGGGTGATGCCCGCGACGACGCCTGTGATGAGCCTCAGGGGGTTGCTTGACTCGTATGATGTAACGAGTTGGAGCCCACCATCGATGCCAATCGGGACGAGCCCGAGAACCGCAAAGAGGGGGTTCAACACCAACTCGAAGAAGGCGACGAAGCCGAACCCCGCAGCCAACCCTGCGAACAGCCCGAGGTCGCGTGCGCAGAATGGCATCTGGTTGCCATTCAGGGAATAACTCCTCTCGGCGATTTGGTGGCACTCGCCGTCCCCGATCCAGTATATCGCGTGCGGGAGCGGGTCGAGGCCATCGAACAGGGCGTCGTTCTCGTGCTTGCCGACCGTGCCCGAGAGGTCCAGAAGCGTGCCGGGCTCGACAAGGTATGGCGAGATCATCACCAGCGCCAACCAGAACGACGTGCCGACGAATGCAATCAGCAGCACGATCGACGTGAGCTTCGGGCGCATCATCTGGAGGGCTAGCACCGGCCAGGTTAATCTTACTTTTCAATGACAATTGCTGCGTAACCCACGACGTCCCTCATTGGAGTGACATCGCCGGATGTCGCGTACTTCAGGACGGTCGCCCTCCCGCCCGAGCAGGCAATCAAGGTGGCCATCACCGGCCCGTAGCCGCACATCGAGATATCCTCGTCCCTCACGACCTCGTACAGCCCCTTCGGGTCCATCGCTCTTATGGCCTCGAGGGCCATGCCGTCCTTCTTCTTGGCAGTCTCCTTGGTGACGTAGTGCGAGAGGTCGGTCGAGGCAATCACGACGACATCCTTTCCCTTGATGGCGTCCCGTATCACACCGCCGACGGACTTGGCAGCCTCGTAGTCCTGGAAGCCCATGCACACTGGGACGAACTTCACTTCGGGATAGATGTACTGAAGGAACGGCAGCTGCACCTCGATCGAGTGCTCTGCCCTGTGGGCCTCGATGTCCTCGTCCACGAGATCCTTCTTCAGGGCCTTCGCGAGCTCCTTGTCTATCTTGGCGACTCCAAGCGGGGTCTGGAAATCCTCGCTCGTGACCGCGATGCCCGACCCCCGGCCCGTGTGGTTCGGCCCGAGCACGACGAACGACTCCGGCCTCCCGTCCTCGGCCAGGCGCGCATACAGGTGCGCGGCGACCATGCCCGAGTACATGTATCCTGCATGAGGGGACACTCCTCCCAGGACACCCCTCTTGCCGGGCCCCACCTTCGGGAGCCTGCCAGGCCCGAGTGGTCCCAGGAAGCACCTCTCGATCTCGCCCTTGAGCGCGTGCTCCTCACCCGCATAGAACATGCCTGCCACGGAAGGTCGCCTCATGCTCCTCCTCACCCTTGATGATAATGGGCTAGCCTAGCAAATAGACTTTCGAATCAACGACCGAAGAACACGGAACGATCAGAGCGACGCCTCGAACTCCTCGACGGTCATCTTGAAGTCCTCGTCTGAGGCGACCTGTCCCTTCGCCTTGAGGACCTCCCTCGTGAGGAGCCAGTAGATGGTCGCGAGCGCGCGCCTGCCCTTGTTGTTCGACGGGATCACGAGGTCCACGTACTTGGTCTCGTTGTTCGCGTCGCATATGCCCACGATGGGTATGCCCGTGTTCAGGGCCTCTTCGAGGGCCTGCTCGTCCGCCGCTGGGTCAGTGACGAAGAGCACCTCGGGCTCGACGAACTTGGGCAGAATCGGATTCGTTAGCGAGCCGGGCACGAACCTGCCGGCGACGACCATCGCGCCGATGGCCTTGCCGAAGACCTTGGCCGGCTTCTGGCCATACTGCCTCGCGGAGACGATGAGCACCCTTGCGGGGTCGAATCGCGACAGGAACTTCGCAGCGACCCTGAGCCTCTCGTCCGTCTTCTTGACGTCGAGGACGTAGAGCCCGTCCGAGCGCACCTTGAAGATGAACTCCTTCATGTCGGCGCTCTTCTGCTGAGTGCCGATGTGCACGCCCGATGTGAGGTAGACATCCTCGGGTATCAGCAGCGAGGTCCCGGAATCGATCTGTGGTTGTGTGTCAGTCGCCTCGTCCATCCTGAGCCCTCACTCCCTCTTGACCGTCATCGGTATGGCTCCCTTGTCGTACTCCACTATCGCGATCTCGATGGGGTCGATGACGTCTGCGGAAACGTCAACAAGGACGGGGGAGCCGAGGCTTATCTGGAGCGCCCTCGCACCGATTATCCTGGCTCTCTCGAAACGCGTGTACTTCAAATTCGCACCCTCGCTGTGGAGGTATCCCCTAAAATGTGGCCCCTTTATATACGTTTGGGGGCGCCCCGATCATTCAGGTACCTGCCCTCAGAGCAGCAGACAGCCTCCCCTCCCGCCTTCGTTCGTCTTGCCACGGCTAGTAATATCACTCAAATTATAATTTGCTGAGGATACACCATCGAACGTCTCGGGAATCCATCCGAGAGCATGCCTGCCAGGGTTTCATCCGCTTTTCGTATCCACGTGTTCGAATTCGGCAGGTTTTCCCCGATACAATTGTGTATTTCCACAACCCTCTTATGAAGCGCGTAGTTACGCAGGCACAAGGAGGGCATGCGCATGCCGAGAGTTCCGAACATCAAGGTGGAGCCTCCGGGCCCGGAGGCCAAGAAGGTCGTCGCGATGGACGAGGAGTACATCGTGAAGGCGACGAAGACCGCCCCGCTGGTCTTCAAGAAGGCCGAGGGAGCGGTGATCGAAGACATCGATGGCAACACCTACATCGACTTCTACGCGGGCGTCGGTGTCCTGAACGTCGGTGCCAGGCACCCGAAGGTCGTTGCGGCGATCAAGGACCAGGTCGACAAGTACACTCATGTCGCGGGCACGGACTTCTACTGCGGGCTCCAGTCGAGGCTGGCGGAGAGGCTGGCGAAGACCGCTCCTGGCAAGAACAAGAAGATGGTGTTCTTCTCCAACACTGGGGCCGAGTCGGTCGAGTCGGCGATAAAGATCGCGAAGCGGGGCACCGGCAGGCAGTGCTTCCTGGACTTCCTCGGGGCGTTCCACGGCAGGACCGCGGGGGCAATGACCCTCACGGCCTCGAAGTGGGTCCAGAGGGAGGGGTACACGGCCACGCTCATGCCCGGGGTCTTTCACGTTCCCTACGCATACTGCTACAGATGCGTCTACAAAATGCAGTACCCTGACTGCGGCATGTGGTGCGCGAAGGTAATCGAGGATGTTTACTTCGAGAACCAGATACCGCCGAACGACCTCGCCGCGATAAGCATGGAGGTCGTGCAGGGAGAGGGCGGGTACGTCGTGCCTCCGAAGGAGTTCGTCAAGATGGTCTACGACCTCACGAGGAAGTACAAGTGCCTGTTCATAGACGACGAGGTACAGTCCGGCATGGGCAGGACTGGCAAGATGTGGGCAGCGGAGCATTTCGGGGTCGAGCCTGACATCATCTGCTCCGCGAAGTCCCTCGGAGGTGGCCTGCCGATAGCTGCGACCATAGTAGACGCGAAGCTGAACTTCGACAGGTACGGCCGGCACTCGAACACCTTCGGCGGGGCCTCGCTCGCACACGCCTCTGCCCTCGCCACGCTCGACGTGATCGAGGAGGAGAAGCTCCTTGACCGCGCGACCAAGGTCGGCAAGGAGACCAAGAAGCGCCTTGAGGAGATGCAGGACAAGTACGACATCATCGGCGACACTCGCGGGCTGGGCATGATGCTAGCGCACGAGTTCGTCCAGGACAGGAAGACGAAGAAGCACGCGTCCAAGAGCAGAGACAAGATCGCCGAGATGGCATTCAAGAAGGGCCTGATGCTGCTCCCGTGCGGCAAGAGCGTGATCAGGTACATTCCCCCGCTGAACATCCCCCAGGACCAGCTCGACGCGGGCCTCGAGATACTCGAGGAATGTATCAAGGTCGTGGACAAGAACAGGGCCGACTGAGCACAAACCGATTCCAGATCCAGGACCCCGGAGCCCCGGGGTCTCGACTTCTCCATTTATCTACTCCCGCAACGATTCCATACGGGAGGAATGGTCCACCTTGCCCGATGAGGATCCCGATAGGCCGGCCTACCATGATGCCGCGCTTGCCACGATGTACCGACTTGACGTCGACAGGCTCGCTGCGATCCGCCGAGCAGTCACGGGGATGACCAGGTGCCCGGAGTGCGACGCGCTCAACCTCGCGAGCCAGCCGAGATGCGACAAGTGCGGGGCGAAGCTCTACCCCGAAGTGCCCGACAACGAGCAGGAGAAGGCGACAAAAGAGCAGGCACGGCAGAACAGGTGAGATTGACCCGACGCTTCACCTGGCCTTCTTCTCCTTGAACTTCTGAAGCTCCTGCTCGACCAGGGCCTCGTAGTCCTTCTCCCGCCCTGGCTTCTTCGCAGCAACCTGGGGCTTCCTTTCTGGCCGAGCCTCGATCGGCACCTGCTGCCATGCGAGAGTCCGTATCGCGAGCCCTACCACCAGGAGTCCGAACCCGATCCAGAGCGTGTTCATCAGAGGAATGACCTTCGCCTGGAAGATGGCGGTTGAATTGGACATCCACTGGAAGTTGAAGTACAGATCGTTCGTGACGGCCTTGTAGATGTACACCTCGACCTCAAGCACATGGTAGTCTCCCAAGCTGTCGCGGCCGTACAGGTTCGAGAGCTCGACAGAATCCCTGAGCACATCCCCCGAGCGCAGTATCTGCACGGTCGCCTCGCGGGAGCTCTCCATGCTGACGCCGCCCACGATGCCATTCTCAGGCCTCTCCGTCAGCGAGACGAGCCTGATGGTGTAGTCGTCGACCGAGAACTCCCCTCCTACGACGACGACCACGCCCTCGCCTTCATCAAGCCCTGGCGGATACGCCTGCATGGTGGATGACACGACATAGCTCAGGAGCACCATGGCCGTGCCCAGATGGATGATGTGCGGACTCGCATTGTGGAGCGTCTTCCTGATCGAGCCCACGACGCGGGACCTGGCAAGCTTGTACGCTGACGCCCCGACAGCCACTGCGTAGGACGGCAGGCTGAAGGCGAGCAGGCCGTCCAGGGAGTCGCTCGCGGCGCCAGCTATGGCCAGGGCGACAGAGACGACGACCAGGCCGATGGCTACCCGGAAGGCCCACTCCCTGGAGAGCACCTTCCAGATCAGGCACACAGTCATTGTCACCATTGTCGCCACGAAGAAGACCGACATCTTCTGGTTGAACTCGGAGTAGTTCGGGCCCTGGGCGACATCGACGTTCTTGAACAGCAGGAGCAGCATGATCGCGCTCGTGATGACGAGCAGCGAGATGGTGAGGAACATGTTGTTGCGGTCGCTGATGTGCTCGCTCAGCCTCTTCGGGGCCTGCCCCTCCTCCGGCGGACCTGTCTCCCTGTACCTCGAATAGGCCAGGTAGACTGTCAGGGCGAACATCGCGGCCATGAGTGTGAATATTCCGAGCACGGTGCTGTCGTGCTCCAGCAGGTAGGTGAGGCGTGTTCCCGCCGAGGCTCCTACGGAGCTGCCAAACGCGTGCACAGATGAGGACCATATGCTCCCTGCACGGGTGGCGAATGTGGCGAAGACGACGGCCACGAAGGAGGTCATCCCGAGGGCCGGTGCCAGGACCTGATACTCCCCCTTCCTCGAGTGCCTGACCAGCGCATGCAGGAACGCCGTCGCTATGAGCCAAGGCAGCAGGGACGAGGTCTCGACCGGGTCCCAGCCCCAGTACCCGCCCCAGCCGAGGACATAGTAGGCCCATATCGCGCCGATGCCTATCCCCAGAGTCAGGAAGATCCACCCCAGCCTCGTCCAAGGGAACGCGACCATGAACCAGTTCCTGTCTCGAGACAGGAAATGCGCGGCCGCTGCAGCGAACGCGACGACGCAGAACGCGTACCCGGCGAACACCACGGGCGGATGGAGCACCATCTCGGGAGTCTGGAGCACCAGGCTCAGCCCGTAGCCGTTGGGGTACGCCTGGAGGAGCAAGGGGTTGGTCTTCTGGAAGAGCTCCATGTCGATGAGCAGGAGCAGGAACGCGAACACGATGCCTGCAAGGGCCACCTGGAAGGTTCCGTGGAACCTTCTCCCGAGGTACTTCCTGCGCGGCTCGAGTACGACCTCCGTGGCGAGCACCAGGGCCATGAGCCAGGTCCAGAGCAGGAACGAGCCCTCGGCACCTGCCCAGACGCCCGAGAGTTTGTAGACCTCCGCGAGGTCTGAGGACGAGTGCGACCAGACCTGGTAGTAGGTGAAGTCAGAGACCATGAAGTAGTATCCGAACAGGAGCAGTGTGGCTGTGACTGCAACGAATGCCAGCAAGGAAAGGCCGGCAGACAGGTTCGCCAATCTCGCGTTCCGTGATCGCAGATCCAGGGCCTTGAGGAGCGCTGCAGCGAGCGTCAACAGCGCCGCACCTGCGATGAGGACATCTCCAGCGCTCAATCGGACCCCTCCCCCTTCGTCTCCTCGATTCTCTTCAACAGCTCCGCAAGCTCCTTCTTGTACGAACCCCTGAGGTCGGCGTACACCGCATCTGCCACCTCGCCCCGCTCGTGCTCCTCGTCGAGCGCGACAATGGCCTCCATGAGCTTAACCTTCTCCGACTCGAGTGGTGAAGGGGCCGCGCCGGCCGCCTCCCTTGCGGCCATCATGCTCGCGGCCTTCTGGACATACTCCTTCCTCAGCGACTTGTAGGTTCCTTCCGGGAGCCGCCCGCGCTCATGGTCGTCGTCCAGCTTCGCCAGAGCCGCCATGACGGCCTCATGGTCGCCAGCTTTGGCAGGGAGGGGGCCTTCATGGTCGAGGGACTCTGTCTTGCGGCCGAGCCGATTGAGCTCGTTCCTCACGGCCTTCGACTCTTCCTTGAGCCTCATGAGCTCGGCCTCAGCCTCTTCTCGCGTGAGCTCCCCCTTGGCGAGCCCGGCCCTCGTCCCCTCGATCTTCGCGAGCAGGTCCTTCTTCCGTGCCACCAGGTCTTTCCGCCGTTCCTCTGGCGGCTGCTGAGGTTCCCCGAGCGTCTCCGATTCCGCACCTGTGGCTGGCGATGCCGCATGCTCACGGGCTTTCTTCTTCCGCGTTGAGTAGCTCCATGCGAATGCGCCGAGGAGCGCTGCGATGCCCGCGATGCCGAGGTAGAACAGCCATGGAGTCACCTTCTCAGGAGCCGTGATGCGCAGCTCTGGCTGCGCAGTCAATGCGAACGGGTCCGATACGTTCAGATACAGATCCTTGTCCTCGTAGGTGCTCAGAGTGCCGCTCGTGTCCAGCGTCAGGTTCATCGAGGAGCTCTCCGGCAGGTAGCCCTTGGAGACATAGAGCATCAGCATGAAAGAGCCTTCCGACGCGTATGCCATCGGCTCGCTGACATCGAGCGCTACGATGCCTTCGACGAAGTCGACCGTGAAGATGTACGAGATGTGGAGCGTGAAGATCGTCGTTATCCTCGTGTAGGTGAGCGTCAGGATGTATTCCGTGACGGAGGGGTCGAAGCCCATGGAGGCGTTGCCGACGAACGTCAGCCTGACCCGGCCTTCCGTGCCCGCCGATGCGAACACGGTCTCCGTTGCGTTGTCGCACGAGACCCACGTGGTGCCGTTGTCGTTCGAGACCGCCATGGAGATGTTTTCGAGGTCGCCTC
>DYTN01000032.1:8307-16776 GCA_020725925.1 Methanobacteriota archaeon
GTTGAACGCACCCCCTATGGCGTAGCTCGCGGAGACATAGGAACCTGAGGTCTCGTTGATCAGCAGCCTGAGGGCACCTGAGCTGTAGTTGAGGTTTGTCATAGCGCCCCCTGGGGCTCCGAAGTCGGCTTCGTTCTCGGTCGTGTTCACATACCTGCCTGTCCTCGTGTGAGCAGACGGGACATCCACGAAGAACCAGCCCTCGAAGGCTCCCTGCTCCTCCCAGCCGTAGCCGCTGCTGTTCACCTGCCCGGTCATCGTCCAGATGTTGACATCGGTCGCTCCGAGGGGAACATTCGTGTGCACCCGGGAGACGTTGTGCGGCAGCTCGACGACGAGTATCTTGAGACCGTAGAAGTCGGAATTCGACTCTTTGCCGGGGGTGACGTCGTTCTCCCCCTGGACGATCATCGTGACATTGTCGAGGATCTTCGCGCCGTCCGTCTGGCGCGCGGCCGATGCGGAATCGGACAGCAGCCCGGGAGCCAGCATCAGGACAGCGCCGATAGCTGCAATCGACCACTTGCTCACGAATGTCCGCACAGCCTTCCCCCAACACACAAGAAGCGGTTTGCGACCTCAGTAACCCTTGGACGAGCAGCTGACGGTCACATCCGTCGCGTTCAGACTGAGAGGGAGCTCAGGAGACAGCTCACCGGTCACCACGACGGGCTTCAGGTTCTCGAACCCCTCTGGATACGCCCCGCTCATGGTGACGCTGATCGTCTTGTTCGCGTCCAGTTGGTCCACGAGGATGAACTCGAGATCATCGGCCCCCGACCAGCCGCTCACGACGCCCCGGACCTCGAGCGTCTCGCCCGCGTACTTGTTGGGAACGCCGTCGCTGGACTCGTCCACTAATGTTGCCACATCCAAATAGACCTGGCCGTTCGAACTCCATCCCCAGAACAGTATGACCGCAGCGGCGACTACGGCGACCGAGACGATGACCAGCTTCTTCTTCGTGCGCTTGGGCATGGGCGCTCGGGCAGGCGGCTGCCCGGTCTTCTCCGGCGGACCAGGTTCACTTGCCATGCCTGAGCACTTCCTCTCTCAGCGTCCTGATGTCCCTGTCCACTCTCCTCTGCCTCAAGTGCAGATAGGCGAGGTACACGAACACCCCGACCCAGACTATCGAATATGCGACATACAGCGCGGTCCACGAGCTGGACATCACGCCTCACCTCCGACCTCTCGCTTCAGCTCTTCCAGCTCCTCTTCCGATTCCGCAACCTCGACTCTCTTTATTAGCATTGTTATGAACAGCACCGTGAAGGCCACGACAGCAATCCCCACAGTGAGCCCAGACTCCGGGGACAGACCCCCGCTGCTCGTCGCGATCACCTGCGGGTGGCCTGACCTGAGCAACGGTGCGATCCTCGAGGACAGCAGGCTCATCGGGACGGTGACGAATCCGACGATGCCGTAGACAGCTGCTACCCTCGCCCTGGCACCAGGCTCCTGCATCGAGGCCCTCAGCATGAGGTAGCCGATGTATACGAGCCACAGAACGAAGGTCGTCGTGAGCTTCGTGTCCTGCCAACGCCAGTACACGCCCCACTCCTGCTTGGCCCAAATAGGTCCGGTTAGTATCGCGAGCGTGGCGAACAGCACGCCGAGCTCTGCGGCCGAGAATGCCCATCTGTCGTACTTGGGATTTCTGGTCTTGAGATAGAACACGCTGGAAAGGAGCGTGACGAAGAAGGCGAGGTAGCAGATCCAGGCCGAGGGCATGTGGAAGTAGAATATCTTCTGCGCCACGGGAGCGGTCATGATGCTGAACTCCGCCGCTGACGTGCCAATGTCCACATTGCGGGATCCGCTCACTCCGATGTGGAAGCCGGTAGCTGCCGAGTTGGGGCCGACCGCACCGGCGGTGACCACGCCAGTGACCGAGACGTTCGTCCCGTTGCTCAGAATCCCACCTAGGTACGGTCCGGTCCAGCCTCCGGTGAAGGCGAGCACGTCCAAAGGCCTCACGGTCCACCAGCCCTCCTCCAGAACGCCATCGCTGATGGCACCCCGATACCTCTGATAGTCCGAGAAGTCAGCGAGGGTGAAGTTGATCCGCTCCGATGCGTCGAGTCCTGGCGGAGGTGTGACCTTCAAATCGACAATGAACCCCACAACTGTGATGGAGTTGCCATCGAGCGACGACAGGATGTCGTTGGCGGAGCGGACGCTGGTAGCAGGCAGGGGAACGTAGAATATCGCAAGGTAAGTCGTGAGGAGAACGAGGATGGCGGACACCGCGATCAGGTACTTCCCAACCCGCTCCGTCCTCATTCCTTCACCCCTCCAGCACATAGTCGAACGACAAGTATCCAACGGCACCGAAGATGAGAGCGAACCCAGCTATGGATACAATGTCCCTTACTGATTCGGTCAGCTCTCCTGCAATGGCGTTCCTCGTTGCAGTGACGCACGGGATGATCACGCTGAACGCGATGAGCGGTATTAGCAGTATGGGCAGCAGTACCTCTCGCGCCCGTGCATTCACGGATATCGCCGCGACGAGTGTCCCCACAAGGACGAGCGTCACGGTCCCGACAAGCGCGACACCAACGACCTCGACCGCATGCCCGTCGTAGTCGAACGCGAAGAACAGCCCGAAGAACAGAATCGAGAGCAGGTCGACGATGAACACCAGCACAAGGTTGGACAGGGCCTTGCCCAGGAACAGGGCGCTCCTGTCGACGGGGCACAGCATGAGTCCCTCCAGAGTCTCCCTGTCCTTCTCCTTGGCGAAGGACGTGTGCATGCCGACAATCGTGGCGAACGAGAAACATATCCACAGGGAGGAGGCCGCGAGGTCCTCCAACGACAAAGCCCCTGAGTCCACGGCTTCGGCAAACGCGAACCTGAAGGCGATGACGATGAGAAGTGAGAACAGGAACATCGAGCTGACAACCTCTTTGGACCTGAGTTCGATCTTGAGGTCCTTGGTTGCGAGGATGAGTGCGGCTCTCATGCGACGCCCGCCTCCGACGACGCCCTGTATCCCGCATCGAGGTCTCCGCGCCTGATCGCCGAGGAGTCGAACGATCTCGCTATCCTGCCGCCCTGGAGTATGTCAGCTCTGTCAGCAAGCGCCGCTATCCTTTGGACGTCGTGCGTCACGATGAGAACCGAGCACCCTCTCGAGCGCTCCTCCATCAATATCTGGGTGAGGATGTCGACTCCCTTCTGGTCCAGCGAGGAGAACGGCTCGTCCAACAACAGCACCTTTGGGGAATGTATCAGCGCCCGGGCAATGGCGAGCCTCTGCCTCATTCCCCTCGAGAAGACGGATGCACGGTCGTTCATCCTGTGAGAGAGTCCAACACGACGCAGCATCTCGATGCCAGCTCGCTGGAAGTCCCTTCGAGGCATCGAGTTCATCGACCAGAAGAACCTCAGGTTCTCGAGGGCTGTGAGATCGTCATAAGTGTAGGTCGAATGGCCGACGACCCCAACCAACCTCCTGGTTCTGATGGGATCCTCACGCGCGTCCCCGCCGCCGATGATGACCTGTCCTGAGGACGGCTCAAGCAGGGTCGCGAGGATGCGGAGCAAGGTAGTCTTCCCGGCACCGTTCGGGCCCATGAGCGCGACGATTTCGCCATCGCCGACTCTGATGTCTAGCCAGGAAAGCACCTTCCTCCTGCCGAAATGCTTGCTCACTCCTCGGGCTTCGATCAACCGTCCTCTTCCCCCACTGGCTCGCTCAGAATTGAGGTCGCAGTATTTCAGACCTTTCAATGCCACAGACGCGTGGCCAGCTCAGCCCTGAGAATGCGGAAATGAATCGAGGAACGGCCAGATGGTCCTGTTCAGCCCTCTGGCCCTTCAGAGGTTTCTTCATGGCTGCCTGCCGTCCAGGCCTACGTGGTCAGGGTGCTGGTCCTTCAAGAGCTGGCTTCTCAGGTTCGACCCCTTCGGGCTTCTTCTTCCTAGCAAGCATCATTCCGACCAGCACGCCGACGATGATTCCAATCGCAAGCATGACAATCGCGAAAGTCGTTCTCTGGCTCTCGAGGCTGGCCACGTCGTCCCGCAGGTCCGACACCTGGTCCCCGAGCTGGTCGTTCTGGCTCTGGAGGTCGTCCACCTCGTCCTCGAGATCTGCCACAGTCTGCTCAAGCTGGTCGATTATGGACTCGAGATCGCCGGAGATCGTCGCCGCCTTCACGGTGTTGGTGATCTCATTGCCGTCAGCGTCGACCGCAGTCACATAGATGTACACGACCGCGTCCTGTGTTATGTCCGTGAGATTGTAGGTCACGGTCGATTGGCTGGTCAGTTCGACAGTCCAAACATCGCTCGTTATGTTCGTCTTCTTCGTGGTCAGGACGTATATTCTGTACTTGGCGAAGTCAGATGCGAGGCTCGCATCCCATTCCACCGTCACGGTGCCGTCCGCGAGGCGCGTGGCCTTCACGCCCGTAATCTTGTCCGGCGGGTCCAGGTTGGCCACGATGAGCTCTCCCCTGGTGACCGCGTCCCCGAGTAGCACGCCAGCAAGCGCCGGGTTATGGTTGCCCTCGCTGTTGTCCGAGATTACCGTCTCCAGATTGAACAGGGCGATATCGTACTCGTCATCCCAGTAGACCAGATCCTCACTTGTCCTGTTACCCCTCATCTGCTCGATCAACGCATTCGCTTCCTCAAGCAACGGTTCGGCGCCGCCAATCCCCGCGTTGGTCATCGCGGTGATAGCGTCGATGTATCCCCTCGCGGACTCGTTGTCAAGGAAGGTGCCCGGGTGACAGACGACGCAGGCATACGGGTTGGGCACGAACGTGTGGTTCGGCAAACCGGCGTTGTTGTCGGCCATATGGCACGAGACGCAGGACACGTCGGACATGTAGTCCAGTCCTGTCCTGTCAATACCATACCCAGCAGTGTTGTCTCTCATCTCTGCCATTGGGTGGTGAGGCTCGGATGGAGGTTGGGCGCCTTCGCTGTTATGACACCTTGCGCATATCTCCTCCGGAGGAACCCGCAGCTGAGTCCCAGCCACACCAGTGCTATGCGGGTCATGACATGTGGCGCAGGCGATCTCCCATGAGATCGGGGCATCCTCATTTACCTCTCTCAGGACTGTCTTCTCCACACCTGTCATGAGGTACTCCATGGCGTTCCACGCCTCGTGGCAGTTCGAGCAGGACGGCTGCTTCACGTAGTCTGGCAATCTGAGGCTCGTGTTGTGGCCAGAGAGCTGCCATTCGGTGTATGTCGGATGATGTTCGCTCGTGATCGACGACGCATAGTGGCACGATCCACAGAGGCTCGAGTTCATCACGAGAGCTATCGTCGACTTGCCCGGGCTTGCCTCATGGTTGCTGGCAGGTCCGTGACAGGGCTGGCAAGTCACGTTCTGCAGATATGTTGGCGAATTGGTCGCGTTGTCGTAGCCAGTAGCAGGGAAGATGCTCGGCTTTCCACCGCCAGTAGCATGGCAGTCTTCGCAGAGCTCACGCGCGCTACCACTGCTCATCAGAGTAACCCAGGCGCTGGCGTGCTTAGTGGCGGCCCAACCTGTCCATTTCGAGCCATGGCAGTCAGAACAATTGAAATCGTCGTAGTTCACATAGCTGGCTGTCATCTGGGGCTCTCCCGCTTCGCTGCTCGGCAACTGAAGCATCAGGAAAATCAGAACACCAAGCGCAAGCAATCCAAAGGCTAGAGCGAGCTTCCAAATTCGAATGCTCTCCCTCCTCTCTAGTTCCCTGTTCCCTCACGGGACGAGTCGGGTAATCCCTTAATGGTGTTATATATTTGCCGACTTAAACATTGTTAAGTTTCGAACCTCGAAATCGAAGACCCGGTCTGGAATCGACAAGCAGCGAAATGCAGACGAGAATATTGCATCTTCCGACATCCAGGGCCGGGCCCGACACGAGAGCTCCAATCATAAGGTATAATAACACGAGGCGCCTCATGCGACGCTAACCGAATGTTCAACTTTGGCGGAGTGTGTCGGTCGATGAAGAGAGGTGTTCTATTCGCTCTTGCTGCCGTCCTTCTCGTGACCGTCGGTTTGGCACCACCCTTCACCGCCTATCGAGGGGGCGTACAGATTGAGAATTACGACAATGGACAGCCGAGTTGCCATACGATTCAGAGCAGCTCGGTGGTCCAGATGTCTGCTTCAACGAGCAACCCTGCGCCCGGTGCACCTGTGACCGTGACAGTGACGGTTACGGGGGGAGAGGCCACTGGGGCACCTCTGGGGATCATGTTGCTCTCCGCCCTGACCAGCACGGGCGGCATGCCCTCTGAGGAGGGCTGGACGATAACTGCGGACCCAAGCGGAACGACGGCCTACAACTACTATCAGGTGAATGCATACGCAGCCTCGCTCGCTGCCACATGGACCATGGCAGCACCTGCCACACCTGGCAACTACGTCCTCTATGCGAGAGAAGTCCACGGCAACGGCGACACCTACACAAACACTAACGTCGCGGGCGTGTCATTCGTCGTCGGCACACCCGGAGTCGCGCCAGGACTCCAGGTCATCATCACTTCTCCTGCGGCGGGAGAGGAAGTCTCGGGGAGCATCATAGTCAACGCCAACCTGATCCCGATGGAGAACATATCCTACGCGATTCTGCGGATCGACGGAGTTGTCTATGACAACAAGACCTCGTCACTATTCGCCTGGACCTTGGATACCACCACTTTCTCCAATCAGGCTCACACACTGAACGTGACTGCTGTCAACGCTACGGGCGGCGTTGGATACGATGAGCTGACGATTGTGGTCAACAACGCCGGCGGACCGAAGGAGCTACTCACGTGGATGCTTACCATAGGCGCTGGGTCCGTAGCCCTCGTGGCATCGATCGGTGTTGCCATCGTGCTTGCACTGATGATAAGGAAGAAGATCGTGGAAGGCAAGGAGGTGAAGTAGATGGTCAGCATGAGCGGGCTCCATGCGTTGACATCAGAGATGCACGCTGGCTTCCTGACGCTCGCCTTTGCATGCATCATTGTAGTCGTGGCGGCACAGATTGTGGTTCGTCTGAGGAACTGGCTGCCGAAATGGATGACCAACTTGGCGATTCGCGTTAGAGGATATGCAGAGGCTGCAGGATATGTCGGCGCCCTCCTGGGAGTCATCGGTCTGTTGCTGTCTGCATACACGGGCATGTATGCTTGGCCTCAGGACGTGCTGTTGGAATCATCAATCATTAGGAACAAGATACTGTTGACCGCATTCTCAACAATCCTCTGGAGCGGCGCGGTCTTCATCCGCGTTAGGTTCGGCAGAGGATTGTGGACATGTCCGGCGATGGCTGTGGTCTATGTCGGCCTTGCGTCCGCGGGGTACAGTCTGCTGGCCATAGCCGGGTGCCTTGGATCGCGCCTAGCGCGGGATGAGAGCTTGCTCGATTGGATATATGCATTCATCGGCCTAGACGTGGAGAAGGAGTTCGCGTTGGACCCATCGGTTGCAGCGGCGATTGCGATCGGGAGCGCTCTCGCATTCCTGGTCTCCCTGTTTGTTGCGAAGAGATACGACCTGTTCTCTATCAAGCTCGGCCCTCAGACGTGTCAGAAATTCTTCAGATGGGACGAACCAAGAATCGTGGAGCTTACGCACAAGATGGACTGAGAGGCTCCAGTTCGAATCGACTAAGTGAATGCGCGCAGTGGGACACAGAGCGGGGGGAAGCGCGCGAGAGGCTGCGTCGACATTATGAACAGCCCGACGGCCATGGGTGAAGGTCGCGCGCTTCAACGCAGCGCTTCAGGAATGAGCGACAGATTAGGCACGGAAGGACGCTGTGAGGCTCGTCAAGGTGGCTGACCATTCTACTCTGCCCTTCTCGAGCCCATCGAGCTCTCACATTGACAGGACATGGATCTCGGCTAGCCCGGTAGGTCCATATCGAATGGGTGCCGGACCTGAGCGCGAAAGGAAGCTCAGGCCTGAAGTTGACAGGCGAGACACCCATGGGACCATGAGCGTTCCACGGCCAGCGTATGTTGCAGGTCTCGGGTGCAACCATAGTGTCGTGAGCGGGTCAGACAGTGCACGAACTGATGATGAAGTGGTCGGTGAAGTGCTGTTGATGTGCGATTGCGATACAAGAGACAGAGGTCGGGCATGTGCCAGACTCGGTTCCCGGCCAAAGCTCAACAGCATCACGCAGGAGGAGATGAGCCTCCCCTTGAGCCCACTGGACAACGACACGAGTGCTTCCGGAAGAGCCAGGACCCACAGAACTCTGCTTCGCCAGCCATCGTGAAATAACTAGGCCCGCTGACGATCTTTCGAAGGACTCCACGCCGGTTTGAACTCACTGTTGCTTGACGCCGTTAAGAAATCGCATAGCAGAAGTGTACGAACGTTGCGCTCGCGAGCGACCTCGGCAAAGAGCCGGCGAAAAGATTCATCTGCTTCGAGATCATCCGCAACTTCTACAACTTTACGCCTCGGGGAAGGGATGTCCTCTGCAGGCGTGTGGGCAGAACGTC
>DYTN01000012.1:0-46529 GCA_020725925.1 Methanobacteriota archaeon
GAGGGACATAGCGGTCAACTACCTCACCCACACCTTCCAATCGTTCCACGCCTCCGTGATGGTCTCCGTGCTCGCGAGGAGCCGGAACCACCTGAATGCGTTCGTGGACCACTACATCAGGCCTCTGGAGGGTGTCGTGGAGGCTGACATAACGCGGATAAGCAAGACGATGCGGCTCGTGTCGCCTGAGGTGTGGGAGAAGTCCGTGGGGCCGTATCTCGTCGCGCCGGGCGGAAAGCCGATCAAGGATATCGATGCGGACGACGACAGCCTGATCGCGGCGTGCTAGCTGCTGCTATCCGCGGGAGCACGAGCGATTCTCGAACATCCCTAGTCGAATTCCTTCGTTGTTCGCTGATTAGCGATGTAGTTGGGCGAGTAACAAAGGCCAGGCTGGGTTCACGCATACCGGATATCTCCCTGCAACAACCTTTTTCACGATGTTATTCATACCCTCCCCCCAATGCACACTGGCCGTCTGCGCAGCAGGCCAGCTGCCACCGAGCGTGATTCCTTGACGAAGAGCTGGAGACTGAAGGGCCCGAGAATAATGGTGGAGCCGCCTGGGCCGAAGTCGAAAGCTGCGATGAAGAGAAAGGAGGAGTTCGTGACCGGTGGTCTCGGGGTCGGCCTTCCGGCTGAGATAGATGTTGCTGAGGGGCCGTTCCTGCGGGACGTCGACGGGAACGTGTACCTGGACTTCACTGTCGGCCTAGGAGTGCTCAACAGCGGGCACAGGCCGAAAGAGGTGCTGAGAGCCTGGAAGCACCAAATCGACAGGCTCGACCACATCTGCGCCATGGTCTCGATGTATGAGCCATACCTCCGACTTGCGGAGGAGCTGTCGCGGATATGCCCCGGCAGCCTGAAGAAGAGCCTGATCTTGAACAGCGGCTCCGAGGCCATCGAGAATTCCGTGAAGATAGCAAGGGCGTACAACAAGAAGAGGTGGCTCGTGTCGTATGCCACCGGATACCACGGCAGGACCTATCTCGGGATCTCGCTCATGGGCAAGGAGAAGCCGTTTCGCGAGGGTTTCGGACCTTTGCTTCCGAACGTGAAGCTGGTGGACTTCGCATACTGTTACAGGTGCCACCTGAGCCTGGAGTATCCCTCGTGCGGTCTTGCCTGCGCGGACCTTATCGAGAAGGCTGTCGCCGCTCCGGAGCTGAAGGACGATGTCTGCTGCCTCGTCATGGAGCCTGTCGAGGGTGCTGGCGGGTTCATCAACCCTCCTCCAGGGTACTGGGAACGGATCAAGCAGATCTGCGACGACAATGGAATCGTGTTCATCGACGATGAGATACAGACGGGCTTCGGGAGGACCGGGAAGCTCTTCGGGATCGGGCACTGGAAGGTCGAACCGGATCTCGTTGCCACTGGCAAGTCGCTGTCCATGGGGCTGCCGATCGGCGCCGTGACCGGCAAGGATGAGATCATGTCTGCACCCGCCTCTGCAAGCCTGGGTAGTACCTACGGCGGAAGCCCGATCTGCTGCGCAGGCGCCTTGGAGGCCATCAAGCTGGCCAAGAGGGCGTTGCCGAATGTGAGAATGATTCACAGCGTCGAGAAGAAGCGCCTCAACGAATGGAAGGAGCGGTTCGAGGCCGTCGGCGATGCGAGAGGGTTGGGGGCAATGATGGGTATCGAGCTCGTCAAGACGAAGAAGAGGAAGGAGCCCGCTGCCAAGCTCTCCCGCGACATCCAACTCAACTGCTTCAGGAAGGGCCTCTATGTGTCCTCCGGAGGCTACTTCAACAATGTGTTGAGGCTGCATCCTCCGCTCACGATCACGAAGAGGTTACTGGAGACGGGCCTCGGGATTCTGGAGAATGCTCTCGAGGAAGAGATCAAGGGCCTGTGACGCTCCTCATCGACAAATGCTAGCAGGATCACGAATTGCCGGGCTTGTGCCTAAGCACCTGTCCTGCCAGCGCTCCTGTGTATTTGCCATCGTCCACGGTGACGGCCCCGTTGACTATCACCGTGTGGATGCCCTCGGGGAAGGTCTGCGGTGATTCGAATGTGGCAGTATCCCGGATGGTGTCAGGGTCGAAGATCACTATGTCGGCGGCAAGACCACTGGCAAGTATTCCCCTGTCCTTGAGCCCCATCCTTTCAGCAGGCCACGAGGTCATCTTCCGGATCGCCTCTTCTAGTGAGAAGAGGCCCTTCTCGAGAGCATAGCGCCTGATGACACGTGGGAACGTGCCGTAGGCCCTCGGGTGCACCGCACACTGCCCCATTGGCCCACTTGGTGATTCGGCACTTCCGTCGGATCCTATTGAGGCCAAGGGGTTTCTGATGACTGTCTCGACATCTGCTTCTATTATGTCGTGGAAAATCGCATCGAGCTGCAGGTCCTCCTCGACGAGAAGGTCGAAGGCCGCGTCAGCCGGAGTCTTGCCGAGGATGCTAGCAATCTCCGCCACAGACCTATTCTCGAATCGCTTGTTTGCCTCCTGTCTGAAGCCAATGACGTTCGTTTTCTCCCAGCCGCATTCGGCGATGCTGTCCTCCCATTCGGTCGTCTGCTTTCCGATGGATTCCTTGAGTCGAAGCCTCGCGGCAGGATCCTTGATCCTCGCCAATACCTCCTCCCTGCCCCCTTCTCTCGCCCAAGGAGGAAGAATCGTGTCGAAAGATGTGCTCGAGGCGGTGTAGGGATGCGCGTCATATGCGATGTCCACTCCCTCTTCCCGAGCGGCCTCAATCAGCCAGATGGTCTCATTTGCCCTGCCCCAGCTAGACCTGCCCTCCACCTTGTGATGAGATATCTGGACTCTCACGCGGGCCTCCCGGCCGATTCGAATGGCCTCCTCGACCGCTGGAATCACCGTCGTGCCCTCGCCTCGGATGTGGCTGGCGTACATCCCACCGAAGGATGCGCATGTGGATGCGAGAGATATCAGCTCCTCCGTGGAGGCGTAGCAGCCCGGAGCGTAGATGAGTCCAGACGACAGGCTATATGCCCCTTGGAGCATGCTATCGGCCAGGAGACGGTTCATGTGGTCCAGATGGTCCGCAGTGGCCTTCACATTTCCAGCGCCTATCACGCACCGTCTGAGCGTTTCCGCCCCGACAAGAGTCGCCACGTTGACCGAGGTTCATGCTGCCGACAGCCTCCGGAAGTATTCGTCGAGCGAGCTCCAGTCGACATCCACATGCAGCCTCTCAGCAAGGCGAAACGCCTCTTCTCGCGCTTGGCCCAACAGGGGCGCTGGCGAGCTGCCGCAGTTGCCCGCGAGCTCAGTCGTGACTCCCTGCATGATCTTGCTCTCGGCCAGCGGGTTCGCCAGTAGCGCAAGTTCGGAATGGGAGTGTATGTCTATGAACCCTGGACAGACGACCATCCCTTTGGCATCGATGATTCTCGACGCTTCTTCCTCCAAGGCTTTGTGGACGCTGACGATCTCTGCGCCATCGATTGCGACGTCCAGTAGAGCGCTCGGTGCCCCTGTCCCGTCGATGACTCTTCCGTCCTTTATCAGGACTTCGAACAACGCTCGCTCCTCCTAGCGGTCCGGCATATCCAGTGGCGCATGCTGAGGAATCCAGAGCATCTCATATAACAGTTCCTAGCCATGTCCTTCTTCGGATGGTGACGGAGACGAAGAAGCGCCCTTCACCGACTAACCCGAGCTATCTTGAAAGTCCCCTGGCCCAGTTTGCTGCGCGCTCGAGCTCTCCTTCTTTGAGCGGGCCTTTCTTGCCTTTGACGTAGAACGGCTCGGGAGGCGAGCTCTGGACGCCGCCCTTTGACACCAGATTCTCCCCGATCTTCTCCGCGGCGAAGCCGAAGACCCTGACGAACTTGCCCGAGTATCTGGTATCGAACGTGGCGAACTTGAGGCCCTTCACGGCAGTGCCTGGAATCCTGACAAGGAAGTCCTGCATCGGCTCTGATGGCCTTCCGCCCAGGGTCGGGGAGCCGACGATCAACAAATCGATCTGGCCCAATCTGGCTGGGTCCACCTCGTTCACCCGAACTACCTTTGTTTCACCAGCCAACGCACCGCCGACGGCTTCAGCGATCTTCTGTGTGTTTCCGTAGACGGAATCGTAGACCACCAGTACTCTCGTGAAAACCCTCCATCTACCCGATGGTGTCTGTAAGCATTCTGATGGTACTTCAAACCACGCAGACGTGGGCGCCTGTCGCTCTGGAACTAGTACGGGGACATGCCAGGTGAAGGGCTTAGGCCGCTAGGATGTGTTTGCGTCTGGGCAGAAGGCTCAGCTCTCCCGGTATTTCAGCACGAATGTTAGAACCCTCGCAGGAGATTGCGCCATTTCATACCTTCCTAAGCGTGGTCTCGCAAGCCAAATTGGCTTCCACAAGCTCATCAAGACAACAACCGTGGATATGCATCCAATCAGGAATCCCAGCCTCGGTTGAATGACGGGTGAGATGCCATCGAGCACAGGGTCGTCAAACGAAGCAAGAATGGTCAGGACGAATGCGGATAATCCCGTCAGTTGCACTATGCCTGCCAGCGGCGAGATCAGAACCAAGGCGGTCCCAATTGCGAACAACAACGCCTGATAGAAGCATGGACCGCCGTCCAGCATGAACATCAGATCGGGGAACATCCAAGGGGTCCTTGGACTGGGCATGGACGGTGGGATGTATAGCCAGATTGCAGGGAATGAGACAAAACCAATGATTGCTCCCGCTAGTGTAAGAACGTTGACTCGGAGCTTCATTCGCTTGCGACTGAGTGTTGTCACTGATTTGGATTAGGCCGGGGCATTCATAGTGTTTTCGCTGCCGTTGACTTTGCAGGCAATCCGAAAGGAAGCATTCAGAGGAGAGCACAGACTTGGACCTTGACTGGAAGGAAAACAATGAAGTGCCAGGTGAAGGACATAAGCTCCTCTATGTCCCCTACCTCCCAATTTATGTCCCTCACCTGAGTCCGTCCAGCAACTTTTCTTTGGTGGGGGACATAAACCCGCTTATGTTCTCTAGATTTGGTGGAGTCGCTTTTCCTTTCCTATGGTTTTTTCCGAGAAGAGGCTCAAACGCCCAGCCATGACAAAGGTGACATATAGAGGGATTACGATTGCCATTTGGCCAAGTCATTACTTGGGTGCGTTCGACGGGGGAACAGTGTAGCAGGGTACAGTATAGGGATTTCAGTCCTCTCATTTGCTATGCGGACAATCCTTTCTCCTCCAATCTTGCGATCCACACAGGGCGGATTCTTGGATTTCACGGCCAAGAACTGGAGGAAATTGGGATGAACAGAGGCAGAATTGGGGGCATGAGAAAGGTAGGTTGTGTGATTCTTTGCATTGTGATGTGTTGCACAGCAGTTGCTGTGCTCGGTGGGCGGAGTTCCGCCCAAGGGGTACTCGTAGACCTGGGCACACTCGGTGGAACAACCAGCTGGGCATATGACATAAACGGTTTGGGACAGATTGTAGGGCAAAGTGGTTATGCGACTGCTTCGGCGACTTCTTCCTTGTGGACTCCTCCCGGGTTCGTGATTGACCCAAAGGATACCAACAGTGACGGAGTGCCGGATCTCTGGAATGAGGATGTTAGTCCCGCGGATGGCGCGAATGACTTGATGCACCCCATTGGGGACCTTGGCGGGAATGGGGCTCAGCCTTGGGCCATCAACAGCATGGAGTCGGAAGTGACTGGCTTCTCGCTTACGCCAACCGAGGAGCGTAGAGCATACTTGCTCACGCCTGAGGATTCTAACTGGGACGGAGTTCCAGATACTTGGAACAAGGATGCAAACGGGGATGGCGTCAACGACCTAATGCAGGACCTTGGGACTCTCGGAGGAGCAAACAGCTGGGGGCTGGACATCAACAATCTGGGAATGGTGGTTGGAGCCAGCGAAATCGCACCCGAATCCTCAGAACCTCATGGCTTCTGCAGTCTAGAAACGACACTTCAGGTCAAACACATTCTCCCACCAAACGGTGGCAATCCTGGCCTGTGGGATATCTCTCCCGTATTGGGGTATAGTGAATCATGGGACGGGTACGTCGTCTTCTATGAGATGGAGACACCATATCAATACGATCAGGACTTTCTTGCCATTACCGAATTTGATGAGAGCGGTCTTGTCGATACGTTAATCTTCCATGGTCCTCCTGGAGGCGATTTGCAGGTTGGTGATGTCGCTGGTGACGTCGTCGTGTGGAATCAGACTATCTATAGCGGTGAACAGTCGATCAACTGGGTGACCATTGGCGGACCCCAGGGAATCATACCGGGAGGGCAGGGGTCAGTTCGCATGTGTGGCGACACCCTCGTCTGGTGCACTGAAGTTGAATCGCAATCGCTGGTCTGGATTTACGATATCGGCTTTGCTGCGACATACCCTGGCGTATATATGCCCGAATGCATCTCTGAGATCGAGAACGGAGTCTATTGGCCTTCGGGCTATTCTGTGGACATTGGGGACCAGTATGTTGTGTGGAAACAGTACGATGAAGGCCAATATGACATATACGCATTCGACTTGAGAAGTTATGTTGAGCCTTGGTGGGGCAGGCCCCATGATATCATTCAGGTCACTTCTACGCCCGGGACCGACGAGGATGAACCGGCGACAGAAGGGCCGCGGATCGTGTGGCAAGCCCAAGACATAGGAGCCGCGAGCACGCGTATTGAAGCATGCAACATGGACACTGGCAAGTTCTTCACCGTCGTCGACAACGGCGCTGGCAATTACAGACCCAGCATTTCTGGCGATTTGATAGCATACGATTCGACATTCACAGGCAACCCACTCACAGACAACCTTGATGTATGGGTATTCAGAATTTCCGACCGCTGTCACTATCAGGTTACTACTGATTGGTTTGACCAGTACTCAAACGACATATTCGGCAACTTCATTGCATATGTCGACGCATACGACACGTATTCTATACCCACATATCCGTTCTTTGCCTGGTATACGACTATCCGAGTTGACTCGCTCACGTTTGTGAATCCGATGATGGACCTTGGTACCCTCGGAGGTGCCGAGAGCATTGCGTTGAGCATAAATGATCTGGGGGATGTCGTTGGGTGGTCTAGCACAAAGGAAAATGCCATCCACGCATTCTTGATCCAACCGCGTGACCTGGACAGCGATGGCACCCCCGAAACGTGGAACCGAGACCTCAACCGTGATGGAGTCAATGATTTCATGCAGGATTTGACCCCTCTTGGTCCTCATAGCAGCGCGCAAAGCATAAACAACGCGAGGCAGATTGTTGGGTCGATGTACTATTTGCCCAACACTCATGCATTCAAGTGGGATGGCGGCTCAATGATGGATCTTGGCACACTGGGAGGGGACTACAGCGAGGCAATCAAGAACAATGACATGTGTAAGGTTGTAGGGGTCAGCAAGACGTCCACGGGCGCGATTCACCCATTCTTGTTCGATGGTAACACAATGAACGATTTGGGGTTCTCCGGTTATGCTAGGGGCATGAATGACCTGGATCAAGTCGTCGGATTCTCTTTTACAGCAGGAGCGGTCCGAGCCTGGTTATGGTTGTCGAAAGAGACTCCTCTGCCCCCGAGCGACTTGATTGATGACCTTAGGGATGACATCGATGACCTCGCTCCCCCTGGTCCAGGCCAATCGCCCGAACCGGGCGAGCCACCACCGGTCCTGACCTGGGGACAGGCGAACAGCCTGAACCATAAGTTGGATGCCGCCCTGTATCAGTGGCTAGTGAGGGAGAACGTGAAGGCTGCGACAAACATCCTAGGCGCCTTCGTCAACGAGGTCGAGTCCCTGGTGAGTGAGGGCGTGCTGACGGAATATCTGGGGAGCCTGCTGATCGGCAAAGCCAACGCGATCGCAGCGGCGATACAACCTTCTTGACTGAAAGTGTACCTGTTCTGAATCCGGGAACGGGCCGAAACCTCCTTCTTATTGCTTTTCTCGCCTTTCCATCCCTATTGTCTTTCCTCGGCGGTCTTCCCTAGGAAACCATTATGGGACAAAACAAACGTAGCCAATTCGGTGGTGGTTTGAGGAAAGGAGCTGGAGCAATCGCAATTGGAGTCGCGGTATGGATTGGAGGAATCATCTTCTCCGTAGCAGTGACAGCTACGGTTGAAGGGATGAACCCAGACTGGGAGACGCAAACAACCCCGTCAAACTACATAGGCGCGCAGGTGACTATACTAACAATGTTCCTGTCTTACATTCCTTTCGCAATAGTTGGCTCTTGCTTCGTCCTACCCGGTATGACAGCCCGATTGAGAAGCTGACCTGAGACTCATACCCCTTCCAGATTCCCAATTGAGCCAGTATCTCAGCTCTTGTGGATGCCTCTGGCTACCTCGTTTTGCCCATTGCTGAGTGAATCTGTTCAGCTCAACACAAGTCTTCTTCCGCTTCATTTCTAGCAAAGAGACTAAGGATAGGAATGTGATTCCTGGATAGTCTTCGGTTGGAAGGTCAATCGATGTGGTTCAAGAAGCTCTGGCTCAGCGAGGAACTCAAATCGAGGATGAGCTCAGACTTCTTGAGAATTGCCTCAATTGCATGCCTGGTTGAGCTTGCAATTCTGATTCTATGGTATTTTGCCGAGTACAAGCTGCAAATCGCTCCAAATACTCAGCGATACCTGTATTCATCGCTGGTTCAGGCGTTTGCAGCCCTTGGAGGCCTTCTGCTCACCATCTTGGTTTTCATGTATCAGCGGGTCAAAGATGTACAGACGACATACATTGAGGATGCCCATAAGGATGCTATCTCATTGAACATCGTCTTGCCAGTGGATTATGATCTTGCCAGAGAGGCCCTTCTAGATTGGTTCAACGGTTCGTTCAAGCAGCGTTGGGAGTCGGTAGAGGCATGTGCTGCAGCTGTGAAGAAGAGATACGAACACCCCTCCGAGGCAGACAGGGGGGACGCTGATGTGTCGAAGATGACCGAGGACTACGCCTACCTTCGAACGCAAGTGATTCAATATCGTCAAGTTGTGAGTCATTTGGGGCGTTTCATGGATGTTGGAGCCTTTTTCGAAAACAAGATGTCGGTATTGGCGATACTTGCGGTAGGGTCCTCGCTCACAATGATTATTCTCAGCACAGTGCTGTTGGCGATTGTCGACCAGTTAGGCACTCTGCATGCCTCCCTGACCGTGCTCATTGTGCTGGCTTCTGGAGTATGCGTTCTATATGCGATTTCGTTCTTCAGAGGAATGCTGCATCTGTTTTTCGGTCTGAGCAAGATACCGGGTTTTGTTCAGACGAATCTTCCTGAGCCAACGGGGGCGGAAGAGATTCTCAATCAGGTTCGGCTGATGATGAATTGGCAGCACTAGTCAAGTTGACTGAACAAGAACGATTGTATGTGGTGATCTGTTCTGGCGAGGTGGAGGGCATAAGTCTTGTCGTGTTGTCGGCCAGACCCCAATTTCCATCTGCCCGAGCGCAGATACCCAGTCAGGGTGATGACAAGTGGACGTGAGATACAGAATCGAGGATGGCCCGAAGAGCTATGTGCCGGGCTATGGTCAGAGCTACCCAGCTATGGTTAAGGTCGACCCGACACTGATATCAAGAGTCTGGGACAAGCGAAACCGGCTTGGAGCCAGAATCTCGGACAAGATCGTCGATTCCGTTGAGAAGTATGCGATGGCCAATCTTGACAAGGCATTTATGGAGCAAGATTCTGGAACTGAGTCGCTCAACCAGGAGCTAGTCAAGTTTCACCTCTATCATTGGCTCTATGATTGCGTTGCCACGCTCGATGCAATCGCATGCCTCTTCAACATGAGATTCGGAGTCCTGCAGAATTCAAGATCCGTGTCCATGAACGATAAGTTCATCCGCAACCTAGAGGAGAGGAGCCAAGAGACAGGCGCTTTCTTGCGTGGGGAGTTCGGTTGGATGAAGGAACTCAAGGACATGCGGGATTGCATCATTCATCGTGAAGGGCGATTGGTTGTCGGCGGCGGATTGGAGCCGCTAGTGGTCATTGATTTCAGCAGAGCTCTCGTAAGAGGCCTACCTTTGCATCGCCAACGGATATCCGAGACAACGAACCGCTACTCGATGAAGCTAGCCGAGTTCGTTCAAGAAATTCTTCGGAAGGTTGACAAGTGGTGACCTTGTCAAGAACGGAATATCGAGGGTGGCAACAAGAGTGATTCTTGTGTATGTCTTCTCTCGCAAATCATGGTGCCAGGTGAAGGACATAAGCCCCTTTCTGTTCCCGCATTTCTGCGGTGATGGCATTCGACTATTGCACTCTACCCGCCGACGATGAGAGATCGATTCGGCCGTTTGAGCTTGCTCCAGTGGGGAGTCGCCGTTTCACCATATCTCCGGGAGACTTCATCCCCGAGGGAATCATCACGTTATCCCGGAGCTGTGTCGTTTCTGCGCCCTTGCCAGGACTCTCGCCCTGCTGCTCTGGCAGCCCACTTTCTCGCGGAGAGGGGACTTTCCTCAGCCGGCGCGCACGAACGCGCACCTACCGTCAGCCATCCGCCTTCTCCTGGCGGATATAATCACTATCGTGCACCTACAAAAGGCTTTCTGAGCTATCGTCTAGGATTGGTCGGTCGGCCTAGATTACCCTCGTGTTCCCGAAGGCCGTCCTGACGGTGACCTTGCCCGTCGATGAGTCGAACACCGCGGACCTGCCGCGGCTCCCGTACAGCTCCTCGGCCACAATCTTGACGCCCTGCTCGTGCAGTGTCTTCCGCGCCTCCATGACGTTCTCGCGGCCGATGTTGGCTATGGCTAGGTTGAGGTTCGAGAACATCTGCGCGCCCCCGACGAGCTTGGCGACCAATCGCCCTTTCGAAGTCCCGTGGCTCAGCAGTTCCTTGATCAGCTTCTTGACGCCCGAGTCCGCGTACTTCTCTGGGACATCACACTTGGGAGGAGCCCTCGGGAGGAGCACGTGCACGATGCCGCCCGTCTTCAGTCCGGGGTCGTACACAACGATTGCGACACACGATCCCAGGCCCAAGCATACCAGCTGGTCTGGCGCATGCACTATGGCCAGCTGGGCGATGCCGATGGACCTGGGTTCGGTCATCAGCCCGGCTCTCCCATCTTGTCGAGGATGAGCTTGAGGGTCGACTCCTCCGGCAGCATCAGGAAGTACCCGTCGAACTGCCTGTCGATGCCCTTGAAGGACGTGTGGACCGCGATTGCAGTGTCGACCTTCTCTCCCAGGCTCGCGAGAGGGAGATCCATCACTGCCCCGAGAAGGTCGACCGTGGCATCCGGAGGTGCTGGGATCATGTCGACGTCAATCATCTTGGACACCGCTATCAGGTACCAGCAGAGGCAGATGTTCCCGACCTCCTTGAGCGCGGAGGTCTGTATGGGCGTCAAATGCGCTAGGTCGATGTTCTCCTTGGTGAGGTGGTTCAGGAGCGCGAGTGCGGACTCCTGCGGCAGGACCACCAGTATGCCGCTCTTCAGGTCCCCGCAGAGGTAGGTGTACGTGCCCGCGACGATCTGCTCCGCCCCCCCGAGCCACTCGGGGACCTTCGCCAGGGGGAGCAGGTTGCAGGTCGTGACGTCGTTCATGAGCTCGACGTCGAGGAGCGATGACAATGCCGTCGCCGCGCTCCCAGCGCCTATGTTCGCGAACTCCTTGATGATCTCTAGCACCTTGCCTGCTTTCTCGTCTATCAAATGCTCACCCTCCGAGTATGCTGTCGACATCCAGTATGAGCGCTATCTTGCCGCTGCCCAGGATCGTGCCGCCAGATATGCCCTTGACCCTCCTGAGCCTCTGGTCGAGGGACTTGACCACGATCTGTTGGTGGCCGACCAGCTCGTCGACCTCTATGGCCGCGCGCCTCTCCCTGCTCTGCACCACGAGCGCGTTGAAGGACGGTCTCTCGGGCATCCTCTCGACTCCGAAGAAATCCCTCATCCTTATCAGCGGCAGGACCTCTCCCCTGAGCTGGACGACCTCCCTGCTTCTGATGGTCTTGATCTCCTCTGTGTCGAACCGGTGCGACTCCACGATGGTGCTCATGGGCACGGCGTAGGTCTGGTCGGCGATCCCGATGAGCATCGCCTCTATGATGGCGAGCGTGAACGGGAGCCATAGCGAGAACGTGGTGCCGTGGCCCTTCGTGGTGTTCACCATGACCGACCCCCCGAGCTCCTCGACCGCGTGCTTCACGACATCGAGCCCGACGCCCCTCCCCGAGACCTCGCTGACCTCGGTCTTCGTCGAGAACCCCGGCCTGAAGAGGAGGTCGATCAGGTCCCTGGCGAGTGCCTCGTCCGCCTGCTCCTGGGTCATAGCCTTGCGCGAGACAGCAATAGCCCTGATCGCGTCGAGGTCTATGCCCTTCCCGTCGTCCGAGACCTCGATGAGCACATGGTCCTGCTGCTTCGATGCGACGATCCTTATCAGCCCCTTGGGCTTCTTGCCGGCCCTCTCCCTCTCCTCGACGCTCTCTATGCCGTGGTCCACGCAGTTCCTCAGCAGGTGCATCATAGGGTCGGTGATCCTGTCCACGACTGTCCTGTCGAGCTCTATGCTCCCGCCCTCCACGACGAGCTCGACCTCCTTGTTCTCCGCCTTCGCGATGTCCCGGACCATCCTCGGGAACCTGCTCATGACCATGTCCAGCGGGATCATCCTGATGCCGAGGACCTTCGACTGTATGTCCGAGGTGAGCTTGTCTATGAGCATGGATATCTCCTGGAGGTCGTAGTCGTCCCGGGCAGAGGCCTTCTCCAGGAGCCTGCTGCGGCCGATGACCAGTTCACCTACGTTGTCCAGCAGGTCGTCCAGCTTGTCCATGCCCACCCTGACTGTCTGCGTGAGCGGTATCTCCGTGACGACGTGGCCTACGGCCGGCTCCTGCTTCGCCAGCCGCTGCCATTTCTCCTTGGGTTCGTTCGTCAGGCCGTATGCGACGTCCTCGACGTCCGTCATGGCGACGATGCGCTTGAGCGCTTCTTGGAACCTCGCCCCTGGCTCCAGCAGAACGCTGAACTCCTCGAACACCTGCTCCCGCTCTATCTCGTCGTCCGACGGAGTGGTTTGCATGACGTTCGCCGCCTTGCTCAGCTCCTTGATGATCACCATCGCGCGGGCAGAGGGCAGGGCGCATTTCCTGCTGAACTTGACGTTGACGCACGTGTCGCCCCTCTTCGGGGCCGCACGTGCAGGTCTGGCCTTTTCCTTTTCTTTCTCCTTCTTCGGCGGCTCGGGGGCCGCGACCCCCGCGATGATGCTCCTGAGCTCCTCGACCAGGGGTTGGTTCTCCTGCACTTGCTGGGAGCCCTCCATGGCGAGGACCATCGCGTCGAGCGAATCGAACCCCTTGAAGATGGCCTCGGCAACGGTCCCCGTGGGCGCCAGCTTGCCCTCTCTGACAGCCGCAAGGAGGTCCTCAAGGGCGTGCGCCAGGTCCGAGACGGCCTTCATGTTCATCATGTTGGCCATTCCCTTGATCGTGTGGCATGACCGGAATATCTGGTCCACGTGCACCTTGTTGGTGGGGTCCCGCTCCAGCTCGATCATGGAGTCGTTCATCGCCCGAAGGTTCTCCCTGGCCTCCGAGATGAACATTTTGGTGTACTTCCCCATGTCGATATCTTTCGCCAACTTCAGTCCTCCAGGAACCTGATTATCTCCTTTGGTATCTCCTCGAGCGGCAGGACCTTGTGGGCCGCGCCCAGCTCGGCCGCCGCCTTGGGCATGCCGTACGCCAGGCTCGTCTGCTCGTCCTGGACGAGCACCCTGCCGCCGGCACCCTTGATCGCCAAGGCGCCCTTGGCCCCGTCAACTCCCATGCCGGTGAGGACGATGCCCATCCCCCTCTCGGCCATGCAGTCCGCGACGCTCCTGAACAGCACGTCTGCAGAGGGTCTCACGTAGTTCACGGGCTCCCCGTCGTCGAACTTCATCTGCAGTGCCGCCGCACCCTTCCACGCCAGCCTCAGGTGCCTTCCCCCGGGGGCCAGGTAAGCGACCCCACGCTCGAGGGCGAGCCCGTCGGATGCCAGCTGCACCCTCGGTCCCTTGGCCGCATCCAGCCTCTTGGCGAACGACTCCGAGAACTCCTCGGGGATATGCTGCACCATGAGGATCGAGGCAGGCAGCTGCCTGGGCAGGGCGGCGAAAATCACCTCGAGCGCCCTCGGCCCTCCAAGTGAGGACCCGATGGCGATGACCTTTTGCCCCTTCGTGCTCTCCCTCCGGATGGCGTGGAGCTTCTCAGGGAGCGGCGTCCTGGCCTTCCGGAGGACATCGATCTTTGCGACGGTGGCGTTCTTGACGACCTCGATGATCTTGTCCGCGAAGTTCACGATGTCAATGGAGGCTGGCCCGCTCGGCTTCGATATGAAGTCGACCGCGCCCATCTCGAGCGCCCTCAGGGGGAGCTGAGGGTCGACCTTGTCCATCGCGCTCAGCATCAGCACCCTGGTCGGGGCCTCCTTCAGCATCCTCTGCAAGGTCGCGAGCCCATCCATCTTGGGCATCTGTATGTCCATCAGGACGACGTCGGGGTTCAGCGCCTTGGCCCTGTCGACCGCCTCCATGCCGTCCTTCGCGGTGCCTATCACCTCGATGCCCGAGTCGGCCTCGAGCATGTCCTTGAGGACGACCCGCATGTAGGCGCTGTCGTCCACGACCAGGACCCTGACCTTGCCCTGCATCCGCCCCCCTCAGGTCTCCATCTGGATGACAGCATTGACAGATTCCAGGACATCGTCCGCCGTGAAGGGCTTGATGATGAAGTCCACAGCCCCGGCCTCCAGCGACCGCATGACGGTCTTCTGGTGTCCGAGGGCCGAGATCATGATGATCTTGGCCCTGCCGTTGACCTCCCGGATCCTCCTGACGGCCTCTATGCCGTCCGTGTCGGGCATGACGATGTCCATCGTGATGACCTCGGGCACCTCCTTGATGTACCTCTGGAGCGCCTCGTCAGCGCTCCTGGCCTCTATGACCTTGTGCCCTCCGGCCTCGAGTATGTTCCTGAGCACCTTGCGCATGAACTCGGAGTCGTCCACGACCATTATCTTCGCCATGCTATCTCCCTCCCGGGCCCGCCTCGGAATCCACCGAAAGCTCCAGCACCTTCAGCGGGTCTATGAGCGTGATGAGCTTGTCCTCGTGCTTCGCGATGCCGGTGACGTACTGCGCCTCGATGCCGCTCGTGACGTATGCAGGGGCCTTCTCTATGGACTCCTTGCCTATCCTGGCGACCTCGACCACCTCGTCCACGATGAAGCCGACCGGTGCATCGGGGGCATCCACCACGACTATCCTCTGTGTGGCCGCGCCGGGGGGGAGCGGCTCCATGTCGAACCGCTTCCTGAGGTTGACCACGGTCAGGAGCTTCCCGCGCATGTTTATCACGCCCTCGATGTAGGAGGCGCTCCTGTGGACCTTGGCGATCTCCTCCATGTTGTCTATCTCACGGACGATGGAGACATCGAACCCGTACTGCTCCTTGCCCAGCTTGAACACGACGTACTGCTTGGAATCGAGGTCTGTCATCGGGACACCTTCAGCTCACTCGAGAGGCTCCTTCTCCTCCCCCTTCCTCTCGAGGATGATCGGCCTCGGGGAGGTCTTGTCCACCAGCTTCGTGGTCTCATTCAGCTTCCTCGCGAGCTCGGCCAGCTCGTGGGCCGAGGCCGTGAGCTCCTGCATGCCCGCCGCGAGGTTCTCGGAGGACACTGAGATGCCCTCCGCGGCGCTCGAGTTCTCCCTCGCGATCGAGGCGACCTCGTCCAGCGACTTGGCGATGTTCTCCGTCAGGGCCTTCTGCTCCTCGGTCGACGCGCTGATCTCCTCGACCATCGCCGCGGTCTCCTCGACCGTCGCTGCGATGTCCTCGAGCGACTTGAGCGAGTCTGATATGGTCCTCGAGCTCTCGGCGGCGTCCTTCATCGTGTGTTCCATCTTGTCGGTGGTGCCCTCGATGTCGGTCTCGACCAGCTCGATGAGCTGCTGGATCTGCGCCGCGGCCTTCCTGGAGCCCTCGGCGAGCTTCCTCACCTCGTCCGCGACGACCGCGAACCCTCGCCCCTGGTCTCCCGCCCTCGCAGCCTCGATGGCCGCGTTGAGGGACAGCAGGTTGGTCTGGTGAGCGATGTTGGTGATGATGCTGACAATCTGCGATATCTCCTTGGACTTCTTTGCCAGCTGCTTCATGGCGTCTGCGGTGCTCTCAACGTTGTTCAGGAGCGCGTTCATCCGTTCAAGGGCGTTCTGGGCGGACTTGCTGCCGTTCTGCGCCACCTCGCTGGCGTTCGCGGACGCGCCCGCCGCGTTCTGGGCGCTCTGCACGACGTCGTAGATCGCCTTCGTCTGCTCGGCGAGCATCTTGACCATCTCGTCTATCCTGGTCGATTCCGCCTGCGAGCTCTTGGACGCCTGCCCGACCGAGGACGACACCTGCTGGGTGCTCTCGGTCATGTGCCCGACGGTCTCCGCCAGGCTTCCGGCTGAATCCGTCAAGGACTCGGTTGCGAGCCTTATCTCGCCCGTGAGCTTGGACAGGTTGGCCTGCATCTGCCTGAAGGCGTCGACCAGCTTCGCGAGGTCCCCCTTCCCCTCGACGTCTATCGTCTTCGTGAGGTCGCCCGCTGCTATCGCCTGGGCGCTCTCGGTGATCTCGATAAGAGGCTGGGAGGTGTTGTCGATCAGATGGTTCATCGAGCGGACGAGGTCCCCTATCTCGTCCTTGCTGACCTTCATCTCAAGCCGGGTCCTGAAGTTGCCGTCGGCTATCGTCTTCGCCGTCTTGGCCACGGCCACGATCGGCTTCGTCTGCCGGGACGAGAACACAAGCGCCAGCACGGCCACCGCGACCGTGACCGAAGAGGCACCGATTATGATGAACAGGAACGCGTCGAGGATTGTCTGGTGGGTGACGGTGTCCATCAGGTCCGCGGCCTCGGAGTTGACGTCTATCAGCGCGCCCATGTTCGCGTTTATGACCTCCATGTGCAGCGAGGCGTTCTGCGCGGTGTTGTACGCCATGGCCGTGTTGTTCCCATAGAGCTGGGAGATGGCCAGGGAGGTGTCGCTTGTGTAGTTGTCCCATTCGTCATCTATCGTCTCGATCGAGTCCCTCTCGTCGTTGATGAGGTCGGTCCTGCCAAGGTCGACCAGGACCGCGCCCATCGTGGGCTGCAGCTCGAACAAGTACTTGTTCTTGTAGTCGCGGATGAACTGCGAGAACGATGTCTGGAAGTTGATCATGTCGTTGTAGTTCTGGCTCGCCCCAGGGTCGCCGTAGGCGAGGACGTAAGTCATGAAGGATTCCTGGGCCTGGGCGAGGCTGTTCCCCGCCTCCGCGACCTTGCCCACGACCTCGAGGACCTCTTCGTTCAAAGCCGCCGCGTCCGCCCGGATGTCGTAGAGCCCCTGTATCGAGATGAAGCTCACGACCCCGATTGGGAGCAGCGTCAGCGCGAGGATTGTGGCGACCAGCTTCGCCGTGATGCCGAACCGCAACGTACCACCTGTCCCATCTTTCTCCGAATAGACCATCCGCTAGCAGGTTCCTTCCACAGCAGGGGGAGCCTAGCTGTGCGTCAAAATCCATCTGTGCCATATTAATATATGTCGACGGCATATTCAACTTTGATTGCCAGAGCCTGCTGGAGGTCGGCTCCACACCGGCCAGCGTCTGGGAAGGCATATTTAGGCACACGGCCATGACTGGCCTGGATGAATCTTACCGAGGACGAGTTCGTAACCCAGGTGATGAGGCACCTCTTCAAGAGCAGGGGAATCGACCTCTCGGGCTACTCCGCCTCGTTCCTGATGAGGAGCATAAGGAAGAGGATCGGGCGGACGGGCTCGGCGGATTACCCTGACTATTTAAGGAAGCTCCTCTACAGCGACGAGGAGACGAGCGAGCTGCTGGGAGCCCTTTCTATCAATGTGACGGAGTTCTTCAGGGACAAGGGCGCCTTCGACGCCTTCGCCTCCCAGGTGGTCAGGCCCCTGCTGACTTCGAGGGCCGACACCGGAGGGCTCGTGCGGTTCTGGAGCGCGGGGTGCGCCACTGGACAGGAGGCGTATACGATCGCGATGTGCGTTCTGGAGGAGCTGAGGAAGGTCCAGCCCACCAAGGCACCGCTCATCTCCGTCCTCGGCACCGACCTCTCCCAGCCTGCCCTGACCAAAGCAAGGGCCGGCATCTATGCGAAGGAGGAGGTCCGAGGGGTCCCCGAGAAGCTCCTCAACCAGTATTTCGTCAGTAAGGGGGACGGGTTCGAGATGGGCCCGGAGGCGTCCAGGCTGACCAGGTTCCACAGGGAGAACCTGCTGGACCCGCCCACATCGAAGTACTTCGATGCCATCGTGTGCAGGAACGTCCTGATCTACTTCTCCAGGGCCATGCACGACGTCGTCACGATGAACCTCTTCCACGCCCTGAGGCAGGGCGGGTACCTGACGCTCGGGAAGACCGAGACACTGATGGGCGCGCCCAGGGGAAGCTTCGACGTGATTGACCTCGAGAACAGGATCCTGAGGAAGAGGGACGTCCCTGTCCGCTAGGGGCCTAGTGCGCGTCTAGGAGCATGTCGTCTGACAGCTCCGCCTCTTCGTCCACGAGCTCGACCGGGAAGAGCTCTTCCGTCATGAGCACCTCCTCGATGCTGGGCACGGACACGTCCGCCATGAAGTCCTCGATCTTGCAGTAGTTCTCGCTCATCTCCTTCGCGAGGGTCCTCTGCGCCCTGATCATGTCCGCATTCGACATGGTCCTCGAGATGACCTCGGCGAGGGTGACCCCCTCGCGCTCAGCCTGGCTCACGAGCTCGGCTAGCTTCTTGCACGCCATGAGCTACCCATCCCTTGCGTATGACAATCGTCAGACAAAGTATGGGCTCGCGTCATATATAATACTTGCCCGACGCAGTTCACTTGACCGGGTCGAGCCACTTGGCGTACTTCCTCTCCTTGCCTCTGACTATGTCGAGGAACTTCGCCTGGAGGGTCTTGGTGACCGGCCCTGGCTTGCCGTCACCGACGGCCCGCCTGTCGACCTCCCTGATTGGCGTGACCTCTGCCGCAGTGCCCGTGAAGAACAGCTCCTCGGCGAGGTACAGCTCGCTCCTCGCGAAGTTCTGCTCGACCATCTCGTAGCCCATGTCCTTTGCGATCCTCATCACGGAGTCCCTGGTGATCCCGGGCAGTATGCCCGCGTTCAGGGGCGGGGTCAGTATCTTCCCGTCCCTGACGAGGAAGATGTTCTCGCCCGAGCCCTCGGCCACCATGTGTAGCTCGTTGAGCATGATCGTCTCGTCAAAGCCGTTCAGCTTGGCCTCCATGACTGCGAGAGCGCCGTTGAGGTAGTCCCCGCATATCTTGGCCGTCGCGGGCACCGACCCGTTTGTGACCCTGTGCCACGAAGACGTGTGCACCCGGATGCCATGCTTCATGCCTTCGTCCCCGAGGTACGCGCCCATGGGGAACACGACTATGAACACCTCGACGGGGTACCCGATCGGGTTGACCCCTATCCCGGAGACACCGTAGAACGCGATCGGCCGGATGTAGCAGGAGTCGAGCTTGTTCGCCCTGATGGTCTCCTTCGTCGCCTCGCACAGTTCGGCCGGGCTGTACGGCAACTTCATGTTGATCGCCTTCGCTGAGCTGGCGAGCCTGTCCATGTGCTCCTTCAGCCTGAAAACGGCTGGACCGTTGACGGTGTCGTAGCACCTGATCCCCTCGAACGCTCCCGTGCCGTACTGCAGCCCGTGCGTCAGCACGTGCACCGTCGCGTCCTTCCATGGTATCAGCTTGCCGTTCTTCCAGATCTTGTCCGTGGGCTGGATCTGCATCGTGTTCCGTCTCCTCCACTGTCATCGTGGTCTTACTACTTGGTTCCTGAGGGTTCCTACTTTGTCTAGCTCGACCTCCACGACATCTCCAGCCTTCATCGGGGCGATGCCTGACGGCGTGCCCGTGGCTATGATGTCTCCGGGCTCGAGCACCATGATGGTCGAGATGTATTCTATGAGGGTTGCGTCGTCGAAGACCCTGTCGGTCAGAGGGGAGTCCTGGACGACCCTGCCGTTCAGCCTCGTCGTTACCCTGGTCGGGGCCTCGGTCGAGATGAACGGGCCGATGGGGGCGAACGTGTCGAACCCCTTCGCCCTCGTCCAATCCGGATCGGTCTTCTGCAGGTCGCGGGCCGTCACGTCGTTCATGCAAGTGTATCCGAAGATGTGTCTGCGTCCGTCCTTGACGTGGCTTGCCCTCTTCCCGATCACCAATGCGCTCTCGCCCTCGAAGTCCACCCGAGAGGACAATTCCGGGAGGACTATGTCGTCGCCTGGCCCGATGATCGCGGAGGATGGCTTCGAGAAGATGATTGGCTGTCTCGGCGTCTCCCGGTTCATCTCCTTGATATGGCTCCGGTAGTTCAACCCTATCGCTATGATCTTGGACGGCTTGTCGACGGGCGCCAGCACCATGAGGTCCGACAGGTCGTGCTCCATGAGCTTGGCAGCGCTGCCGTCCCTTGCCAGGTCCATCATGCACGCAACATCGAGCTCCAGCACGCGCTCTCCATCGACCTCCCCGACGAAGGTCTTCTTGCCCTTCGCGAACTTGCCCAACAGGCGTCCGGACGACTTCATGCTGTATCCCGCAGCGTTCCAAATCAGGTGATGGTCCCTACTCGAACATCTTCCGGATCTGCTTGCCGACGACCTCGATCTGCTCCTTCTCGCCCTGCTCCCTGAGCCTCGTGAGCGTCGGCATGTCCGCCCTGTGCTCCTCGACCCACTCCTGGGCGAACTTCCCTGACTGGATGTCTTTCAGGATCGCCTTCATGCGGGCCTTCGTGTACTCGTCGATTATGATGGGGCCCCGGGTCCTCCCGCCGTACTCGGCCGTGTTCGACACGCCGTCCCACATGCCCTCGATGCCGCCCTTCTGGACGAGGTCTATGATGAGCTTCAGCTCGTGGAGGACCTCGAAATACGCTATCTCCGGCTGGTACCCTGCCTCGACGAGCACCTCGAAGGACTTCTTGATGAGCTCGCTCGCTCCGCCACAGAGGTCCACCTGCTCGCCGAACAGGTCCGTCTCCGTCTCTTCCGCGAAGGTCGTCTCTATGACGCCCCTGGTGGTTGCCTTCAGGCCCTTGGCTATCGCTAGGGCGCACTTCTTCGCCTTGCCCGAGTAGTCCTGGTGGACAGCAATCAGTGCGGGCACGCCAATTCCGGCCAGGTAGGTCTCTCTGACCAGCGCCCCTGGGCCTTTCGGGGCTACCATGATCACGTCCACAGACCTCGGCGGGACGATCCTCTTGAAGTGTATGTTGAACCCGTGGGCGAAGTCCAGGACCATGCCCTCCTTCAGGTTCGGCCCGACGTCCTTGTCGTAGACCGCCTTCTGTACCTCGTCCGGGATGAGCATCATCACGATGTCCGAGCTCCTGACCGCCTCGGGCACGCTCATGATCTTCATCTTGTCCGCCTTGGCCCTCTTCCAGGTCTCGTCCTTCAGGTTGAGGCCCAGGACGACATCGACCCCGCTGTCCCTCAGGTTCAGCGACTGCGCTCTTCCCTGTATCCCGTACCCTATCACCGCGACCTGCTTGCCCCTCAGGACCTTCAGGTCGGCGTCCTTGTTGTAGTATATCTTGGCCATGCTAGCAGCTCCGTCCCTCAGATGGCGTTCATCGCCTGTATGTACCTCTCCGGCTGGCTCTTCTTCACTATCTGGTCGACTTCCTCGACCGTTCCCGTGATCCTGCACACGCCCTCCTTGCTGAAAAGAAGCGCGTACGCTTCGTGCCTGTCTGAACTGACGAGGTCAACCTCTATGACCTCGTGCAGCGCCCTGAGGTGCTCGATCACGCTCGTCGCCTTCTCTCGGTTCTCGATCGAGAGCACTATCCTCGCGCGCTCAGGCATCTCGCACTTGCCCACGACGATCGTCTCGACGTTGATCCTCTTCCGGTTGAACTCGCCCATCACGCGCTGCATCACGCCCGGCTGGTCGTACACCAGCATCATCATCACTTCCATTCACGCCACGTCTCCTTTCCACATGCATCTACCCTTGATGCACTCAGTCGTCGACTTCCCCGGAGGCGTCATCGGCAGGACGTCCTCCTCGGGATCGATTATGAAATCCAACAGGAACGGCACGTCCGCCTTACACGCCCTCTTGATCGCCTCGGCGACCTCGGATGGCCTGTCGACCCTGAGGGCCCCCGCTCCGTATGCTTCCGCCAGCTTGACGAAGTCGGGCGAACCGGCGAACTTGGTTGCCTTGTACCTCGAGCCGTAGAACAGCTTCTGCCACTGCTTGACCATGCCGAGCCAGCCGTTGTTCATGAGGGCTACGACCACTGGCAGGTCGTTCTCCACGGCGGTTGCGAACTCCTGCACGACCATCTGGAGGCTCCCGTCCCCTGCGATGTCAGCGACGACGCTCTCCGGGCGCGCGACCTTTGCCCCTATGGCCGCGGGGAACCCGAAGCCCATCGTGCCCAGCCCTCCCGAGGTGATGAACATCCGCTTGCCATAGCATTTGTAGAAGTGCGCGGCCCACATCTGGTTCTGTCCCACCTCGGTCGTCACGATGGCGTCGTCCGGGAGGTTCTTCGAGAGCTCGAATATGACCTTCTGGGGCTTGAGCGGGTCTGACCTGAGGTCGTAGTCGCAGTCGCACTCCTTGTTGAGCACGAGTATCCTCTCCTTCCAGGTCGCCGCCTTCTTGCGTTTCTGCAGGCCCGCGATGAGCGCGTGTACCACCGTCCAAGCGTCCCCGACGAGCCCGACCCTGCCCTTCACGTTCTTGCCTATCTCGGAGGAGTCGATGTCCACGTGCACGACCTTCGTCTTCATGCCGAACTCGCTCAGCTTGCCCGTGACTCTGTCGCTGAATCTTGTCCCTATCGCCAGCAGCACGTCGCAGTTGTTGAGCGCGTAGTTCGCCACTTGTCTGCCGTGCATGCCGCACACGCCCAGGACGAGCGGGTGGTTCTCAGGGACGGAGCCCTTGGCCATCAGCGTCGTCACTATGGGCGCCATGAGCAGCTCCGCGAGCCGGACTATGTCAGGCCCGGCTTGGGACCACGCCACGCCACCGCCGACCATGATCGTGGGCCTCTCGGCGTTCTCGAGCAGCTTGATGGCGTCGAGCAGGTCGGACAGGTTGCGCTTCGGCTTCGGCACCCTCACCTCCTTGCTCATCTGCTCCTCGGTGATGTCCGATGTGAAGATGTCCACTGGGATGTCTATGTGCACGGGCCCGTACCTGCCGGTCGTGGCTATGAGGAAGGACTTCTTGACGACCTCGGGGAGCGTCTTCGGGTCGGTGATCCTGAAGTTGTGCTTCGTGATGGGCATCATGAGGCTGAACGCATCGGCTTCCTGGAAGGCGTCGTTCCCCAGGACCCCAGTCGCGACCTGTCCCGTGATCGCGACCATGGGGGATGAGTCCATGAAAGCCGTCGCGACACCGGTCACCAGGTTCGTCGCCCCCGGACCCGAGGTGGCGACGCACACGCCGGGCCTCTTGGAGACCCTCGCATATCCGTCGGCCATGTGGCCCGCGCACTGCTCGTGCCTCACGAGGATGTGCCGTATGTCCGACTGCACCAGCTCGTCGTAGAACGGCAGGAGGACTCCGCCTGGAATGCCGAACATCACCTGCACGTTCTGCTTCTCGAGCAGCTCCACGGCGGCCCTAGCACCTTTCATCCTCTACACACCTCTCATTCATCGCCCGCACGGACACCTCGCGAACTCTGTGTCCATCACGGGCGCAAGATCCGCAGGTCGACAAGGACCTCTAGTCCAATAAGAATAGGCTCGCGCACGAGCTTACCTTGTCCAGCGGACTCTCGCATCGAGGTCGCAATGACCCAGCCGATATTAAAAACTTGGCGGCTGGACCCCTGGCACATCGTCGTATGCGCAGAAGTGTACAGCGCGCGGGCTACCCTAGGTGGCCTCTTCCTGTCAGGACGGCGACGAAGACGTGGTTCCGGGACTCCAGCTTGGTGATGCCCCAGACGGCTCCTGCGGATGCGGGGAGGACGTCCAGGCCCTCAGCCTCCTCGATGACCTCGGCTGCCCTGACCAGCTCGTCGTCCTGCACCTCGATTCCAGTGCCGTTGGACTCGACCATAGCCCCTATGGCCTCGTCCGTATCCGCAAGGAAGTTGCCCGCCAGGGGCTCGTTGATCTCGGTTATCTGCAGGTTCGGCACGTCGAGCTTCTCCTTGAGCCCGCTCGCGACTCCGTGCACGGCCGAGTTGTTGTTCGAGCACCCGAGCATCCTCGGCTTCATGCCCATGGACCTGAAGCCGTGCCATATGCCTCCTATGAGGGACCCGTTCCCCACGGGCACGGAGACCCAGTCCGGCTGCCTCCCGAACGCCTGGGCGATCTCCTTGGCTATGTAGGTGTACGCGAGCAGCCCCAGCTCCTTGTTGCTGCTGCCGGGGTTGGCGTCGTACCATCTGTTCGCGCGCGCGTCGTCAGCCGACCTCCGGAGCGCGACCTCATAGTCCCCCTCGACGCTTACGACCCTGCCACCCATGGATTCGATCTCAGGCCTCCGCGGGGCTGCGAAGTCGCATGGGATGTAGATGTACGCCTTCATGTCCAGCTTGTACGCGACGTGGGCGAGCGACGCTCCATAGTTGCCGCAGCTGACCGCAGTGAGGGCGGTCATCCCCTTGGCACGGGCGTCGAGTGCGTGCAATAGCGCCACCCGATCCTTGTGCGTGCCCGATGGGTTCTCTCCTTCGAGCTTGAGGAGCAGCCTCCTAATCTTGAGCCGCTTCTCCAGCTTCTGCGCCCTCGTCAGCGTGGTGCTGCCTATCCTGAGAGCCTTCATCTGCATCTCGAACTCTCGGATCAGCTCTAGCGGTATCAAGTTCCGTCCTCTCGTCCGAAATCGTTTCGTGCAGGCGGACCCGCCGCCTGCAGGCCGGCCATCCATCGTGCGGGGAGGTCAGTCGAGCCCGTGCGCCCTGATGTCCTTGTCTGCATCTCTGACAATGGAATCGAACCCCTTCGCCACGTCTTGAGCGACCGGCGCCACCTCGTGCTCCTTCAGTATCCTCATCACCTTCTCTCGCGCGCGGTCGACCACCGTCTTCTTGCCGTCCGCTTCCCAGCGCTCGCCCGGCCTTCTGTCTGTGATGTCCGTGATGAAGTGCTCCTTGTACAGCCACTGCATCGTGTGTCTCTCGGCCAGGTAGCTCCCGCCCGGGCCGACCTTCTTGATCAGGTCCACCGCGAGGTGGTCGTCGTCGACCTGGACGCCGGCGGCGAGCCGGGCCATAATCTTAGCCATCTCGTCGTCGATGACCATCTGTTCGTAGGACAGCATCGTCACATCGTCCAGCAGCCCGAGCCCAGCGATCATGTCACAGCCCGCGTAGAACTGCGGCATGCCGCTCGAGAGCTTCTCGTAGCACGCCTGGGGACCAGGCAGCTTCGCCGAGGTCACAATCCCACCGCAGAGGATGACGAACCCGTAGTCGTGCGCGAGCTCTCCCGCGCCCGCGGATATCAGGGCCCTCTCAGGTCCCCCGCCTGCCCAGGTCATGGTCCTCATGTCGAACGCTGCTCCGCCCGTCCCGTATATGAACGGTGATCCCGGGGCGGCCAGCTGCGCCATCGTGAGCCCGCCCAGCACCTCGGCGTTGTTGACGATGATCGAGCCCGCCAGGGTGACAGGCCCGGTAGCGCCCGCCTGGGGCATGCCGTAGAGCGAGATCGCCACCCCGGCCTTGGCCAGCAGGAGGGCACCCTCTGTCGATCCAGGGTCGAGCTGCAGTGGCGAGAACGGGCAGTGCATGGAGGAGAATATGGGTCTCCTCCTGAGAGCCTTCTCGTCCCCGGCGAGGGCCGAGCCAAGCTTGACGAGCCATTTGGCCTCACGCCTGTGGCTCGTCGTCTCGACCTGCACGTGCTTCTCTATGCTGGACAGGGCGACCCTGAGGTCCACCACGTGTCTGAGATGGTCCGGGACATCCTGAGAGCTGATGCAGGGCCAGAATATGTGGGCGGAGTCGAGGGCGTTCGCGACCTTGCCGACCATCTGCAGGTCGGCGCTCGTGGACGCTCTCCTCTTGCCCGTGTCGAAGTCCATGACGCTCACGCCGTTCCCGTCCGTGGTGCAGAATATCCTGCGCCCGTCGAGCACCACATCGTTCTTCGGGTTGCGGGCACAGAGCGTCAGGTTCTTCTTCGCCTTCTTGATCGATTCCTCCACCAGGTTCCCCGGTATCTTCGCGATGCCGGCCTTCCGGTCGACCGAGCATCCGGCGCTCTCGAGCAGGTCCAGGCACTCCTTGCTGACGATCTTGACGCCTGCGTTCTCGAGGACGTCGAGGGTTCCCCAGTGAAGGGAATCGAGGTCACTCCTGTCGAACATCCGGAAGGTGACCTTGCCTTTTGGGAATCCTATCATCCGTCTACTCTCCGCTCTTCTTCGAGCCATTGGCTCGAACGAATCTGACCCCTGAATTGATACCGAGTATATAGCACGTGGGACAGCGCATCCGGGTGTTGTTGCGGGCGCCCCTGCGACTTCGCCGGGGCCGTCAATCGTGGTGTCTCCTCGTGCGGTCGCTGGTGCGCCTGTACACGCTATCGTATTCCCGAAAGCCTTTAATCAGAAGACATACATCGCCGCAATCCAGCAGACTGTGCGGGGGTAGCCAAGCTCGGTCAACGGCGCCAGATTGAGGGTCTGGTCCCGCAGGGGTCCCTGAGTTCAAATCTCAGCCCCCGCACCTTCCTGTCCTCATCTGACGAACGTTGTGCTTTTCCGTCCTGCATCTGTTCGGCGTTCCCACGCAAACGGCATATATCCATGCCGCGAATCCCGGCTCAAGCGGATCCGAACTGTTGGTGCAAGATGCTTGCAGTCACTCACCTGGTCGTCAGCCTGTTGCTGATTCAGCTCCTGACCCTCGACAGGAACGACGCCTTCGTCGCCCTCCTTTTCGGCGTGTTCGTCGACTTTGACCACTTCCTGGGGCTGCACAGCCACGCCAAGACGAACGGCCTCAGCGCCGTGCTCGATATCGATTCCCTCATGGATCCCGGCGGCCAGTGGAAGTCGATGTTCCACAACCCGGTTGCGATTGCCGTCGTCGGGCCGCTGTCTGTGGCTTCCAGGCTGGCCATCCCGTTGCTCTTCTGGGGCGCGCACATATCCATGGACTACCTCGAGGATAACTTCCTCGGCCTGTTCTCAGCTTCGGAGGCGGTCCTCCTGTTTGTCACGACCCTCGGCTTCCTGTCGGTCAGGTACGCCAAGTACATAGAGAGCTACTCGTTGGCGACGCTCGGGGAGTACCTCAGGTTCGAATGGTCTGGTCTGGCCCGCCTGTTCAGGTCCTCTGCCTCGGCATCCCTCTAGTGGGCTGGACTCACAGGTGCCTCAACACGTGGTCCGTGAACGACTGTGACCCGTGCCTTCCGCCAATGTCCACCGTGAGATGTCCCGAGGCGTAGGTGGCGGCGACTGCCTGGTCGATCCTTGACGCCGGTCCGGGGAGCCCGATGTGCCGAAGCATCATCGCTCCGGCGAGTATTGCCGCCGTTGGGTTGGCGACTCCTTTGCCCGCGATGTCAGGCGCCGATCCGTGTGCGGGCTCGAAGACCGAGTGCTTCGGTCCTATGTTCCCCGATGGTGCGAACCCGAGGCCCCCTGCCACGCCTGCCGCGACATCGGAGAGGATGTCGCCATACAGGTTCAACGTCACGATCACATCGAAGGTCGCTGGGTCGGTCACGAGCTTCAAGGCTGCGGAGTCCACGAGCTGATCGCTCGACTCGAGGCCCTTTCCGAGCATCCCGACCCTTTCCCTGAAGACGGACAGGAAGAGCCCATCGGAACCCCTGAGGACGTTGGCCTTGTGCACGCATGTGATCCTGCGCCTCCCCGAGGACCGCGTGAGGTCTATGGCGAAGTCCACGATCCTCTCGCACGCCCTTCTCGTAACCTTCCTCATCGTCGTCACGCCGAGGTCGTCGAACACCTCGTTCTGTGTGTACATCCCCTCCGTGTTCTCCCTGACTATGACGACATCGATCGGCGGCCTGTTCGGCCTCTCGACAAGGCTCCTCACAGGCCTCACATTGGCGTAGAGGTCCAGCCCCTTCCTGAACCTGAGCACCGGCGAGACATAGTCCAGCCGGTCGGGGCTCGTGACCGCGCCGAAGAGCGACGAGTCGCACGACCTCATCAGAGCGAACGTCTCCTCGGGGAGTGCGTCGCCCTTGGCGCTCAGCGCTCCCTGCCCTATCTCCGCGCGGACGAACTCCACCTGGTCAGTGGCCTCGCCTACCACCCTGACCGCGCACTCGGTCACCTCGGGGCCGATGCCGTCCCCTGCCAGAACACAAATGCGTTTCATGACCGCTACTCTTGGACCATCTTGGCGAAGTCGACGAAGTGCTTCTCCATCCGGGCTATGCGCTTCCTGCTCTCGTGGATGTCCTTCTCCATCTTGGCGGCCATCTTGCGCATCTCCTCGACGAGGTTCTCGGCCTCCTTCTCCAGCGCGCTTATCTTCGAGTCGTGCGCGACCGACTTGATCATGTGGTCCTCTATCCTGCGCTCCAGGTCCGCCTGCCGCTCCTTCTCCGCGGACTTGGAGAAGTAGGTCTCTACCTTGGAGTTGAGCATTGTGAGGATGTTGGAGACCTTCTCCAGCTGCTTCTCGAGCCTCTCGACGCGCTCCTGGGCGTCCGCGACCTTAGCTGTGAGGTCAGGCGCCTGGGCCGTCTTCTCCACCTCGAAGATCCGGTTCTCGGCCATCTCGAGCTTGTTCTCGAGCCCGGCCACGTTCTTCAGGCCCTCCGAGATCTCCTCCAGAAGCCCCTTCTCGGGGAACTCGATGCTGACGACCTCGGAGCCCGGCACGAAGGCCTTCATCGACTGCAGGGCCGCGATGGCATCCACTGTCGGGAAGCCGCCCTTGACCCTGGACTCGAGCCCCCTCAGGGTCGACACCATCTCGGTGCCCGACTTGCCCAGCCACGGGTTCGCCCTGACCATCTTGGTGACGTTCTCGATGATGCTCTCGAGCTCCGCCCCCGCCCGGCCGAGCTCCGACTTGTCCATGAGCCTCATGTCCCTATGGGCGTCCCTCTTGCCCCTCCTGTTCCAGTCACCGAGCGAGCGCCCCTCGAACGGGAAGAAGCCCGCGAAGTGGTCGACCCCCTTCACGACGGCGTCCTGGACCTGGTCCCAGTCCTTGACCACGCCCTCGGCCTTGAGCTCCTGGGCGGAGTTGAAGACCATGCATATGCAGCCGTTCGGCAGCAGAAAGCTCGTGATGCTGTAGGGCGCCTCTTGAGCGAACCTGGGGTAGGTCTGGGGCTTCCTCTCCTCGATCGCCTCCATGTACGCCTTGAAGTACTCCTTCGCGAAGGCCGCTAGATCCTGCGTTGACGGTATCTCGGGTCCGATCTCCTTGGGGGTCATGTGATCGTCCGCCTGTTATGGACGTGGAGTATTTTCCTACCCGTTATTAATGCCTTCCCGGGCGAGACTCGCCAAGGACGGAGCTGGCCAGGAGGGGCAAGGTGATGGTGGCGTCCCCTTCCACCGTCGTGTACTGAGCATCCTCCCGGACCTTCCCCCAGCTGACTGCCTCTCTTATCCTGGCCCCCGACAGGGAGCCGTCCCACTCCTCTGCCGTGGTGAGGTACACCGCGTACTCCAGCCCTCCCCTGAACTGGTTCCACCAGATGACATGGTGCTTCGATATCCCTCCGCCGATCATGATGGCGCCGGTCTTCTTCGCCGTGAAGACTATGTCCGAGAGCTCCTGCTCGTCTTTCATGACGTCCACGTTGAAATCGGGGTGCTGCTGCTTGAACAGCCAGAGCTGCGACCCGAAGGCCCCGTCGGTGATGCCCGGGACGTAGACCGGGACATCGTTCTTCGCCGCCCAGTAGAGTATGGACTTCTTGTCGTACAGCCGGCTCCCGAACTCGAAGGCGAGCTGCCTGCTCGAGAGGGTCCTCTTGCCCGACTTGTACAGCTCCTCGAGTACTGGCTGCATCTTCTGCTCGAGCACAACGCCGTAGCTGTCGTTCGGGATGAGGATGTTCCCGAGCCTGTTGATGCCCTTCCTGTGCAGGTCGGCGTCGTCCATGAGGAAGTCCCCGTGGTAGTACTTCCTCCAGACCCTCGCGAGGTCGTGGTCGAGGGTCCCGCAGGTCGTGACGATGACATCGACGAGCTTCTCCTGCACGAGCTTGCGTATCACGCCCCTCGTGCCCGTCGAGATTATGCATGCGGGGAACGACAGGAATATGACGCACTGCCTCTCCCGCAGCATCTTCCGGACGATGTCGCATGCCACTCCCAGCTTCTTCGCAGTGAAGCCGCCTGAGGCAAGCATCTGAGCCGTGAGGTCCTTGACCTTCGTGCCCTCCTCGATCTCGATGTCCGCGATTGGCTTCATCTTGATCTGCATCTCACCCACATCCGCATGTCTGGTGCGACGTCACACAACCTTCAGAAGACATTTATAGCTTTCTCGTTGATAGTCATGGAGAGAAAATGCTGACTGTCAAGGACGTGATGAGCAAGAGCGTCGTCACCGTCACTCCAGAGACGCTCGTCAAGGACGCTTCGGCAATCCTGGCTGAGCGCAACATCTCAGGGGTCCCGGTCGTCGAGGCCGGGAAGATCGTGGGCGTGTTCAGCGAGGTCGATGTGCTCAGGTCCATCAAGACCACCAAGAAGGACCTGAGGCTGGTCTATCCGTCGATCTCGAGCCTCGGGATAGCCTTCCAGGAGGAGATCACTCAGCGGGAGATCATCGGGGCCTACGAGGAGATCGGGCTCCGGCCTGTGAAGGAGGTCATGTCGAGGGTCGTCGAGACCGTCGGTCCCGACATAAGTATCAACGAGGCCATCGTGAAGATGGTCCAGAGGGGCATCAACAGGCTCCCCGTCGTGGACAAGAACCAGATCGTCGGGATAGTCACCCGTGGCGACGTCATTAGAGGGCTCGCGAGGGACCTGCCCGAGGCCAGGAAGGACTCGGGCCACTGACTCCGACCTACTGCCACTTGAGCAGCTTGCGCTTCTTCTTCGCGACCTGCGGGGCCTCCTGCGACGGCTGGGCAGGCGGCGCTGGGCTCGCAGGGGCCTGCTGCTGCTCTCTGGCGGGCTCTTGGACCGGTGTGGGAGGCGTGGACGACGGGCCCTGCGGAGGAGGGGCAACTGAGTAGGTATGGCCGCATTCCATGCACTTTTGGGTCTCGTTCGGGTACACGTAGAGGGCCTTCTTGCCGCACTTTCCACACTTCGCGTCCTCGAGACGCCTGACGACCCCGAGCTCGACCCGCTTCTTGTCGAGGGCCTTCTCGGCGCCGACGGCGATGTCCTTCACCCTCCGCATGTATTTCGCGGCGTTCACGATATCCCGCCGCGAGAGCGCCGATTTCGCATTGGCGACATGATGGAGGCCCTCCTGCAGCCCGAGGCCGTAGGACATCCCCTCCTGGATCACGGGTTCATATGTTATTAGCAGTGTCCGGGTCTTCTCCGTCTGCTTCGCCTCGAGGTCCTTTTGGCTCCTGAGCTGCTGCAGATGCGCCTCGTCGACTTGGCGCTCGATGGCTGCAAGGAGCTCCACCGATTGTCTGAACGAGCCTCCGTCGAACGCTTCCCTGGCCTCATCCAGTTTGGCCTCGACGTGAGACACCTCAACACCGACCTCCTGCGCCTCGGCCGCCGCCGCCTTCACGAGCGGGAAGGTGTTCTCTATCTCCTCCTTTCGCGCCTCCTTCGCGGCCTCGGCGTGCTGCCTCGCGGCCTCGATGTGCTTCGAGTGCTCTGCGAAGTTGAGCGCCTGCTTGGCCGCAAAGGCGATCTCGAGATACCTCCTGGCCTCCTCGGTCCGCGTGCCGAAGGATTCGTAGTCCGCCAGGAGCTGCTTCAGCTCGGCCTCCTCCTTCTCGGATTCGGCCGTGCATGCCTCGAAGGCCTTCGCCGCGAGGGTCTCTATGCTCTCCAGAGTCTCTTCGCGTTGCCTGGGTGACCCGCTGATGAAAGCCCTCTTGGCGGCTGCCAGTGCGGTCCTCAGCGTCGGGTCGAGCCTCCCCTTGTCCTCGGGAAGTTTGGCAATCAGCTCGTCCGCGGCCCTGACAGAGATTGCCGTCGAGTATACCTGGTACTGGCTGAAGTTGTTCAGGCACTTCATGCGCGCCTCGCGGTTGGCCTTCATCGCTCCGGCGAAATCCCCTATTATCATCTTGTTGAGCGCATTCTCCGTTGTCGAGTCGACCTCGAAGAAGACGGGCTTCATCATCAGAGCCTCGTCGATGTGCCGCTCCACCTTGGCCTCCTCATCCGCAGGGAGCTCCGGGGCACCAGCTGGTCTCTTCGAGATGGCCTCTATCTCGTCCGTGATCTCCTTCGCCTGAGGACCTTCCTCCGGGCCTGCCTTTCCCGCCCAGGCGAGCGCCCCTCTGACCTGCTCCTCCGTCAGTCTCTTCGCCCTGATCTTCTCGACGAAGTCACGCTTGTACCTGCAGCCGGAAACATCGACCTTGAACTCGGCCGCGACCATCTTCAGCTTCCAAATCGGCAGCTCGTTCAGGAAGTGACTGGGGTCCTGCGCCATTTGTTCCTCACCACTCAGTGCTCGCCTTATCCGAATGATGGTGCATAATAGTTTCGAATTGGCGCGCAGGAGCGCAATCCCGCGACAAAGCCTAAGTACAGGGCTCCGCATCGAACTTACCCATGGTCGGGGCAGCTGCGAAGCTGAGGGTCGCGAGGCTGTCAGTCTACTCCAACTCGACCCTCGTGGTACTGAAGCTCGTGGTGGGCATCCTGATGGGCTCGGTCGCGGTGATATCAGAGGCCATACACTCGGCCATAGACCTCGTCGCGGCTCTCATGGCCAGGTACTCGGTGAAGATGTCGGCAGAGCCTGCAGACAAGGACCACAGGTACGGCCACGGCAAGTTCGAGAACCTCTCGGGCATGGTCGAGGGAGCCCTGATATTCGTCGCTGCGTCTATCATCATATATGAGGCTGTGGACAAGTTCTTCCACGAATCGGAGGTCATGCTGCTTGGCGCGGGCATGGCAGTCATGGGAGTGTCTGCAGTCGTGAACTTCTACGTGGCCCGGAGGCTGTCCGAGACCGCCAAGAAGACCGACTCCCTGGCCCTCGAGGCGGATGCGTACCATCTCTACACGGACGTCTGGACATCTATGGGGGTTTTCGGCGCTCTGGTGCTGATCCAGTTCACGGGCATCCATCTGCTGGACCCTGCGATTGCGCTCGTGGTCGCGGCATTCATCGTCCGCGCTGCATTCGACATCACGAGGCGCTCGACGGAAGGGCTGCTGGACAAGAGTCTCCCGGAGGCCGAGATGAAGCTCATAGAGCAGATCATCAGGGAACACCAGAGCGAGATCCTGAGCTTCCACAAGCTGAGGGCCAGGAAGGTGGGCTCGGAGAGGCAGATAGATGTCCACATGATCGTCCCGAGGGGCCTGAGCATCAAGGAGGGGCACGACCTGGTGGACCACCTCGAGAAGGACATCAAGAAGGCGCTCCCAGGGAGCGTCATCGTGGTCCACATAGAGCCGTGCGACGAGGTGTGCGACGTCTGCGAGAAGCTGCCGCCGTCCAAGCCCTTCAGGGGCGAGTCCGCAGGCGATGTCGTTGCTGGGCCGCCGTCAAAGGATTGACCTCTCCCTGAGAACGCGCTCGACCTCTTGGAACGGTCTCTCCCCGTCCTCGCTGTTGTCGATGGTCACCCATTCGTGAGACACCAGCTTCTTGGCGATTCTCCTCACCGACTCAAGCCTCTCCTGTGTCTCGAACATCTCCGGCATGTGGCCGCGATCTGCGATCCTGCGGGCCGCGACCTCAGGCTCGATGTCTATGAAGAGGGCGAGGTGGGGGAACGGCAGCAGGTTCCTGAAGAGCCTGTATCCGATCGGGGCCAGACTCTCGGGCAGGTATGCCGTGCCGAGGAGGTACCGGACGAAGATCGTTGTCCCCGAACCGCGGGACGCGTACCTCCTGACGGACATCAGCACATCGGCAGCAAAGAACAGGGTCGCGAACAGCCTCGCCGCGCCACCGGACCTCTCGAGTGAGCGCTTGGACATCCTGCCGAAGGTCCCGCGGGAGGGATGGGAGACGAGCATGACCCTCTCCCCCGACTGCTCGAGAAGTCCACGGATCCTTTGCGCGTGCGTGTCCTTGCCGCATCCGTCCAGGCCGTCGACGACGATCAGCCTCAGCCTCATACCCCCAGGGAATGAAGCAGCCCGCCCACGAACAGCGGGATCACAAGGTTGTCGATTGCTCCGGGCGTGATCGCCTCGAGAACGGAGACGAGCCCGGAAACAGAGATCGCGAACAGGGGAAGCATCGTGGGGGGCGTGCTTCCGGAGTAGCCCAAGAGATCGAAGTAGAACCACGCGAGCACGAGCACGCTGACCAGGGTGGCCGCGAACACAGCCAGGCTTCCCTCCAGGGTCCTGTGCGGCATGTACTCGCGCCTTCCGCATCTCTTCCCCACGAGACTGCCCATGCCGTCCCCGAAGGACATGGCGGCAATGGCTATCGACGCTGCGAACAGGTCGTCGAAGAGGAAGTAGGCCAGCACGGTCCATGAGACTGCGTAGAGCACGAGGCCGTACGGATGCCCTTCCGCGGACCTCGCTCCGAGCGGGCTCCCGCGGAGGAACTCGACCGGGGAGCGCGGAGTGGCCAGCAGCAGGAGCGGCACGAATGGCAGCGCGGCCAGGCCAGTCATCACGGCCCTCGATTCGAAGCTCCACCAGAAGAACACGATGCCACCGACGAGTATGTGGACGAGCTTCCTTGTGTTCGTCACCCTATTCTTCAGGAGCCACGAGGCCGCCACGACGAGCAGGACGTATCCGTACACCCCCGCGAGTCCCAGAAGGTCGCCTTCGGATGGCATAGCCTCGATGTTCGATTATCTCTGATACGGGCATATACTTTTCCGATGCCGCGGGCGCACACCTGAAGGAGCTCACTTCTTCTTCCGCTTCAGCTCCTCGACGACCTCTTGAGCCCTGTCCATTCGTATCTTCCTCTCCGCGACGATGATCCTGCAGACCTCGTCAACCAGCTCTGGAGGGCATCCTACGCTCGCCACGATGTTCCTCGCGTGCAAGGTCATGTGGCCCTTCTGTATGCCCTCTGTCGCCAGCGCTCGAAGGGCGGCGAAGTTCTGGGCCAGTCCGACCGCCGCGACGATCTCCCCGAGCTCTTGGGCGGTCTTCACCCCGAGCAGCTTGATGCACGCCTTGGCCACGGGATGAACCTTGGTGGCACCGCCCACGAGCCCCACCGCCATGGGGAGCTCGATGGTGCCCACGAGGTCGCCCTCAGGGGTCTTCTCGAAGGTCGTGAGCGGCTTGTAGGCGCCCGAGCGCGCCGCGTATGCGGGGGCTCCCGCCTCTATGGCCCTCGTGTCGTTCCCGGTCGCCAGGATGACGGCGTCGACGCCGTTCATGATCCCCTTGTTGTGGGTCGCGCACCTGAATGGGTCCGCCTCCGCGAACATATACGCCTCGATGACGCCGTCGACCACCTCCTCTCCCCCGACGGCATCCTTGGCCCACACGGCCCGCGCCCTGGCCAGCCTGTGCGTGGCCAAGTTCGAGAGTATCCTCAGGCGGACCTTCCCGCCGGCCATGCTCTCCACGAGTGGTGCGACGGCCTCGGCCATCGTGTTCACCGCGTTTGCGCCCATCGCGTCCCTGACATCCACGAGGAGATGGACGACGACATTCGGCCCCTTCTGAGTGTGGATGACCCGCACCTCCAGGTCCCTCGCCCCGCCCCCGAGCTTGATCAGCATCGGATCTTGCTTGTTCGCCAGCTCCAGGATCTCGTGCTTCCTCTCGAGTATCATGTGCTTCGCCCTGCTCGGATCCTTGATGCCTGTCAGCTGCACCTGGCCTATCATGACAGGCGCCGTGCTGCTCGTCCAGAACCCGCCTCTCTCCCTGGCCATCCTCGCAGCGTTCGAGGCCGCCGCGACCACGGACGGCTCCTCGATGGCCATGGGTATCAGGAAGTCCCTGTCGTTGACCAGGAAATTGACCGCTATGCCGAGCGGGAGCGGGAACGATCCGACCGCGTTCTCGATCATCTTGTCCGGCACGGAGGGGTCGAGGCCCCCGAAGCCCGCGAGTGCCATCGCCTCGTCGTCAGTCAGGTCCCCGAACTCCTTGACGATCCTGAGCCTCTCTGACATGCCGAGCTTGTAGAACCCCTCGATCCTCGAACTCCGGGTCATCCGATTCACCAGACCTGGCATGGCAAACCCCGTCGCTCAATCATAATCCTTTTGGAGGAGGGAGCGAAAGGGCTTCGTCATGCGCCGGAGCCGGCCCGAGCCAGCAGGGAAAAGGATATATCGTGATTCATATGTGGAGGTCTCCGATGACCAGATGCTCATCCCCTGGTAAGATGATACTCTTCGGCGAGCACGCCGTGGTCTTCGGCAAGCCCGCGCTCGCCCTCGCCATCGACCTGCGCATCTCGTCGGCGGTCACTCCTTCCAGCCAGTACTCCGTCAACGGCCATCCGATGAGGAAGCAACATCATGCCTACATCTCCGCGTCCCTCGACGAGGCATGGGGGGGCCCACCGATCAACATAGACACAAGCTCAGACATACCGTCAGGGTCGGGGCTCGGCTCCTCCGCAGCTGTCACCGTCTCATGCGTGGCTGCGATGCTGGCGGCCAAGGGGAGGAGTCTCGACCCTGAGGCGGTTGCCATGCGCTCTTTCGCCGTCGAGCACAAGGTGCAGGGGAGGGCGAGCCCGACGGACACATCGACCTCCACGCACGGGTACGGGGTCCTCGTCTCCCCTGAGAGGAGGGAGAACTTCCTGTGGCGGATCGAGCTGGGTGAGAGAGCGTGGAACATGCATCACTGTGATGTGCCGCCGCTGCAGTTCGTCGTCGGGTACACAGGCATCCACGCGACGACCGGCCCATTGGTCACCAAGGTGAAGAAGCTCGCGGACACGAGGGAGGACGCAAGAAAGGCCATCGACAGGATAGGGGAGATAGTCCTCGAGGGTGTCGGGGCGACGAAGGCCAGGGACAAGAGGAGGCTCGGGGCCCTCATGACCGAGAACCACGGGCTGCTGAACTCCCTGGGTGTAGGGCATCCGGCGCTCGATGCCCTCGTCGCGGCGTGCAAGGAGAGCTCGTACGGCGCGAAGCTCACGGGCGCGGGCGGGGGAGGCAGCATGATCGCCCTGACGGACGACGTCGAGGCGACCACGAAGGCGATCAGGGAGGCTGGTGGCGAGCCCATCGTGGTCAGGGTCGGGTGTGAAGGTGTCAGGATCGAATCGAGATGAGCTGTTCTGGGAAGTTCTTTGTCCCAGCAGATGCCTGACGGAGCGGTGAGCCCTTGGTAGAGCGCATCGCGCAGCACAGGCACTGTCAGAACTGTGACAAGGCGATACCATACAAGGACAGGTACTGCGACGACAAGTGCGAGGATGAGTACAAGACCAAGATGCAGACGAAGAAGAGGCAGCTGATGTTCTTCTATGCTCTAATGGCCATGGTGTTCATACTGGCCATGTCCCTCGTATTCCTGGGCGGATGAGCATGAAGGTGGGTCTCGGAGGCACCTTCAACCTGTTGCACAAGGGGCACGAGCTGCTCTTCGAGACGGCGTTCTCCGTTGGCGACTCGGTGGAGGTGGGGCTCACATCTGACGAGTTCGCGAAGAGCATCAAGAGCGTGCCCGTCGCGCCCTACTTCCAGAGGAAGGCCAACCTGGCCAAGTTCCTCGAGAGATACGGAAAGCCGTTCAACATAGTCATGATCTCGGACGAGAAGGGGACGGCCACAACCTCGGAGACCCTCGACGCGCTGGTCGTGTCCCCGGAGACGAGGGATGAGGCGGACAGGATCAACGAGCAGAGGCGAAGGAACGGCCTGAGGCCCCTCAAGGTGTTCTGCATAAAGGAGGTCCGGGCGGACGATGCCCGGGCGATAAGCGCCTCCCGCGTCCTGAAGGGAGAGATAGACAGGGACGGGAGGCTACTCCGTCCCCTGAGAATCGCGGTCGGCTCCTCGAACAAGGTCAAGGTCGATGCTGTCAGGAACGTGTTCACGCAGGCCTTCGGACTGGTCGAGGTCGTAAGTGTTGAGCTCTCCAGTTCCACGGAGAAGCAGCCCATGGAGGAGCGCACGATCAAAGGGGCCATCAGGCGCGCCCAGGAGGCCCTCGAGACTGGAAAGGCTGACTACGGCGTGGGGATCGAGGCCGGACTGTTCCACAACAAGGTCCTGGGCAAGCACCTGGACATACAGTACTGCGCGATCGTGGACTCGTCTGGGAAGATGACCGTCGGGCACGGCCCCGGGTTCGAGTACCCCCCCGATGTCATCAGGTCAGTGCTGGATGGTGGGACGGTGGGCGACACGATGAGCGACATCACGGGCATCGAGAAGATCGGTCACAGGCAGGGTTCCATAGGCTATCTCTCGGATGGCCTGATCGACAGGACCTCGCTGACGGAGATCGCCGTTCTGATGGCGCTGATTCCCAGAATCAGGAAGGAGCTGTACGAGCAGCAAGGTCAGGCGTACTCTTCCTCAGCGACCGCCTCGAGGTAGTCCGCGAGGGTCTCGCAGCTGTCCTTGCCGACGCACCCGAACCGGCCGTACTTCTTGCAGTAGTCGCCTGAGAGCTCGTGGTGCTCGCAGTCCTGCGCCTCCTTGAAATAGGAGCACTGCCTCTTGATGCAGGCATAGCCGGAGTACTTGCCGGTGCACAGGCTGTCCTTGGTGAGGTATGGGCACTTCATGTGCTCACTCCTCCTCCGGCTTCATCCTGAGCAGCCTCTCCTGGTGAATCACCAAGTGCTTGTTGTACGACTCCGGGGTCACGCAATGCTCCCGGCCCGGGCAGAAGAACCGCCTGTACTTCTCGCAGTACAGCCCGAGCCACTTCTCGTGCCCGCACTCCGCCGCGTTGGCCTGGGGCTTCCTGAGGACCATCACGTTCATGCCTGAGAACTCGCACTTGTCCTGGCCTATGCACTGCAGGCTGTCCACGTGCTTGTTGGCGCAGGCTCCGCTGAGATAGCTATACCTGCACATGTATCCCATCCCGTGCTCACTCGAGCACACTTAGATGCGCGTGCGCGCGTATAAATATTGGCGAAACGTCGCTTTTCCCCGTCTAGGACGGATCAACCCTCTCGCTCGCCCTTGCCGCGCCTGCCCATCGCGCTCCACGCGAGTGCCGCTGCTGAGAGGAGTATCGCGATCAGCGCAATGGTGACCACGAGCATGTCGACGCCTTCGTCCTCCTCGGGCTCGACATCGATCGCATCGATCGCCCTGAGCTGTCTGTCCTCCGCCTTGATCAGATCGAGGTCGTGGTTGACTTCGGCCCAGCCGTACCAGTGCGTGTAGTCAGGGCTGAGGTGGTATGCCCCCTTCCAGGTCGTGACCGCGTGGTACTTGTACATCTTGAAGAAGAGCGTCTCGATCCCGCTGGTGTTGGAGTACAGCTGCTGCCCCATGAGCGTCAGGTTGAAGCCCGTCACCGGGTTTGCAGCACGGTCCTCGGGCATCGGGTCAAGGAGCCCGTCGTCATACAACGCTATCAGGATGTCCCTGGCCTCGCCGACGAGCCTGTCGGTCTCGTTCTTGACCGCGTCCGCGGTCATGAGCTTCTCCTGCGCGAACGAGGTCGAGTGGCACTCGCCGCACACGGAGACCATCTCCGCCCGGTTCTGCACGAATGTGTCCGCTGAGATGTTGCCGATCGGATAGTATTGCGGGCTCCCGGCAATCACAGCGCCGTTCGACACGCCGCCGATCGTCATCCCGTACCCGACATCGTGCGTGCCCTCAGGCATGTGACAGGTCACGCACACCGGTGCGGTGAAGGTGTCCGTGTCGCTCCAGTTCCACGAGTCGCCCTCCAACGAGTACATCACGCCATGCTTCGACGACAGGTAGGCCTCGATCTGCGGGTGGTCCGGGCCCATGTGGCACGTGCCGCAGCTCTCTGGCTTCCTCGCCTCCTCCTTGTCGAAGGAGTGCCTCGTGTGACACGAGTCGCACTTCCCCCTGCTGCCGTCCCAGTAGACGTAGCCTACGTTGTGGCACTGCTCGCACATCGCGCTCCGGGTCTCCTCGGGCAGGTCGATGTACCTCGCGGTCGCAGTCATCTTGGTCCAGCCCAGAGCGTGCTTGCTGGAATTGAACTCGGTCACCTGCTGGTAGTGGCACGGGGCGCAATCCCCCGCGCTCGGCCTGGTGGTTATCGTGAAGCCGTTGTAGGAGACTGCATCCTCGTCAGTCGCCTCCGCATGATGGCAGTTCGTGCACCGGACACCTGCTCTCCCCATGGCGCTGTCGTTGAAGTCCTGGACGATGAACGGTGTGGCGCTCCTGTGGCACGCCCTGCATGCGGCATCGTCGGGCACCTGGAGGGCCGAGGCGTCTCTGGAATCGTCATCGGAGGTTCACATGAGAAGCAGAACTGCCGCCGCCAGCAGGCCCGCAAGAGCGCACAGCTTCCAGACTGAAACCATTGTCTCCTACGCCCCGCCCCCTGAGCGACGCTACCCAAAACCCCCACGAGAGTATAAAATACCTGAGCAGACTCCGCCACGGCGGCTCCAGCAAAGCTTTACGAACGTACAAGGGATTCCAATGTGGGGAACCAGTGGACACGAAGACGAAGTACATAGGCGTCGTCCTGCTGTCCGCGCTCATAGTGGCGTGCGAGGCTGTCGCCATCGAGGGGGCGCTGAACATAGCGGACCTCGACCTCTTCCTCGTGTCCGCCCTTCCGCCAATCGTCGGAGGGCTGATCCTCATGAGCTTCTATCCGAGGGGGACGGTCGAATTCGCGACTGGGCTCGGAAGGCGCGGCTGGCCCTTCATGCTCGCCATGTGCGTCTTCGTGTCCGCGGGCGTCATCCTGTGGTTCGACTCCGTCGGCAGGATAGGTGCGAGCAAGGAGGCGATCCTCGGGGGCGGCTCGACGGAGGTGCTATTCGTCGTCGTCGTCTCCGCAGTGTTCCTCTCCGAACGCCTGACCAGGCTCGAGGCCGTGGGGAGCGTCCTGATAATCGTCGGTGTGTTTCTGGTCCTCGTGAACCCTGACGTCATGGAGCTGACAATCGGGTTCGGCGAGGTCGAGGCCATCCTGAGCTCCCTGTGCCTGGGCATCTCGGTCGTCATGACGACCGCCCTGCTCAAGGACCACGCTCTGACGCCCCTCTCCGGATGGGAACTGCTTCTCGGCGGGGGAATGGTTTTGGTCTTCGGCCTTGCGGCCGGGGACATCGTCTGGCCGGACAGCCAGGGCTGGCTCCTGCTCTTGGTCCTCGGGGCCTTCCCCGCCTTCGGCCTCTTGACATACAATGCTGGTCTGCCCAAGATCGGCGCTTCGCTCACATCCGTGCTGTTTGCGTTCACCGGCATCATGACCGTCGGCGTCCAGCTGGTCATCCTGTGGTTCTTCCCCGACGCGAGCATAATGCTCCCGCAGAGCGTGGCCTTGGCCGTCCTGGGGGGCGCGGTTGCCTTTGCCGGCGTCTACATGCTCAACAGAAGACCAGGCCGCTAGGCCGCCAGGGAGCCGGCATCCGAATGCGCCCAACATATCCGCCATGCCTGTCTGCGAGGGCGGGGGGGGAAGGAATCTGGAATGTGGCGCTGAGGGGGAGATTTGAACTCCCGAGGTGCGGAGCACCACCAACTCTCAAGGCTGGCGCCGTAAACCGGGCTTGGCTACCTCAGCTTTCAGACAATGAACATCGCGTGCGCTGATATCATGATTTCGACAGGACACGCTGGGCATCATGATGACCGCTTCGCTGATGCCCTCAGGTCGGCGAGACTGACCAGGTCCAGCTCGAAGGCGACCACGGGGTACCTGAGCTCGAAGGCCTCTATGGCTGCGGGCGAGATCTCCCCGAGCACCCCGACCCCGCGCCCTCCAATGATCACCGAGGCGCACCTGCCTCCGACGAAGCTTGGATGGTCCATTGGTCCGATATCCCCCGCGACTCCCACGCTCGAGAGCACGGACTGGACCAGGGACTTGACCTCGGTGAAGCTCGCTCTCGCGTGGATGCTCACGCCTCCGAGCATGAGCTTGTTCCTCCCCTTGATCACGACCTCCCCGACCTCGAACAGCCGCTGGGGCAGCTCCCTGTGCTTGTTCTTCCGCAGGATGGACATGAGGCTCGGCAGGAGCGAAGTCCTCACGAGCACCATCTCGTCGCTCACGGGGTTCTTGACCCTCGTAGCTTCGAGTTCGTCCCTGAGGTTCATGGCGGAGAACTGCTCGTCGTCGTTGGACAGCGTCAGGGTCACGACCTCGAAGTACCCGAGCCCCACCATGACATTCTTGACGGCCACGCCGAACGAAAGCATCGGGTCCTCCTTGCCGAAGGTCGCCACTCTCGGCAGACGATTCCCGAACTTCTCGTAGCCGTGGCCGATCGCCACGTCCTCGACCAGGTCCACGGGGTGCAGTATGTCCGCCCTGTATCGAGGCACGAGGACATCGAGTCCGTCCTTCCCCACGCTCGCCCCGTAGCCCATGCTTCTGAGGGTCGCGGCCATCTCGTCTCCCGTCAGGCTCGTCCCTATCCAGCTGTTGGCGTATGAGGGATCAAGCTTCATGGGCAGCGGGTTCAGGTCGGGCGCCAGCGAGGTCCTTCCATCCTGGTGTATCCTGACGGTTCTGATCTTCCCTCCGCGCTCCGCCAGCGCTGTCGCGAGGATGTTCACCGCGGCCGTGACAGCGTTCATGTCCGTGCCGGTGCAGTCCACGAGGATGTCCTTGGTGTCCTCGGTGACGGCCGTCGTGATGCCGTTGATGATCGGAGGGAACGAGAGCACCTCGCCGTCCTTGTCCACTATCATCGGGTACCTCTTCTTGCCCTCGAGCACGAACGCGTACGCCATGCCCTTCTCGTGCTCTCTGAGAATCTCGGCGGGGGTCATCCTCCGGGAACCCTGGAGCGGTATGAACGATATCTCGTCCGGGAGGACGGCCCTGTAGGTGAAGGGGGGCTTTATTGTCCTGAAGTCATGGATGCCTATCGCGACCTTTCTCCTGTTCCTCCCGAGGGTCAGGTGGAGCTTCTCCTGGAGGTCCATCATGGAGCGGATGAGGGGGTCCGTGATCTCGTTCCCCTCGACGAGTGCGGACCATATGAACGGCCGGACCTCCTTCACCGAAGGATCCACCTGCAGGTCGACCTCGGATTCGTCGACGGCATAGGACCTGAGCCCCGGCTCGTAGCCCATGAACGCCCTAAGCGCCCTCGCAATCCCCTCGACCGAGTAGAGGTCTGGCCTGTCGGGGAAGAACTCGAAGGACAGCTCGTCCAGGTCGTCCTCCATGAGCTTGAGATCGGCACCCATCATGGGCAGCCTGTCCCTGAGGACCCTCCTGTCCACATCACGGCCCATGAGCTCGCAGAGGTCGGAGTAGCTGAAGTTGATGACTGGCATGTCGGGCGAAGAGAAACCTCCGGCATATAATAAGGTTGTCAGACAGCGGCCATCGTGGGCAGGGCCAGCTGCGCACCATTGTCGGGTTTCGAGCGTGTCCCAGGGAAAGATATAAGGCCATCCAACTAGAATCCGAACGGTGCAATCAGTGAGTGTTCTTCGCCGAGAGAGAGGCGCAAGATGATCAAAGAGAAGGTCAAGACTGGCGTTTCAGGCCTGGACGAGATGCTCCATGGTGGGCTCATTCCAGGCAGAGCCTATGTCGTTTCTGGAACATCGGGCACGGGCAAGACGACCCTCGCCTTGCAGTTCCTGCTCGAAGGCGCGAGGAACGGCGAGCGGGTGGCTTACGTGTCCATAGACGAGCCCCCGAACGAGGTCAAGCAGGACATGCGCTCGTTCGGGTGGGACCTGAACCCCATCCAGGTCTTCGACGCCACGCCGGACATCATGAGCTATGACAAGACCCCTGTGAGGGACGTGTCGACCGAGCGCAAGATCGTGTACTTCCGCGAGGTCGGGGACACCATCAGGCAGACCTCGGAGCGTTCCCCGGTCGACATGACCATCAACACCATCCAGGAGCTGCTCAAGCAGGAGATGAAGGTCAGGAGGTATTCCAGGATCGTGGTCGACTCCCTGACCTCGCTCAGGTACTTCTACATACGCACGAGCGAGGAGAACTCCACGCTCATATCGTTCTTCAGGCTGCTGTCGGACCTCGGAGTCACGAGCCTGCTCACCGTTCAGCTGCCCGAGGTCTCGAAGCCGGATGTCGAGGTCCACATGGCTAGGGGGGAGATCCGCCTCCACAAGTGGTTCAACGGCAGAGGGCTCATAAGGGGCATCACCGTGGAGAAGTACCGCGGCTCCCCTCACGACCACAAACTCAGGGTGATGAAGATCGCCTCGGAGGGAGTGACGGTGAGGATCCCGACAGAGCCGCTCCCGGGCGGGATGGACGCTGTGCAGGAAGAGCAGAAGGAGGCCGAGCCGGCAGAGCCCGAGCCACCTTCGCCCATCGACGACGCCCCAGCCGCTGTCCCAGCGCCTCCTCCCCGCCAGGAGGGCCCTCCGGAAGGCACGCCGCCCGCCGAGCCAGAGAGCCATCACACGGGAGGGGGCGGGATATGAAGGAGGCGGCCGAAGGCAGGGTCCCGACCGGGGTCGCCGGCATCGACGAGATGCTCGGTGGCGGGCTCATCGCGGGAAGGCCGTATGTGGTATCGGGCACGACGGGGAGCGGGAAGACGACCCTGGGCGTTCAGTTCCTGCACGAGGGTGTGAAGCGAGGAGAACGGGCGCTGCTCGTGGCCATAGACGAGCCCCCGGCGGAGATTGTGCGCTCGCTCGGGTGGGATGTGGGGAAGATAAGGATCCTGGACGTCCACCCGGCCGCGAAGGCGTTCAGCAAGCGCGTCTCGCTGGTGGAGGTGGCGGCCCAGAGGAGCGTCGGCTCGCTGAGGGAGGCCGGCCCGAGCGCGAAGACGGAGGCCATGAAGCAGGCCTCCCCTGAGATATCAGTGCAGTCGCTCCAGCTCATGCTCAAGCAGGAGCTGGGAGAGGTCAGGTACTCGAGGATGGTCATAGACTCGCTCACATCCCTGAAGAAGCTCTCCGAGAACATGGAGGACATGAACAGCAGCATCATGTCCATCCTCAGGTTCATCTCCGAGTCCGGCGTCACGACTCTGATGATAACGGACCTCCCGGACCCGACGGTGCTCGAACCTGAGATCTTCATATGCAGGGGCGAGATAAGGCTGCACAAGCGCATGGTGGGCAACAGAATAGACCGGTGCGTCACCGTCGAGAAGTTCAGGGGCTCGGCCCACGACACCCTCCCCAGGCCGATGGCCATCACGGAAATGGGCGTATCCGTCGACCCGCACAGGAAGATCCCCAAGGCCTCCCTGAAGATGCTCCAGGCGTTCACCCAGTACGGCCGGTAGGCATCACATTGATGCCCGCAGGTTAATTACCGCACAAGCCCTTCCGGGAGAATCGGTTATCATGGCCGCCAAGCGCAAGTTCGAGCTCGTGATCGCCTCCGGAAAGCCCTACAACCTGGGCAAGACACTAGGCAGGAAGTGCTCGCAGAGGGCCGCGTCGTACAGGAGGAGCTCCGCGGCCGCAGTCAAGTACTACACGGGCATGGAATGGCCGAAAGCCGTCGAAAGAGCCAAGATGTACCTGCCGTACGCGGAGGAGTTCAACCCGGATCACGTGGAGGAAATCAGGGGCTTCGCAGACGGCGCGAAGATGCGCTTCGAGGAAGTCTTCGCCATGTGCTGCCACGAATTGCTGTCGCCCCTTGGCTTCAAGGCGTGCACGGATGTCGCCGTCAACGGGGACGTGACCCGGGACGGCAATGTCCTCATCGCCCACAACGAGGATTGGTCCCGGGACGCGCTCGAGACGGTCGTGCTCGTCCATGGCAAGCCCTCGGGCAAACCGCAGTACCTGTGCGCATCCTATGCCGGGCTTCTGCCCTCGTGCGGGATGAACAGCGCGGGCGTGAGCCTCACGGGCAACGCGCTCGATCCCAACGACCTCCGGGTCGGCATCCCCAAGGTGTTCCCTGTCAGGAAGAGTCTTGATGCCAAGCGAATCGGAGAGGCCCTGGACGCTGCGATGCCCGCAGACCGTGCCTCGAGCTACAACAACATAGTCTCGGACAAGAACGGTGAGATCTACTCACTCGAAGGATCTGCCACAGATTGTGCCTGGATATGCGCGCTGGACGGCTACCTAGTGCATACGAATCATTATGTGACCGATAAGATGAAGAAGTTCGAGGGAGCCCCCAGCTCGATAGCCTGCTCGGTGTTCAGATACAACCGCGCGCTCAGGCTCATAGAGGACCAGCTCGGGGACGTGACGCTCGAATCCCTCGAGGCGATCCTTCGGGACCATGTCAACAAACCGTGCTCCGTCTGTCGGCACGCGGACCCAAGGAAGCCCGTGATCGACGCATCCGAGAGCATCTTCTCGGTCGTGTTCGACCTGAGTGACTTGGAGGCCCACGTCT
>DYTN01000012.1:46553-52333 GCA_020725925.1 Methanobacteriota archaeon
CCGTGCACTGGAACCTACGAGAAGTACTCGTTGAAAACCCGCTGAGATCCATCGAGGAAAGTATTTAATCCACATCACGGTATTGCGCAAGAGCCACCACGGGCCCATAGCTTAGCATGGTTGGAGCACCCGGCTGATAACCGGGAGGTCACCGGTCCGAATCCGGTTGGGCCCACTTCCTTTCCACCTCCGAATATGGTCTCCGACCCTCGACCTCGCTAAGGATTATGGACAGGAAGGGCTTTGCGGATTCAAGAGGGAGTGGTTCGATGACAACAAAAGGAATCGTCTCGATTTTTCTCGTGTATTTCGGCATCGCAACGCTAGTGCAATCGTTGCTGTGGTGGAATGTCTACGGAGTCGGAGGGGCTGATTCAGCAGTTGCTTTTGCCACTTTCGCCATGAGCATTGGCTTCTTCCTTGCAGCCATTTTCGTATGGAAGAAGTGGGAGGAGTAGATGGGGCTTGGCGCGTTCTCCGATATCCAATCCACCTTGATTGATTCCTTGCCAGTATCCCAAGTCTTAATCCTGTTGGGCACACTTCCTGTCGCATCCTGAGGTGTGGTCTATCACAAGCGCGCCCATCCTCATTTTAGCCCTGCTAGGATGGCTCTCATCGTCTCATTCCAGGCCTGTCTGACCTGGGACTTCGGCGCCCCCAACGAGAGCTGGATCAATTGACCGCGCTGAAGGATCATGATCCCATGGGCTATCGCCTTCGTGTTCGCATCCTGGCGGATTTCGCCGGTCCTTTTTCGCTCGTCGAGGAAGCCGGCGACCTTCATGGCAGCCTCGTCCGTGTACTTCCTCACGATCGCTTGGAGCTCCTTGCTGTTTGGCGCCTCGTACAGAAGCTCGACGACCAGATTGGGATAGATTCGCTGTGCAAGGCGAGACACGGAATCGAAGGCCTCTTCTGAGACCTCCCGCAATTGCCTGCCTTCTTTGAGGGAGGACTCGATCTCCTCAGCAACGATCCGCACCAACCGCTCGCCCAGCGCGCCAAGGAGCTGCTCCTTGCTCCTGAAGTACTGATACAACGCCCCCTTGCTGACCCCGATCCTCTTGGCGATGTCATCCATTGTGGTCTTCCGATACCCTTTCTCGGAGAACTCGGCTGCCGCAGCATCCAAGATGCTAATCCTTGCCTGCTCCTTGTATTCTGGGACGACTTTCGGCATCTTCCTCTTGGCGGATGCCATTGGTTTGGAGTTACTTCAAACTGACTGACGACAACATTCTTATACCGGAAGTCAGTTAGCTGACTCTCAAGTCAGTTTCGTGCGACGCGCGCACTACTGACTCCGGAAGTCAAGAGGTCGCTGCTCAGGATAGTAACAGGGACATACCACCATCATTTCCGACGCCGCTACTGAGGCACGAGCATCGGACTCGTAGGATGCGCACACTGAATCCTGAAAGAAGGGACTACACGATGACGAGCATCTTCATAGTGGACGACGAGGCCTTCATTGTGGACCTGTACAGAGAGATTCTCAGGTTCAATGGCTATAGCATCGCCGGCGTGGCCTATGACGGCTTGGAAGCCATTCAGAAGTACTCAGCCGCAGACCCGAAGCCCGACCTGATCATCATGGACCACAGGATGCCAACCATGACTGGGCTAGACGCGATGAGGGAGATTAGGCGCATGAACCCGGGACAGAAGATCATGTTCGTCAGCGCGGACGTCACCATTGAGGAGCTTGTATTGACCATGGGCGCCTCGGAGTTCCTATCGAAGCCTTTCAGGCTCGATGATCTCCTCGAGAAGCTGGGGAGATCTGTAGGTAGCTGTCACTAGCGCCCCTTGCGACGGACACACAGTCTCACATGCCTTCGCAGACGATTGATGAATGACAATGTCCTTGAACAATCAGCGGTCCGCCTCGAGCTTCTCGACGTCCTTCTCGCTCAGGTCTTCCTTGATCCTCGTCCATTCGACCTTGCCGGTCTTCGAGTTGATGCGCATGTAGCCTATGTCCCACCTGCTGCCTGAGGAGTCGGTCCTGTGTCGTTCAGGCCTGAGCCAGCGGATCTCCCCTTTCTCTATCGTGAACTCGGCCGGGCACGCTGGGTTGTTGCATCTACCGATGCGCCCGCCCTGCCAATTCGAGATGTGAATGGTCCCGTCATAGTCAAGAGAGACCGAGGTGGTGATTGCGATAGACGTCTCTCCACAGATGGGGCAGCTCTTTATGCCGTTCCTCAGCCTCAACTTGGATTTCATTCCGAATCCGGATGGGCGACATCTGATATGTTTCTTCGCGTGAACGGATGCACTTGCGGTGAGAAACACGTTCGAGGAACGAATCCCACAGCTGAATTCACCTGTCCTGCGCGACCTTCTCTCGGTCCACTTGACTGGTCAGTGCGAACCATTTCTCGTGTGCCTTGAATTCGGGCCATAAGAGCGGTAGAATGATGACGAGGCCGACGAGCGCCCAGGGGCGGGACAGGAGCGTGAACAGAATGCTCGGTGCGAGCACGAGGTCAACGAGTATGCACGCAAGGATGTAGGCAGTTTTGAGGGCTTCCGTTCGCAGAGGCCTCTGCATCGACCGCTTGATGGGTTTCTTCCTCCTTTCTGAGACGCGCCTGAGAAGGCCATCTATTCTATGCTCGGTCCTTTCCATCCTGGAGCGGCCGGTCGCCTCTTCGCTCATGGCTTCCTGTCCTGGCCGAGCGGGAAGTGGCAGGCCACGAAGTGGTTCGGGTGGATCTCTCGGAACTCGGGCTCCTCCGTGAAGCATATCTTCCCGCGCTTCCAGCATCTGGGATGGAACCGGCAGCCGAGGGGTGGGCGCGCTGGGTTCGGGACTTCTCCTGTGAGTTCCACGCGGTCCCGCTTCGCGTTTGGGTCCGCGACTGGGACCGCGGACAACAGCGCAAACGTGTACGGGTGTTCTGGTCCTGAGAACAACGCTTCTGTGCTTGCGAGCTCAACCAGCTTCCCCGCATACATAACCGCTACCCGGTCGCTTATGTGGAATATCACGCTGAGGTCGTGAGTTATGAATATGTAAGTCAGCCCGAGGGACCTCTGGAGCTCCATCAGGAGGTTGAGCACCTGGGCCTGAACGGACACGTCCAGCGCGGACGTGGGCTCGTCCAGGACGAGCATCGAGGGCTTGAGGGCCAGTGCACGCGCAACGTTGATCCGCTGCCTCTGCCCGCCGCTGAACTCGTGCGGGAACCTGTTCAGGTACTCCTTCTTGAGCCCCACTATCTCAAGGAGTTCGAGCACGCGCCTGGTGAGCTCCTCGCCTCTTGCCAGCTTGTAGACGAAAAGAGGCTCCCCGACGATGTTCTTGATTGTCATCCGGGGGTCCAGCGCGCTCAGCGGGTCCTGGAAGACCATCTGCATGTCCTTTCTGGCCTCCCTGAGCAAGGGCTTCGGGTAGCTGGTCATGTCCCCTCCCATGAACACGACAGTGCCCGATGTGGGCTCGACGAGCCTCATGATGAGCCTGGCAAGCGTTGTCTTGCCGCATCCGGACTCGCCTACTATCCCAAGAGTATCACCCTTGTTGACGAAGAAGTCGACCTTGTCCACCGCGTTGATCTCCCCCTTGATGGTCGAGAAGATCCCGCCTCGGATGGGGAAGTTCTTCGTGATGTCCTCTCCGAACAGGAGGTGAAGCTCGGCCTTCTTCTGTTCCTCAGGGGTCAGAGGTCTGGGCTCCTTCCTCCGCCACAGGCTCATGCACTCGCCTCCAGCCTCGGCACTGGGTTGTGGCACGCTGCGAAGTGTCCCGGCTCCTTCTCCTCGAGCGGAGGCACGACGGACTTGCAGACGTCCAAGGCACGCTCGCATCTCGGATGGAACCTGCACCCCGTGGGCGGCTTCAGCAGGTTGGGGACCGTGCCAGGTATGACATACAGCGCCTTCTTCCGCTCGTGCATGTGTTCGGGGCCGATCTTCGGGATCGACCTCAGCAGAGCGTGTGTGTACGGGTGCAGGGGGCGGCTGAAGATATCCTGCGTGGTCGCGAGCTCTGCGATGTATCCTGCATACATGATCGCGACCCTGTGACATGTCTCCGCTATGATGCCGAGGTCGTGCGTGATGAGCATGATGGACGTGTTGCGCTTGCGCTGGAGTTCCTTCATCAGCGACAGTATCTGCGCCTCGACGGTCACGTCGAGCGCTGTCGTCGGCTCGTCCGCGATCAGCAGCTCCGGCTGGCAGGACATCATCATGGCTATCATCGCGCGCTGCTTCATCCCGCCGCTGAGCTCGAAGGGATAGCTCCTCGCGACCCTGCCCGGTTCCGCGATCTTCACCTCCTTGAGGGCGTCCTCTGCGCGCATCGTCTTCGCCAGGCTCGGGCGCCTTTCGAGCCTACGCGTCAGAGATGTGAACCTCACGAGGTACGCCCAGGTGTTGTAAGGGTTCTCTTTTGCCCGGGAGTAGTAGCTCGACGCGATTGACAACCTCAGCTTCCGGACCGGGCCGGGTTGGAGCATTGAGAACCTGCCCCTGAATCTCGATCCGCAGGTCGTGCACGAGTGCCAGTCTGTGCGCGCCCTCGCAGCGCACTCCGAGCAGACGAGGATGTCCGCTGCCTCAGGCTGCATGGACGAATCCCCGTCCCTCTCCTTCGCTGACGGCTTCCTCCCAGTCGCCCTCGTCCCCTTCTTCAAGGCGGCCTTCTCGCGATCAAGCTGCGCTATGACGTCGTCGATGAGCTTCTCCAGCTGGTGGAGCTCTATCGTCTCCCCTATCTGGTTCCCTATCGTGTAGGCAGGGTTCAGCGCCGTCATCGGTTCCTGGAATATCATGGACATCCTGGCGCCCCTGATCTTGTTCAGCTCCGCCTCCTCCATCCTGATGAGATCGTAAGAACGGTACAGGGAATCCAGCCTGTCTCTCAGCTCCCTCCTCTCATCCGCGTGCTCCTTCTGGTCGAGCCGTGGGATGCGGGCTTCGATCTCGGCGATCTCCCTCCTTCTTCCCTGCGCGTCATTGGCGAACCGCGCGTCGTACTCCTTCCTGAAGGAGGACACCCGATCCGGCTCCCCGAGGGAGACCATTCCGGACTCGACCTTGCCCGGCGGCTTCGGAATCAGGCCCATGATCGTGAGAGCAGTCACGGACTTGCCGCAGCCAGTCTCGCCCACGAGTCCGAGGGTCTCACCCTTCATCACCTCTATGTCTATCCCCTCGAGCGCCCTGACGACGCCCTCGTACGTGTGGAAGTAGGTCTTGAGATTCTCGACCCTGAGCAGCACCTCGTTCCCTGTCATGCCTCTTCACCTCCTCAGCTTCGGGTCGAGCACGTCCCTCAGCCCGTCCCCGAGCAGATTGAAACCGAGGACGGAGACGACGATTGCTAGCCCCGGGAAGGTCACAGCCCACCACGCGTGCAGGACGTCCTCCTGCCCTTCCGAGATCATGAGCCCCCACTCCGCCGTTCCCGGGGGCGCGCCGAGCCCGAGCCAGCCGAGCGCGGCTGCCGCCAGGATGACATAGCCGAAGTCTGACGTCGCCTGCACGATCACCGGCGAGAGGCTGTTCCTGAGTATGTGCTTGAAGAGTATCCTAGATGAGCGCGCGCCCACGCTCCTCGCGGCCTCGATGAACTGCTTCTCCCTGAGCGATATCACCTGTCCGTAGACCAGCCGCGTATACCACGGCCACCAGGTGATGATCATCGCATATGTGAGATGGGTGATGCTCGCGCCCAGGGCGGCCGTGATGGCCATCGCGAGCACGAGGGTGGGGACGCTCAGGAAGACGTCCGTGACGCGCATGATCACCTCGCCGGCCCCCCT
>DYTN01000033.1 GCA_020725925.1 Methanobacteriota archaeon
GGAAAAAGGGGTGTAGGGGACTCCACCGCAGTTGGGCATCACCCTTTGGTTACACCTCTCCTCTTCCTTCAAAAGAGCGTGTTTGCCAAAATGGCGTCTATGAAATCTCATGTCGGGTTATAACCCTTTTCCCCGGAAGACGGCAAAATGTCGCTCTTGTGCCATCTCATTGCAGCTGCGAATAGCATTTGAGTGAAAAGAATAGTTTTATTTGAATTTCGCCAATCTCCCCCGCATGTGGAAGTTCCTCGAATCCGAGATGTTGGTCATACTCGGCCTCACTGAGGATGCCTCGCGGACTGACGCAGAGGTCGCAGAGCTGTACGGCCTCAAGAAGGGAACGGTCGCATCGATACGAAGACGGCTCCTTGACGCGGGCGCGATTGCATTCGTGAATGTCCCTTCCTTCAACAGGCTCGGGTGCGAGCTGGTCGGGTTTCACATCGGAGTCACAGAGCCATCCGAGCGCTCCGACACAAAGGTCAACCACTACCTCGAGTTCTGTTCGCGGGCACCACAGGTCTTCCACGGTCTCATCGGAGGCACCTCGGTGGTGATGTACACTGCGTTGAGGAACGCGACCGAGTTCGACACATTCGTCCAGGCCCACAGCAGATTCTTCAGCGGTGCCAAGCGCGATTCCAAGGCACGCCTTGCCAGTACCCTGTTCCCGTTCGCGCTCTCCAGAATCACGCCTGTCCCCAATTTCGCGACCATTGTCCACAGGCACTTCCAACTGGAAGTTCCCCCTCCGACAAGCGCCCTGCCATCGCCAGTGGAAACGACGCCCCTGGACCTGAGCGAGACGGAGAAGGCCTGCCTCATCTCCCTAGTCGAGCACCCGAGGTCCTCGGACAGGGAGGTCGCGTCGATGGTCAAGCTGTCCAGGCAGGCGGTCACGAGGATCAGGAACAAGCTACAGGAGGATGGGATCGTCACCCCCGTGTGCATCCCGCGCCTGTACAAGTGGGGGTTCGAGATATGCCTCGTCGCCCACCCCAGGTTCAACATGGAGATCCAGTGGGAGAAGAGGCTCAGGTCCCAGCCCCGGGATTCGGTGGACCTGTCCTTCCTGACGTTCTCGAAGCCGGACGAGGCCGTGTCCAACTACCTCCTCGCGAGGTTCAAGGACTACTCTGAGCAGCTCGAGAAGGCGCTCGCGTGGTATCACAAGGTCAAGGCGTTCGACGAGAACCCGGAGATCACCCTGTTCCCTCTGGAACGATGCACCGAGCTCCGGACCTTCGAGTACGGCCCCGCTGTAAGGCACCTGCTGTCCGGGTGAGCCAAGCCCTTTCTCACGACAAGATGTAAATATCATCCTGGGGCATAACGGCCAGTGGTGGGACAATCAAAGTAACGACACAGATGGCTAGCCGATGGGTCAAAGCCGCCTTTCTGATCATCCTCGGGATCGTTCTCCTCCTCTACACCGACAAGCTCGTGGACGACCTGAGCACGGCGATGAGAGAGGACTTCGATGTCGCGTTCGAATGGACCTGGGACCTGCTCACTATACTTTTGTGGGTCCTGGTCGCGTGGCTGTTCGTGGACGCGGCCCTCACGATCACCCTCAGCTTTCAGGAGCAGAGGTACTCCCTCACCGACGTGATGAAGCGGCTCGAGGGCATCGAAAAGAAGCTCGGAGTGAAGCCTGTCAGGGAGGCCCCGAGCACGATGGAATCCGTGGTCAAGGAGGAGGCCGTCGTCGAGGAGGAGGTCCCCCCGCCGCCGAAGGAGTGAGCGCACCCTTCCTCAGCCCTTGCCAGCACCCTGCTGGCCCTCCCTCTTCTCAGCCGCCTTCTGCTCCTTCTTCGGGCAACTCATGTTCAGGCAGAGCGTCCAGCGGCCCTTGTTGGACTTCAGGACCTGGATTAGGGGTGAGCGGCGCGCGTCGCAGGTCTCCCCCGTGGGGATGATCTTGCCCTGCTGCGGCAGCGGATACATCACGTTGCACTTCGGGTAGTTCGAGCACCCGGCGAACCTCTTGCCCCTCCGGGACTGTATCATCCTGAGGTCCCCGCCACACGACGGGCACTTGCCCACGAACAGCTCCTTCTGGGCGCCGGGGCACTTCGGGTCTATGCACAGCGTGAGAGGAGCCTGTCCCCTGGCCACGGTCCTGACCTTCGGCGCGCCGCACACATCGCACTTCAGGTCGGTGGCGAGGACGAGCATGCCGTGGGGCAGAGGGTAGGTGTTCTTGCACTCTGGATAATTGGAGCATCCCGCGAAGCTCGTGCCGTTGCGCATGCGTATCTGCGTCAGGTGGCCGGTCTTGCACACAGGGCATTGGCCGAGCGTGTGCTGCTCCCTCAGGGCCTTCCTGATGTGCTCCCCGATCTCCTTCTTGTGCTTCTCCAGGACCTCCATGATGTCCTCGAGCATCGCCTGGCTCTCCTCGACCACATCCGTCTGGTCGAGCTCGCCGGCAGCTATCATGTCCATGTCCGTCTCGAGGTGCGAGGTCATCTTGACGCTAGTGATGTCGTTCGCGTGCTCCTCAAGGGCGGAAATGACCGCGACCCCGCTCTCGGTCGGCTCTATCATCTTGTTGCCCTTCACAAATCTCCTGTCGTAGAGCTTCTGGATCGTCTCGTGGCGCGTGCTCTTGGTGCCCAGCCCGAGGTCCTCCATCCTCTTGACCAGCGTGCCCTGCGAGTACCTGTCCGGGGGAGTGGTCTTCTTCTCAGACGAGTGGACCCTCAACACCTCCGCCAGGTCGCCCTGCCTCAGCTGGGGCAGCGTGGTCTCCGTGACCCTGTAGTACGGATAGTATTTCCTCCAGCCCGGGAACACTATGTTGTACCCCTCGCTCTCGAAGGGCTCTCCGTTCAGGTCGAGGTCGACCTTCGTGGTCTTCGACCTGCACATCGGCGCGAGGGTCGCGAGAAACCTCCGGACGACGAGCTCGTACACGTCCCAGTAGTGTCCCTTGAGCTCCCCCTTCGTCGCCGCCTCCACAGGGTGGATCGGCGGATGGTCCGTCGTGCTCTTCTTGCCCCTCGAGGGCCGCAGCGTCTCCTGCGAGAGTATCTCCTCGGCCTCCTTTGCCAGCTCGGACCTCCTGAGCTTCTCGAGGATGGCCCGGAGGCTGAGGCTGGGGGGATAGACCGTATTGTCGGTCCTGGGGTACGAGATGTAGCCGTCCGTGTAGAGGTCCTCTGCGATCTTCATCGCCTGGGCTGGGGTCAGGCCGAGCTTGTTCGCCTCCATGATGAATGTCGTGGTGTTGAAAGGTGTGGGCGGCCACTCATCGTTCTCGGTCTCAGCGACCTCCTTCACCAGAGCGGTCTTCGCCTGCTTCGCCTTCGTCACGGCCGAATGCGCCTGCGCCTTGTCGAGGAACCTTCCGTTCTTGTGAGACGCCTTGAACAGCGAGTCCTTCTTCAGGTCGGCGGTCACCAGCCAATAGGGCGTGGGGACGAAGGCCTTGATCTCCCTCTCCCTGTCCACGATCAGGGCGAGTGTGGGGCTCTGGACCCTCCCGACGGACAGGAACTCTTTCCCCAGCTGGCCCGACGTCAGCGATATGAACCTCGTGAGGGACGCGCCCCATGCGAGGTCGATGAGCTGCCTGGTCTCCGCGGCTGACGCCAGCTTGTGGTCGACCTCGGCCAGCTCCGAGAACGCCCTCTCGATCTCCCCCTTGGTGAGCGCGCTGAACTTCGCTCTCTTCAGGGGCTTGTCCGTGCCCGCGCCCTCGATGGCCTCGACCCCGATGAGCTCACCCTCGCGGTCGTAGTCCGTCGCGACCACTATCTCGTCCACGGTCGCTGCGAGGTCCCTGAGCGCGTTCATGATCTTCTTCGCGCTCGGGTCGACCTTCTTCTCCGGCTTGACGTAGACCAGCTCCTTTGGGGGGACGGCGTCCCAGTTGTTGTACTTCTCGGGGTAGTCGAGGATGACTATGTGGCCTCTCATCCCGAGCACCGAGAAATCGTCGCCGCCCCTGTTGAATGTGAGGACTGGGACTCCTGCGACCGTACGGCTCTTCTGAGTGTTGTCGGAGAGGATCAGAGCGATCCTCCGCGCCGCATGGTTCTTCTCGGTTATGATGAGCCGGCGCATTCGTGCTTGCATGATTCGAGGCTTATATAATGATGATGGGAGGGTGTTTTCGACGTGCCAGATCCTAGATCTGGCAGGCGGAATGCCCAGTGTCTAGCGCCTCTTCCACTTCTTCTTCCTGAGATCGAGTATCTCGTTCCTGCGCTTGCCCAAGCCCACGAGCACGACGGGCACTCCCATCTGCCTCTCGATCAGCTTGATGTAGGCCTTCATCTCCGGGGGCAGCGCGGGGTAGCCCTTCGCGAGGATCCTCTTCATGCCGGCCCCGTCCGGCTCGTCCCACCCGTCGAGGACCGTATACCTCGGCTCGCACAGCTCGAGCTGTCTCAGGTCTGCGGGCACGCGCGAGACCTTCCTGCCGCCGAGCGTGTAGTGGGTGCATATCTTGAGCTCCTCGAAACCTCCGAGCACGTCGATCTTGGTGAGGGCTATGCCCGTGAACCCTGACAGCGAGTGCGCGTACTTCGTCACGACCAGATCCAGCCAGCCGCACCGTCGAGCCCGCCCCGTCGTCGTCCCGAACTCCCCGCCCTTCTCCGCGATTGTCTTCCCGAGCTCGTCTTTCAGCTCAGTCGGGAACGGCCCTTCGCCGACCCTGGTCGTGTATGCCTTGACCACCCCGTAGACATCGTCCAGCAGGAGGGGAGAAACGCCCGAGCCTGAGGCAGCGTTGCCAGCGACCGTTGTCGAGGAAGTCACGAACGGGTAGGTGCCGTGGTCGATGTCCAGCAACGTTCCCTGGGCGCCCTCGAACAACACGCGCCTGTTCTTGGCGAGGGCATCGTTCACAAGTGCACCGGTGTCAGTGACGTATTGTCTGAGCCGCCTGCCATACGAGCCGTACTCGCTCTTGATCGCCTCTAGGTCGAGCCTGGTCGGGTCCCCGTACGCGTCGAGGATGAGCTGCTTGAGCGGCACAAGGAATTCCAGCTTCTCGGGAAATTTGTCCTCGTCGATCAGCTCGCCCATGCGCACGCCCAGCCTGGCGATCTTGTCGGCATAGACTGGCCCGATGCCTCTTCCCGTCGTGCCCACCTTGGCGCCCTTGCGCATCCTCTCCTCGGCGCCGTCGAGCATCCTGTGATATGGCATGATGACGTTCGCCCGGTCGCTGATCCTCAAGTTCTTGACGCTCACTCCTCTCGACTCAAGCCCGTCGAGCTCTCCGAGGAGCACTCCCGGGTCTATCACGACGCCGTTGCCGATGATTGCTTTCTTCCCCGGGCGGAGTATCCCCGAAGGCACGAGGTGCAGGGCGAAGACCTCCTCGCCGACCTTCACGGTGTGGCCAGCGTTGTTCCCGCCCTGGAACCGCACGACCATCTGGGCCTCCTCGGCCAAGTAGTCGACGATCTTCCCCTTGCCCTCGTCCCCCCATTGAGAGCCTATGACGACCAGTGACGGCATCTTCTCCGGTCGAGCATGGCCAGCCCGCATATTTAAAGATTCGATTGAGGGTCACTTCGCGCGCGCTTTTGCCATGCTCCTGTAATTCCTCAGGAGCTCTGCGAGCGGCGCATCCGTCTTGATGCCCTTAGGATCGAAGTGCGTCCTTGAGGCGGAGGCGCCCTTCTCTGCGAGGTGCTCGATGAATTCCGCGAGCTTCGGTGGAGACAGCTTCGTGCGTCTAGCCAGCTCGTCCATGGAGTAGAACATCGGTGGCACGCTCGCCTCCTCGCGCCATATCTCGATCATCTTCGCGCACCTCGGTGCCGTCCCCAGGTCTCCCGTGGTCCGCATCGCCCTCACGAGGTCCTTCGAGTGGAGGCTGCCCGCCCAAAGCGGACCAGCGTCCGACTTGCTCGCCCGCTCTAGAGCCATCTCTCTTCTCATCGTCTTCTTGTCGTAGCTGACGAACCCGAGCTTGCCCATGGCGGCGTCCGCCCTCATGGCTCCGTTGACGATCCTGAGATAACACCTGAAATAGTGATCTGCATGGTAGCACAGGAGCGGCTCCACAGCCCGGTCCAACTTCGCCGCCTCCCGGACCACGAACCCGATTAATATGCGTAGGCCCGTCTCGTGTGCGAAAGGCGATTTCGCGGAGAGCGCACCGTATCTCCTGAGGCATGTCCTTGGGTACGCCCCGTACAGGGGAGCCGTGTCGGTTGCCGTTATCGCGATCACGCCCCGGTTCCTGCAGCTCTGGAGCGCCGCGTCGATGAACTCCACGGGCGTGCCGAATGGGTCTATGTCGATGTAGTCGAACTGCTCGTCCGCTAGCAAGCTCCTCAGGTCCCTGCAGTGGATGGTCACATGCCCGAGGCTGTTCAGCTCCGCATTCTGCTTCATGAGCACGGCCGCGCGGAGGTCCCTGTCGTTGAGGACGAATTCCGCCCGGACGCCGCATTCGTTCGCCAGCCTCAGCCCCCTTGCGCCTGTCGCGGCGAGCCCGTCCAGGATGCGCTGGCCCTCCTGGAAGACCTCGCGTCCGAACAGGACCGAGATGTCCCTCCCGAACTCCATCTGCCTGTTGTAGAACACTTCACTCGTCCTGCTGCCCGGGCCCTTCTTGCAGAAGTCACCTGGCACGAGGAGGTCGGTGACGCCCTCCCTGACCATGATCAGCTCAGAGGGGGTCAAACGTATTCGCCCTTCATCAGCTTGATGATCTTGTACGGCAGGAGGTTCCTGTTGATAGGCGTGACCTCGAGTATCCGGACGTCGTCCCGTCTTCGGATGTCCTGGAGGAGGGGGTTCCTGGACTTCTTGTGAAGCGTCAGTATGATGGGCTTGTCCACCTCCATCGCGTCCTTGACGGCCTTGACGAACCTCTCGGACTCCACCTCCATCTTGCCCACCTCGTCGATGACTATGACATCCGCATTGCGCGCGGCGTCGACAAGCGCCTCCACACCGACGGTGTCGAGGCTCTCGAGGTTCACCCCGTACTTGCCCACATAGAACTTCGATTCAGTGTCGACGTGCGCGAACACCGCCTTGCGCTTCGTCCTCCAGTCCATGACATAGAACCCGACGCGCTTGCCGCTCTCGATTATCGGCTCGGTGACCATCCCGCCGACGACAAGGCCCTCCTCCTCGAGCATCTCGATGACCTTGACGAGGGCCTGCGTCTTCCCGGCACCCGGGAGTCCCGTGATACCCACCTTTATCCCCCTCGTCATAGCATCACCGGGCCCTCGAACAAACGCCTTCTGTATGGCCTTCCAAATATATAGTGAGTGTCATAAATCTTAGCCCCGACGGCCAGGCAGGGCGTCGGACCGCCTTTCAGACCCTCTCGATCTCCTCGATGAACATGAGCGGATAGTCGATTTCCTTGATCAGCTTCATCGAAGCCCTAACCATGGCCTTCCCGTACCTCACCTTGAGCGTCACGTCGAGCATGTCGCCGGTCAGGGAGACGTAATCGTATTGGCTCCTCTTGGTCTTCAGCTTGGACCTGTCGATCCTCACCTTGACGTCCTCCACGAACGGCTGCACCTTGCTCCCGGCCTCGATTGCCTTCTCCAGCGTCTCGACGTTGTCAGCGCTCAGGGGCACGCCGACGAACTGGTGATATATTGTGCCGAGCTTGATCCCCGCCTCGAAGGCCGCGCGCTCGGAGTCCGTGCAGGAGAAGTAGCTGTCAGCCTTTGCCTCCCTTCTTGACCCTCTCATAGACCGGCCCCCCGAAAACGTAGACCAATGCCAGTGCCAGCGCCACGCCTGTGGTCGTACGTGAGAATGCTGTATATAAGGATTGGTCGGCGACCAGCATGGAGCCTACGATGAAGGGCAGCACGGCCAGGAGGATGGCGAAGGCCGTGGCCGCAGCCATTCGCCCGTGGGGTTTCGGGTAGGGTATTTCCGATGCCATGAGGACGCTGACAAGGAACCCAGTCGCCAGGACGAGCCATTCGGTCTCCTCGATGGTGAAGTAGAACTTGCTCGCCTCCCCGCCTTCCTGGGCTCCGAACAAGAGCGCGATGAGCAGGATCACCAGGGCGGCAGCGGGGGCGGGCATGCCGACGAAATGGGGGAGCTGGTAGCCTCCTGCTGTGAACCTAGCCAGCCTGAACAGGCCGGTAGACAGGATCGCGACCGCGCATGCCAGCACGATGATGTCAGAGCCGACGCTCGCCCCCGACTCATGGAACTCGGTGTACACGAGCAGCCCCGGGGCGAACGCGAACGATATGGAATCCGATATCGAGTCCAGTATCTGACCCCTGGAGTGCTTGCTGCCATACCTCCGGGCAATGTAGCCGTCCAGGCCGTCCATGACCATCGAGAGAAGCAATAGGCCGGTCGCGACGAGGAACTTTCGGTCCTGGATGAAGGTTATCGCGACGAACCCGAGAGCGCCGTTGGCGAGCGTGAACATATCGCCCAGGGAGACCCTATCCCAGGCGGCCATCGCGTACCTCCGCGATGCAGGTTTCCCCAGCGACGAGCTTCTGCCCCTTCCTGACGAGGATCTCGACGGACGATGGCGGCAGATAGAGGTCGACCCGCGATCCGAACCTTATCAGGCTGAGCTTCTCCCCCTTGCCCAGGGACTGCCCTTCCTTGACGTAGGGAACGATGCGCCTCGCTATCGCACCCGTCATCTGGACCAAGGAGATCTCGCCGATGTCCGTCCTGAGCGAGAGGGTCACGCGCTCGTTCTCGTGGGTCCTCCTTGAGAATGCTGGCCTGTGCCTCCCTCGCTCGTGCTCGGACTTGGTCACAACGCCATCGATAGGAGCCCTCGTGACATGGACGTTCCTCAGCGCGAGGTAGGTCGAGACATACCCCAGCTCATGGTCCACTTCTCGGACAGTGCCGTCAGCAGCGGCCACGACCCCCTTGCCGATGATCCGCCTCGGGTCCCTGAACACGAGCATGAGGAACACGGTGAGCGACGCCAGGCCAAGGGAGATGTACTCCAGGAACGGCAGCGCGACCGCGGTAGCTACCGCACCTGCCCCGACAAATCCTCGTCCGCCCTTAGCGATCATGACGTACACCCTGAAACGGCGCCAAAGGCGCTCTCCCGGACCTACCTCAACAGAAGCTTCGCGTCGACCACGACTGCGCCTTTCTCCCGGACGAAGACCGGGTTGAGGTCCATCTGGTCGATCTTGTCCATATACTTCTCCCCGAGCGCGGAGACCTTCATGAGCATGTTGAGCAGGGCGTCTCTGTCGACCTTGATCTTTCTGAAGCCTTCGAGGATGGGCGCTGCCTTGATCTCCCTGAGCATCTCCTCGGCGTCCTCTTTCCCGATGGGCACGATCCTGAATGTGACGTCCTTGTACACCTCGGTGTAGATCCCCCCGAGTCCGAACATGATCGTGAGCCCGAATGTGGGGTCGTTGATGAGGCCGACGATGACCTCCACTCTACGGTCCTGGTGGGACTCCACAAGGATGTCCTCCTCGGGGAACTTCTCCCTCAACTTGGAGAACTCCTGCTCCAGCTGGTCCTTGGGGACCTCGAGCACCACCCCTCCTACATCCGTCTTGTGCAGTATCTTCGGGGAGCAGACTTTGAGCACGACCGGGAACTTGAGCCTCTTCTGATCTATGTCCTCGAACTTGCGGACGACCTGGAAATCCGTGGTGGGGATGCCGGCCTCCCTGAGAAGCTCCTTGACCTCGTTCTCAGCCAGCGACTTGCGACCTTGTTTAAGCACGGATTCGATGATCAAGCTCCCAGCTCCAGACCGACGAACGCAATCGTCGACTTTAATCCTTCCCCCTTCCCTCCAAGGCCTCGCGGCCGAGCTTGCTGCCAAGGGTGAGCGCCGTCCTGTTCAGGTCGTGGGTGGCCTTTGGCACTGTATCGAATAGCGCCTGCTCGATCGCCTCGTAGGGCACGATGTCGGATATCTCTCTGAACGCTCCGAGCATCACCACGTTCGCGACGATCCGTGTTCCTATCCCCTCCGCTGCCCTGGTCGCTGCGACTCGATAGATATCTCCCTTCGGCTTGTCCAGGACGAGGTCAGGGTCGATGATGATTTTCGTGTCCGGCTTCCTCTCGTGTATGTACTTCACGTATGCCTGCTGTGACATGACCACGAGGTAGTCCGGGATCTCCACGAAGGGATAGAGCATCTCCTGGTCCGAGATCTTGACATCGCACTTCGAGTGCCCTCCTCTGGCAGAGGGGCCGTACGACTGCGTCTGGATGGCCGACTTGCGCCGGACCTTGCCGTCCTCACCGAGGGGCCTGTCGTACAGGGAGGCGGCCCTTGCGAGTATGATCCCCATCAGGATGACCCCCTGCCCGCCGAATCCGGAGAACCTGACCTGCCTATCCATGCTTGCCAACCCCGATGAGCTCCTCGTAGCACTCGCGGTTCCGGTCGACGAACTCTCCGATGGTTATCTGTCCGGCCAGGTTCAGGTCGACATGGTCCACCTCGGCAGCCTTCGTCTTGTCCCTCCTCACAGAGCTCTGCCTGAACCACTCCAGCATCTGTGTCGGGTCGGCCATCTTGTTCCTGCGGCCGAAGTTGGTCGGGCACTGGGAGACGACCTCGACGAACGCGAACCCCTTCTTCTGCAGGGCGGCCTTCAGAGACCTCGTCAGCTCATGGACGTGCCGCGTTGTCCATCTAGCGACGTAGTTCGCCCCTGCCGCGACGGCGATTTCCGCGAGGTCGAACGGGTACTCCTTGTTGCCGTAGGGCGTGGTGGTGGACTGGTAGTCGTGGGGCGTGGTGATCGACGCCTGGCCGCCGGTCATCCCGTAGATGTTGTTGTTGATGCAGATGACGGTCATGTCGACGTTCCTGCGGCAGCCGTTGATGAAGTGGTTCCCGCCTATGGCGCCGAGGTCCCCGTCGCCTGTGAAGACAACGGTCTTGAGCTCGGGCTTTGCCAGCCTCAGCCCGGTGGCGAACGCGATGGCCCTGCCATGGGTCGTGTGGAGGGCGTCGGAGTTGATGTAGAGCGGTATCCTGGACGAACATCCGATCCCCCCGATGAAGGCGGTCTTGTCCAGCGGCAGCTCGAGCTCGTTGAACGCCCTGTAGAAGCAGTTCATCACCGTCCCGATGCCGCACCCCGGGCAGAACACGTGGGGCCATCGGTCCTTCCTGTAGAACTCGAACAGCTCCATCATATCGCCCCCATCTCCCTGAGCTTGTGCCTTACCTCGCTCGGCGTAGGCGGCTCCCCGCCGACCTTCGAGAGCAGCTCGATCCTCTTGCACCCAGCCTCGAGGGCTATGCGCTTGATGGGCCAATACATCATCCCGAGGTTCATCTCGCAGACGAGTATCTGGTCGCACTGCCTCGCCGCTTCGTATATCGGCTCCTCTGGGAGCGGCCAGAGGCTCTTCAGCCTCAGCAGCCCTATCCGGTCGTCCTTCGCCGCGATCTCCTTCGGCCCGAGCGCCGCGGAACCGTACGATATGATCATGGTCTTCGAGCCAGGTGCTATGAGCTCCCACTTGTTGATGTCCTTCCTGCTCCTGAGGATCTTCTCCGACAGCCGCTTCACGAGCTCCTGGTGGACCTTGACGTCCTCGGGCTCGATCTTCGACTTGTCAGTGTGGGTCATGCCAGTTATCATCGTCTTGTGCCCCTTGCCGAACACCGGGAACGGATGGACGAGGTCGTCCGGCACATCGTACGCCTCATCTGGCCGTCTGAGACCCTTCTCCTTCCTCTCGACGACGTTGATGGCTTCTGGGACGGTCAGCAGACCCCTCATGTGCCCGACTTCGGCATCGGACAGCAAGAACGACGGCACTCGGTACTTCTCAGCGTAGTTGAACGCGTCAACGGTGAGGTCGAACATCTCCTGGACCGATGCCGGAGCGAACGCGATCACCTGGTAGTCACCGTGGGAGCCGTACTTCGTCTGCATCACGTCCCCCTGGGACGCACGGGTCGGCTGCCCCGTCGAGGGGCCGCCCCGCATGACGTTCACGACCACTATGGGCGTCTCGGACATGGCGGCGTATCCTATCGCCTCCTGCATGAGCGAGAATCCCGGGCCGGAGGTTGCCGTCATTGCCTTCACGCCCCCCCAGGATGCCCCGATGATTGCGGATATGCACGCGATCTCGTCTTCCATCTGGAGGAACACGCCATCCTTGCCGGTTAGCCTGTGCGCGAGCCCCTCCGCAATCTCCGTCGAGGGGGTGATTGGGTAGCCCGCGAAGAATCGCACGTCCGCGGCGATCGCTCCCTCGACGCACGCCTCGTTTCCCTGAAGGAAGTACTCCCCGGGCGCTATCCTCATTTCCTCTTCTCCTCCTCCGTCTCGGGATGCCACGAGATCGCCTGGTCGGGGCAGCTGAGCACGCAGAGCTCGCATATCATCTTGCCATCGCGGTTGTGGTTGTAGCACTTCTCCGCCGCGCTCACGACCGCCGCGAAGTAGCCTATTTCCGACAAGTCCGCGCCCTTCGAGTAGCACTTCTTGGGACAGATGTACACGCAGATGTTACACGCCTTGCATAGCTTGAGGTCTATGACTGGCTTCATCTGCTACCTTCGCATGCCATTGGCCGAACGATATTTGAATGTAACCAAGATAAAAGAAAGCGCTCGGATGATGGTCCGTGCAGGCGGTGGCGCATTCGTCAAATCTCTCGAATATGATTCGAAAACGGGTCATTCAGCCACTCCTGAGGCAGGAGGCCGGTCGTTAGTGCGGACAAAAGGATTAATAGAGATCTGTTGATAACTCGAACTTCGGGAACGTGAACGAGCTTCAGAGGCAGATACTGGACCTGAAGGAGCGCATGGACGCCATCATCCTCGGGCACAACTACCAGAGAAAGGAGGTCCAGGACGTCTCCGACTTCCTCGGCGATTCGTACGGCCTCTCGGTCCAGGCCTCGAAGACCAATGCCAAGATCATCGTGTTCTGCGGCGTGGACTTCATGGCCGAGTCCGCCAAGATACTCAACCCGGAAAAGACAGTGCTCCACCCGAACCCGAAGGCCCGCTGCCCCATGGCTGCCATGGTGGACGTGAAGTCGCTCAAAGAACTGAAGGCTGAGCACCCTGGCGCGCCAGTAGTATCGTACGTCAACACCACCGCGGATGTGAAGGCCGAGTCGGACATATGCTGCACATCGGCCAACGCGGTCAAGATCGTCCAGTCCCTCCCTGACAAGAAGATCATATTCGTGCCAGACACGAACCTGGGGCTGTACGTCCAGAGGTTCGTGAAGGACAAGGAGCTCGTCCTCTGGCCCGGTTACTGCCCGACGCATGTCAACATATCCAAGGAGAACCTGCTGGAGCTGAAGAGGCAGCACCCGCAGGCGGAGATACTGGTGCACCCCGAGTGCACCCCGGACGTGATCGACATCGCCGACCACGCGTTCTCCACCGAGGGCATCATACGCCACGTCACGAGCTCCGCGAAGAAGGAGTTCATCATCGGGACGGAGGAGAACATGATCTACCGTTTGAGGAGGGAGGCGCCCGACAAGATCTACTACGCTGTCCCGAACGCCACCTGCCCGAACATGCGCGAGATAACGCTCGAGGACGTCCTCGATTCATTGACGAAGATGCAGCACAAGATCGAGCTGCCTCCAGAAATCATCAGGCGGGCGAAGCTCCCGCTCGAGCGGATGATCGCTGCGGGCCGACAGAGCTAGTACCAGCTCATTCGAGCCAGGGCCACACGATGAAGTAGATCCCGAAGAACACGAGCAGTAGCCCGCACAACCCGAAGACGACCTGATGGACCAAAGGGGTCCAGAGGTGCTTGGTCTTGAAGACCGCGAACGCCGTGAGCGAGTACCAGGCGAGGTCGCAGCTCCAGTGTACGATGGCGAAGAGCACGACCACCATCACTCCGAACTCCTGAGCGCTAAAGACCAGGAGAGCTCCGATGGTCGCTCACCAGATGAAGAAGTAGGGGTTGGCAGAGGTCGTCAGAGCACCAGTCGTGAACGAGCCGTAGGGTATGTACTCCTTCTCTCCCTCGACGATGCTCCCTCTGGAGCGGATCATGTTCACTCCCAGGTAGACCATAAGGGCCCCGCCGATCAGGCCAATCGCCAGCTTGACGGAATCGTTCTCGAACACGTATCCGAGGCTGAATGCTATGAGCGCCATCAGGGGGAACTCGACCAGGCCGTGCCCCAGGGCGATCTTGACGCCTGCGCGCATGTCGTTGTATCCCTTGGCGATTGTCGCCGCGAAGACAGGGCCCGGGGTCATCACGCCAGACAGTGAGATGACAACGGTCATGCCGAAGAACACCCAGACGTTGTCCGTGAGCGGTTCAACGGATTGATGCAGCATCGAGTGGATATATAACCAGTTCCCCAGAGGCTAGCAGCGGTTCGTATCAAATATGTCCTTCGCGATTATGTCCAGCGGTGATGACAAGAGGGTCAGCTGAGGTCCTTCACGGACCTGTGATGAACCCTATGAGTGCTGAGCCATCACCGGGCCCGTCCCAGCCCTCTTGGCCGGGCCCCAGCGTCCTCTCGTCGCCTTTGTGCTCACGCAAGGGCTAGAGCCCTCAGCCCGGCGAAGAGAATCCTAATATGTCATTGTACATCCACCTCTCCGGAGCGTAGTCCATGCCCGGGAGTGGGTCGAATAGGCCGCTAGGCGTCAGAGTCCTGGCTCTGTGGCAGATCCTGGTTGGCTTCCAGTGGTTTCTCGGGGGCTTGGTTTGGATGGGTATCTCGAGTATCGTGGATCCGCGCTTCGCGGGTCTCGCGTTCGTGATTGGCCTCATATACATCGTTTTGGGCTTCGCCAGTCTGTTGCTCTCCAGGGGTTACTGGAAGGGCCAGGAATGGGCGCGGAGGAAGGGGAGGACAGTGGCACTCGTTGCAATGCTCATCGCCATCCTCGGCTTGTTCATACCTGCTATCGACAAGTTCGACGCGGGCTCGCCCGTGCTGACGATATTGGGCTGCATCGTCATCATCGCGTATCTTGGCACCGATGGTGTCAAGGCGTACTTCGCATCCAGATCCCGGCACTGAACCATCTGGGAAGTCATCTAGACCGTTTCAAACGTGATTCTCATGCCTGATTGCCAGGCCGGCCACCTATAAGGTGGCGCAAGGCGAAAGGGGGACAAGGAAAAGCAGGTTCCTCCTCTCTCCTTTTTCTTTTTTCCACCCTCGAGCGGAGCCTAGCTGGACAGGGTCACAATGTAGTCGATGAACTTGCTCAGCGGCATGCCGTCGTGCCATCTCATGATCAGGTTCCCGTCCTTGGACGGGGCTATCTTCGGCAGCCTCTGGTACACGACCTTGAGCCTTCCGTTGATCTGCCCCACATCGAGCGTGAAGACCCGCCACGCGTCGCCCCTGTGGCGCTTATACCTGAATGCGTAGATGGGCATCAGGCCCACGCGCCTGCAGTCCTCCATCATCTCATGCGCCTGGATGGCCAGCTTCTCGCTCCTGCTGAACCTGAGGACGTCATTCACGGAGCTCTTGACCTCTATCGGGAGCGAGATGTCGGACCTGATGGCCACGAGGTCCACGCCAAGCGACCCCGCCCCCCGGACGACCATGAAAGGCCTCTCGCGAATTCTGTAGTAGGCCTTCCTCTCGTCGACCTCGCAGGTCTTGGTGACGCGGTCCAGCATGTCCTCTTCCGCTCGAAGTATGCCCTTGAGCTCGCGCTCAAAAATGCGTCCCATCGCCTTCAAGGTGGTAAGTGGCTGGGCGCGATAAATTACTTTCCACTGCAGTCAGTCAGCGCGCTCCTGGTGATGATATCCTTCAGGGCCGCCTCCGGTATCTCCCTGTGGAAGCCAGGGCTCGAGCATTCCTTGGAGGCCTCTGGCACGCACTCGTCATCGTCAGTGACCGCCGCGTAGACTATGTGCAGCCTCTTGATGGATATGTCCGAGTAGTGCCACACGACGTCGTACATGCCAGCGAGCTCGAGGCTCCTCAGCATGACGCCGCACTCCTCCCTCGCGACGCGTTTGGCAGCCTGCACGAAGTCCTCAGCCGAGCCTATCCTCCCCGTCGGCAGGGTCCAGTCCTTGGCGCCCTTCCGCTTGGCCAGGACGGTTCCCTTCTTCCCGACGATCACGAGCACGACCTGGCCCTTGCATGGCGAATACTCCAGGTCCGCCTTCCTCTCGCCGATGTCGCTGTCGAACTGGCGGACCTCGAACCTCGGGGTAGTGATGGCCAGGGAGTCGATCTCGTCCGCCGCGGGCAGCTCGATCAACATCCGCTTGGGGGTCTTCCTCACGGCACCAACCTTGACCTGTCCCTGGGATATAGCACGGCCTCCCGTATGTTGGGCAGGTCCAGCATCTTCTGGACGTACCT